>JAHJJD010000069.1 GCA_018822845.1 Gammaproteobacteria bacterium | reverse complement strand
GGCATACATTTGCTACCCAAGTGGCCAATCAGGGAGACCGGAATCTCAAACATCTGCAAAGTATGCTGGGCCATACGAGTATCAAGACTACATTGGGTTACGTGCAGTCAGATACTGAAAGTATGCGGAAGATGACCCAAGGATTGCGGTCTTTGTAGTTTCTCAATAATTTCCTGATTTCTTGATGGGCGGGTATCTTGCTATGATTCAGGCAAGATGCCTGCCACCTGATGTTTGGTTGATATTTGATCAGTTATGTTCAATTATGTACAGGCGAGCAAAAAATAGGGCTTGAACTGGGAGGGAAAAACGATGAAGATTGGTAGGGTTTACTTAGCCTGATGGCTAGCAATAAGAAAGCGGATGTGTGTGACTTACACATCCGCTCTGGTTTCGTACTTAAACGGAGGGTTTAAGTATCATCATACGTAACACCAGTCCACATTCTATATGAACTGTGGACTGATTCAAAGATGGTGGGCCGTGTGCGACTCGAACGCACGACCACCTAATTAAAAGTCAGATGCTCTACCGACTGAGCTAACGGCCCGGAGCGCGCTATTATACGTAAGCAACTCCCACTTTCAAGCCCTTATTTAAACTTTTTCCAATTTTCTCAGGCTTTCAGGCAATAGCTTGAGATCAACCAGCCCTGTCAGCAATGCGCTACCGAAACTGGCGTCCTCTTCATACATCATTTTGTAGAACTGTACCTTCATGGTCAGGGCGCTGCCCAGCACGATGCCGCCAAAGGCAATGAAGGAGCCAATCGCCAGGGTGGAGACCCCGGTAATGGCTTGCCCGACGGTGCAACCCATTGCCAGTACGCCGCCGACGCCCATCAACACGGCACCCAGCACATGGTTGACGACATCGCCGCTGGAGGCGAACCATTCGATGCGGAACGTGCGGCTAACCAGTGCCCATACCAGTGAACCGGCCAGTACGCCAAAGAACGCCATGACACCGAAAGTCAGCAGTGAGCTGTTGAAACCACCCGCAGCATAACCAACTGCCTGCCCCATCGGGTTGATGAAGGTGAAGGATTGCGGCCCCAGCGCAGCACCAATGGCAGGCTTGCCTTCCTCGGACTCGGCCAGCATGTCCCATTCGCCGTAATACTGGCTCAGTGGGTAGTTTTCGCCGTCGACATTGACCATGACGTTACTGCTGACATACCACGCCGCCAATACGCACAGGCCGACCACAATGCCGCCCATGGCAAAGTCGGAGCTGCTGCGGAAGTCTTTCGACTTGAACGCCAGCCATACCAGGAACAGCCCCAGAATCAGGCCAATGGCCAGGCGGATGGTGACGGCATTGGCTTCCCCACCCAGCACGGTTCCCAGATCCTGGGATGCGCCCATGTTGATCGCCAGCGGGCTGATCCACGGGTAGAACAGGATGGAATACAGCGTCTTGTCGGAACCGGGGAACGGGTTGAGCATGAAATACGCCACCACACCGATGATCAGGAACACGAAAATGGATTTCAGGTTACCTGCCCCGATACGCACCAGGCATTTGTTACCGCAGCCGCCTGCGATGGTCATGCCGATGCCGAACAGGATGCCGCCGATCAGGTTTTCTGCCCAGATCAACTGGCCATTGCGGTAAGGGGGATAAGAGCTGTTCAGGTTGGCCATCCCCAGCATTTCCAGTATGACCACGCCCAGCAGGGCGACGCCAATGGCCAGACCCCAGGCGCGGAAACGCCCGGTGTGACCCATGTTGATCCAGTCGGAAACAGCACCCATGGTGCAGAAGTGTGTCTTGTTGACGACCGCACCCATAATGAATGCAATCACAAAACCAGCAATCAGGAAAAACGATTGCGCTGAAGCGAAATCTTCAAATGTCATAAAACCTCCTCTCTAACTGTGTGCAGAGAGGATTATAGTTTGAGAAATATCAACTAATAAAGCTTATGTTTCCAGTATTGGGCTACCTTGTGGGCAAGTAATGACTTGGGTGAAGTTGATGTTGTTGGGCTGGGTCTGCGCTGTCAGCCATATCTGGCTTACTGCGCCGCTGCTGTTTTCCTGCAAACTGTTGAGGGTGCTGGCGGTGCGTTCCGGGTCGAAAAAGGCCAGCGGTTCATCCAGGAACAGGAATTGTGCGCGGGTGTGGGTGCTGTCCGCCAGTGCGTTGGCGACGGCAATGCGCATGGCGAGGGCAATCTGCCGCTGGGTTCCGGCAGAAATTTCGCTGAAATCAAGATAGCCACCCTTGGTTTGCGACATGACCTTGAGGTTGAAGTCGGGGGCGATTTCCAGCGATTCGTAATGTCCGTCGGTGAATTTCCTCAGCAGTTCCTGGCAGCGGCTGCGCACCAACTGGTTGAAGCGGTTGATGGCGTGGCTGCCGCTGCGTTGCAGCAGGTTAATGGCAGTGTCGAACACCACGCGGTCGCGGCGGATGTGTTCCAGTGCGTCAGCCTGCTGGTCTATCCTGGCGATCATCTGGTCGCGCTGGCTGAGGCTGGTCTGCTCGGCTTCTACATCGGAATAGAGGGTTTTCAGGTAGCCGCCGAATTCGCGGTTACGGTTTTCCATGCTGACATTGACGGCATCGGCAATGCTGCTGATGTTGGCAGGGTAGGTTTCGTAACGCTCGGCAGATTTTGCCCATTCGGGAATGACGGCAATATCCGGGTGGTCGCTGCTGCGCTCTGGCATGTCGGCCTGGGTTTGCAGCAGATATTGTCCCGCGTCGCCGCCCAGTTGTTCGCTGGCGGGCGTATTGGTGAGATGCAGGGCTTCCTGCATGGCACTGGAAAGGCTGCGAGCCTGTTTCCTCAGTGGGTTCATGTGGCGGGCGTCCAGCCACCAGCCGTAAATGAGCAGGATGGCACTGATCAGGGCGGTGAAGGAGGCTATACGGATGGCGGTGTGGCCTATGCTTTCACGCAGGCTGTTTTCAATGCTGGCCAGCAGCGTGCTGCCCATTGAGGGGGCGAACAGGAAAAATACGCCAGTCAGCAGGGTGATAATGAAGATGAGCAGGCTTAGCTTGGTCCAGAAGCTGGCGCGCTCGAACCGCTGGCGGATATGGTGGAAGCGTTCATGGTTGGTGGGGTATGCGTCAGCTTCCTTGTCAACTTTCTGTGCCAGTTGCAGGAAGTGTTGTTGGCGTTCTTCCAGTGCTGTGCCGATGCCTTCCAGTTTGGGCAGGCGTGTGTCGTCAATGTGCAGGGCTTCAAGTTCCGCCTGACTTTCCTTGAGCTGGATGTCCATGTCTTCAATGGTTTGCAGGCGTTCGCGGTTTTCGCTTTGCAGTTGGTCGCTCAGGTGGGAGTGTTCGCGCAGGCCAGCGAGAGCGCGCAGGTTGTCGCTGTCGCCTTGCTTCACTTTGGTGCTTTGCTGGCTCCAGTAAAATGATTGTACGAACGCCTTGTAGTTGTAACCGAGCAAGGATTTGAGCTGGCGCTCGGTGGCTTCAGGGGTATCCGCCAGCGTCAGCCCTTCCTCTGTGGAAAACAGGGTTGCCAGGGTGTCGCCCGCCTGGTTGACGGAACGGATCAGGCGGTATTCGTGATCGCGGTGCTTGAGCTTGAGGGTAACGGTTGCCTGATCGGTTCCCCAGCGGATCAGTTTGGCGGTTTCTTCCGGGGGTACCAGATCCGTGCGCCCGAACAGGCCGAACTGGATGGCATCGCCGATGCTGCTTTTGCCTGATTCATTACTGCCGACCACTGCCAGCAGGCCGCGTTCCGGCAAATCTTTCAGGTGCAGGCGCTCGTATTTGCGAAAATTTTCCGCTATCAGTGAGGTGATGATCATGCGCTTACTCCATGTGGCGGGTGGCTTCGAGTCTGGCGATGACCAGACTTGCGGCATCGGCGTAAACTTGTGGGTCGAAGCCTTCCGCTTTTGCATGGGTAGGGAAGTCTTGCAGACAAAAATCTGCGAAACGGCGTGCTGCCGCTGTTTTTAATGTTTCCGGCTGCAATCCTTGCAGGAATTCCGGGGGGTGTTTTGCAGACATTCGTATCCTCCGCCTGAGTATTTCCCTATAACTATATGCAAAGAATCATGATTTTGCAGATTATGACGAACAACCTTTTTAAAATATTCAATTCAGTATGAAAATCATACGGATTGCTTTTTATTTCAGCGTTAAAACAAACGCCGTCATAAAGACGGCGTTTGGGAACCTGATCCGGGTTTAATGCCCTTCACCCTTCATCTTGTCCAGCCGCTCTCCCGCGAGTTTGGAGGCATCGCTATCCGGGAAGAACTTGGTGACATCTTCCAGTGTTTTGCGCGCCTTTACCCACTCTTTCATCTCGTAGAAGCTGTAGCCAAGTTTCAGTGCCGCATCCGGAGCCTTGTCGCTGCCTTTGTAGTCTTTCAGCACAACCAGGAATTCATCGGTAGCTGCCTTGTAATCCTTTTCTGCATACAGTGCTTCACCGACCCAATACTGGGCGCTGGGGGCAAGTGAACTTTCCGGATAGTCTTTGAGGAAACTACGGAAAGCAGGGATGGCAGCCTTCGGGTCTTTCAGCAGGGTCTTGAAAGCTTCGTCGTAAACGGAGCGTTCTTCCCGCGCTGGCAAAGGTTGGCTATCCGTATTACTGCTTTCTGCCGGTTTGGTATCATCAGTCGCAGGCACATCAGTTGGTTTGCTGCTGTCTTCTGCTGTTTTCTCGTCACTTTTTGATACGGCGAGATTCTTGTCGTCCAGCGTACCAGTGCCGTAGCTGTAAAAACCATTGGGGTCGCCTTTTTCAGGCTTGCCTTCCGTTTTGGCATCGGCAGCCGTATCTTTACTATCGGTGGTGGCATCATCACTGACAGGAACACCCTCTGCTGGCTGGTCAGGATTCAGCTTTTCGATGCGTTCGTCGACTTGCAGGAAACCGTCTTTCTGGTTTTTCTGCAATTCTTCCAGGTCGTTGCGTAACTGCTCATTTTCACCCCGCAAGCTGCTGACTTCACGCTCCATTTCGTTCAGGCGTTGCAGCAACTGGATGGCGGCTTCGTCCGAAATCGGCTCTGCCATGACAGGCATTGCCAGCAGGGTGGTAACCAGAACGGCCAACACATGCTGGTTAACCTTGTAGTTGTTCATGTCAATCATTCTCCGGGATATTTGATTTCGACGCGGCGGTTTTTACCCCATGCTGCCTCATTATGCCCGAAGGCAGCCGGAATTTCTTCACCATAGCCGATCACGTCCATCTGGGTGCTGCGTGCCCCCTTGATTTGCATGTAATCCAGCACGGAATAACCACGGCGTTCTGACAGGGCGACGTTATATTCACGTGAGCCGCGCTCGTCTGCGTGGCCTTCCAGGCGTACCCGCAGGTTGGGGTAAGCAGCCAGCAGCGAGGAGTGGGCATTGAGAATGTTCACATACTCCGGCTTGATGTCGGAACGGTCATAATCGAAGTAAATGACCCGCTGTGACAGGATGCTGGCAGGGTTTTTCAGGTCAGCGGGGTTGTACTGGCCGTTGCCTGCGCCGTAATTGTTGTAGCCGCCGTTGTTATAGCCGCTACCGTTATTGTAACCGCTATCCCCCGTGCTGCTGCCGGTGCCGCCAGCACCAATGGTTCCACCTGATGCGCTGCCGCCTTGCTGGGCGCAACCGGTTGCCAGGACTGCTGACATCAGCAGGGAAATCGCTAATGTATTGATATTCATGACACTCATTCTCGCTATTCGTTTAAATATTAATCCAGATAAGGGGACCATGCCGGGTCACGTACATCACCTGCCTGTGAATACAGCATCTGATGCGCCTTGCCATTATCACTGGCTATGGCCAGTGATCCGCGCGTGTTGGCATCTGTAGCATACAGTACCATGGTTCCATTCGGTGCCAATGCGGGGGATTCATCCAGCGTACCGCGTGAAACCGTGCGTTCTTCGCCTGTGGCGGCATTTTTGACAGCTATGCGGAATGCCCCGCCATTTTGCCGTACCATTGCCAGACTATTTCCGGCGACGCTTGCCCCTGCATTGTAGCTGCCACTGAACGACATGCGGCTGCCTTCACCACCGCCAGCGGAGGTCTGGTAAAGCTGTGGCTGGCCGCCACGGTCAGAGGTGAAAATGAGGGTGCTGGCGTTGGCCCATTGTGGTTCCGCATCAATGCCGCGCGTATTGGTAATCTGGCGCAACCCGCCGCCTCCGGCACTGGCTACGTAGATGTCGTAATCTCCCCGGTTGGAAACGCTCATGGCGATGGAGCGGCCATCTGGCGACCATGCTGGTGAAATGCTGGACTTGTTCGGGTCGGAAACAGCGCGTTTGCCGCCTGAGGCCAGATCCTGCACATACACCACAGGACGCCCGCTTTCGTAGGAAACATAGGCCAGTTGGCGCGCATCCGGCGACCAACTCGGTGACATCACCGGTTTACGGGAAGAGACGATGGTGCGCGGGTTGAAACCGTCCGAATCGGACACGATCAACTGGTAGGTCTGGTTACGCGCAGCGCCACTGGCAGACACGTAAGCAATGCGGGTATCGAATGCGCCCCGGATGCCGGTCAGTTTCTGGAAAATCTGGTCAGCTGCCTTGTGCCCCATGCGGCGCGGGCTGGGATGCGGGGGAATGCGGAAGCTGCCTACCCGCTGACCATCATCAACCTTGACGATTTCAAAATCCAGCGAGCCTGTCTGACGCCCCAGCACGACGTATTGCGCACCGCTGGTACGTAGGGCTTCGGCGTTCAGCGGTTGGCCCATTTGCAGGGGTTGGCCTGCGCGCGCCGGGTCAATCAGGGCAAAGCGCCCGCTGCGGCGCAGGTCGGCCTCAATGATTTTGGCCTGTTCGCCAAACGGGGCGACCAGGATGCGGGTGCCTTCATCCGGGTCGACATCGCCGTCAATCTGGATGACCAGTTCGGCACGGACAGCCGTCGTAAACAGCAAACCTGCGGCCAATAATAATGTAGTAATCAGTTTCGTTTTCATGGCTTACTCAAAATACCAAAACAAGGGTTTCATTGTACAACTCGTCGTAACGTGGCTTTGGGAAAGGCTCGGATCGGTGAATGGCGGACACGAGCGAGTCACAAAACGGTTTGCTGCCGCTACAGCTGGTGACGGTCAGGCGGCTGATGTAGCCCGGTGAACGCACCTTGACGGAAGCGCGCGCGGACATGCCTGCTGTGCCAGGGGGCTGGTTCCAGCGGCCTTCGACCCGCGCCTTGATTTTTCGTCCCCATTCCGCGCGTGCGGAGCTGAGGTCGCGGGCACTGGGGCCGCCACCGGAGCCACCGCTGCCGCCAGCGGCTGCACGTTTGGCTTCTTCGGCAGCTTTGCGCTTGGCCTCGGCGGCTTTCCAGCGTTCGCGGTCTTCGGCCAGTTGGCGTTCGGCGGCTTCTTCGGCAGCCTTGCGTTTGGCTTCAGCGGCTTTCCAGCGTTCGCGGTCTTCGGCCAGTTCACGTTCGGCTTCGGCGGCTTTGCGATTTTTGTCTGCTTCCGCCTGTTTGCGGGCGAGGGCTTCGGATTTTGCCTTGGCTTCAGCTTCTGCCTTGGCTTTTTCGGCAGCAGCTTCTTTGGCGGCTTCTGCTTTCTTTTCGGCTTTTTCAGCTGCGATAGCGTCGGCTTTTTTGCGTTCGGCTTCCGCCTGTCTGCGCTTTTCGGCGGCTAGTGCCTGTCGCTTGGCTTCTGCCTTGGCGTCAGCGGCGCGCTCGGCTGCTCGCGATTCGGCTTTGCGTGCGGCTTCGGCTTTGGCTCGTTTCTCGGCTGCGGCTTTCTGGCGGGCGGCTTCCTTGGCGGCTTCTGCTTTTTCGCGTACCTGTTGTTCGGCCAATGCCTTGCGTCGGGCTTCGGCAACGGCTTGCTGACGGGCTTTTTCAGCGGCTATTGCGGCGCTGTCCTGGGCTGTTTTGGCCTTTTCTGGTGGGGTCGGCTCCGGTTGCTCCGGTTGCTTTTCCGGTTCGGTTACCGGGGGTTGGGCTTCCGGTTGTTGATCCGGTGTGGTGCTGGCCTGGTCGGGTGAAGTGATTACGTCTTCGGAGGCAATCATTTGCACCGGATTGCCCGCCTCCGGTTCAGGGCGATCGGTCAGTTTGAAGCTGATGACCAGCAACAGCACAATAAAAACGTGCAGTACGATTGCCCAGAATAGTGCTTTCGGATTTTTTGTCAGCTCTTTCCACATACCTGTCGTTTAGCCCTTGCCGGTTATGGTTGGTTGGAGGGGGCGGGGTCTGCCATCAGGCCGATTTTTTTGGCTCCGGCCTGCTGTACGGCGACCATGGCATTCATCAGGTAACGGTATTCCACCGAACCATCTGCCCGCACGTAAATGGGGCGTTCGCCTTGCGGGTCGAGTTGCCCTGAGACATATCGGGTAATGTCGGTGGCAGCTACTTCTGAGCCGTCATCCAGGAAAAACTGGCCGTTCTTGTTGACGGAAATGGTCAGCGGTTCTTGCTGGTTGTCGGCTGTCAGTGGTTCGGCCTGTGCATCAGGTGCATCAACCTCCACCCCGGCTTTCATGATGGGTGCTGTCACCATGAAAATGACCAGCAGCACCAGCATGACGTCGATGTAGGGCACGACGTTCATCTCTGACATGACGCGACGGTGGCGGCGGCTCATGCGCTTTTCCTCTGTGCTGCGGCGTGGCGCTCCAGCAGGGCGGTGAATTCTTCACGGAAGTTGTCGTAGCTGACATTCAGCCGGTCGATCTTGTCGCTGAAACGGTTGTAGGCAATAACCGCCGGGATTGCTGCGAACAGGCCGATGGCAGTGGCGATCAGCGCTTCGGCAATGCCGGGGGCGACCACGCCAAGGGTGGCTTGCTGCATTTGTCCCAGTGAAATGAATGAGTTCATGATTCCCCATACGGTTCCAAACAGGCCGACGTAAGGGCTGGTTGAGCCTACCGTGGCCAGGAATGCCAGGTTCTGTTCCAGCTCGTCCACTTCCTTGGAGGAGGCGACCCGCATGGCGCGTTGCACCGAATCCGTCAGCGACAGGCGGGAGGCAGGGTCTACGCCGATGGCCCGTTTGTATTCGTGGAAGCCATCCCAGAAGATACGTTCCAGCCCTTGCCGGTTTGTTTTCTGGGACAGTTCCTCATACAGGGAGTTCAGTGATACACCACTCCAGAAACGGTCTTCGAAGCGCGCAACACTGGTCTGGGTGGCACTGATTTTGCCGGATTTTGTCATGATCAGCGCCCATGACATCAGCGATGCCATCACAAGTAGCCCCATGACGATTTTTACAACCAGACTGGCATCGATAATCAGTTGTAGAATGGAAAGATCGGTACTCACTGGAATAGATTCCTTATTTCTGTTGGTATGGGGGTTGCCCGCCATTCAATATCGTTGACACAAACCACTTTGACGCTACCGCTGGCCAACAGTTCGTGGCTACCCTCGGTTTTTTCACGCCAAATGCCCTGATTAAATGTCATGCTGGCTTTTCCCACACCTTTTATAGCAGTTTTGACAAAAAGTTTCTCATTGAAGCGAGCCGGTTTTTTATAGCTAATGCTAACCTCCCCAACTACAAACAAAATATGCAAGCGTTGTGCCACCTCGTCCTGTTCCAAACCCAGTGAACGCAGCCATTCAGTGCGGGCGCGTTCCATGAATTTGAGGTAGTTGGCGTGGTAAACGACACCGCCTGCATCCGTATCCTCATAATAGACCCTGACAGGCAGGATAAATTCATTCGAAGAGGTCAAGGTTTGTGCCTTCCGTATTGCTGGTATTGTTTGTGTCGGTGGGCATGTTCAGGCCGAAATGCTGCCAGGCGCGCCGGGTGGCGACTCGTCCACGTGGTGTGCGCATCAGGAATCCCTGCTGGATCAGGAATGGTTCCAGCACATCTTCAATAGTGCCGCGTTCTTCCCCAATAGCGGCAGCGAGGCTGTCAACCCCGACCGGGCCACCATCGAATTTTTCCATGACGGCCAGCAGCAGACGCCTGTCCATGTGGTCGAAACCCTGTTCATCCACATTCAGCATGTTGAGCGCCTTGTCGGCCAGTTCTGCATGAATCACGCCGTCTCCCTTGACCTGGGCGAAATCGCGCACCCGCCGCAGCAGGCGGTTGGCAATGCGCGGCGTCCCGCGTGAACGGCAGGCAATTTCACGTGCTCCATCGGCGTCAATCTGTGCTCCGAGGATGCCAGCAGCGCGCTGTACGATATAAGCCAGATCGTCAGCATTATAAAACTCCAGCCGCTGTACGATGCCGAAACGGTCGCGTAACGGGGAGGTCAGCAGCCCGGCACGGGTCGTTGCGCCGACCAGTGTGAATGGTGGCAGATCCAGCTTGATGGAGCGCGCTGCCGGGCCGTCGCCAATCATGATGTCGAGCTGGAAATCTTCCATTGCAGGGTAGAGGATTTCTTCCACCATGGGGCTAAGACGATGGATTTCATCGATGAAAAGTACGTCGTGGGGTTCCAGGTTGGTGAGGAGCGCAGCCAGGTCGCCAGCCTTTTCCAGTACAGGGCCGGACGTTTGGCGCAGGTTTGCGCCCATTTCGTGGGCAATGATGTGGGAAAGCGTGGTTTTACCAAGCCCAGGAGGGCCAAAAATCAGGACATGATCAAGTGCATCGCCACGTTTACGGGCTGCGCCGATGAATATTTCCATCTGTTCGCGAACGACTGGCTGGCCGATATAGTCACGCAGGCGACGGGGGCGAATATGATCATCAGCCCTTTCTTCAGCTTGGTTGCCGTGTGGTGAAATCACGCGGGAGTGTTGTTTTTCCATGAGTTTCAGTGCCCATCCAGTGTGGCGGTTAGTTTACCGGGTTTGCAGAACTCTACACCATCTTCGTGGGAATTTTTTCATTAAGCAGGCTGCCATAGTTATTTGTGATGAAATATGATAGATTATATGGATTGATTTTATTTTAATATCCTATTTCTTGCGTATTACAACAAAAGTTTTTAATAGCTCTTTTGTGACCGACTGTCGGCATATTTGCCCGTATATCGATAAATGAAACATAGTTAGAGAATCATTCGGCAATTAAAGTTGCTTGTTTTTTAATCTAATTAAGAAAACAAAACATTATAAATACTTGAATTTATGGCGATATGGTTTTTCTGAACTATATTGATTATTTATTTGGATTATAGATAAAAAATTTTAAGCAAAACTTTACCGAAAAGGTCTATAGTTGTGTCTGGTGTATAAGATTATTTATTTCATTATCTGTATTGATTTGTCATTAATCTAAATGATTTTTGAGTATTTGTGTCATGCCTCGAACTCACTACATGAGTATTGGATGCCTTTTGGGTTGAAAATGTCGCCGTTCAGAGGCGCGAGTAGCTGGAACGATGCTAAAGAAAATTATAGTAGGTAGTTGTCGATAGTCTTGATTTATTAATCTTTGCATTAATTATTATTATTTATGGAAGCATGGTGATGTTTGGCGCAGGCATTAAACCGTTTCAAATGGTTTCATTTGATTCTATTTTGGCTTGTCTCCCTTTTTTGTGATTAGTGATCAATCATTGTGTATTGCCCGGTATGTTAAGGTGTGCTTATCAATCAATACTATTTATATTTAATTTATTGGATTGATGGCTGGTTCCTAGACGATCAATTGATTGTGTAGGGTATTGAATTGGTGTCACTTGGTTCTTGTCTGTATGCCCAGAAGGGCGGTAGCGTGTCAAAAATAATGGTTTTTAGCTAATGAGTATTCAGGATCTTGATAACAGGAGGTTCCCGTGATTTTGTTTGGTGTCGCGTTAGTGGTGGCTTTTATGTCAGCATTATCAATATTTTTGTTATCCCCATATGCCGATCGAGTGGGGTTGGTGGATGTGCCGAATCACCGCAAGCTGCATAGTGGTAACATCCCCTTGGTTGGGGGGATCTCTGTGTATGTGGGGTTGGCTTCTGGCATTATGTTACTGACGATCCCCGGTATGGGTTTTACCACCTATCTGGTATGCAGTAGTTTGATTGTCGTTCTCGGGGTGATGGATGATTCCTGGGAGATTTCTCCCAAGATTCGCCTTGTTGTGCAGGGCTTGGTGGCGCTTATCATGTACTTTGGCGCTGGTCTCTATATCAGTCATGCAGGTAACCTGTTTGGTTTGGGGGAGATATACCTGGGAAATGCTGGCATCCTGTTGACGGTTATCGCAGTGATTGCGGGCATTAATGCGTTTAATATGATTGATGGTGTGGATGGCTTGTTAGGGATTTCTTCCCTGATTACTTTCCTGGCGCTGGCTGTATTGTTTTTGCTCAATTCCGACATGAATGGCGTGTACCTGTCCCTGCTCATGGTAGTGGCGCTGCTTCCTTACCTGGCCGCCAATATGGGCTTTTCACCGTTGCGGGTGCAGAAGATTTTCATGGGGGATACGGGTTCCATGTTGATCGGCTTGACTGTGGTCTGGCTGCTGGTAAGGGGTAGTCAGGGAGGACAGCCAAGCTTCTCCATTTCTACGGCTTTATGGCTGATTGCTTTTCCGCTAATGGATATGGTGCGGGTCATGTTGTGGCGTATTCGTGCTGGCAAGCCGGTTTTTGAGGCTGATAGAACCCATTTGCATCACTTGTTGTCGCGCGGCTCATCCCGTCATTCCGTCTTGGTCAAAATATGCTCGCTTTCAGCCTTGTTTGCGGTGGTTGGGGTTGTGCTGGAGGTTTCCATGCGTTCCCCGCAGAAGGATGCCGTGATATTTCTATTATTTATTGCCAGCTTTGTGGTTTATATGGTGCGCTTGGGCAAACTGGAAAAGAAACAATTAATTTGAATTATTTTTACGGAGTGTGGACAAGGGCGCTGTTTGAGCAGGGGGCGGCGTGACGCAGGCAAGCTGGATTTGATGTCCGTGCGTGTTCAGGGATACTTGAAGAGAGGGTGATTTGTACACTTTGTCGGCTCTTTTGTCTCTGTCAGCCAGCTCTTGGCGATAAATGAAAAATATGGATGTATGCTTTTTACGTGCCTCAGATAATGCAATGGCATACGTGCATGAAGCGCTCTACATGGAGTGTTGAACAACTAATTTAATGGATGTGCATGATGATATTTGAAGAGTCGCACCTGAAAGGTGCTTATGTAATCAAGCCCCATATAATCGGGGATGACCGTGGCTTTTTTGCGAGGGCATGGTGCAAGAGGGAGTTTGAAAAGCATGGCCTGGAATCTGCGCTCGTGCAAAGCAATCTCTCATTCAATAAATTCAAGGGAACTCTCAGGGGCATGCATCGACAGGTGGCACCTGCGGAGGAAGTCAAATTGGTGCGGTGTACCAAGGGTGCCATCTTCGATGTGATTGTTGATTTGCGCCCGGATTCACCCACGCACAAACAGTGGTTCGGTGTTGAGCTGACTGAAAGTAATCATGTGATGCTTTATGTGCCTAAAGGTTTTGCTCATGGTTATCAGACACTGGAAGAAAATTGCGAGGTTTTTTATCAGGTTTCTGAGTTTTACACCCCAGAGTGTGAGCGTGGAACCCGCTTTAATGACCCTGCTTTCGGAATTGAGTGGCCTTTGCCGATCAGTACCGTTTCTCCAAAAGATCAAAACTGGCCGGATTATACCGCCTCCTAATGCTTCACTTTTACAGGGGATATTAAATGATTATTGTTGATACTGCGCTGGAGAAAAGGCAGAAAGAGGGTAATCCGGTCAGGGTTGCCATTGTCGGGGCTGGCTACATGGGACGTGGTGTCGCCTTGCAAATCCTGCAAGGGGTGCCCGGCATGAAGCTGGTCGCGGTAGCCAATCGCACTGTATCGGAAGCTGAACGTGCTTACCAGCAGGCTGGCGTTGATGATGTGACCCGTGCTGACACGCTGGAGCAACTGGATGTGTTGATTGCCAGTGGTAATTATGCAGTAACCAGTGATCCTGCCCTGGTTTGTCAGTCGAGTCAGGTGGATGCGGTGGTTGAAGCCACTGGTGATGTGGAGTTTAGCGCCCATGTTGCCATGGCGGCCATCAAGAATAACAAGCACATCATTCTGATGAATGCGGAACTGGACGCAACTGTCGGGCCGATCCTGAAAGTCTATGCAGACAGGGCCGGAGTCGTGATGACCAACGTTGATGGCGACCAGCCCGGCGTTGTGATGAACCTGTTCCGTTATGTGAAAAGCATTGGCTGCCGCCCTGTTCTGGCCGGGAATATCAAGGGTTTGCAGGATCCTTACCGGACGCCGGAAACCCAGCGGGCCTATGCGGAACAGTATAAGCAGAAGCCCCGTATGGTGACGTCGTTTGCTGATGGCACCAAGATTTCCATGGAAATGGCAGTCGTCGCCAATGCTACCGGCTTCAAGGTGGGGCAGCGGGGCATGTATGGCCCGGCCTGCGGCGATGTCAATGATTCGGCGACGCTGTTTCCGCTGGACGAAATGCTGGAAACGGGCCTGGTTGATTATGTGCTGGGTGCGCAACGGACGCCGGGTGTTTTCGTGCTGGGTTATAATGACAATCCGATTCAGCAGCAATACCTCAAATATTACAAGATGGGCGACGGCCCTTTGTATGTCTTTTATACCCCCTACCACCTTTGCCATCTGGAAGTGCCGTTAACGGTGGCGCGTGCAGTGCTGTTCGGTGATGCAGCAGTTGCGCCTGTCGGTGGGCCGGTGGTGGATGTCATTACGCTGGCAAAGCGGGATCTTAAAGCCGGTGAGGTGCTGGATGGAATTGGTGGTTTTACCTGTTATGGCGCAGCGGAAAATGCCGCTGTTTGTCAGGCGGAAAACCTCCTGCCGATGGGACTGTCAGAAGGTTGCAGCATGAAACATGACGTTCCCAAGGATCACCCGATTACTTATGACGACGTGGTATTGCCTGAGGGCCGCTTGTGCGACCGCCTGAGGGCAGAGCAAAACACTTATTTCCATCAGTGAGTTAAGTATCACTCTCAAATAAACCCAGAGGGTTACAAAATATGAAAGCAGTCATTCTTGCAGGGGGTCTTGGCACCCGTCTTTCAGAAGAAACCAGTGTCAAACCAAAACCAATGGTTGAGATTGGGGGAATGCCAATCCTGTGGCATATCATGAAAATCTATTCAGCACATGGTGTTAACGATTTCATCATTTGTTGTGGCTACAAGGGGTATGTCATCAAGGAATACTTCGCCAACTACTTCCTGCATCGTTCGGATGTCACGTTTGACATGACGCATAACGAAATGCAGGTGCATCGCCGCAGTGCCGAGCCATGGCGGGTGACATTGGTGGATACCGGCAAGGATACTTATACCGGTGGCCGCTTGAAGCGGGTTGAAGAATACGTCAAGGATGAAGAGGCATTCTGCTTTACCTACGGTGACGGTGTCGGTGATGTGGATATCACCGCCTCCATTGATTTCCACAAACAGCATGGCCGCTGGGTCACAATGACAGCAGTAGAGCGTTCTGGCCGTTATGGTGTGTTGCAGCTTGATGGCAGCCGCCTGAGAAGCTTTGAAGAAAAGCCCCAGGGCGACGGTCTGGTCAATGGTGGTTTCTTTGTGCTTTCCCCCAAATCCATTGCCGCAGTGGAACACGACATGGAAATGTGGGAATCCGCGCCCATGCAACGTCTTGTCGATATGGAGCAGGTAATGGCTTTCCGTCACGCAGGTTTCTGGCAGCCGATGGATACCCTCCGTGAAAAGCAGGAGCTGGAAAGTATGTGGATGTCTGGCAATGCGCCGTGGAGGGTGTGGGATGAAGCATGATTTCTGGCGAGGTAAACGGGTTTTCCTGACCGGGCACACGGGATTCAAGGGTGGCTGGTTGGCATTGTGGCTGGCGGATATGGGCGCTGAGGTGCACGGTTATTCCCTTTCACCGCCTACTACACCGAGTTTTTTTGACGTTTGCGATGTTGCTGGTCATATCAAGGCCAGCACGATTGGCGACATACGTGATGCGGCTACCTTAACCCGAGCCATGGAAGCCGCCCAGCCGGATGTGATTTTCCATTTGGCCGCTCAACCACTGGTGCGCTATTCATATGCTGCTCCGGTAGAAACATATGCGGTTAATGTCATGGGCACTGTCAATGTACTCGAAGCTGCCCGGCGGATGACCAGCGTCAAGGCCATCGTGAACATTACGACGGACAAATGCTACGAAAACCGCGAATGGGTCTGGCCATATCGGGAAGATGAGGCACTGGGGGGCTATGATCCTTATTCAAGCAGTAAGGCGTGTGCGGAACTGGTGACTTCAGCCTATCGCCGTTCCTTCATGAATGCTGCCGGTATTCAACTGGCCAGTGTCCGCGCCGGTAATGTTATTGGTGGGGGAGATTGGGCAGATGACCGTCTGATTCCTGATTTCCTGCGCGCCATTGATGCAGCTAAGCCCATCATCATTCGCTCACCAAATGCAATCCGTCCCTGGCAACATGTACTGGAGCCACTTTCCGGATATCTGCTATTGGCGGAAAGGCTGTGTCAGGAACAAAATACATTTGCTGAAGGTTGGAATTTTGGCCCGGACGAGGGTGATGCCCGTTCAGTTGGGTGGATTGTCGAATATTTGTGTAGCCAGGTAGAAGGTGCAAGTTGGCAATGTGATGGCAGTCCCCAACCCCATGAGGCGGGGCTGTTACGTTTGGACAGTTCAAAAGCCAAGGCCAGGCTTGGGTGGTTGCCGCGCTGGCGTTTGGGTTCGGCGTTGGAAAATACCCTTATCTGGCATCAGGCATGGCGTCGTGGTGAGGAGATGGCGAGTGTCTCCCTGCAACAGATCAGGAATTACCAGGCGGCGGCAGATGTCTGAAGTTTAAATTCCAATCAGAAAGGAATGCAATTATGTCTCTAGCGAGGGAGCCTGTGGTCAGCATCGGTCTGCCTGTGTACAACCGGGAAAATCTTATCGGTAAAACACTGGATTCGTTGTTGGCACAAACATATACCGATTTCGAAATTATTATCTCTGATAATGGTTCGACAGATGGTACCGAGAGTGTTTGCCGGGATTATGCCCGGCGTGACGCCCGGATACGCTATATTCGCCAGCCCAGCAACCTCGGTCTGCTGGGGAATTTCAATTTCGTCATGAAAGAGGCGCGCGGGAAATATTTCATGTGGACAGCCTCGGATGATCTGTGTGAACCGCAGTTCGTCAGCGAGTTGGTGAAATGTCTGGATGATGACCCGGAATTGGCTCTGGTCATGGCGGATCTCAAGTACATTTCTGAAAGTGGTGCGGAGGTCAAGGTTAACAAACTGGATTCCATACGCCTTGATGAAGTGGAAGCGGATTGGGCACATAAACGGGAGCTGTTTTTCCAGTATCCAGGGCACAAGCTTTACGACTGTTTCTACGGTATGTACCGGACCAAAGTGGTGCAGGATTGCCATTTGCCCAACCAGATCAGGAAGAACCTGGTGTTCAGTCTGGAAGTGCCGTTTCTGGCGCAGGTGGCTGTACGTGGCAGGATTGCCTCGATTGATGTGCCCCTCAAGCTTTACCGCTATTACGCTGAGTCTAGTTATATGAAAGAGGCGGCCCGTATCCGCCTGCTGGACAAAGTAATACGCGGTAGTGAAATATGGTTTGAGCTATTTGTGACGGTTATGTCCAGTTCACTTGGCTGGAAAACAAAAATTGGTTTGATTTTCAAGGCAGTCCGTTCATCTCTAAAGTATGTCCTTACTTCGCTTGTAACAGGACACAGACCTGTAATTCCAGCATCATAATAATTTATGGGCTGATAAAAATCAGCCCACTGGGTTGCAGCAGATTATTCCCCAGCGTGGTGGGTGTAATTTAAGCAAGATTTAAGGTTTATATACCGGAAGCATAATGAAAAATATTCAACGCAACGTAATATTCACGGGTATCGGCTATGTCTTGCCTCTGCTGGCGGCCTTGCTGACTATCCCGTTAATGCTGAAATATTTTGGTGTAGATCAATATGGCCTTTATATTATTTGCATCTCGCTGATCGGCTTCATGAATTTTGTTGACCTGGGGGTTGGGCAGGCTGTTGTCAAGTATGTGACAGAATATGAGGCCATAGGACAGAGAGAAAAAGTTAAACCAGTTCTTGATATAGCCCTGATGATCTATATCGTGCTTGGTATCCTGGTAGTGTTGCTGTTATATGTCTCTGCACCAGCACTGGCGACATTTTTATATGATGATTACCATAAAGCCCAAGTTGCGCAGACCGCTCTCAGGATTACGAGTGGCGCACTTTTTTTGAGTTATATCAACCAGTTCTTCCTGAATGTTTCACGCGCATACCATCGCTTTGATGTGCCAGCAGTTATTCATAATTCGGCTAATATCGGTGGGATTGTCCTTTCCAGTATTTTGTTGGTGTTGGGGTATTCGCTCATTGAGGTGCTCTGGGGGTATGTTCTTATCCAGGGTATTGCATTAACCAGTGGTTATTTCTCCAGTAAGAAGGTGCTTCCTGAGGGGCTGCATTTTGGTCTGTCGTTTGATTCGGCCATCTTTGCAAACATGATTTCTTTCAGTATTTATACCTTCATCGGTAATTTCACAATTGCGCTTACATCGAGAGCAGACAAGCTTCTGATTGGTAGTATTATCGGAACAGAGGCGGTTACTTACTATCAAATTCCATTTACCATTGCCCAAATGGCCAATGGGATTATTTATACATTGGTACATATCCTTTTTCCCAGATTCAGTGAGCTATCCAGTCTGAGCAATAAGCAAGAACTGTTTCAGTTGTACAAGAATGCAAATCACATTGTCTTTTTCATTAGCGCCCTGATTGCAGTCATGTTGATAAGTGCAGGTGGTGCTTTTCTGGGTATTTGGGTTTCACCCGAGTTTGCTGAGAAGACAACCCTGACATTGCAGATTATTGCGGCGTTCTCCTTCATTAACTCCACTCAATCAGTCGCATATTGGGCGGCTCAGGGGGGCGGACAAGCAAAACTGACCGCTGCGGTGCTGGTGTTGGGAGCTATCGCTTATGGCTTTGGCCTTTTCTACTTGGGCAGGGCGTATTCTTACAATGGGGTAGCCGTTGCCTTGTTCTTTGGTTTGTTACCATATCCGGTTTTGTTTGTATGGGTTTCACGTAATATCGGGCATCGTATGGATGAGTTTTTGCTGCTGTTGTTGACTACTTCCCTGGCCGGTGCTTTGGCAATTTATGGTTTGACATGGCTAAACAATGTGCTTGGTAATGGCTTTGTCAGTATTCTGGTTGATGTCACTTTGGGGGCGTTGGCCGCAATTATCTTCTTTTGGTGGTTTTGGTATAAAAAAAATCTTAAGGGGGTAACAATGGATAGTTCAAGGGCAGCCTTGGCTGTCAAGCCATGAAGGACTGAATGATGCGTTTCGATAATTTTATAAATCGGATTATATATCATGTCTTCTGAAGTTATTGTTATCAGAGGGGGGGCGGGGAGTGCTGATACGTCATCAGCAACTTTCTTTGGCAAGTTTTTGTTGACGGCAGTATTGTTGCTGATGTCTGGCCTTTTCTTTCTTAGTGATGACCACCGCTATGGCGCTCCTTTTATTCAGGAGGGGCTGGCTGCATCATCCATTTTGTGCTTTGCTTATATTGCCATTTTTCACCGTGACCGAATGGAGCGGTTTGATTGGTACATGGCGTTTTTGGCGCTTATCGTATTTTTTGTTCCGGTATTTTTTTCATATCTCTATTTTAAGCAGCCATTAAATTTTGGGTTTTTGGAAGAGCGCAGGACGCTGCTTTATTTTTCTTATTTTTTTGCCATGTTTGTGATTGGAAGGCGGCAATATTCGAGTAATGATATTGAAAGTGTGTTGGGTGTTGTCTTTTGGGTGGTGCTGATTTGGTCGGCATTGAATGCATATGAGCTTGTTCCTCGTAATCAGGGGTTTTCTTTTTCTGCTCATACTGAGCAGTTTGCAGAAGGTTTTCAGTCGGAAGACGCCAGGTATGCAACAAGGTTTCTTAATGGGTATATGATGGCTTTCATGTATCCGTATTATTTGTTGGCGCGCGGGAAATTTGGCAAGGCTATGCTGCCAATTATATTTGTTGTCGCATATATGTTGTATGTGAATCAAACTAGATCACTTGGAATGATGGCCGGATTAACGGCGATCACTATCCTGATTTTACGCCTTAAGAAAGATCATCTTAACCTTACACTGTTATTCATTGCTCCAGTCTTTTTTATGGTGTTGTACTTTCTCTATTATTTATATGCTTATTTGTTTGGTGAGCCAGTAGCCTTTTATGACATGTACCGGAACCTTGAATTCAAGATTATTTTTCGGGATACGCTCAGGGACTATTTTATGCCACATGGCCACTTATCCTTGCAGTTCAATGGTGGATTTAAAACCTATTACGGGATTAATGTATATACGGCAGACGTTGGGCTTGCTGGTTATTTGTACAAATACGGTTTCTTTTATATCCCGCTAATCGCAATTTATATAGCGATAGTAGGGATGTTGTATCGCCGTTATCGGAATGATTTTAATATTATCATGATGGCTGCTTTTGTTGCAGTGTGTTTGATGGCTCCATTTGACGAGCACATAAGTCGGCAGGGTGTGCATTTTGCAATATTGATGACATTGGTCAAGATTCAAGGAGATACATATGGACGGAAAACAATTAAATATATTGCTCGTGTACGGCGAGGGGGGGCATCACGACCAAGCTATTCGCCTACTGGGGTTAATGCGGTCGCTTGATTCCAGTTTGAATTTTGTACATATCACAGACTCGGAAATTATGAAGGTAGAAGGGGAGGAAATTTACTCAGCTCCCCCCCTTCGCCACAAGAATGCTTCCTTTGATCCTGTTTTGTTCATTGGATCCTATTGGCGGGCGGCACTTTTGACCTTCAAGCTGCAACGCAAGTACCGCTTTAATGCTGTGATTGGCTTTGGGCCTGGGGTGTGCATCCCCGTGTTCATGATGTGCCGGTTGTTGAATGTCAGAAAACGCATATTTTTTGAAGACTGGTGCAGGTTTACCAGCAAAAGCCTTTCTGGTAAGGCATGCACTCCCTTGAGTACAAAGGTTTTTGTTCAAAATGAATCATTAAAGGAGTTGTATCATCATGCTGAATTTGCAGGACGTCTATAACAGGAAACGTGTTCTTGTTATTACCGGCACAACCGGCTTCGATTCATTGATTCAAGCAATTGATGAAAATCGTGAACTCGAAAATGCATATGATATTGTGCTTCAGATAGGTGAAGGAACGTATAAGCCAAAGCACAAGACCTATTTTGAATTTGATAATCAATTGAAGCAGAAAATTTCAGAATACGATTTTTTCATCACGCATGCTGGCGCAGGCACCATTTTCATGTTGCTGGAGTATGGCAAACGTGTCTTGGTGGTGCCCAATACTGACAGGGCGGACAAGCACCAGATTGAACTGGCGCAGTACGTGGGTTCCAGCCATTTGTGCGCAGTTTGCCCGGATGTGGCCAGTATCGCTGAGCATATTGAAAATATTAATTTTACAACGTCAGGGTTGCACTCCTATGAAAAGAAAGAGTTCAGTGCAGCCCGTGAAATATTGAATTATATCTACGAATCATGAAAACGGGCAGCAACCGAGACTGAGGAATGTCATGGAAAACTACTACATAACACAGCAATCAAAAGCCCTCGATATCAGGTCGGGGAATAACCAGATTATTGAATACATCCCGGTTGAGGAGGCAGCTTCCCGCCAGCAGGTCGAAGAGTTTGGGCTGGTTGAATTATGGAAGCGGATCATGCAGCGCAAGTGGCTGTTCCTCGGGACTGCCGGAAGCATTTTTCTGCTTTCAGTGTTGTTCACCATTCTGACTCCTCCGACTTACCGTGCAAGTACAACCTTGCAGATTAGCGCCGAGGATCTGCGTGACCTGAATCTGAACGCTGATGCCATGAAGTCGCCAATGAATGAAAAAGACTATTACCAGACCCAGTATGAATTGCTGCGCAGCCGGAATCTGGCTGCGAGGGTTATGGAAGAGCTTGGCATCAATGAAAAGTTTGATCGCAGCAGTGGTTTGCAGTTAGCGCTTTACAATGCGCTTTCATCCGTCAAGGAAAAGATTACGGGGGATCGCCTGCCAGAGCAGCAGCCCAAGACAGAGGAAGACAATTTCCTGCGTTATCTGCTTGTCCAGCCAGTTGAAAATTCACAGATTTTCAAAATCAGCTTTGATGATACGAGCCCGGAGGATTCTGCCAATATCGCCAATTCACTGGCAGAAAACTACATCAAAATGAATCTTGAGCGTCGCTCCGAAGCGGCATCATATGCCAAGGAGTTCCTGGCCGAGCAATTGAAAAGTGCCAAGACCTCGCTTGAGGACTCTGAAAACAGTCTGGTTGCATATGCCAAAAAGCAGGGGATCATTACAACAGACGGTCAGTTCAAGGAATCTCTGGGATCCCAGAGTATTACCGAGATCAACCGGGCATTTGCTACGGCTCAGGCAGACCGGATTGCGGCTGAAGCAGCTTATCGCCAATCGCAAAATGTTGCAGGAGCAGATCGTACCCTGGAAAACCCGGCGGTTCAGGCGCTCAAAGGGCAGTTGGCACAATTGCAAAGCGACTATCAACAGAAATCCCAGTTGTTCAAGCCCAGTTATCCTGAAATGCGACAGCTGAGCGGCCAGATCAACCAGTTACGTGGTGACATCGCACGTGAATCCGCCAGCATTGATAACACTACCCGTTCTGCCCTGAAAGCTACCTACATGGCTGCCAAGCAGAAAGAAGACCAGTTGCGTGCCGAGTTGCAGAAGCAGAAAAGCTCATTGCTGGATCAACGTGACAAGAGCGTTGAATACAATACGCTGGAACGTGAAGTCACGGCTAACCGTGAAAACTATGAAGGTTTGCTGCAACGTTTGAAAGATGTGTCCATTGCTGAAGGCAGCGGTGTAAGCAATGTCCTGGTCGTAGACAAGGCAACAGTTCCCAGTCAGCCATACAAGCCCAATGTATTGCTGAACCTTGGCATTGGAACGGTTGCTGGTCTGTTGCTGGGATTGTTGGCGGCCATTGTGGTAGATATGCTGGATGACCGTCTCAGAAGCGTGGAAGACATAAAGCGCACTATCAGTGATCTTTCCCTGATTGGCGTAATTCCATACATTTCCGGCAAGAACAACCGCAATGTACTGGCTGCTTCCGGTGACCGGGTGAGTTCGTTCATGCTGGAAGCTTTCCGCTCCTTGCGGGAAAATATCATCCTGTTCAAGTCATCGGCTGAGCGGAACGGGTTTGTGGTCAATGTAACCAGCCCGTCGGCAGGCGAAGGCAAGACGACTACATCAACCAATCTTGCGACTGTGTTTGCTTATTCAGGCAAGAAGGTGTTGCTGGTCGATTGCGACATGCGCAAACCGGAAACCCACAGCAAATTGCAGCTCGAAAATGGCATTGGCTTGAGTGAGTATCTGCGCGGGAAAAATACGCTGGCGGATATTGCGCAGGAAACGAAAGTTGAAAACCTGTTGGCAGTTTCTGCGGGTGACGCAATACCGAACCCGACCGAATTGCTGGCTAGCCCGGCATTCATGAGGCTGGTCTCGGAGGCGGCTGCCCAGTTCGATGTGGTGATACTGGATAGTCCGCCCGTCATGGGTTTGGCGGATGCCCTGATCATTTCCAACCGTGCCGGTAATACCCTGTTGGTCAGTGCCTACGGCCAGACCAGCAAGCGTAGCCTGAAGGAGGCTTATGAGCGTTTGAATCAGGCTCGTAGCAATATGATCGGTACGGTACTGACCAAAATGAAGGCTCCGGAAATTACCAAGAAATACTACGGTTACCCAACCCGTTATCCCCGCAGTCCAGGAACAGCGGTGGTTCCAACGCACTAGCCTTCAGGCTTCTTTCCACAACGCATCCAGCCGCTTGGCCGATACCGGCCTTGCGGTTCCCAGTTCTTGCGCGAACAGCGAAATCCGGAATTCTTCCAGCATCCAGCGGTATTCGTGCAGGTTCCCCCGCCCCTCTGCTCCACTTCGACTTCGCTCAGCAGCCGGAGCATCCTTCCATCGATCCCAGTATGGCTGCACCTGCACCCTGAGTGATCTATCCTTGGCCGGGTTCTCCGCCAGTTTCTGCAAACGTCTTTGAATGCCCTTGAGGTAGCGCGGGAAATGTCGTAACTCCTCAGGGGATACTGCGTTCAGAAAGCCCGGATACACCAAATGGTTCAACTGGTCGTTGATGTCGTTCAGGGCTTCCAGCCAGGTGGGCTGCACCCTGCCTTTCAGTTGCTTGCGGATGTCGTGGTATAGCGCAAGGCTGGGAGCAAGCAGGCGTGCGGTTTCCTGCGTTTGCGGAAATATCTGCTGGCGACATGCGCCGATGGCGTGGGCAAAACTGTCCTGCTTGCGGATATTCAGGTAGTCAGCAAACACCTGCCGGAACACGTAACGGGTAATACTTTCCTTCAGTTCCTCACATTTGCCAGTGGCAGCATAGTGCAGGCATAGCGTCTGCATCTGCGGCACATGCCTGGGCAAATCCTTCACTTCAGCAGGCAGCGCCAGCAGGAACAGGCGTAATACGCCCTGCCAGTGCGCGTTCTGTGCATCTGCTTCATTGTCAAACAGGCGAATGGCGACACTTTGTCCGTTACTGGCGTCAACCAGTGCTGGCCAGGTGCGCAGTTTGCTTCCTGCCGTTTCCAGCCAGTGGTTCTCTGGCAAATCCCCAAAATCCCATGCCGTAATGTCGATCCTCTCGATCGACTGGACAGGTTGTGCTGCCAGTTCCTGCCGGGTTTGCTGGCGCACCTTGCCTTTCAGGGCTTCGAGGTCACGGCCTGCCTTGATGACATTGCCGCTGTCGTCAACCACTTCAAAACGCATCAGCAGGTGATTGTCCAGCGCCACTTCGGCCCAGGCTTCAGCAGGAATGCGGCTGCCGGTCATGCGCTGTAATTGCTGTTCGACGGTTGCCTGCAAGGGCGTTTCATCACAGGGCTGGATGGCTTCCACGCAGGCATGTGCGTAATCCGGTGCAGGCACGAACTGCTTGCGCACCTGCTTGGGCAGACCACGGATCATGGCGGTAATTTTTTCCTCCAGCATCCCCGGCACCAGATAGTCAAAACGGGTCGGGGTAAGCTGGTTCAGGCCCAGCAAGGGCACACGTACCGTCACGCCGTCATCATCGGCCCTGGGGTCAAAGTGGTAGCGCAAGGGCAGGATCATGCCCTGTACCTGTAATGTGTCGGGGAATTGCCCGCTTTTTTCGTGCCCTGCCTCGCGTTCCATCAGGTACTCGCGGCTCAGATAAAGCAGTTTGGGTTGCTTGTGCTCGGCCTGCTTGCGCCAGCGTTCAAACGAATGCCCATTGACCACATGTGCCGGAATGCGCTGGTCGTAAAAGGCATACAGCCGGTGTTCATCAACCAGGATGTCGCGGCGGCGTCCCTTGGCTTCCAGCGTTTCGATTTCGCTGATCAAGTCAGTATTGTGGCGGGCAAAGGGGGCGGAAGTGCGGTATTCGCCATAAACCAGCGCATGGCGGATAAACAGTTCCCGGCATACCGGTGGGTCGATCTTGCCGTAACTGACCTTGCGCCGTGGTGTAATGGTAATGCCGTATAACGATGTGCGCTCAAAAGCGGCAACCTGGGCGGCTTTCTGTTCCCAATGCGGCTCGGTGTAGTGATGACGTAGCAGGTGGGCAGCAAGCGTTTCCACCCATTCGGGCTGGATTTTGCCGATGGTGCGGCCAAACAGGCGCGAAGTTTCTACCAGTTCTGCTGCCATTACCCACTGCGGCGCTTTCTTGCGCAGGCCGGAGGCTGGGAAAATGTGAAATTTGCGCCCGCCTGCACCCTGATATTCACGCTCTTCATCCTTCATGCCGATGTTGCCCAGCAGGCCGGTTAACAGGCTCTGGTGGATGGCATCGTAGTTGGGTGTTTCACTCACTTCCCCCCTTGCAGTTTCGATAAACATCTCCGCCATCATCTGGTGCAGTTGCACATGAATGTCATGCCATTCGCGCAGGCGGACGAACGACAGAAATTCCTTCTGGCAAAGCTCGCGAAACTTGCGTTGCGACAGGTGTTTGCGCTGCTCGTGATAGTATTTCCATAACTTCAGGAAGCTGAGGAAATCGGACTGTTCATCCTTGAAACGGCTGTGCTTTTCATCGGCTGCCTGCTGTTTGTCCAATGGGCGTTCGCGCGGGTCTTGCAGGGTCAGGGCGCTGACGATGACCAGCACTTCGGGCAGTACGCCATTGTCTTTCGCCGCCAGCAACATGCGCCCGAAACGCGGGTCGAGCGGTAGTTTGGCAAGTTGGTGGCCAATCGGCGTCACCCGGTAATCGGCATCCACCGCACCCAGTTCAAACAGCAGTTTGTAGCCATCACGGATCAGGCGGGTGTCGGGCGGTTCGACGAAGGGGAATTCTTCCACCTCCGCAATCCACATGGTCGCCAGTTGCAGAATGACGGCGGCCAGATTGGTGCGCAGGATTTCCGGCTCGGTAAACAGCGGGCGCTTGCTGAAATCTTCCTCGCTGTACAGGCGGATAGCGATGCCGTTGCTGACCCGCCCGCAACGCCCGGAGCGCTGGTTGGCCGAAGCCTGCGAAACCTTTTCGATCGGCAAACGTTGCACCCCGGCACGCCAGGAATAGCGGGAAATGCGCGCATAGCCGCTGTCTACCACGTATTTGATGCCGGGCACGGTTAGCGAAGTTTCCGCCACGTTGGTCGCGAGTACGATGCGGCGGCGTCCGTGTGGCTCGAAAATACGGTGCTGTTCCTCGGCGGAAAGGCGGGCAAACAGCGGCAGTATTTCGGTGGCGGGCGGATGATGTTTACGTAGCGCTTCCGCTGTTTCGCGGATTTCACGTTCGCCCGGCAGGAAAATCAGGATGTCGCCGGGGGCTTCGCGACTAAGCTCATCCACTGCATCCAGAATGGCTTCGGTCTGGTCGCGCTCGAATTCCTCTTCCGCATCCACATCAATCAGTGGGCGGTAGCGGGTTTCCACCGGGTAGGTGCGTCCCGACACATTGATGATGGGGGCGTTGTCGAAGTGGCGGGAAAAGCGTTCCGGGTCAATGGTGGCGGAGGTGATGATGACTTTCAGCTCGCGCCGTTTCGGCAACAGCCATTTCAGGTAGCCAAGCAGGAAGTCGATGTTGAGGCTGCGTTCGTGTGCCTCGTCGATAATCAGGGTGTCGTACTGGTTGAGGAAACGGTCTTGCTGGATTTCAGCCAGCAGGATGCCGTCGGTCATCAGCTTGAGGTAGCTTTCCGGCGAGCTGCGGTCGTGGAAACGCACCTTGTAGCCGACCTGTTGCCCCAGTGGCGTTTTGAGTTCCTCGGCGATGCGGGCAGCGACGCTGCGGGCGGCGATCCGGCGTGGCTGGGTATGGCCGATGAAGCCGTCCACCCCGCGACCCAGTTCCAGACACATTTTCGGCAACTGGGTGGTTTTGCCGGAGCCGGTTTCACCGCAAATAATCACCACCTGGTGGGCGGCAATGGTCTTGATGATTTCTTCACGGCGGGCAGCGACCGGGAGTTCTTCCGGATATTCCGGCTTTGGCAGGTTCTGTTGGCGCAGGGCACGCTTTTGTATGGAGGCTGCAATACGTGCTTCCAGCCTGCCGCAGTCGGCATCGAGTTCGCTTGCTGAACGGGACTGAAGCGATTTTTCCACTGAAAACAGGGCGCGGCGCAGGGAAAAACGCTCTGCGCCGCAACATGCATCGAGCTGTTTGCGCAAGGCGCGTAATTTGGGAAGTGCTGTATTGCTCAAAAGAAAGCGGCGTCCAGCCAGACTGAAAAGGCGTTATTGTATCCTTATTCAGGCATGCTTGGCAGCGTGTGCAATCATGAGCGTGCGCAACTCGTCTATGGTTACCCAAACTGCGGCCAGCGACGGATGTGATGACAGCTTGCGCTGGTCGGGTTGGGTGTCTGCTTTGAGCAGGGAAGGACTGTTTTTCAGCAGTTGTTGCAGTGCTGCCAGTGCCCGGTCGTGGCGGCCCATGCGGTACAGCGTGACGGTGCGCGCCATGTCTCCCCAATAGCCAAAATCCTGGATGCGTTCGGCATGCACCAGCGCTTCGGCGTAATCCTGCCGGTTAAAGGCGAACAGGAAAGGTGGTACGTGATACCAGGCCGGTTGGTTGAAAGGAATGTCCATGATTTGCTGGATGACGTTTATGCCCTTGTCCCAGTCGCCTACCAGACAGAAACCCAACCCGTACAGGAATTCACAGGCCGTATCATAGGGGTTGGCTTGCCGGGCTGTTTCCAGTTCCGCAATGCATAATGTGTAGTCTTCCCGGTAATAGCTGTTGTGGGCGAAGACGGAATGGGCTTCGGCGTTGCCGGGGTCGAGTTTCATCGCCATACGGGCGGCTTGCGTCCATTCCTCTTCCAGATTCCTGATCAGGTTGTATTGCAGGGTGTGGTCATAGCCGCACAGCCGGGCCATGATGACCAACGCCTTGGTGTCATCTGGAAATGCCCGCAAGCGTTGTCGGCATGCATCCAGTGCACGTTTGAAACTGTCATAAGAAATGTCGCGCAGGAAAATAATGTAGTGGATCAGCGCTTGTTGGGATGCCGGTAGCGACGCATGTTGCGCAAGCTGGTACTCTGCCCAGTGGCGCAGGATGGTGCCTGAATGCAGGGAAACGGCATTGGCTATCAGCCAGCGGCACATCTTGTCCACTTCGTCCTGACCGGGCTGGGTTGACAGGATGATTTGGTCAGTCCAGATAATCTCGTCTGTCTGGGTGTGCGCCACGGTATAACGCAGGGTAATGCCACCACCATCTGCCTCGGCACGAGGATGTATGTCGCAATTGAGCAAGTAGTCGGCCCGGTAAATATGGCGAATTTGCTGGAGAAAATCCTGGGTCAGTGTCTGGCGTGTTTCCAGTGAGGCCGACGATACCAGACGGATGTTACGGAATCGGCTCAATGCCAGCAGCAGGTCGCCCCGTAGTTTGTAGAGGACGGGGGCAATATCGTTGTGGCCAGCTCCATCCGGCATCTGGAAGTGCGCAAACAGGCGAGGGCCTTCCGTAACCCGTGAGGTGAAGCTTTCCGTGATGATGCTATTGCTTTGTTGCGTATCGGAATGTGGCACAAACTCCACCTGATAGGAGCCACGCGGCATGGAGATAATGCATGTGCTGCCCTGCGGTGATGCAGCGTAGTATTCTTCCAGCAGTTTGCGCAGGCGGCCAGCTTCAATGCGCACGACAGGATTGTAAACGGGGGAAAAATCCTCCGGTTTGCCCAAGGCGTTGACGGCAATCGTGTACTGATTCAACTGATCACCACGACCATCCAGGGTTTCCTGTACGGCATAGCACAGGAAGCGCTTGATCAGTTTGCGGGTACGAAAGCTCGAACTGGCAAGCAAACGCTCCAGCTCGACAATGACAAGTTGTCGATCAATTTCCATATGCTTGCCCCCTAACCTTGCCAAAAGTTGGTGGACAATGCAGGAATTATCTTTTGAGCTGGCAAATCGCTTATCAGTAAGGCCCTGTGTGAGGAAGGCATTGCATATCCCGGTTTTTGTGTTTTTTCTGGAAAAAAGAGAGTATAGCTTTACATTCCGCATTTTATAACAGAAATGGGCGTTTTTCGTAAATAGAATTTACTGTAATAACGTGCTGAATATCAAGGAATTTATAATAAGTGGAATTTTACGTCCAAAATAATGGATTTTGGACGATCCTGTGTCGCTATATTAATTTTACAGTGTAGTTTTTTTGGATCATGCGGCGTGAGTTGTTGCCTGTGAGGACAGGTTCAATGTGATGTTGCTAGCGCCGCAAATTTCCCTGGCTACCTGGTTGCGTCCGTTACGTTTGGCGCGGTATAGCGCCCGGTCGGCTGCGTTCAATAGCATGGCAGGATAAACCAGCTCAGCTTCCGGTGTTGCCTGTATGTTGCGCGGTGAGGTAGGAGTGCAACAGGAAACACCAATGCTGATGGTGACAATGCGGGGGATGGCTCCATCGGAATGTGGAATGCGCTGTTCCTCAACATTCTTGCGCAGACGTTCAGCCAACAGGGTGGCATCTTCAATAGACGTGTCAGGTAACAGGATGGCGAATTCCTCACCGCCGTGTCTGGCTACCACATCCGATGCTCGCCGGGCGACTGATTTGATGCATTGGGCAATGATTTGCAGGCATTGATCGCCTGCATGGTGGCCGTGCCGATCGTTGTAGCGTTTGAAGTGGTCAACATCAATCATCAGTAATGCAATGTTATTTCCATCTCGGGCTGCACGACGCCATTCTGTTTTGAAAATACTGTCGAAAAAGCGTCGGTTGGAAATTTGTGTGACCGGGTCAGTGTTGGCCTGTTCCTGCATGCTCACCTGGGCTGCGTGTAATTCCTGCAACAAATGGGTAATGGAGCGTGAGGCCATCACCAGCAAAGCAGTGAGTACCATGGTTGCTACAGCCAGTGCCTGGTGTGACGTATCTGTCAGCAGCAATAAATTCAGGGTAATGGGCAACAGGATAATGCCGATTTGCAGGTAAAGGGCAACGCGGGAAACGGCCAGCACCGGCATGGCTGCAATCACTGCGCCAGCCAGCAACAACACATGGACGGCTTGCACAAGTACCTGTTGTGAAAACAGGACAAACCCCGAAACGCCCCACAATGCGCTAATCAAGGTTGAAGAAACCAGAAAGCGTTGGCCGAATTCATCCAGTTCATCGTCTGCATACTGGCGGGAGGCCAGAAACCGCTGCCCGAACATCAAGCGAGCCGTGCTGATGGCAATGACAGCGGTATACCAGATCAGCAGGAGGGGCATATCCTGATCGCTTTCTACCCAACGCAGCAGTACAAACAGACTGGCAGCCAACAGGTTTCCCCAAAACCAGACCGCGCCATGGCGAAACAGATAGGCGATTGTCCCCTGTGAGCTGGAGGATGATACATTTCCTGATAAGTTGGTCTTTTTCTTATTCATTATCTGTTCTGCTGTTGGTTTGCCTGAACCTTGACTGCTTGCCCCTGGAAGAGGTCAAGGTTTGACTATAGTGCAAGGCTGTGTGGCTTGCGCTTATTTATTAAATTCTGTGTGCAATCATAGGGGTAAACTATTGAGGATGACAAGCTGAAAAATATGGCAGCTTGATTTACACGCCTAATTCTTTCCAGATACTGTCTATTCGCTCTTTTACTGCCGCATCCATCACAATCGGTGTCCCCCACTCCCGCGTGGTTTCCCCCTGCCACTTGTTGGTCGCATCCAGTCCCATTTTCGACCCCAGTCCTGATACTGGCGAGGCGAAATCCAGGTAATCAATCGGTGTATGCTCCACCAGTGTGGTATCCCGTGCCGGGTCCATGCGCGTGGTCATTGCCCAGATCACATCTTCCCACTTGCGGGTGTCCACATCATCATCCACCACAATAATGAACTTGGTGTACATGAACTGGCGCAGGAATGACCACACACCCATCATCACCCGCTTGGCATGCCCTGGATACTGCTTCTTGATGCTCACCACTGCCATACGGTAGGAACAGCCTTCCGGCGGCAGGTAGAAATCCACGATTTCCGGGAATTGTTTCTGCAAAATTGGCACGAACACTTCATTTAATGCCAAGCCCAGGATCGCCGGTTCATCCGGCGGACGCCCGGTGTAAGTGCTATGGTAAATCGGCTCTTTACGGTGGGTAATGCGCTCAATGGTGAACACCGGAAAGCTGTCAATCTCATTGTAATAGCCGGTATGGTCGCCATACGGCCCTTCGGGAGCCATGTCATCGGGGTAAATATGGCCTTCCAGCACAAACTCAGCCGAAGCTGGAACCTGCAAATCCGAACCGATGGCTTTCACCAACTCCGTGCGCGAGCCGCGTAACAAGCCCGCAAACGCATATTCGGAAAGCGTATCAGGAACCGGTGTCACCGCACCCAAAATCGTCGCTGGGTCAGTGCCAATCGCCACCGCAATTGGAAACGGCTTCCCCGGATTTGCTTGCTGAAACTCGCGAAAATCCAACGCCCCGCCACGATGCGACAACCAACGCATAATCACCCGATTCTTACCCAACACTTGCTGGCGGTAAATCCCCAGATTCTGGCGTTTCTGATTCGGCCCTTTGGTGATGACCAAGCCCCAGGTAATCAGCGGCGCTGCATCCCCCGGCCAGCAATGCTGGATCGGCAGTTTGCTTAAATCCACCTTATCGCCTTCCACCACTACTTGCTGACACGCGGCTTTGCTGACCACTTTTGGTGCCATATCCAGCACTTTGCGGAAAATCGGCAAAGCATTCAGCGCGTCCTTGAAACCTTTCGGTGGATCAGGTTGTTTCAGCAGTGCCAGCAATTTGCCGACTTCACGCAAGGCATCGGTGGATTCCTCACCCATTCCTAGCGCAACGCGGCGCGGTGTGCCGAACAGGTTGGCCAGTACCGGAATGCGGTGCCCTTTGGGGTTCTCGAACAGCAGGGCGGGGCCACCAGCACGCAGCACGCGGTCGGCGATTTCGGTCATTTCCAGATAAGGGTCAACCTCTACGCGGATGCGCTTCAGTTCGCCCATTTTTTCCAGTTGCTGGATAAAGTCGCGCAGGTCATGGTATTTCATGGCAGCGATGATAACGGAAAGTTTCGCGGGCTGGCTATGGGCGTGCGTATAATCCGGCTTTTACTTGTCAGACAGAAAAATCATGGCGCAAGAACCGGACAAAACCCTCCTGCAAAAACCGTTGCTGCGCTATTGGCTGGCGACTCGCCCGGCTTTCCTTGCTGCCAGCCTGATTCCCGTCCTGATTGGTATGGCTGCCGTTGCCTATCGGGGTGGAAATGTCAGTCTGGTACTGTTGCTGCTGACTTTGCTGGCTACCGCGTTGGTGCATGCGGGTGTCAACGTGCTGAATGATTACTACGATGACGAAAATGGTACGGATGCCCGCAATACCCAGCGGATCTTCCCCTTCACCGGCGGTAGCCGTTTTATTCAGAATGGTGTGCTGAGCAAGGGGGAAACGGTTTTGTTCGGTGCCTTGCTGCTTTCCGCCGCGATTTTGCTGGGTATCGGTCTGGCGTGGATCAGTGGTACTGGCTTGTTATGGATCGGGGTGGCGGGTGTATTGGTGGGCTGGGGTTATTCCGCGCCACCCTTGCGCCTGAATAGCCGGGGGCTGGGCGAACCGGCTGTGGCGCTGGGTTTCGGCATCCTTACCCCGTTGGGGGCATGGTTTGTGCAAACAGGGGAGATGGATAGCTATCCGGTGCTCATCAGCCTGCCGGTTGCGTTATTGGTAATGAATATCCTGTTTATTAACCAGTTTCCTGACCATCAGGCTGATGCTGCCAGTGGCAAGCACCACTGGGTGGTTCGCATGGGGCTGGTAAAAGCGCCACGGGTGTATCTGATCGCCGCCGCGCTGGCGACCATCGTTGTGCTGCTGTTGATTGTCGATGGGCAATTACCGCTTTGGGCATTGCTCAGTTTGCTGCCGTTGATGCTGTCCTTTAAGGCCGGGATGCTCCTGCAACAGCACGCGAGTCACCCACAACTGCTGGAACCCGCGATCAAAATGACCATCGCCAGCATGATCCTGCACGGCGTACTGTTAAGCCTCACCCTCTGGCTGGTATAGTCCGCCCATGAACGATACTGCATTTGATACCAGCGGCTTTGCCCAAGCCTATCCTGCGCCCCTGACCGGCAACTTCCGTAGCCAGCCGGAAGATTTCATCGTCGATGAACAGATGGAAATTGCCCTCACCGGCAGTGGCGAGCACTTGTGGCTGCAAGTCCGTAAAACTGGTGCGAACACTGACTGGGTGGCTGGGCAGCTTGCCCGTTGCGCAGGCATTCCAGCCAAGGAAGCCGGTTACGCGGGTCTCAAAGACCGTCATGCGGTGGCTACCCAATGGTTCAGCCTGCAACTGCCGGGCATGGCCGACCCGGATTTTTCCAGCTTGCCGCCAGAAATCGAAATCCTCCAGCAGCAGCGCCACGACAAGAAGCTGCGGCGCGGTGCACTGAGCAGCAACCGTTTCATCCTGACCTTGCGTCATTGCGCGGGTGATTTTGCAGCGGCAGAAAGCATTTGCCAGCAAATCGCCTTGCAGGGGATTCCCAACTATTACGGTGAACAGCGTTTCGGCCATAACCACGGCAATCTGGTCAAGGCAGAACGTTGGTTCAAGGGCGATTTCAAGCCGAAGCAACGCAACCAGCGCAGTCTTTATCTTTCCGCCGCGCGTTCATGGATTTTCAACCATATCCTTTCCGCCCGCGTTGAGCAGAGAAGCTGGAACCAGCGCCTGCCAGGTGATGTGTTCATGTTTGAAGGTGGCAATGGCTGGTTTGCCGATGATGCCAGCCCGGAACTTGCCGCCAGACTGGCAGGGCAGGCGATACACCCAACTGGCGCACTGTGGGGGCGAGGGGAGTTGGCGACACTGGCAGCGGTGGGCGAGTTGGAGGCGGCGCAAGCAGTCTTGTTCCCGATCTTCTGCGCCGGGCTGGAAAAGCAGGGGTTGAAACAGGAGCGTCGTGCCCTGCGAATCAAGGTCGGGGAGATCGGTTTTGAGGTGCTGGATGACAGCACGCTCAGGCTTTCATTTGAACTGCCGCCGGGTGCTTACGCGACAGTATTATTGGAGCAGTTGGGCAGGTTCGTTTAGCCCGTCTGTTTTGCTTCCAGTTCCGCGAGGCGCTTTTCCAGCGCTTCCAGCTTTTCACGGGTGCGCAGCAGTACCGCTGACTGTATGTCGAATTCTTCGCGTGTTACCAGATTCATCTTTTGCAGGCCGCCTTCCATCACGCCGCGCAGGTTCTTTTCCATGTCTTCCTGCATGTGGCGGACGGGTTCGGGCAATGCTGCCGAAAAGCGTTTGATGATGTCTTCCAGATTTACAGGGCCAGCCATGTCGATTTCCTTTGTTCTAAGTGAGTGCACCGGATTGTAGCAAATCGCGGTTCTTGTGGGGGTGTTTCCGTAAAGTGGTGCGTTAGCGTCTGCTTATGCACTTTTATAGTGCTTTAAAAGGGTGCGTAGGCTATAAATCAGTGGGGGGTGAGTGACTTTTTTACAACAATGTGACGTTTTGCCACGGTTTATTAGGGTTTGGCAGGGTTGGCACGCTGATTGCAATGTCTTGGGTGTTAGATCAAAAAAGTTTTCTTACAGGAGATCATAGAGATGAAAAAAGGCATTCTGTTGACTGCGACTATCTTGGGTTCTTTGTTCGTTAGCGCTCAGGCTGTCGCTGGTGCCAGTGCAAACATTGGTGCTACTTCCAACTACATCTGGCGTGGCCAAGAACAAGCTGCCGGTTCAGGTGCATTTTCCGCAGGTTTGGATTATGAAGCAGATAATGGTCTGTATGTGGGGGCCTGGGCTAGTAGCTTGCGAGCTGGTGAAGAAGTTGATGTTTATGGTGGTTATGCGAAGGAACTGGAAAATGGCGTGAGCTATGACGTGGGTGCAATTAAATATGTGTATCCAAGTACTTCCGGGGACTTTGCTGAAGTTTATGGAAAACTTGGTTATAAGGGTGTTGAGGCTGAAGTAGATTACACTGTAGATAAAGATGGTGCATCTACCGATGAAGGTGATGTGTACTACGCCCTTGGTTATTCTGGTGACCTACCTCAAAACTGGAGCTATGGTGCGAAAGTTGGCCGCTATAACTATAAAGCTGCAGGAACTACCGATCTTACCAATGTGCAATTGTCTGCAACCAAGTCATTTGATAAGGCTGGTGACTTTACTTTTGCTATAGATGATCTGTCTGGTGCAGGCAACGACCCACTGTATTCCGTGTCTTGGGGCAAGTCCTTCGACTTCTAAATCCTGTCCTGTTCCACTCCGCCCGCAATGGGCGGGGTATCCAAACGTAGGAGCAAAACGTATGAAAATGGTTACGGCTATTATCAAGCCATTCAAGCTCGACGATGTACGCGATGCGCTCGGCGACATCGGCATCAAGGGCATCACAGTCACGGAAGTCAAAGGTTTTGGTCGCCAGAAGGGTCATACCGAACTGTATCGCGGCGCAGAATATGTCGTGGACTTCCTCCCCAAAATCAAGCTGGAAGCGGCTGTTGCAGAATCACAGGTCGATCAGGTGATTGAGGCAATCAGCAAGTCTGCCAATACCGGCAAAATCGGTGATGGCAAGATCTTTGTGACTTCAGTTGAACAAGTCATCCGCATTCGCACCGGCGAAAGCGGTGAAGAAGCTCTGTAAGGGGGATGGTTATGAATTTTCGTTTAGGTTTGATGCTGATCTGTACGTTGCTTGGCCTGTCTGGTGTGGCGATGGCTGAACCGGAAGTGGCCGCAGCAGTTCCAGTTCCTGACAAAGGTGATACTACCTGGATGATGGTTTCCACCATTCTGGTCATTTTGATGACGATTCCAGGGCTGGCGTTGTTCTATGGCGGTCTGGTGCGGACCAAAAACATGCTTTCCGTGCTGACCCAGGTTTTCACCATTTTCTGTGTGATTGCTGTGCTGTGGGTCATTTATGGCTATTCACTGGCGTTCGGCGATGGTGGCAGCATGAATGGCATTATCGGTGATTTGAGCAAGATGTTCCTGGCAGGTATTACGCCTGATTCCACCGCTGCCACCTTCAGTGAGGGTGTGGTGATTCCTGAGCTGGTGTTTGTTGCCTTCCAGATGACATTCGCTGCCATTACCTGCGGTCTGATCGTGGGCGGTTTTGCCGAGCGCATCAAATTCTCTGCGCTGCTGGTTTTCACCGTCTTGTGGTTCACTTTCTCCTACCTGCCGATGACGCACATCGTGTGGGCAACCGGTGGCTTCCTGTTTGAAATGGGCGCTCTGGACTTCGCGGGTGGTACGGTTGTACACATTAACTCCGGGGTTGCTGCGCTGGTTGGTGCGCTGATTGTTGGCAAGCGCGTTGGCTTCGGACGTGACTCCATGGCTCCGCACAATCTGGTGATGACCATGATTGGTGGCTGTTTGCTGTGGGTTGGCTGGTTTGGTTTCAACGCAGGTTCCAATCTGGAAGCCAACGGTGTGACTACTCTGGCACTGTTGAACACCATTCTGGCTACGGCTGCTGCTGCACTGTCATGGATGTTTACTGAATGGTTGCTGCGTGGCAAGCCTTCCATGCTGGGCGTGGTTTCCGGCGCGGTTGCTGGTCTGGTTGCAGTAACGCCTGCGGCTGGTCTGTCTGGCCCGATGGGTGCTCTGCTTCTGGGTGCTGCCGCTGGTGCAGTTTGCCTGTGGGGCGTGACTGGTCTGAAACACATGCTGGGTTATGATGATTCGCTGGACGTATTCGGTATCCACGGTTTGGGCGGCATGCTGGGCGCAATCGGTACTGGTATCGTTGCAGCGCCTTCCCTCGGCGGCATGGGTGCAGAAGACTACAGCATCGCTTCCCAGCTGGTTACCCAGTTGATCGGTGTTGGTACTGCGGTTGTATGGTCTGGCACAGTCAGCGCCATCCTGTTCTTCGGTATCAAGGCGGTCATGGGACTGCGTGTTTCTCAAGAAGAAGAGCGCGAAGGTCTGGACACTGTGTCCCACGGCGAACGTGCTTACTCCGTGTAATTCAGCCTGCTGATTTATTACAGAACTTTCTACGAGTCGACTTGAGGCGGGAAATTCCCGCCTCTTTTCTATTGTGAAAAAGAGCAAATAATAATCAATATTAAGCTAGGGTATTGTTTTATCATTTTAAACTCATAGAATTAAATAATTTTCCGGGGCAACATTCGAAATCCAATGCGCAGAATCATTTGGCTGTTATTGGGTGGCATTTTGGCTATGGCTGCCGTGGGCGTTGCTACCAACCGTCCATCACCACTTGAGCCTTTCTCTGAGCATGTTTTGGGGAATGGGGCCGCTTTCGTACCCGAAAAGTGCTGGTTCAATACCGACAAGCGTGCGGATGTCCAGTGTGGTTACATGCATGTCGCGCCTTCTACTGCTTTCCCCTCTTCAGCCTTCCAGCTTCCCGTCATTGTCATGCGCTATACCGGCAAGGATCGCAAGCCTGACCCGCTGGTATACCTGTCCGGTGGCCCCGGTGCTGCTTCCTGGCTCGACAGCCAAAGTATCGAGAGCTACTGGCTGGACTGGTTCCGGAAAAAAGAGGGTATGCAGCGCGACCTGATCCTGTTTGACCAGCGTGGCACGGGCATGAGCAAGCCTGCCATCCATTGCCCGGAATACCGTGAACTCAGCGCCAATGTACTCACCAGTCCCGGTACGCCGGAGCAGAATGCAGGCCGCTATCGTGAAGTGACGGAACAATGCCGGAGCCACCTGCTGAATGAAGGCATGCCGCTGGCGGAGCTGGGTACGGAACGCAGCGCTGCCGACGTTAATGATTTGCTGGCGCTGCTTGGCTATGAGCAGGCCAACCTGTTGGGCGTTTCCTACGGCACGCGGTTGGCACTGGAAGTGCAGCGGCAATTTCCGTCACGGGTACGCAGCCTGAGCCTGGACTCCATCTATCCACCCGGTGAACACCTGTTCCGCGACTGGCCGGATTTGCTGGGGAAAAGTATCCAGCGCATTTTCCGCCAATGCAACCTCGACAGCCGTTGCCAACTGGAAAATGGCGACATCCACGCCCGTTATGCCGCCTTGATGGGCAAGCTGCGGCAGAATCCAATGCTGATTCCTGTCGGGCATCTGCATCTTGGTAAGCTGCAAAGCCTGAAGCTGAATGATGAAATCCTGCTGGCCATCCTGTTCGATGCTCAATACATGAGCCATAGTCTGCAAGGCTTGCCCGACATGATCCGCTATTTGCAGGAAGACCGACCTGATCTGGCGATGCATTACATTGAAAGCTATTTGCACCACCAGTTTGATGATTCATTCAGTGAACCGGTGTTCTGGTCGGTGGAATGCAATGACAATCCGCCCATTCCGCGCAGGAGCATGGAGGAGCGGGTCAATGCCTACCCCGAGCTGCGCTATTACCTGCCGCATGATTACGATGTGTGTGATGTGTGGAAGGGCGATCATCAGCCTGCCGGTCTGCAGCAGCCGGAAGCGCCACGCCAGACGCCCGCCCTGATCCTGTCGGGTGAAGATGACCCGATTACCCCGACAGCCTGGGCGATGAAAGCGGCGGAAAATGATTTCAACCCGGATACAACCTACCTGTTCCGTTTCGCCAACATTGCGCATAGTGTGCTGGATAACAAGGATTGCGCCAACGACCTGTTCATCAGTTTCATCAACTTGCCGGGTAAGCGCCCCAGTGCTGATTGCCGTTTCGATGATGGGCCAGGCGAGGCACTGGCAGCGCATCTGGAATAGGTTCTAGAACGAGCCCTGCTGTTCCACCCGGTAACTGCCGTCGGGCTGTGGTTTGCCCATCATGCCGAGGAACTGTTTGACCCCTGCATCCACATCCCTGCCGGGTTTGATATTGATGTTGGTTTGATATTGCCGGTCTGGCTGCACGGTGGTTTGGCCATCCAGCGTGAATGCAGCGTCGGGTGCGGATGCCAGGCTGATTTGCTGCTGGTTGTTTGCATCCACGCTGAGCGTGGCGGAGTATTGGCCGAAACTTTGCGGGTTAAGCTGGATGCCCGCTTCCTGCCATTCCACCTGCCCGCTGACTTGTGGCAGGTTTTCCCTGTCCCATTCCAGGCTGTCCAGCGTTGCCTGAAACTGGCCACGCAGGGGTGGAATCATGAGATGTTGCAAATAGGGTGCAAGCGCCTGGGCGGGCAGGCCAGTTACATTCAGATCGCTGCAATGCAAGGTTCCACCAAAGCTGATTCCGCAGTCGCCGTCGACTTCCCCGCCTTGTGCCAGATGGGCACGCAGGCTGGCGGCAAGCTGCCCCTTGAGTAGTGTGGCAGGCTGCAAATTCCACTCCACATCCCGTAACTGCACATTCTGCCAATGCAGGCTGGCGGCGGAACCCTGCCACAATGAACCGGAGACGCCTTGCAGCGTGACCGGCAATTCCGCAGGCAAGCGCTCAGTCACCAGTCTGGCCGGAATCTGCGTCAGGGAGGTAAGCAGGAAACTGGTCAGTCCTGCGATAATCAGGGTGCGGGTTTTCATCGTTGTAGGGTAATCTGGGCGTCGACCAGTCCGGCTTCTTTGGCGGGTTTAAGGGTCATGCTGGTTGCATGGGCGGCAAAGCGGCTTTCTGCCTGGGAAAGCAGGCGGATCAGTGGGTCAAACGGCTTGTTTTCCAGTTTGAGGGTGACGGTATCGCGGTCTTGTTCCTCGGAACTGGTGCCTTCACCATCCAGTTGGTGCTGCTTCAGCAGGCCGAGAACGGCAGTGTACAGCGAGCTGCCAGCAGCGGTGGGTTGATCGCTGGATTCGCCCCGCAGTTTGAGGATTTCGGCGCGTTGCTGTTGCAACTGGAGGCGGACTTCCTGTGCGTCCTGCAAGTCCTGTTGCAGGAAAGCCTTGTACTGGGCCAGCGGTTTCCACAGCAGCATCCAGCCGAGTGCCAGCACGACCAAGGCGGCAGCGACCAGCACCAGATTGCGTTCACGCTTGTTCAAGCCTTGCCACCATGCGTTCATGATTTGCCTCCCAGGGTCAGGCTGGCTTTTACCTTGTCGGCGGAACGTGAGGATTTCAGGTCAACTGTGCCGCCAGTGGCGCTTTCGAGCGCAGCGCGCAGGTCTTCCACTGCCTGCTGGCTTTGGGTTTGCAGCTCGACGGAAAGTGTGCCGGACTGGGCGCGGATGTCTTCCACCGTCAGCCCGTTAACCTTGGCGAGGGCTTCGGCGAAAGTGGACAGGTAGGCCAGCGAGCTGTCGGAACCTGATTTTCCCGCCTTGCCGCGCAGGCCGATGAGTTCCGATTCCAGCCGGGTCTTGATGCTGCGCGCATCAATGCCGCTGGCTTCGGGGAACAGCTCCGCGAACTGTTGCAGGTTAGCGGCATCCAGTACATCGAGTTGCTGTTGCAGGCGATAGGCGTCCACGCCATACAGGCCAAGCCCCAGCAGCAAGGCGGCAATGGCGAGTCCTGCCGCTAGCCGCCAGCGTTTCCATTCCTGCCGGAAACGGGCGCTGGTTTCATCCTGCCAGCCACGCAGCAGGTTGAGTTTCAGCGCTTCTTGCAGGCTGGAAGCTTGCAGTTGCTCGGCGTTGTGTTCGGGGGTAATGGCGTATTGTTCGTTATCAGCCCATGCGGCTGGCTGGTCGGAATAAAGGCGCAGGTGCAACGGGGCGGGGTTGGTTTCCCGCAGGTTGTTGAGGATGAACGGCAGGGTGGCGCTGGTGCAGGCTAGACCACCCAGCCCGGTAGTGCGTATCCAGACCTGTTCGCCTTGCTGCCAAAGCGTGAGGGCATCAGCTTCCCACGGTAATGCGAATATATCCGGCAGGATGACGTTGGCGCGTAACTGACGGGTTTGCAGGGCGGCGATCCATTCACGCAAGCGATCCCGCCCGATGATGGCGACATCCACCTGTGAGCTGCCGTCATGGGTTTGCCAGACGATGTGCTGGTCTTCCGGGTCGCTGGCGAGGGAATCTTCCAGCGCATAGGGCAAGGCCTGTTTCAACTGGCGCTGGTTGCGGGTATTGATGGTGGTGGTGGTCAGCAGCACATCACGGCTGGGGATCAGCAATACCAGTTGTTGCCCGCGTGCCAGTGGCAGCAGGGTTTCCCATGAACCATGCGCCCACTCGGCGGCTGCGCCATTGAGCAGTGCCCAGGCCGGTTCGGTGTCATCAGGAGTCTGTAAGCGTATTACTAGCATCGTCGGTCGTTGTTGTTGCTGGTTGGTCGTTAACCCGGTCGAATTGCCGCATTATGACACGAATTGGTTTACCCGGTTCACGATAAAATACACTGTTGAGGTGAACCCGTGCCCGCCCAAGTTTGATTTCGCCTTTCAGTCGGAAATAGCTGGAGGAAACGTCGAGGGTTTCCCGTAGCTGCTTTTCCAGTGCGGCATCAGCCTTGTCTTGCGGGTTGAAAGTCAGTGCGCCAAGCAGGTCGTTGCTGCTGGTGAACGGCTTTTCATTGTCAGGATTGCGCCTGTCCATGATGGTTTTGATCCGGTCGGTGCTTAGCCCCATGGCTTGCAGGACGGCTGCGCTGGCGGTATTGGCATTGACTGTGGTTTTGAATGGCAAGACAGTAACGTTTTGCAGAAAAGCATTCAGAGCCTTGTCTTTCTGTTCCGGTTCCATGTCCAGCCGCAGCAGGCGCAGTTCGCTGGCATCGGCCATCGGCATGTCGGCAGCGCGGTAGGGGATTGTGCCCGACAGGTAATAATCAGTTTCGGCGCTGTCGCCGCTCTGGATGATGCTGTCGGGATCCATCCAGTCAATGATGGTGGAAATGAAAGCATCAGGCAGCCCGGCTGACTGTGCCAGTTTTTTCAGGTGCTGGTCTTCACCGTTGGTACGCAACTTGCCTTTTTCGTCCAGCACATTATTGATGTTGTAACGGCCTTGCAGGTCTTCGAGGGTGGCGGTGAATTCGCCTACCTTGACGCCGTTACCTTCTTCCAGTGGCAAGGTAGGAAGGTTGATTGCCCAGTCTTCCGTCAGGTCATCGTGTTTGCTGCTTTTGGCGTCACGCACCAGTTCCATTCCGGCGAACTGTTCGATGGAATAGGCGTATTGCCAGGCCCGTTCCAGTGACTGGTAGTTGTCGGTCTGGCGCACGGCGCGGCTTTGGCGGGCGAAAATGACAGCGGCCAGCGTTACCACCAGCACAGCAATCACCAGCGTCGTCAAAATGGCGATGCCGCGTTGCTGTCTGGGGCTATTTGCTGGCTGTTTTCGGCGCATTGTCTGTTTTTGGCGGATTGGGTGCTATCGGGGGAAGGCGTTCGGAAAGGCGGCGGCCTTTCCCTCCGTTTAATTTGTAATCGTAGATCGTAGTATACGCCATGACCGCATGAACATAATCACGTGTTTCGGTAAACGGTATGCTTTCGACCCACTGATCGGCATTGATCAGGTTTTCCGGTGCCCATTGTGGCGGACGCCCCGGCCCTGCGTTGTAGGCGGCAGTGGCTTGAGCGTAATTGCCGCCAAACGTGCCGAGCATTTCGCGCAGGTAAGCGCTGCCCAACTGGAGGTTGGTCGCCGGTTGCAGAATATCTTCCTTGCCATTGATGGAAAGGCCGAGTTTAAGCCCTACCGCGCGTGCAGTAGGGGGAATCAGTTGCATCAGCCCCAGTGCCTTGGCACCGGATTCTGCGCTGGCGTCGAAAGCGCTTTCGCGGCGCATGACACCGAGTATCCAGGCGGGCTGGATGCCCTGGTTGCGGGCGTTTTCCTGCACCAGGTCGGCGTGTACCAAGGGGAAGCGCAGGTCGACTTCATCCCATTCCTTGGCGCGGGAAATCGTCCAGATGGCAAGATTAGGGTCGCCGGAACGGGTGGCCAGATCGGCAGCGGCCAGCATGCCTTCCTTGTCCATTTGCTTGAGAGCGCGGAACCATTCCTTGCGGCCCTGTTCACGTTCGCCCAAGGCAAACCATTCGAATGCGCGCTGGATGGCGGCGACTTTTTTCAGCCCTTCGATACGCTGGCTGCGATCGACCGGAGGCGCTTTCAGGCTGCTGTAATCCTGCCCCAGCCGGTCAGCGGCGAGGAAACCGTGGAAGGTCGTCATGCGTGCGACGCTGCTGTACAGGGTGGCGGCTTCCTGTTTTTTGCCGGTCTGTTCCAGTGCACGTGCCTGCCAGTATTGCCATGGCGCGGCATCACGCTCGTGGTCGAAATGCAGTTGCTGGCTGGCTTGCAGGACGTTATTCCAGTCGCCGTAGCGGGCAGCCATGCGTGCCAGCCACAGGTTGCCGTCGTCAGTGCGGTGTTCGGCGGGAATCGCGGCGAGTCGGGTTAGGGCGGTTGCGTCATGGCGCAATGCCTGATACATGCCGAGGGCGCTTTCTACCTTGCCGGATTCTTCCGGGGTAAATTTGAATGTCTGGCGGGCTTGCTGCCACAGGGATTCGGCGGTTTGCGGTTCTTTTTTGGCAATACGGCCCAGCCCGTCGGCTATGGCTGCGCGCAACCACGGGGATTCGGCCTGCTGTAATGCATTTGGCAGGGCGACGGCCGGGTCTTGGCGTATCTGTATCCATGTGTCCACGGCGGAACGTTGCTCCGGTGGAAGGTCGGTGGCCAGTTGGGTGGCCAGGGTGCTTTGGTTCTTGTCGATGGCGACGCGGATGCGTTCCAGATAATCACCGGTAGAAAGCGTTACATGTCGGCGCAACAGGCTGGTGACAGGGGCACAGGCAGCAGAAATGCCTTTGGTAATGCCCATCCATGCCGTTTTGCCGGTTTCCAGGGCGGCTTCCTTCTGGCCGATGGCAGCCAGTGCCTGGGTGCGGTAGCACTGGGTATCGGTATCGTCGAGATTGGCGGGAATCCAGCCAAGAATTTTCTGCCAGTCCTGCCGTTGGGCCAGCCGTTTGGTGAGCCTGATGTAGATACCATCCGCCATGACGGTTCCCGGATTACGCAGGGCGAAATCAGCTACTTGTATGTCAGGGATGCCATCGAAACTTTGTTTCAGGTATTCGAATTCCAGCCACGGGTAAAGTGGATATTGTTTCATGTCGGCGGGCAACCCGGCAAAACTGTCGACCTTGCCTGCTTGCAGATCGGCATAGGTTTGCTGGAAGCGGGCACGCTGATCTTCGACGCTGGCAGCATGCAGTGGCGCAGTGAACAGGAGCAGGGAGCAAACGCAGTAGCGTAACGTTATTGTCATTAAATGTTTCTGGCTGAAATCGACGGGCTTAAGCGTCTCATAAATACTGTCATTGATTCAAATGTGACGCTGATTTTGGGTGATTTTTATCCTTATGCGGGATAAGTGCCATTATGGCAGGGATGCCGCAGTTCCTGAGTATATTTAATGATGATCATTGAGAATTCCAATTTTTGTCATGCGGCTCGTTAGGTTATAACCGGATGATGTCGACAATTTTGTTTATTTTCTTTGAGGATCGCGACTAATGGCAGAAAGAATTCAGGTTGGTGGGCTGCAAGTGTCAACACTCTTGCATGATTTCGTCAATAATCAAGCGCTTCCGGGCACTGGCGTCGATGCTGACGCATTCTGGTCCGGGCTGGAAGCCATCGTGAACGAATACGCGCCACGCAACCGTGAACTGCTGGCCAAGCGTGACGAGATTCAGGCGAAAATTGATGCATGGCACCTGGCTCGAAGAAACCCCACCCCAACCCTCCCCTTGTCAGGGGAGGGAGCCGAGAGTGCAAATGAATCTTCCTCCTCCCCTGACAAGGGGAGGTCGGGAGGGGTTTCTTCTTTCGATTTCGCCGCCTACAAGGCGTTCCTGCAAGACATCGGTTATCTGCTGCCGGAAGGTGAGGCGTTCCAGGTTACGACGGCTAACGTTGATACCGAAATCACCGCTACGGCGGGTGCGCAACTGGTGGTGCCGGTGATGAATGCGCGTTTCGCCCTGAATGCAGCCAATGCACGCTGGGGCAGCCTGTATGACGCACTGTATGGCACTGATGCCATCCCGTCTGACGGCGGCGCGGAAGCTGGCTCCGGTTTCAACCCTGTGCGTGGTGCAAGGGTTATTGCGTTTGCGCGTAATTTCCTGGATGAAGCTGCGCCGCTGGCGCATGGTTCACACAGCAATGTTATCCGTTACTGGGTAGAGGCGGGTGAGTTGCGCATCGATCTGGCAGGCGGCTCTGTGGTCAGCCTGCGGGACGGTGGCCAGTTTGCAGGTTATAACGGCGATGCTGAAGCGCCTTCCGCCATCCTGCTGGTCAACAACGGCCTGCATTTTGAAATCCAGATCAACCGCGAAGGCGCTATCGGCAAGACCGACGCAGCAGGCGTCAACGATGTGCTGATGGAAGCCGCACTGACTACCATCATGGACTGCGAAGATTCCGTGGCCGCCGTTGATGATGTCGACAAGGTGCTGATCTACAGCAACTGGCTGGGCCTGATGAAAGGCGACCTGACCGAGCAGGTGAGTAAGGGCGGCAAAACCTTTACCCGTGCCATGAACCCTGACCGCGAATACACCGCAGCGGATGGTTCCACCCTGACCCTGCCGGGTCGCAGCCTGCTGTTCGTGCGCAACGTTGGCCACTTGATGACCAACCCGGCAATTCTGGACAAAGACGGTAACGAAATCCCCGAAGGCATCATGGATGGTTACATGACTTCCATGATTGCGATCCACAACATCAAGGGTGAAGCAAAAGTCGCCAACTCCCGCACTGGCTCGGTTTACATCGTGAAACCGAAAATGCACGGGCCGGAAGAGGTCGCTTTTACCAATGCACTGTTCGGCAGCATCGAAGACAAGCTGAACCTGCCACGCAATACCCTGAAGGTCGGCATCATGGACGAAGAACGCCGCACTACCGTCAACCTGAAAGAATGCATCCGCGCGGCTAAAGAACGTGTGGTGTTCATCAATACCGGCTTCCTCGACCGCACGGGCGATGAAATGCATACCTCCATGGAAGCAGGCCCGATGATTCGCAAGGGCGACATGAAAACGGCTGCCTGGATCAAGGCTTACGAAGACTGGAACGTGGACATCGGTCTGGAATGCGGCTTGCCGGGTCACGCACAGATCGGCAAGGGCATGTGGGCGATTCCAGACCAGATGGCAAACATGCTGGCAACCAAAATCGGCCATCCGCTGGCTGGCGCAAACACTGCGTGGGTTCCATCCCCAACCGCAGCAGCCTTGCACGCACTGCACTACCACAAGGTCAACGTATTTGCCCGCCAGGAAGAGCTGAAAAGCCGCCCGCGCGCCAACATCGACGACATCCTCACCATTCCAGTTGCGGCCAACCCGAACTGGAGTGCGGAAGAAATCCAGCAGGAACTGGACAACAACGCGCAAGGCATCCTCGGTTACGTGGTGCGCTGGGTCAATCAGGGCGTGGGTTGTTCCAAAGTGCCGGACATCAACGATGTTGGCCTGATGGAAGACCGCGCAACCCTGCGTATTTCCAGTCAGCACATGGCCAACTGGCTGCATCATGGCGTTTGCACGGAAGAGCAGGTGATGGAGGCATTCAAGCGCATGGCGGGCAAGGTTGACGCACAGAATGTGGGTGACCCGACTTACACCAAAATGGGCGGCAACTTCGACAAGAGCGTGGCGTTCAAGGCCGCTTGTGACCTCGTGTTCAAGGGGCGTGAGCAGCCGAATGGGTATACTGAGCCGCTACTGCACAAGTATCGTCAGGAAGCGAAGGTGGCGTTGTTTTTCTAAGGCGGCGCTTTAGTTCCCCCCATCCCCGACCCGTCCCCCGCAAGGGGTGAAGGGAGGAAGAGGCCGTCCAATTGGGTGGCTTTTTGCTTTGTGGGCTAATTTGGCTATACTGGTTAAGTTAGCTAACTTTTCGAGAAAATGGACATGCAAGTGTTACCCGCTGCGGAAATCAAAAACCGTTTTGGTCGGATTTCCAATATCGTCAAATCCGGTGAGCCTGTCACCATTACCCAATATGGTGAACCCACCATGATGCTGTTGCCGCTCAAAATCGCGCAGGAAGCGTTGCGGCTTTATTACGCCAGCCAGCAAGGCAAGGCGGAAAATGGATTGCTGAAATGGCTGGAAGCCCGCAAACAGGAGGTTTCCCCGGAAGAAGAAACCCTTTCTATTGAAGAAATCAACAAGCTAGTGCATGAACTCCGCTAAAAAACGGGTTGTTTTCGACACCAGCACACTTATCGGGGTGATGATCAATCCGCATTCCGTCCCTGCTTTGGCTCTGGCAAAAGCTGTCCGCGAATGTGAAATCTTCGTTTCAGCAGAAACCCTTGAAGAACTCCAGACAGTCCTGTCGCGGGACAAGTTTGACCGCTATTTCAAAAAGCACGGGCAGACGCGGGAAGAATTCTTTTTCCAGTATTTTATCCACACCCATATCGTCGAGATCATGGAAATATCAACTGATTGCTCTGACCCGAAAGACAACAAGTTCCTTTCCCTTGCTCTTTCCGCCAAAGCAGACATCATCGTTTCCAGTGATGTCGCACATTTGATTGTCATGCATCCGTACAAAGGAATCGACATTATTAGCCCCGCTGCTTTCCTTCGGAAGACGTGAGTTTAGAATTTACCCTCACCGCTGCCACCGTCGGCGTTGCCACCACAACTACGAATCGGTGTCCCTGTGTCGATGTCATAGCCAACAACCGGACATTCCTGCATAACAGAACATTCACCTCCAACTCCTGCACCGCCCCGGTAAATCAATTTCTTTCCAATGTACTACCCTCAAAGGAAGGAAACCCGAGGGAAATACTATGGAAAAATCAGCACAACTCGATGCCATCAATGCCCTGAAAGACTGGAGCAAATGGCTGATCGGCCTGAATACCGTGCTGGGCGGAGGCTGCCTGACAGTGCTGGAAATCGGCAAGGTTTGGGGATTGCAGCGCTTTTTCGTCATTGCCGCCATCATCGCATTCCTGCTGTCGGTGCTGTGTGCGATCTTGCTGGGGCGGGTGCTTGCTTCTTTGGCGGAGCACCTGCCAACGGTCGAAAGCATTTACCATTTCCAGGATGGCATGGGCTTGTCGGTTGGGCAGCTTGCCCGGCTGCAATTGACAGCATTTCTGCTGGCGGCCCTGTTCATGGGAATATGGCTGGCATTGAAGCTGTTGTGATGAGGTTAGCCGATGACGACACCCGCCGACATTCTCCATTACTGGTTTTCCCCGCCGATGTCTGAGCACTGGTTCAGTTCCACTCCGGAAATTGATACGGACATCCGTTCCCGTTACGCAGGGCTTTGGTTACAGGCTGCGCAGGGCGAGTGCGATCACTGGCAGGAAACTGCCGAGGGTTGTTTGGCGCTGTGTATCGTGCTCGACCAGTTTCCGCTGAACATGTTTCGTGGCGAAGTGCAAAGCTTCAGCACTGAACAGCAGGCCGTAGCCACCGCCAAACATGCGGTCGCCAACAGGTTGGATCAGCAACTGCCGCCGGAACGCAAGGCTTTCCTCTACATGCCGTTGATGCACAGCGAAAACATGGCAGATCAGGATGAATCCGTGCGCCTGTTCGAGGCTGCCGGGCTGGATGGCAACGCACGCTTTGCCCGTCATCACCGCGAACTCATCCGCCGCTTCGGGCGTTTCCCGCACCGCAACGCCATTCTGGGGCGGGAAAGTACGCTGGAAGAAAGCGCTTACCTGAACTCGAAACAAGCGTTTACAGGTTAGCGCACGGTTTACTTGCCTTGCGGCATGTATTGCCCACGCATTTCAAACACACTGCCGATGGCGGGTGGGAATGTATACGTGCTTGGCCCGAAGAACTCGTATTTTCCCTTGTCCGTTTGTACCGTCAAAGAGCTGATGCCACCGCCGACAGGAGGAGGGGTAAGCGCCGTAGATTTGACGTGGGTAAAGTCAGCGTCACTCAGTGCTTTTACCAACTCGTCGAATTGTGCCTGGGTAATCGTGCCACTTTTGGTGTCCAGCGTGGTGGAGCCGTAGGAACCGGTTGTGACCTGTTTGGTTGTCAGGTCTTTCCCCACGATCAGGGAAACGCCACGCCAGTAAGGTGGTGCAACAGTGCCGCTGGTGGAGACAAATGTGACGGACTGCACGTCAACCTGGGTGGTGGTAACGGTATTGGCGCATGCGGTGAGCAGGGATGCAAGGCCGATGGTTAATAACAGTTTCATGGTGAATCCCTTTTGTTGATGATGATGGTTCGATGAAGCTTATTGTAATAAGCATGTCACATTATCAGGCGGGGGCAAATCATTAAAACAGGGTAAATTCGCTTGCTGTAACCGTTGTGAATATAATCGCAGCCTTACATGTAACGAACCGGAATTCCAGATGAAACGCCCTGAACTCCTCGCCCCCGCAGGAACCCTCAAATCCATGCGTCATGCGTTCGCCTACGGGGCGGATGCGGTTTACGCGGGCCAGCCACGCTATTCGCTACGGGTGCGCAACAATGAGTTCAAGAACGATAATCTTGCGCTGGGTATTGCCGAGGCACATGCGCTGGGCAAGCAGTTTTTCGTTGCAGTCAACATTTCCCCGCACAACAGCAAGATCAAGACCTTCCTCGCTGATCTGGAGCCGGTCATTGCCATGAACCCGGATGCGCTGATCATGGCTGACCCCGGCTTGATCATGCTGGTGCGCGAACGCTGGCCGGAAATGCCGGTGCACCTTTCCGTGCAGGCCAATACGGTCAACTATGCGACGGTGAAATTCTGGCAAAGCCTTGGCCTGACCCGTGTGATTCTTTCCCGCGAGCTGTCGCTGGATGAGGTCGCTGAAATTCGCCAGCAATGCCCGGACATGGAGCTGGAAGTATTCGTCCACGGTGCGTTGTGCATTGCCTATTCCGGGCGCTGCCTGCTGTCCGGCTATTTCAACCATCGTGATCCCAATCAGGGGACTTGCACCAACGCCTGCCGCTGGGAATACAAGACGACGGAAGCAGTGGAAGCGGCGGAAGGAAAATTTGTACCGAAGGAAGCCATCCTGCCAATGGATGCCTTGCGCCCTTCAGCCCTTGCGGAGGAGGGTTTGGGAATGGGAGGGCAACAACGCCACCCGTTGGCCGACAAGGTGTATTTCCTCGAAGAAACCAACCGCCCCGGTGAGCTGATGCCTGTGTTCGAGGATGAACACGGCACTTACATCATGAATTCCAAAGACTTGCGCGCCATTGAGCATGTGCAGCGTCTGACGGAAATTGGTGTGGACTGCCTCAAGATCGAAGGCCGCACCAAGTCACACTATTACGTCGCCCGCACTGCGCAGACCTATAAATGGGCCATTGATGACGCATTGGCAGGAAAGGCTTTCAATCCGCAATTGCTGGGTGTGCTGGAAAACCTCGCCAATCGGGGTTATACCGACGGCTTCTACGAGCGTCATCATACCCACGAATACCAGAACTACATTCAGGGCGCTTCCATGGGGCATCAGCAGCAGTTTGTCGCCGAAGCCATGCGGGTAGATCGGGAGGGTGGCTGGGTTGAGCTGGATGTGAAAAACCGTTTCGGCGTTGGCGACCGGCTGGAACTCATCCTGCCCGACGGCAATAACCGCGAACTCGTACTAGACTCTCTGCAATCCCTGCAAGGTGAGGCTATTCAGGTAGCGCCTGGTAGTGGCCACAAGGTGCGCATTCCGCTGCCGCAAGGGGTGGATAGCGACATGATCCTGATCAGCAGATTTTTGTAATGTTACAGGCACTGGTTATTCTGGCGGCAATTCTTGTCTGGGTTGTGACGCAAAACATGATGTATGCTGCGGTCGTTCTGGTGGTTGGCTGGATTGCTGCCGCGATTTTGGGGCGCATCATGCTGTGGGCGTTTTACCTGCTGATTGCTGCGACAGTCATCCTCTACGGGTATGCTTACATGACGGAGCAATCCTTCATGAAGCTTTTGTGGCAGATATTTTTCTGACAGGTCAGTACTGCTCGATGGTTGTGCCTTCGTCCGTATCCAGTTGTACCTGCTCCAGTACGCGCCCGCGCAGGATTGCCCTGCCATGCCGCCGTTCCACCCCCTGGATGCTGTACTCGAAAGCGTAAATTCGCCGCCAGACCAGATGCCCTTGATTGCTACGTGCGGGTTTGAGGCTTTCCAGTACAACGGTCTGGTCGAGGAATTGCACATTGATTTCACGGCAGGCGCGTATGGCTGCCGCCACGGCCCGTTCGCGCGCATTCATCGAGTCCAGCCAGAACCATACGCCCAGCCCGATAATCCCGAGTAACAGCAGATTTTCCATTCTTGCCCTTGAAAATAGTAGAATGCACCTATTATTACGGAAACCGATTACCAGATACAAAGTAAAGCTGACTATGAACACACCCCAACTTACACAAAAAACAACCACAATCACTTTCATCGGTGCGGGCAACATGGCGCGCAGCCTGATTGCTGGCCTGTTACAGGACAAGGCCGATGTCAGCCTGCGGGTTGCAGACCCGGATCAACACCAGCTCGACGCAATCCGTCAGCACTGGCCGAATGTGCTTGCCACCACCGATAACCTTGAAGCCATGCGGGACGCTGATGTCGTCGTGCTGGCGGTCAAGCCGCAAGTGATGAGCGAAGTCGCTACAAGCCTGCGAGACCTTGCCCAGCGCAACCGCCCGCTGTTTGTTTCCATCGCTGCCGGTATCCGAGAGGAAGCCCTTAACCGTTGGCTGGGTGGTAACCTGCCTATCGTGCGTTGCATGCCGAATACACCCGCACTGGTACAGGCAGGCGCGACCGGTTTGTATGCTAACGCGCAAGTCAGTGAGGAGCAGCGCAGTCTGGCGGAAAGCATCTTGCGCGCCGTTGGCATTACCCTCTGGTTTAAGGACGAGGGCAAGCTGGATGCTGTTACCGCCATTTCCGGCAGCGGCCCTGCCTATTTCTTCCTGGTGATGGAGGCAATGCAGGCAGCGGCGGAAAAGCTCGGTATCCGCTCCGAGGATGCCCACCTGCTGATCGTGCAAACTGCTTTGGGTGCGGCCAGGCTGGCGCTGGAAAGCGATGACCAGCCCGCCGAATTGCGCCGCAAGGTTACATCCAGGGGTGGGACTACCGCCGCCGCGCTTCAGGTGCTGAATGATGGCGGTTTGTCTGAACTGTTCGACAAGGCATTGCAGGCGGCGGAAAGCCGCTCACGTGAACTGGCAGCCGCCAACAGCTAAACCCACCAAACAAGGGAATTTCATGGACGCATTACAAAACGTCGGCATTTTTCTGGTCGATACATTGTTCTCACTCTATATCGGCGCAGTGCTGATCCGGTTTTTGCTGGCCTCGTCGCGGGCGAATTTCTACAACCCGCTGTCACAGTTTCTGGTCAAGATCACCAATCCGGTGTTGGTGCCGATGCGCCGTTTCATTCCGGCGATTGGCAAGCTGGACACAGCCGCAGTTGTACTGGCGTTGGGGTTGATGGTCATCAAGGTATTTCTGCTGGTCAGTATGCAGGGTAGCGGTGTCGATTTGGTGACGGTTGCGGTGTTTTCCGTAATCGAACTGCTACGTACCGTGATCCATATCTATATATTCGCCCTGATCATTCAGGCTGTACTGAGCTGGGTGGGCAACAGTTACGGTAATCCGCTGGCCGACATCCTGCACAGCCTCACTGATCCGCTCCTGCGTCCGATCCGCAATGTCGTGCCAACCATAGGCATGGTGGATTTATCACCGATGGTTGCGATCCTGCTATTGTACATAGTGTTGATTGTACTGCGTTCATTCGGCCTGTAAGGAATGGCGGAATTTTACCGCTGGGAAGGCAAGACCCTGCACCTGTTCATACGGGTGCAGCCCAAGGCCAGTCGGGATGAGTGGGCAGAAGTACAGGAAGACCGTATTCGCGTCAGGATTACGGCACCACCGGTAGATGGCAAGGCAAACCAACACCTGCTGAAGTTTCTGGCGAAAGCCTTTGGTGTGGCAAAGTCTGAAATACAGATAAAAAGCGGCGAAACCGGGCGGAACAAACATGTTTGTATAAACGCCCCGCCATACTTGCCAGCAGGAATCGGGAAAAACGAGTGACGGTTGGCCCGTCACTCGTTTGAGGTATCAGAATTCGCGTCTGCGGAAACCGCCACCATCACGGTCGCCACCACGGCTACCACCGCGATCACCGCCGCCGAAACCGCCACGGCTACCACCGCGATCACCGCCGCCGAAACCGCCACGGCCACCACGATCACCGCCGCCACCAGTGCGTGGACGATCTTCACGTGGCTTGGCTTCGTTAACTTTGATGTTACGACCCTGGACAGCCTGTTCGTTCAGGCCATTGATTGCAGCTGTTGCTTCATCAGAGTTGGGCATGTCAACAAAGCCGAAGCCCTTGGATTGCCCCGTCATTTTGTCTTTGATCATGCTGACGCTTGATACGTCGCCATAAGCGCCGAACAGCTCACGCAGTTCATTTTCGGTAATTTTATAGGGCAGGTTGCCAACGTAAATATTCACTGTTTGTCATCTCATAAAATCATGTGCTGTTCGGGAATTTACGTTAGGAGGTAACCAGTCACACGAATTACCTGATAACGACCGGCCACGGTGGCCAGATAAGTTATGCACAATGAAACCTGCAAGTTGAAACGTGGCAGCGGGAAGCAGGACGCACGAAACTCTCAAGTATCAGGCAAGTAATTTGGAGTGTACCCGAGTTTTTTGTCGCTGGTAACAAAAATCGGATGATCATCATGTTAATTTTTCGCTATTTCCAGGGTATTTCCCAGGTAGTCTGCCAAAAAGTCATCAAAACGCTGGCTCGTGTCGCTTTCCATGTATTGCTGCTGCTTGAGTGATTCCTGCGCCATGCGTCGGAATTCCTGTTCCAGTACGGGACTCAGGGTGCGGTTGAGGAAAAAATCCCTGTGTTCCCGTGACTTGCGCTGGGCGAAGGCGAAAAAACTTTCGTTGTGGCTATGCATTTCTTCCAGCATCCGTGCTGAAGGGGTGATGTCAGGGTTCCATGCAAGTTGAATCTGGCTATCGAGGCAGTCAGTGTAACAGTCTTCGTCGTGGACGGCGTTGAGCATTTCCGCGACCGGGCGCATGGCTTGCAAGACTTCTTTCGCCCGCTCGCGTAGCAGTACGCTTGTGCCATGACAGGTAATGCGCAAATTCGGATCGCGCCCATGGTGGGCAGTAAGTGTCTGGTTGTTGTTGATGGCGTGGAATTCGTCTGCCGTTACCAACGGGCTTTCCTGTAACAGGCAGAAGTGCATGAAGACTTCGAGGAAAAACAGTTGTCGTTTGGTCATGCCAGCCGGGTGGAAGGCGTTGACGTCAATGGAGCGTAATTCCACATAGGCGATGCCGCGCCGTTCCAGTGCATCAGTGGGTTTTTCGAAACCCTTGAGAATCTGCTTGGGGCGCACGGTGCTGTAGTATTCATTTTCGATTTGCAGGGTATTGCTGTTCAACTGGCGGTATTCGCCATCCACTTTTACGCCTATTTCGGCGTATTCGGGGCAGGGAGTGGAAATGGCCTGGCGCAGGCTGTTGATGTAGGTTTCCAGCGTATTGTAGCAAACCTTGACGCCACTTTTGTTTTCCTTGCTGTTGGTGTAGCCGATATTGCCCATGCGCAGTGATGTGCCGAAGGGTTCGTACAGGGTGTGCTGGTTGAATTCTGCCATGCCTTCCGGCGCGGGCCTGCCGCCCAGGAAGCTTTTGCAGATGGCCGGGGATGTGCCAAACAGGTAGATGATTAACCAGCCGTAGCGTTGCAGGTTGCGCACCAGCGCCATGTATTGGGCATCGCGGAAATCACGCAGGCTGCCGCTATCACCCTGCATGGACTGCCAGGGTTGCCAGAAGGCTTCGTCGAACGAGTAGTTGAAATGGATACCCGCAATGATTTGCATGGTTTTGCCGTAGCGCCACGCCAGCCCCTGCCGGTAGATGTGTTTCATGCGCCCTGCGTTGGAACTGCCGTATTCGGCAATGCGGATGTCGTCTTCGCCCTTGAGGGCGCAAGGCATGCTGGTTGTCCACAGCAGTTCATCCTCAAGCTGCTGGTAGACGAAAGTCTCGATGTTGAGCAGGAAGTCGAGTGCTTGTACGGCGCGTTCCTGTGGCGGCGTGATCAGTTCCAGCAGGGATTCGGCGTAGTCGGTGGTGATCCACGGGTGGGTAAGGGCAGCACCGAGAACCTTGGGGTGGTCGCGCTGTGACAGATGACTATCGGTGGTGACGCGCAGGCTTTCTTTTTCCAGACCGGTGCGGGAGTTGCGCAGGAAAGGGTGAAGCTGGTTGGTTTCAATATCGTGCAGGCGTTGTTCCAGCAGGCTGTACACTTAAAGCTCCTGGCTATGATGAAACGGGGGATTAGAGCACAGATGGTGGTCAATGGAAATTTTCAGGGTAATCAATGGTTGGTTTTTTATGGAAAGCCTGCGATAGGATACCGTTGTGTGATGCAACATCAATCAGGACACGGTAAGATAGCCGCTGTTTTTTCCTTGGTAACCAGCAAGTTTTTATCCATGACACATCATCCTGTTCGCCCTTTTTCTTTACGGAGCCTGCTATTGGGGCTGCTTTTACTGTTTTTCCCGCTATTTGCCCTGGCTGGTGAAGCTGGCGCTGAAATGCCGCAGTTGACGGGGACGGGTTTGGGAATTACTGCCCTGATCCTGTTCGTGTTTGCTTACGCGCTGGTGATCGGTGAAGAACATATTCACATGCGCAAGTCCAAGCCAGTGATTGTGGCGGCAGGCATTATCTGGGTATTGGTGGCGCTTGCTTATGGCGCAATTGGCCAGCTTGACAAGGTGGAGGCAATCCTCGACCACAATCTGCTGGAATACGGCAAGCTGATGCTGTTCCTGCTGGCGGCGATGACCTTCATCAATACCCTGGATGAGCGCAACATGTTTGCGGCCTTGCGCGCCTGGCTGGTGTCGCGGGGCTTTTCCTTGTACTGGATATTCTGGATTACCGGGGTGCTGGCCTTCTTCATCTCGCCAGTTGCTGACAATCTGACGACAGCCCTGTTGATGGCGGCAGTGCTGGTGGCGGTGGCTTCTGACAGGCCGAAATTCGTGGCGATGGGGTGTATCAATATTGTTGTTGCAGCCAATGCGGGGGGGGCATGGAGTCCGTTTGGCGATATTACTACCCTGATGGTGTGGCAGGCCGGGTTGGTGAAATTCCAGGAATTTTTCGCCCTGTTCATCCCGTCGGTGGTCAACTGGTTTGTACCGGCACTGATCATGTCGTTCTTCATCGAGAAAGGCAAACCAGCTGCATTGAACGAGGCAGTCAGGATCAAGCAGGGCGGTTTCATCGTGCTTGGCTTGTTCATTGCTACCATTGCCACTGCGGTGATGTTCCACAATTACCTGCATCTGCCGCCAGTACTGGGCATGATGACCGGCCTTGGTGTACTGAAGCTGTATGGCTGGTATCTGAAAGTGTCGGATCACAACCCTGCAAACGATACTGGCGACGAGCCTGTTGGGCGTTTCGACATTTTCAACCAGTTGCAGCGTGCAGAATGGGATACGCTGATGTTTTTCTATGGGGTTATCCTGTGTGTTGGAGGTCTGGGAGCATTCGGTTATCTGGCACTGGCAGCGCAGGCGATGTATGTTGATCTGGGTGCGACCTGGGCGAACGTATTGGTAGGTATTCTGTCAGCCGTGGTTGATAACATTCCGGTAATGTTTGCGGTGATCACCATGCACCCGGATATGTCCCACGGTCAGTGGCTGCTGGTGACGCTGACGGCAGGCGTCGGTGGTTCGTTGTTGTCGATTGGTTCAGCCGCAGGCGTCGCCCTGATGGGGCAGGCGCGCGGCATTTATACTTTCTTCTCCCATCTGAAATGGACATGGGCGATAGCGTTGGGATATGTGCTAAGCGTCTGGGTGCACTTGTTGATCAATACGGCCTTGATGTAACAGAGGGAAAGGGGCTGCGGCCCCTTTCTCATTTAAAGACGACGGTTTTGTTGCCATCGACGAATACGCGCCGTTCGATGTGTAGTTTGACCGCTTTTGCCAGTGCGCTGTTTTCCAGATCGCGCCCCAGTGCAGCCAGGTTTTCAGGCTGGAACGTGTGGTCAACCCGCTCTACCGATTGCTCGATGATCGGGCCTTCGTCCAGGTCGGAAGTGACGTAATGTGCGGTTGCCCCAATCAGCTTTACCCCTCGATCGTAAGCTTGGTGATACGGACGCGCGCCCTTGAAGCCGGGCAGGAACGAGTGGTGGATGTTGATGCACATGCCTTCCAGTTTGCGGCAAGCGTCATCGGAGAGGATTTGCATGTAACGCGCCAGTACCACCAGTTCCGCCCCTGTTTCCGTCACGATGTCGAGCATGCGCGCTTCCTGCTCCGCCTTGTTGCCCCTGTCGACTGGCAGGCAGATGAAGCGGATGCCTTCGCGTTCGGCAAGGGAGCGTAAATCCATGTGGTTGGAAACGACGCAAACTACATCCATGTTCAGGTCGCCCTTGTTCTTGCGGTACAGCAGGTCGACCAGGCAATGGTCAGCTTTGGATACCATCAGGATCACGCGGGTTGGGCGTTGCGCATTGGTGATTTGCCATTTCATGCTGAAATCACTGGCGATTCTGCTAAAGCCTTGGCGCAGTTCTGCAACCTCCGGGGATAGCACGGCATCGGGGCGGAACATAATGCGGCAGAAAAACTTCTGGGTATTTTCATCGTCATACTGCGCCATTTCAGTGATGTAGCAACTGCTATCGGCAAGGAAACCGGTGATGGCGGCAACAATGCCGGTTCTGGCCGGGCAGGTAACGGTGAGAATGGAGCATTCTGGTTGTAACATGAGCTTCTTCTTGTTGGATAGACAAATATCTGCGCCATTCTAGTGTGATTTCGCCGCGAAATGAAACGGGAAAGCCGCAGGGAACTGCTGAAAATTGATTTCAACGGTGGGAGAGCTGACAATTCGCGCTTCTGACATTCGACAGGCAACAACTACGCCATGAGCAAGAAACGCGCTATTCCGCTATTCGACCATCCCCTGATTGAAACCCACTGCCATCTGGACTACCTGGAGGGCGAAGCGCTGGAAAGCGCTCTGGAAGCAGCCAAAGCCGTCAATATCGAACGTATCCTCACCATCGCGGTTTCCCCTGATAATCTGGAAAAGGTCATGCAACTGGCGCAGCAGCACTCGCAGGTATGGGGAACGCAGGGCATCCACCCACACGATGCCAATGATTACACCGATGAGGTGGAAGCACAGATTCGCAGCAATGCACAGCATGAAAAAATTCGCGCCATTGGTGAAATCGGGCTGGATTATTACTACGACCATTCCGACCGGGCGAAACAGCGCGCAGCATTCGAGCGCCAGTTACAGATCGCGATTGACCTCGACATGCCGATCGTGGTGCATACCCGCGATGCGGATGACGACATGCAAGCCATCCTGCGTAATTTCGTTGGGCAGATGCCGAAACGTGGCGTGATCCACAGTTTCACTTCCGGGCGGGAACTGGCGGAATACTGTCTGGGCGAAGGTTTTCACCTCGGTTTCAACGGTATCAGCACTTTCAACAAGGCGGAAAATGTGCGCGAGATCGTGGCGCTGACCCCGCCGGAACAAATCCTGTTTGAAACCGATGCACCCTACCTGACGCCGGTTCCGTACCGGGGCATGAAGAATGAGCCGAAGTACCTGCCTTTCATTGCCGAGCATATCGCCAGGGTGAAAGATCTGCCGCTGGAAGAACTGTTACCGCAGGTGTGGAAGAACAGTATGGCGCTGTTTTTTTAGCGGAGCTTTCTTAAAAGGGAGGGGCTACAGGAATGTAGCCCCCTTGAGAACGGGACGTCTGGTCATGCTTACTGGCAACGGCTATCGTTCAGGATGCTGGCGATGCGGGCGTCGTAACTGGCCTGCATGTAATCTGGCGCATTGAGCTTGAGTGCGCTCAATGTGTTGATCTGGCGTTGCAGGTAGCTGTTTTTGCAGGTTGTTGTTGTGGTGCAGGATATTGCCTCGCCGTAGTTCCCTACATATGCATTGCTCATTTGCCAGCCGATATTCATGAAATCATTGCCAGGGTTTGTGCCAGCCGAATTAGGCAGTTGGCTGAACGGGTCGTTATTATCGATCAACTTGACTCCACTGACACATCCAGTGCTACTGGTGAAACTCAGGATTTTTTTCTCCTGGTTGGCTTCCCAGCCAAACTTTGGGACATTGCTGCCTGTGAAGAAATACCCCAGGGAAATGTAGTCTGCGCTGGTGTTTTCTTCCGGTGCATCCACACGTGAATGGTTAGCCCACTCCACATTGCTGATATGGCTGGTGATATTGCTGATGGTGAAACTCTGCTCATTTTCACCGTGGGGCACGACCAGGGTGGCTTGTGCAGAAAGCGTCATATCCGGGGCTGGCACGCTATCCGGTGTCATGTACAGGGAGTACTGGTTGGAGGCTGAATCAAAGCCGATGCGGAATTTCACTGCGGCTGAAGCATCAGCGGCGATAAACAGTGCAGCGGTAGTAGCAGCAACTTGCAGTACAGTAGTGAATGATTTGCTCATGATGGACGCTCCCTGATAATTTTAACTATTTGATATTAATTGGGTTTGTTTCGTTCATGCGTTTTGTGCATGAACTTAGTCTCTATCAGGGGAGGTATTCATTCAATGCGCTCAGAGATAAGCGGAGTTGTTCTACTTATAAATGAAATGAATGGATTGGTAGGGCAGATAACCGGTGCAATGCTTGTCAGTGGACTTTTTGGTACAGCAAATCCCACACCCCATGCCCCAGTTTCAGGCCACGGTTTTCAAACTTGGTCAGCGGGCGCTCGTCCGGACGCGGGGAATAGGGGGGGGCTGTGGCAAGATTCCTGAAATCCGCGCTGGCTTCCATCACTTTCGCCATATGCGCAGCGTAGTTTTCCCAATCGGTCGCCATGTGGAACACGCCACCAGTACGCAGGCGTGACGCAATCAGTTTGACGAAATCAGCCTGCACGATGCGGCGTTTGTGGTGTTTTTTCTTGTGCCAAGGGTCGGGGAAAAACAGCTGCACCCGATCCAGCGACCCGGCAGGAATGCGCTGTTGCAGGATGTCGACCGCATCGGAATTCATCACCCGCAGGTTGGTCAGCCCTTTTTCCCCCACCAGCTTGAGCAGGTGACCGACGCCGGGTGTATGCACTTCGATGCCGATGAAATCACGCTCCGGCGCGGCTTGCGCCATTTGTGCCAGCGATTCGCCGTTGCCGAAACCGATTTCCAGCGTGACCGGTGCAGCGCGACCAAACAGTTGGGCAAAATCCAGCGGAATGGCCGCAGTTTCAATGCCAAACTGCGGCCACAGGGTTTCCAGGGACTGTTCCTGTCCCTTGGTCATGCGCCCTTGGCGCAGGACGAAGCTTTTAATGGTGCGGGGGTGTTCAGCGAACTGCATGGTCTTAAAAAAACGTTCCGTCAATTGGTGAAGACGCCGAAGCATAGCGCTTGCGTGGCATCCGTCCGGCTAGGAAGGCTTCGCGCCCGGCGATAATCGCGTGTTTCATCGCGGAAGCCATCAGTACCGGATTTTTCGCAGCCGCAATCGCGGTATTCATCAGCACGCCAGCACAACCCAGCTCCATTGCTACCGCAGCGTCGGAAGCCGTTCCCACTCCTGCGTCGACCAGCACTGGCACCTTGGCGTTGCTGATGATTTCGAGGATGTTGTACGGGTCGCGGATGCCCAAGCCGGAACCGATCGGAGCCGCCAGCGGCATGATTGCCACACAGCCGATTTCTTCCAGTTGGCGGGCAATCAACGGGTCGGCGCTGGTGTAAACCATCACGTCGAAACCGTCTTTTACCAGGATTTCCGCCGCCTTCAGGGTCTGGATGGTGTCAGGGTAAAGGGTCTTCTCGTCGCCCAGTACTTCCAGTTTTACCAGCTTGTGGCCATCGAGCAGTTCACGTGCGAGGCGGCAGGTGCGCACGGCGTCTTCCACGTTGTAGCAGCCTGCGGTGTTGGGCAGCAGGGTGTAACGATCGAGCGGGATGACATCCAGCAGGTTGGGTTCACCCTTGTTCTGGCCGATATTGGTACGGCGGATGGCGACCGTGATGATCTGTGCGCCACTGGCTTCGGTAGCGGCCTTGGTTTCGGCCAGATCCTTGTATTTGCCAGTGCCAACCAGCAGGCGGGAGCTGTATTGCTTGCCTGCGATAGTGAGGGTGTCTGGGGAAGAAGTTGTGTGCTGCATTGCTAGTGTTCCTTGGTTAGCCGCCGCCAATGGCGTGGACGATTTCCACCGTATCGTGGGGGCTGAGTGCTGCGCTGTCAAACTGGCTGCGGGGCACGAGTTCCTGGTTGACTTCGACAGCCAGCCGCTTGCCCTGCATTTCCAGAATGACCAGCAACTGCGCCACTGTGGTGTCTGTGGGGACGAGATGCGGGGTTCCGTTGACGAGTATTTCCATCATGCTGTCCGGGTGGATTATGAAATCGGTATTACATCACAAGCGGGCGGGGCTGTCAGTGGTTTGGGGGAGGGAAAAAAAACCAGCCCCACCTGTTGAGGGGAAGATAGGGCTGGCTAACAGAGAAAAAGAAAAAAGATCTGGCCTACTGGAATTGGCGCATGAGGCCAGATCATGAAAAGTTGCCTAGCGCTCTTCCGTGCGTTGTAACCAAAGATATTCGACCAGACTCTGGAACCTGATAAAGCTTTCAGATTGCAGCAAGTGGTTGTACAGCTTTTGCCGGATCATAGCCGTACTCTGGAGGTAAGGGGTAAAGGCGTCGGTCAGGGTATGCCCGGAACCCGACCCGCCAGTAGTGTCCCCATGTCCAAAATGGCCGTAGGCAGGTCTGGATGCGGCATTGGCCGATCCCGCCGCCAGCAGCATGGCTAGTATCAAACCACCTGCCACAGTAAAAATTTTCTGCATTACAGACTCCCGTATTTATCTATGTGCGGTCGCACTTGCTGAACAGAAGCTTAACGGAGGATGGCGTCTTTGTAACGTAAAAAATTGTAAGAAATTGTAACAGTAAATGCTTGGAGTGGTTTGTTTCTTATTCCTAACTATTTGATATAAATGATCTTATCTTGTCCTTTGTCTTGGTTAGTTTTTCTTCTATTTCGGGCAAAAAATGATCATTTATATAGGTGTCCGTGTCATTTGCGGTGAGCTGCTGTAGCTGCTCCTGTAACTCCGGTGAGTCATACAGGTGGATGGTGCCTTTGAGGCGGTGTGCGCAACGGGCTGCTTCCTGCCAGTTTCCTGTGCGCAGGTTGGTGAGTAATTCTTCGCTGCGTTGCTCAAATTGGGGTAGCGCTACGGTAAGGAACCGAAGTGTGGCCTCAGGTCCAAGTGTTTCAAGAAGGGTTTTCATCAACGTTGCTCAAAAAGTAAAACGGTAGCCTTTCCGCCAGACTGTATGTAAATGTCGTGGGGTACCAAGGTCAGGTTCAAGCTTTTTTCTCAGTCGGGTGATTTGCATGTCGATCTTGCGGTCCATGGGAGCGTGGTCACTGCCATGGAGTGCCTGGGAAAGGGCATCACGAGTCAGGGTTTGCCCTGCATTCTTGCAAAAGAACGTTAACAGTCTGGCTTCTTGCGTTGTCAGTTTAATGGTTTGCCCCTTGCCAAGCAGAAGCTCCCGCTCAGGGTTGAAGAATTGTTCACCGATTTTGATGTAACCATTAGCTTGCGGCTGCTTGATGCCAAGGATTTTCCGCAGACGTATCAGTAACTCCTTGGGGTGAAACGGTTTGATCAGGTAATCGTCCGCTCCTAGTTCCAGGCCGCGCAGCCGATCATTTGCCCCGCTTTGGGCGGACAACATCAGGACGGGTAAATGCGGGTGGAGCCTTTTTAAATATGCCAGCCAGTAAAGTCCGTTTTTTCCTGGCATAATAATGTCAAGAAGTATTAGATCAGGAAGATTTATTTTCAGATGATCCGCAATCTTGGCTCCGCTGGACAGGCAGGAAATCTTAAAACCATGCGGGCGCAAATACTCTTCCAGCAGATTTTGCAGGATTTCATCGTCGTCGACGATCAGGATGCGTGGAATGGTTTTCGTTAACAAGGTTGTGTCGGTTACTGTTTTTCTTGGTTAAATTAAGGGCTTAATTCTTGCAGGCATTCGAATTCTAGTTGGCATTTGGAGAAAAGAAAATAAATAATCGTGTCCATGTGTAACAAATATTATTCATTGCGTAAAGCATCAACAGGTGGAAGTGCTGAAGCTTTGCGTGCTGGCGCAAAACCAGCCAGTAAACCTGTTGTCACTGCAATACTTTCCGCCAGTATGACATACAGCCAGTCAATTCGCACTGGCATGGCCGGGATGGCCGCATGTAACAGCCCCGCAATGCCCAGGCCAGTGAGTAAACCAGCGATTCCCCCAAGCCCGGCAAGTGCTGCCGCTTCCAGCAGGAACAGCCGGGTCACCTGCTGGCGGGATGCTCCCAGTGCACGCAACAGGCCGATTTCTCCGGTGCGTTCATTCACCGCAATGCTCATGATGGTGAGGATGCCGACCCCACCTACCAACAGGGAAATGCCGCCAATGCCCGCCACCACCGCCTTGATGATGTTGAGGATGGAGCCCAGGGTTTTGAGTATGTCGCTCTGGCTGGTGATGGTAATGTCATCCCTGCCATGACGTTGGGTCAGGGTCGTCTTGATCTGTTCGATGATATTGGCTTCGTTGGCACCAGCTTGGTACAGCACGTCGATTTCCATCAGGCCGCTGCGGTTAAACAGCGACATGGCACGCGCTACCGGAATGTAAGCCGTATCATCCATATTGAAGCCAAGTATCTGCCCCTTGGATTCCATCACGCCGATGATGCGGAAACGTTCCTGCCCGATGCGGATACGTTGCCCCAGCGGATTGACGCCGGGGAACAGTTCTGCCTGCACTTTTGCCCCGATTACCGCCAGATTGCGCGCCTGCTGGGCGGAATCGGCGGGCAGGAAACGCCCGGTCGACACTTTCAACTGCCAGGTTTGCGGGGTTTCGTGGTTGATGCCGAGCACCGTCACCCAGCGTGAACGGTTGCCGACTTCAACCTGCGAATTGCCCTGCACCACTGGCACGGAGGTTACGATGCCCTGAATCCGCCGCAGTGCCTCTGCATCCTCGATACTTAAGGGGCGCACGCTGCTGAACAGTGCGCCGGAAACGCCCAGCGTGGTGCTTTTGCCGGGGTTGATGCCGATGATATGTGCGCCAAACTGGGTGAATTGCTGGAGGATGTATTGCTGCATGCCGCTGCCTAGTGCCGTCAGCAATACCACGGCGGCGATGCCGACGGCGATGCCCAGCGCTGTCAGGAAACTGCGCATCGGGCTGAAACGGATGCTGGTGGAAGCAAGCAGCAGATAGTCGGCCAGCAGCATCGCTACCTCCCTGACAGCGCGGCGACCGGGTCGAGTCGCGCTGCCTGCCGTGCCGGAATGCTGCCGAACAGCAGGCCAGTGATGAACGTAATCAGCACCGAGGCGATCAAGGCCCATAAGGGAGGTTGCGCGCTGAATTCCGGCACGGCCTGATTCAGGGCGAATACCCCGGCCAGCCCCAGCAGCAGGCCGATGGCACCGCCCGCTGCCGCCAGCAGGGTGGCTTCCGTCAGGAACAGGCGCAGCACCTGCGTGGTCGGTGCGCCCAGTGCCTTGAGCAGGCCGATTTCAGCCTTGCGCTGGCTGACCGCGACCAGCATCACGTTCATGATCAGAATGCCCGCCACGACCAGGCTGACCGCAGCGATTCCACCCAGCGCCCAGGTGAGTGCGCCGAGGATATTGTCGAAAGTGCCGATCAGCGAATCCTGGCGGATGACGGTGACATCTTCCTCGCCATCATGGCGCTGGCGGAGGATGCGTTCGATGTCTTGCTGGGCCTGCCCGAGTTGTTCCTGACTGTGCGCCGTGACCACGATCTGGAACAACGAGGGTTGGTTGAACAGGTTACGCGCGCTGGCGACCGGGATGATCACCATGTCATTGAGGTTGGAACCCAGCGATTGTCCCTTGTCCGCCAGCACGCCAATCACGCGGAAGCGGGCTGCGCCGATCCGCACCCATTCACCCAGGGCGTTGCGGTTGGGGAACAACTCTTGCCACACCGTTTCCCCCAGCAGGCAGACGGCGGTGGCGACGCGCGGGTTGGTGTCGGGCAGGGGCTGGCCGATGGCGAGTTCCAGTTGGCGCGCGCTGAGCAGGGCGGGGGTGGAACCCATAATGCTGACTTCGCGTTCGAGCGATTCATACGACACGGGTGCTGCACCGAAAATAATGGGGGCGACATCCTTGATGGCGGAGCTGTGTTGCAGGGCGAGGGCGTCTTCCAGCGTCAGGTCGCGGGTAGTGCCAACCAGCCCGACGCCTGCACCGCTGGTTTCCGAGCGCCCCGGCATCACCAGCAACAGGTTGGACCCAAGCCCCTGGAACTGGCCAATGACATACAGGCGTGCGCCTTCCCCCAGCGAGGTCAGCAGGATGATGGCAGCGACACCGATGCACATGGCCAGCAGGATCAGGGAAGTGCGCCCCGGATAAGCGCGTAATGCCTGATAGCTGAAGTGGAGGGTGTCTTGCGGTTTCACATCAGTAGCCATCCTGTTCGATTCGCCCGTCCACCATGCGGATTTTGCGTCGTGCCCGTTGGCCGATGTTGGTGTCATGAGTGACGACGATAAGGGTAATGCCTTGCGCATTCAGCTCTTCCAGAATATGGATGACGTCGGCGCTGGAATGTGAGTCGAGGTTGCCGGTCGGCTCATCCGCCAGCAGCAGCGGTGCTTGCAGGATGGTGGCGCGCGCAATCGCGACACGCTGTTGTTGCCCTCCGGAAAGCTGTGCCGGGCGGTGGCTGGCGCGTTCCAGCAGGCCCAGGCTTGCCAGTGCCTCGTTCACTTTGGCCTTGCGTTCGGCAGCAGGCATTCCCATCAGCATCAGCGGCAGTTCCACATTCTCGGCGGCGCTCAGGCGTGGAATGAGGTGGAAGGACTGGAAGATGAACCCCATCTTTTCCCGCCGTACCTGTGCGCGTTTTTCTTCCGCCAGGGTGGTGAGTTCACGGCCTTCAAAGCGGTAGGAACCAGCGTCTGTCTGGTCAAGCAGGCCCAGCATATTGAGTAAAGTGGATTTGCCGGAGCCGGAAGGCCCCATGACGCTGATGTAATCCCCGGCCTGAATGTCGAGCGTTACATGGTCGAGTGCATGCACTGTTTCATCGCCCACCTGAAAATGGCGGCAAATATCCTTGAGCTGGATGAATGCTTCACTCATCCCCATCCACCTTCGGCTTCGCAACAATGCCTTCCTTGACGCCTTCCGCGCCCGGTGTGGTCACAATCTGCTCGCCTTCCTCCAGTCCGGTTGTGACTTCGGTGAATGTCCAGTTGTTCAGGCCGGTCTGGATTTCATGCTTTTCCAGCGTGCCTTCAGGCGAAAAGCGGTAGACGTATCTGCTTTCCAACAGGGCTTCGGTGGGAATGCGCAATACGTCCGGGCGGGTTTCGAGGATGATGTCCACGTCGGCGCTGTAACCGACCAGCAAATCCTGGAGGTCGTCGGGGTTGCTGAAAGCGAGTTCGACTTCGACAGTGCGCGCCTGCTTTTCCAGGTCAATCACGTAGGAGCCAACGCGGGTAACAGCGCCGGGGAAATCACGCCCGCGCCAGCTATCCAGTGTGATGCGGGCGGGCAGGCCGGGTTTGATTTTGGGCGCGTCCACTTCGTCGATGGGGGCGCTGACCAGAAAGCAGCCGGGTTCGATCAGGTCGATGACCGGCAGGGTCTGGATACCGGGCGGGGAAGGCGTGACGTATTCATTCAGTTCGCCGTTGATGTCGGCGATGATACCTGCAAACGGAGCGGTGAGCACCGTGCGTTCAAGCTGGGCTTGCGCGGCTTGTAACTGGGCTTCGGCCAGCGTGATTTGTGCGGCGGAAGCCTTGCAGTTGGCGGCGGCGACGGCTGCTGCGGTTTTGGTTTTATCCAGTTCCTCGCGGGAAATGCTGGCGGACTGGCGCAGGCGTTCGCTGCGTGCGGCGCTGCGGCTGGCTTCGTCGGCTTGCAGGCAGGTGGCGTCGCGTTGCTGGTTGGCGGCTTTCACACTTTCCTGTGCGGCGTTGAGGCTGGCTTGCAGATCGTTGTTCCACAGCCGTAACAACACATCGCCTGCTTTGACCTGTGAGCCTTCGGGAAAGGGAAGCGTACTGATCTGCCCGCCGAGGGAGGGGGATAGTTTGGCACGGCGGCAGGCTTTTACCGTACCTGCACGGGTGTTGGCAACGGTAGCTTCGACCGGGCCACGGGTCACTTTTCCGGCGCTGACTTCCATGGCGTTGGGGTGCTGTTTCTGCCAGATAAACCAGCCAACAACAACTGCCACCAGTAAAACGGGCAGGATACGGGAAATTCTCATTGTAATACTCCTTTGCCCTTACCATTATACTTCATACGGGTCATTGTGCCCGACGGAGGGATTCATTACCCTCTCTTTCATCAATAACGGGAAGGATTTGTGGATGAACCAGCAAGCAATGAATGATGCTGAAGCCTTGTTACTTAAAGCGCAGGCAGGAGAACTGGATAGTGAAACGTTCATGCAGCAGTTGATGGATGTGACGCTGTTCATGCCGATTTATGAAAAGCACCAGATTGGTGGGCTGCAACCTGCCACGGGCGACAAGGCCATTCCGCTGACGCTGGATGATGACTCCGGCAACAAGGTGTTGGTTCTGTTTACCAGCCCGGAAATGGCGAAAGTTTTCGTGCGCGATTTCCCCGGTTACGGCGGTGGCTTGCTGGCTGAATTCAAGTGGATTCTTGAGAAGGTTGGGGTGGGCTATAGCATTTCGATCAACCCCGACAGTGAACTGGGGATTGATCTGGAAGTGGGGATGTTGCCGGGGGCGGTGCTCAAGTAATAAGCGCATAACCCACAAACGGCCCTATTCTGGAGGTTCCTGTGGCCGGTAGGGCTACTGGCCACAGTGGGCCGTTCACTGGGTAATGCGGAAAAAGCCCATCATCCCTGCATCTTCATGCTCAAGGATGTGGCAGTGGTACATATAGTCACCATAATTGATCGAAGGGTCGAAGCGGCCAATCAGGTTGGCTGTTTCACCCGGCTGGACAAGCACGGTATCTTTCCACCCCAGATCCGTACCTGTGGCAGCAATACCGTTGCGGTCAAGCACCTGCCACTGGATGGCGTGGGCATGGAAGGGGTGAGCCATGGGTGACATATTCTGGATAGACCAGATTTCTGTATTGCCCTCAGCAAGGCTGATGGTTTCGTCAATACGGTTCATGTCAAAAGTCTTGCCGTTAATGACAAAACGCATGTTATCCATCGTAGCGCTGCCCATATTGCCCATTTGCATGGTCAAGACAAAGTTTCGGGTTTTGCTGGCATCGCTTGCCTGCAAACGGTGGGCATTAATGTCTGCTTCCGCAGGTAACGTAGCATAAAGCGTCACGTCGTCACCTGCCTGTGTCGCGACATCGAAACGCATAATGTCCATGTACCGACCGTTTGGTAACACGCCATCCATGCTGGCAGAGTCACCCATACCTGTCATGTCGCCCATGCTGCCTGAGCTGCCCATGCCTGTCATGTCACCCATGCTGGCAGAGCCATCCATACCTGTCATCAGGTTCATGGCATCACCGGGAAACGCCCTGCTGACCAGCATGATTTTGTCCCCAACGGCGTATTGTCTGAAATCGACTACAATTTCTGCGCGTTCAGCAGCCCCTAAGACGATATGGTCAGTTTCAACAGGGGCTGGCAACAAGCCGCCATCCGTGCCAATAACCTTGAATTTAGCCCCGTTGCTCAAGGCAAAATCATACGCGCGGGCATTGGAAGCATTATAGAGCCGGAAGCGGTACTGCCGGGTTTCCACCACCAGTTTGGGTAATTCTGCCCCATTCACCAGAATGTCATCCCCCAGCATACCGTCACTGTCCATTTCCAGGGTTTTATAAGCCAGGTTACGGATGCCGTTCTCCTCTGCTGCAAAGCGCCGGTCTTGTACCAGAACAGGAATATCATAAGCACCTGTTGGTAATTGTTTAGTGGTTTCCAGTTGCTCGCTAATGGAGTCGGTCAACAGGAATACCCCTGCCAACCCACGATAGACCTGTTCAGCGGTTTTCATGTCTGGGTGGGGGTGGAACCAGAGCGGGGCAGCAGGTTGGGATAAGGTGAAGCCATACGATTTGCTACCACTTGCGGCTACCGGGAAATCCGGCCCACCATCCTGATCGCCCGGAATCTTGAAACCATGCCAGTGGATAGTGGTTGCTTCTGGCAGGTTATTTTGCAGGTTCAAGGTCATGACCTGCCCACGTTTGGCTTTAATGATCGGTGGAAGCTCCAGGCCATTATATCGCGACATGGGTGTTACCCACGTTGCACCGGGCGTATTGATGGTGACGTTCACATTAGGCGTTGCGGTTAAGGTATACGTTGCCAGATTGTCAGTGGTATTACCGTCTTCATCCGCCAATACGGGCAAATGGTTAAAAGCGGGAAGATTGGTGGCTGCAAGGTTAGCAACGGTGTTTGCTTCGGCGGCCTGGTTGGCAGCATCAGTTTGGGTCATCAGGCTGGTATCGAAACCCAGTTGAGCCAATTCAGCCTGCTCTGCCGCAGACAAACTGCCACTGGCTAAACGGGTCAAGGTATTGCCCAATAAGCGGGTTCGTGCCAGACCATAACGGGTTTGGCGGTCTTCCAGGCTGAGGTCTACGGTATTACCCGCATCGTCACTCAAGGTGAGTATCTCAGTGCCTGCTTTGCCATCCAGTGTGCCATCTTCCAAATCACGGGCAGTCAGGTTAATCAGTTCAAATGCTTGCGCTGGCGTAAGGCTCTTGTCTTGTGCCTCGTAGGAAAAACTGATTGCCCGGTTACGTGCTAATGCCTCAGCCGTGTTTGCTGGAATGGCGCGGCTCAAGTCACCCGTCAGCAACAGCGTATCTCCCGTCACGCCGGGTGCAGGGTTTGTCCCATCAATCAGTTGTGCCTGTACCAGGGCTTTGGCATCGGCAATGGCTTGTGCGGCTGTTTTTCCATCGGTCAGGTATTTTTGCACCAAGGTCGCCATGATGGTCGTTTCAGGCGTCAAGGCAATGACTGTCCCACTGTCGATCACGGCTTGCAGGTCAGCCACCGTAAAGACGGTTTTCAGCCCACCGACAGGATTTACTGGCAGCCCTGTCGCCTCATCCGTGTAATGGCCACCACTGGTTTGGATGAAAACAGCCGCATCATCCGCTGGCAGTGTCATGCCAGACAGGGTGAATTTGCCGCTACTGCTGGTGCTGGTCGCCAGTATTTTTCCAGCAGCATCCAGAATGTTGACCTGGGCGTTGTCCATTGGGCCTTTGAATGCGCTACCGGTCAATGTAGTGGCTGGCGTACTGGCTGGTGTACTGCCCCCCCCTCCACACGCTGACAATACCAGCAGGCTTGTCAGGGTAAGGGCTGCTATCCGCAGCGTTCTACTGTGCATGATCTCTTTCCTCTTTCCAGAATGGTTGCAGGTTAACCCACAGGTCACGCAGGGTGTTGGCCGCTGCCTGTTTTCATGGGTAATTTCGCGCCAGTGAACAGAAGGTTGACAACAGGCCGTAAAAAAAAGCCGCCCACAGGGGACGGCTTCCAGGGTTTTAAACCTGACAACGGCGTTAGCGGCGCATACCACCCGGTATTCTGCCTGCAAAGGCGGAAGTATTAGTCCCTGACATCTTGCTGGTTGGTGGCGTGCGGTTGCCTTTGGCGTTGCCTGATTTACCGCCAAACTCATCTACGGACAATTGCTTATCGGCATTGGTATCCAGTGTGGTGAACATTTCCAACTGTTTCTCCAGCGGGTCGCCATTACCTGCACGCAAGGCTGTCAGCTCTTCCTGACTCAAAGCCCCATCGGCATTGGTGTCGGCAAGGGCAAACATGCTGGTAACCTGTGTAGCGCCACGTTCAGGGTAGGCATTGGCAAATTCAGCGGCGGAAACCGAAGCGTTACCATCCGCATCCATCACAGCAAACACGGTATTGATTTGTGCAATACGCTTGGCCTCATTCCATGCATTGAACTCATCCCATGACAGGAAACCATTGGCATTGGCATCAGCTTTGGCAAATTCTGCCGCCTTTCCCGCTTCCATTTCGGCACGGCTGATAATGCCATCCTGGTTAGTGTCATATTGCAGCAGTGCTTGTGCCGCCTGGCTTTGTTGGTCAAGCATTGAGCCAGCGGCGAAAGCAGGGGCAGACAGGGCAGCACTCAAGGCAACGAGTGACAACAGTGTTGTTTTCATAAATGGACTCTCTTTATTGTGAGTATTGTTTAGGGTTTATGTCAGCAAGCCCAAGCCTGCTGACAGGGGCTAATTTCGGATGAAAACCGCCGCCGTTGACACGCCTGTGCTACCGTTTGTCAGGAAATGTCAGAAAGCCCAGTCCAGTGTGGCGGATACGCCATGAAACCTTGCGTTTGTCCCTTCCTGCATCTGCCCGGCAACCCCCAGTGTGGAAGTATATTGCCCGGCATTGGACGATAAGCGCAGGTGCAAACCTTTCCTGATCTGTTTGCCTAGACTGGCAGAAATGAGGTATGTCTTGTCCTGACGGCTTGGTTGCCCCACTCCCGCAGGGGGTGTCATACTGCCTGATGGATTTTCGCCAGGTGAAATCTGCCCGTAGTCATCCTGCCGCCATTGCAGCCCTACCTGCCCGGTCAGTGTCCCAATAGCCCATTGGTTGTACTGTATGCCCAACAAGGTGGACGCTGCATCCCGGCTGTCATCGTCAGCTTGCGCCTGTTGGTAAGCCCCTTCCACACTCCAATACGCCTGCCTGGGTTGGTGTGGGAAGTAATGCACCAGTTTCAGGGTCTGCTTATCCACCTTGTAGGGGGTATCTGCCACTTGCCAGTGGTCTTCCCGCTTGACGGAAAGCCCGATGTCGGTACCTGCCCCTGTTTCCCCCACGTAACCCAGGGTGGTTTCTGCCCCCACGCCCCGGTAACTGCCTGTTGGCAAATCCCCGTTCTGGTAGTGTTCAGCCTCCACACCGGAACGCACCAGCCAGTTGGTGGTCAACGCCGACAATCGGTAAGCCGCACCCCGTACACGGGTAATGTCCTTGCGTCCTGCCAAGCCCTGGTTGAGGGAGGCCACCCCTTCCCATACATAGCCCCCCGTGTAGTCGAGTGATTGCCGCTGCAAGCTAATACCGGTTTCCGCCCCGCTACGGTTCAGGCTGGTTTGCTCCGCTGGTGCAATGCCGGTACTGGATTGCACCTCCAGGTTATTGGTGTATGTCACCCCGGTCTGGAGATTGCCTGACCAGCCATCTGCTACAACCGTTCCCGACCCCAGCAATACTGCGGGTAACATCAGGTAACGCAGCATCAATGCCCCATTCCATCCGGCATGGCAGGCCCATTACCCATCCCGCCCATCGACCCTGGCATGGCATTGCCTGCCCCGTACCCGCTCCGCTGCTGGAAAGCATTGAACCGCTCCAGCATTTGCTGCTGTATCTGCACCGGCATCTGCTGGAAGCGCTGGTGGCTATCCATCAGGCGTTGCCTTTCTTCCGCTGGCAATTGCTGGAAGCGTCCGTAGGCTTGCTGCATGGTGGTTTGCTGGTTCTGGGACATGGCCTGCCATTGCTGGAAGCGTTGCCACAAAACAGTACGGCGCTCTTCCGGCAAGGCAAGCCAATGTTGTCCATTGGTCAACAACGTTTGTTGTTGCGTCACCGGGAGCTTGTCCCACTCCGGTTGGTATTCACCCAGTAGCGTTTGCAGCTCATGGGGCAGGGTTTTCCATGCCGTTTTAGCCGCATCCGCTGCATACAGGGGGAAATACAGGCTAACAACCAACAGGCAACCCCACAAAAGTTTCCGCTTATTGCCCATCACCGCTATGCTCCTCTGTTGGGTTGGCTGGTACATCAGGGGATGCCGGTTCCGGCAACACCTGTTCCTTGATAAAGGCAAGGAAAGCCGTGAATTCCTGTTCCTCAAAAGCTTCCATCACGGGCAAATCCTCCAGAAAACCTTTCGGCAGGGTCGGTGGTGGCGTATCGCCAGCCAGGGCCAAGGCGGTCAGGCTGATTGTCAGCCAGAACAAGCCGGTTTTGTGATGCAGCACTCTGGTTGCTGGGTTGTTGGGATAACCAGTCATAAAAGGCCATATTTTCGAGTAAGGTGAGGGGGACATCGGTGTCTTTTACCCAGTCAGGCAGGGTTGCAAGGGTTACGGGCAGTGTGGGTGATTTTTCAGGCAGGAAAGCCAGCAGTACGGCAGCGAGGGCAGCACTGGCGGCAAATGCCATTACCATCGTGGTGGTCGTTGAGCGTAGTCGAAGCGGCCTCATCAATGCCGGATGCAGCCATGACCGGCGGACGGCAGGTGGTGGCGTTTGCAGGGTGGCACGGGTCATGGCCTCCAGGCGGTGGCGGTGCTTTTGCTCCAGATGTTGTGCGAGTTGGTCAAGCTTATTCATCCAGCCACTCCCCCAGTTGCTCCCGTAAGGTTTGCATCGCCCGTGACAAATGGGTTTTCACGCTGCCTTGTGAACACCCCATGATGTCTGCCGTTGCTTTCACGTCCATGCCTTGCCACTGGCGCAGCAAATAGGCTTCCTGCTGGCGGGCTGGCAAGGATTGTAGCACGCGCTCAAAATGTCCGAACAGAATGCCAGCATCGTAAGCGGATTCAGCCATATCCTGTATGGTGTTCCCAGCATGGGCAGTAATATTGTCTTCCCCATCATCGTCGTCAGCATTACCCAGTTGTGAAAACGGCAGGATGCAGCAAAGTCGGGTACGCCATGCCACTTTTCGCTGCCAGTCCGTTATGCGGCGCAGGAGGATTTTGTAGAACAGGTTTGTCCAAGCCTCTTCCCCGTAGCCGGACGCAACTTTGACAAAGCCGATCATGGTTTCCTGCACCATATCCAGGGCAGTGTCTTCATCCCGCAGGCGCACGACAGCAAACGCCAACGCCGGGGAGCGTATGCGTCGCAAAAATGGTTCCAGTTCAGGCTGGCTGTCTGGTTTCAAATCGGCTCCTTCGCCGCCTTCCGTGTCAGGGGTTATTTCGGGTGGGCGGGGAAATGGTTGACACGGATTTGCTTTTGTTGCGGTTAGCGGCGCGCCCTTAAACGCAAGGCATTACCGATCACGGAGGCAGAGCTAAAGCTCATCGCCAGTGCGGCAATCATCGGGGACAGAAGCCAGCCGGTTACAGGATAGAGCACCCCAGCCGCTACTGGTATGCCTAATGTGTTATAGAGGAAGGCAAACATCAGGTTCTGTTTCATGTTGGCCACCGTTGCCCTGGACAGTGAACGTGCAACAGCGATGCCATGCAGGTCACCCTTGACCAGCGTCAGTGCGGCACTATTCATGGCGACATCGGTGCCGGTTCCCATGGCTATGCCGACATTAGCCTTGGCAAGGGCCGGAGCATCGTTGATACCGTCCCCGGCCATGGCAACGATTTTCCCCAGTTGTTGTTGTTGTTGTGCCACGAGGCCCAGCTTGTCCTCCGGTTTGACTTCACCATGCACTTCCTCAATGCCGAGGCGCATCCCAACAGCCCGTGCCGTGGTCAGCCCATCCCCCGTGGCCATGATGATGTTTATTCCCTCCTTTTTCAGTTGGGCAATCGCTCCCGGTGTACTCGCTTTGAGCGGATCGGACACTGCCAGCAGGCCAGCCAATTGGGCGTCGACTGCCAAATACATGACACTGGCACCGTCCACACGCAGGGTTTCGGCTGGTGTCTTCAAGGTATCGACGGAAATACCAAGCTGTGCCATCAAGGTTGTATTACCCAACGCCAGTTGTTGCCCCGCAACCTGGCCGCGTACACCAGTGCCAGAGCTGGACTCAAAGTTCTCGGGTTTGTCCAGCACCAGGCCACGTTCCCGCGCAGCCCGGACGATCGCCTCTGCCAATGGGTGTTCGCTGCCCTGATCCAGACTGGCCGCCAGGCGCAAGATTTCCTTCCCTGTAAATCCGGGTGCTGCAAGCGTGCGGTCAAAGGCTGGATGACCCTCGGTCAGCGTGCCGGTTTTGTCGACGATCAGGGTGTCGACTTTGCACAGGCTTTCTATGGCGGCAGCATCGCGGAATAATATCCCATTGGTGGCTCCACGCCCGGTTGCCACCATAATGGACATGGGGGTTGCCAAGCCAAGCGCACAGGGGCAGGCGATAATCAGCACTGCTACAGCATTGAGCAGGCCGAAGGCCCAGCTCGGTTCGGGGCCGAACAAGCCCCAAATAAAAAATGTCAGGAAGGCAGCACAAACTACAGCCAGCACAAAATAACCAGCGACTACATCGGCCATACGTTGCATGGGCGCTTTTGAGCGTTGTGCTTGCGCTACCATTTGCACAATCTGGGCCAGCATGGTGGCAGCACCGACTTTTTCGGAGCGCATCACCAGTGCCCCGTTTTTGTTGAGTGTGGCACCAATGAGTTTGTCGCCAGCCACCTTGCTGATCGGCAATGGCTCACCTGTCAGCATGGACTCGTCCACTGAACTGCTGCCTTCCAGCACCACGCCATCCACTGGCACCTTTTCACCGGGGCGCACCCGCAAGAGGTCTCCCACATGAATATGGTTCAGCGGGACATCTGCTTCGCTACCATCAGGGAGAATCCGGCGTGCGGTTTTGGGTGACAGGTTGAGCAGGGATTTGATGGCTGCCGAGGTCTGTGAACGCGCCTTCAACTCCACTACCTGCCCCAACAAGGTCAGCGAGATGATGACTGCTGCGGCCTCAAAATACACGGCAACCCGCCCATTGGTGATAAATGAATCCGGGAATATTTGTGGTGCCACGGTGGCGACTACACTGTAGACAAAAGCTGTGCCAGTACCCAGCCCGATCAGGGTCCACATATTGGGGCTACGCATGGCGACTGATTGCCAGCCACGCAAGAAAAAAGGCCAACCTGCCCACAGTACAATGGGCAGCGCCAGGGCAAGTTCAGTCCAGCTTTGTCTGGCCGCATCAAACCAGCCCAATTGATGGCCAAACATCGCCAGGATCGTGACAATGACGGTCAGTGGCAACGTCCACCAGAAGCGCCGCCGAAAGTCATCCAGTTCAGGATTCCCTTCTTCCTCAAGTTCAGGGATCAGTGCTTCCAGCGTCATGCCACACTTTGGGCAATTGCCGGGATGATCCTGACGAACCTCCGGGTGCATGGGGCAAGTGTAGATTGTTCCGGTGGCTATGGGTGCAGCTCCCGGTGTATTGCCGGTCAACATGCCTGTCTCCTTGCCCGCTCTTCGGGCGTTGTTATGACGATAAATCCTTTTTCTTCGACTCGAACTCCTCTTTATCAATTTCTCCTCGGGCATAGCGTTCCTTGAGTATGTCCAGGGCCGATTTCTGTTTATTACCGGATGTGTTTCCACCATCTGTCAGCATTTTGATAACCCAGATGATGGCGATGACCATGAGTAACCAGAATACCCACATAAACCCTCCGCCGAACCAGTGTCCATCGTACATTTCAATATCCTCGTTTAAACAACCACAAACTGTCCCATCATGCCCTGATCCTCATGTTCGAGGTTGTGGCAGTGGTACATGTAGGGGGTGTGGCCATCACTGTAATGCTGGAATACCATCAACAGGCGCACGGTTTCGTTGGGGTTGACCAGCACTGTATCCTTCAATCCGGTTTCGTGTGCTGCTACTCCCCGGCCATTGCGCTCAAGGATCTGGAATTGCACGTTGTGGATGTGGAAAGGGTGCTGCATGGGGGAATCATTGCTGACTTCCCAGATTTCCGGTGTGTCGCGTTTGGCCTCGAAGTCGATCCTGTCCATGTCGAATGCCTTGCCGTTGATGGTGAACATGCCGTCCATGCCGCCACCCCGGCGGTTCATCATTCCACCCATCATCATGCCACCGCCCATCATGCCCATGGATATCTGTATCGTCCGGCTGAGCCGGGCATCCCTGGGGTTCAGCAGTGTAGGCCGGATCAGGGCTTGTGGACGGCGATGGGAAGAAGTTTCAGCCTGACTGGCATCAATCCTCAGGATGTCGAGTTCCTGGTCAAAACCCATGTTGCCCATCATCCGTGCCATCATTCCCCCCATCATGCCGTCATTGGCCACAATTGCCCCGCGCAGGCTTTTCAGTACGATTGCCTTGCGGTCGGCGACATCAACCAGCAGTTCCGCCCGTTCACCCGGTGCAAGCACCAACTGGCGCACAGTGGCGGCCTGGGGCAGAAAGCCGCCATCACTGGCGATGACCTGAAAGGCGCGGTTGTCATGGAATGCCAGTTTGTAAATGCGGGCGTTGGAACCGTTCAGCACCCGCAGGCGCAACAGGGTGCTTTGCGCCTGCAAGGTCGGTGTGACTACGCCATTAACCAGGATGGTGGAGCCATGTTTGCCGTGCATACGTTCGGGCATCATGCTGATATAGCGGAAGGAGCCGTCAGCATTGAAATCGCGATCCTGGATAATCACTGGAAGGTCATCCACACCGTAGCGGGAAGGAATGTCCAGCGTACCGATGCGGTCATCATCAATGATGAACATGCCTGCCAGCCCGCGATAAACCTGCTGCCCGGTCTGGTTGTGCTGGTGTGAATGGTACCAGCAGGTTGAGGCATCCTGACGTACCTCGAAACGGGCAGTCCAGGAGCCGCCTGGAGGGATGGACTGATGGGGGCCTCCATCCATTACGGCAGGCAGCCTGAAGCCGTGCCAGTGCAGGATGGATGCTTCCTCAGTACGGTTATTGACCTGCAAGCTGACATCATCACCTTTGCGGGCGTGCAGTACCGGGCCGGAATACGGGGCGTTAATACCCAGTGTGGGTGTTTCCATACCAGGTAAAAAAGCCATTTTTCCCTGCTGCATGTTCAGTACAAACCTGACCTGTTTGCCTTGCCGCAGCCCCTGATCCAAGGGTGGGACAACGAAAGCATTGCCAAAAGGCATTGCTTGCCTGTTTTCCGCCAACAAAAAGCTGCTGTAGGGAGCAAGCGCCAGCAAACCAGTACCGGCACAGGCCAGTTTCAGAAAACTGCGGCGTGAATGTGTGTCCATGTTATTTCCCTCCTGTCATTTTCCTGCCGGATAATCGCTGAATACCCCGGTTTCCTCGCCATCCTTGTAACTGATGACCTGATAGGCATCAGCAGGCTGTCCGGGTACTTCCATGCCGGGCGAACCGGCGGGCATGCGCGGTACGGTCAGGCCGGAAATGTCCGGTTTTTCTGTCAGCAGGCGTTTCACGTCCCAGGCGGGTACATGCCCCTCAATGGCGTAGCCATCCACAAAGGCGGTATGGCAGGAACCCATGCCTGCGCCCAATTTGGCCTGTTCCTTGTAGGGCAACAGGTTGCCGACATCGTGTGCTTCCACCCGGAAGCCGTTGTCCTGCATGTGTTTCACCCAGTCTTTGCAGCAGCCACAGGTGGCGCTTTTGTAGACGGTGACGAGCGGCAGGCTGGGGTCGGTAGTCGTTACTGTCGGCGCGTCGGCCTTCTGATTGGCAATAAATGCTGCCCCGGCAAGGCTGAAAAGTCCGGCAAGCGCCAGTGTGATCATCAAATGTGTCTGTTTCATGGTGATAGTCTCCATGCAGGTGGCATATGCGCCACCTGCTTGTTATGGACGATGGTTATTGCACCTCTGTTTCGTGGTGCATCCCTGCCTCAAAATGGCCAGGGACATTGCAGGCAAACATGACCTTGTTCGGGCCAGTGAATTGCCAGGCCAGTTCCTTGCTTTCACCCGGCTGGACGGTCACGGTGTTACCGTCTGCGTGCTGCATGTCGGGCATTTGCTGCATCATTTTCCGGTGGGCATCCTGCTCACTTTCATTGCCGATGGAAAACTCATGGGCAAGTTTGCCGTTGTTGATGACAACGAATTTCACGATGTCGCCACCCTGTATGTCGGGTTGCTCGGCAAATTCAAACTCCATGCTATCCAGCAGGCTGACTTCAATGGTTTTGGTGGCATCTGCTGCCTCAGCAGGTTTGCCGACAGCAGATTCCATATGCTGATGATTTCCATGTCCGTCGTCCTGATGGGCGTGACGGCCTGTGTCTTCGGCCTCGTCCATTTTGCAGTGCCCCATTTTTTCATGTTCCGGGGTACAGGTACTGGCTGCTGTGGAGCCTTGTGTAGCCTGCCCTTGGGTTGACGCGGCATTTGTGTCATGGGCATGTTGGCCTTCATGATCGCCACCTGCAAAGGCGTAGCCTGCCAGAGCCATGGTGATCATGCTGATTGCAATTGATTGATACAGTTTCATGTTCGGTTTCCTTATGGATAGACATTAGAACCAGAGACGGACGCCAGCAACAAACTGGGTGTCTTGCGTCTTCTCGCCGTCATCACGGGCAAAATCGGCGGTTTTGCCGAATTTCTTCGACCAGTTGACGCCGATGTAAGGGGCGAATTCGCGCTTGAATTCATGCCGCAGGCGCAACCCGACATTGGCATCCGCCAGGCCGGAACCTATGCCCATTTCCGGGTCATCCTTGCCGTACAGGTTGATCTCGGCCTCGGGGGATAGCACGGTTTTCTGGGTCAGCATGATTTCGTATTCGCCTTTCAGGCGGGCGGCGCTGCGGCCTTCCGTGCCTGCGAACAGGGCGGCGTCAACATCAAAGTGGTAGGGGGCCAGCCCTTTCACACCGACGGTTGCCCATTCCCTGCCTGCCGGTTCAAAGTCCTTGCGCCCCCCGGCTTGTACGTCCCAGAAGGGGGCAATGGCGCGGCTGTAGAGGGCTTGTACTTCGGCTTCCTCAGTATTACCGCCGACGCTTTCACCTTCGGTTTTTAGCCAGAGCTTGTTCAAATCCTTGCCTATCCATGCTTCGGCTTCCCAGGCCAGCGGGTTGTCGCCCTGGTCGGCCTGGCGGATTTCAAGCTGGTTGATCATGACCTTGGTCAGGGTGGGGTCATCCCCCATGTGCATGGCTTGTGGAAATGGTACCGGGATGTTGGTGGCGGCTGAGCCATCGCTGACCGGAATGGCGGGGGTAGTGGAGGATTTGCAGTGCCCCATGGCCTCATGTTCAGGGCTACAGGTGCTGGCTTTGGGCTTTGGGTCAGCCGCCACGGGTTTGGCAGCCGGTTTTGCCTTGGCTTTGACAGGTTTGGATTTGGGGGCAGGTTTGGGCTTTGCCTTGGCCGGTTTGGCCTTTTTTGCAGGTTTGGCCGGTGTTTCCATTTTGCAGTGTCCCATGGCTTCGTGTTCCGGGGTGCAGCCAGTGCTTTCGGTGGCCAGCGCCAGCGCAGGAACGGATAAACCCAGCAGCAGGGCAGTGATGATTGGTGTTTTCATGTTCATTTTCCTCGTCCTTTACGCCACAACCACGCGGCGCATCATGCCTTCCATGTGGTACAGCAAATGGCAGTGGTAAGCCCATTGCCCCCTGGCGTCGGCGCTGAGCAGATAGCTGATTTTTGCGCCGGGTTGCACGATCACGGTGTGTTTGCGCGGCAGGTAGTTGGGGTCGCCGGTTTCCAGTTCGCTCCACATGCCGTGCTGGTGGATGGGGTGGTTCATCATGGTGTCGTTGATCAGGGTGAAACGCACCCGTTCGCCGAACTTGAGAACGATCGGTTTGGCGTCAGCGAATTTCACACTGTTGATCGACCACATGTAACGGTTCATGTTGCCGGTCAGGTGCAGCTCGATTTCGCGCCCCGGTGGACGTTGGTCGATGGTCGGCGTCAGGTTGCGGATGTCGGCGTAAGTCAGTACCCGCCGCCCGTTGTTGCGCAGACCCACTCCGGGGTCATCCAGCCGTACCTGTGCTGCCATGGCCATCATGTCAACCTGCGGCCCCGTCTTGACCGGGACACGTGGCTGGCCCATCTGGCTCATGTCGTGGCCCATGGCGCTGTGATCCATTCCGGCCATGTCGGTTCCACCCATGCCCATATCGGCGTGGGTGAGGATCGGCATGGGATCAAAGGCGGGTATGGCGGCTTTCTGCCCTGGCTGGCTGGTCAGGGTTCCGCGCGCATAACCGGAGCGGTCAATCGCCTGTGCGAACACGGTGTAAGCGCCTGCCTGTGGTTGTACGATCACATCGTAGGTTTCAGCAACGCCCATGCGGATTTCGTCAATGCCCCGTACCGGGCGGATGTTCTGCCCGTCGGCTGCCACCACTTCCATTTTCAGCCCCGGAATACGCACGTCGAAAAAGGTCATGGCGGAACCGTTGATCAGGCGCAGGCGCACCCGTTCACCGGGGCGGAACATTCCCTCCCAGCCCTCATTCGGCGTTTTGCCATTGGCGAGGAAGGTGTAGGTCCAGCCGGTCACATCAGAAAGGTCGCGGTCGCTCATGCGCATCTCATTCCACATCTTGCGATCCTGCATGGCCTGCCCCAGCCCTTTCCGGCTGACTTCGGCGCTGAAATCGCCCAGGGTGCGTTCACGGGTGTTGTAGTAATGGCTGAGCTTTTTCAGCTTGGCGAAAATCTGTTCCGGGCGTTCATCCGACCAGTCGGAAAACAGCACGACATATTCCCGGTCATAGCGCACCGGGTCTGCGTTGCGTGGTTCGATCACAATCGCGCCGTACATGCCGGTCTGTTCCTGGAAGCCGGAGTGGCTGTGATACCAGTAGGTGCCGCTTTGCGCAGCCTTGAAGTGGTAGGTATAGGTTCCCCCCGGCTTGATGCCCGCAAAACTCAAGCCCGGCACACCATCCATATTGGAGGGCAGGATCAGGCCATGCCAGTGCAGGGAAGAGGTAACGGACATGCGGTTGGTGACGCGGATGGTGATGTCGTCACCCTCGCGCATCCTCAGTACCGGTGCAGGAACCGAGCCGTTGATGGCGGTCGCCATGCGCGGTTGGCCGGTGAAATTGACTGCGACTTCATCAATCGTCAGGTCGAAGCTGGGGCCATCCAGCACCGCTACATCCGGGTTGGGGGCGGCGCGCAACAGGCCGGGGGAAAGCAGCCCAAGGCTGGCCAGCATACCACCAGTGGTCAACCCCTGGACAAAACGGCGGCGGCCCATATCAGTGGGAATGCCACGATCAGTTTGGAATTTCATGTTGAATCCTTCTTAAACAATATGATTAACGCAACCACGCATTACGCATGGTTTGTGCCGGGTTCAAGGATTCAGGAAAGTCTGGGCGGTCTTAACAGGCGGGAATGGACGCTGGGGAGATGCCAGCTTTTGAGGGTAAAAACAGGGGTGGAAGGTGACTGGCTGGACGTGACAGGCAGGGATGCAATCAATGCGCCAGCGCAATGGGCAAGGCAGTTGGCGCAACCATGACCACTGTCACAGGTGGACTGGCTGCAATCAGGGCAGGTATGTCCCCCCGGATGGGCGTTGTTTTCCATGCCAGTGTGATGTGCATGCCCCCCCATATCTGCCATCTGCACGGCGTGACCAGTATTCACCGGCTGGGCGCACACCATGCCCGCCACTCCCACGCCGTTGGCGAGGAAGCTGAGCAGCAGGGCAAAAATGAGCAGATAGCGTTTCATGCCTGACAGACTATGCCTGTGGAGATTACCTGTCAATCTGTAGGTTTGCCCGCAGTTCCAGAAAGTGGATATTGGAATTCTTCAATGCTGCGCGTCCAGAAAGGCTATTAACCTGTCAACTGAAAGCTAGACCCGACAATGAGGAGGCTAATATGAAAATCACGACTGCCATTGTCTGTATGACACTTCTATCATTCGCCAGCCTTAGCGCCTGCTCTACACGCGAAGTAGCCAGCGGCGCGGCAAGCGGCGGTGCTGCCTATGAATATTCCAACAAACTCGCCATGGATAAACTGCGGGAAGATTTTGTGGCGGGTCGCATATCGCGCGAGGAATAGAGGATCGTTCCCTGGTTTATTAATTCTCATCCCGAAGGGTAATCATCAAGAAAACATCCATTATCAAAGAGGACAAGATTATGACTAAGCATGATCTACAACGTCGTATTTTTCTGCGTGGTGCACTCACGGCGGGTTGCGCACTAACGGTGCCCGCGCTGTTTGTTGGTTGCGACCGGAAAGAATCTCCGCCCAGCCCGGAAACGAGTGGTGGCGAGCCAGCTCAACAACCAGCCACTCCGGCTCAACCGGGAATGAATGGTGGTGAGTCGACCCAACAACCTGTCACTCCGGCTCAACCGGGAATGAATGGTGGCGAGTCGACCCAACAACCTGCCACCCCGCCCCAACCGGACGCAGATACGATGAAAAATGGTGACACGCCCCAGCCAAGCGGGAAAGTCAGCCAGGAACAGGCACAGTATCAGGATCAGCCCAAGGGTGACCAACGCTGTGACAACTGCCAACATTTCGTGGCCGAAAACAACACCTGTGGAGTGGTGGAAGGTCAAATCAGCCCTCAAGGTTGGTGTTCACTGTGGGTCAAACTGGCATAAACACTGCGTTTATACCTACGGCAGTTGAATAACCAGCTTGCCGGTTATGCATCAGGGAGCAAATACCGCGACCAGTCGCGGTATTGCTTGCCGAACACGAAGAAATGCGGGTTCAGCAGCGACTCCTTGGTGTTGTAACGCAACGGCTGCATGTCGGTGCGGGTGAAATAGCCACCGGCTTCTTCCACGATGATTTGCGCAGCGGCGGTATCCCATTCGGAGGTGAGGCCGATGCGTGGGTAAATATCCGCCGTGCCTTCCGCCACCATGCATGCCTTGAGGATGCTGCCCATGGAAACCAGCTCGTATTCGCCAATGTTTTTCAGGAAGGCTTGCAGCCCGGCGCTGGCGTGTGAGCGGCTGCCGACGACTGCCAGTGGTGCGCCTGATTCACGTACCGAAATCGACTTGGTGTCATTACCCGTCTGTTTGAAAGCGCCACTGCCCTTGCTGGCAAACCAGCTGGTTTTGAGTACGGGCGCGTGTACCACGCCGAGTATTGGCACGTTGTCGTGAACCAGCGCAATCAGGATGCTGAATTCGTCATTGCGTTTGATGAATTCCTTGGTGCCGTCCAGCGGATCGACCAGCCAGTAGGTTTGCCATTGGCTACGTTCTTCGAATGGCAGTTCGCTGGCGTTTTCTTCGGAAAGCACCGGGTATTGCGGCGTCAGGGCAGTCAACGCAGCGACGATATGGTGATGCGAGGCCAGATCGGCAGCTGTCAGCGGCGAGTTGTCGTCCTTGTGTTCCACGGAAAAGTCCGCAGAATTATAGACTGCCATAATCTTTTCACCGGCTTCACGGGCAATGGCAATGGCTGCCTGGGTAAGCTTGTTCAGCTCCATGGGATTTCCTTCTTGCTCCCCCTCTACCGCTTTGCGGGAGAGGGGGCTGGGGGGTGAGGGGTCTTCAGCCAGTCGCGCAGCAGAAACAGCGCCAGCAGGCTGCGCCCTTCCGTACACTCGTTACCGGCAATGAGTTGGGGCAAATCAGCCAGTTTCCACGGCACGACTTCCAGCTGTTCCGGCTCGTCACCTTCCAGACGGGCGGGGTAGAGGCCGCGCGCCACCAGCAGGTGAGTGTGATGGCCCATGTAGCCTGGGGCCAGTGTGACAGCCTTGAGTAGCTGGATGTCTTCTGCGCCATAGCCGACTTCTTCCATGATTTCACGGTTGGCGGCCAGCAGGATGTCTTCGCCCGGTTCCACCTTGCCCTTGGGCAGGCCGAGTTCGTAACGTTCGGTGCCGACGGCGTATTCGCGGATCATCAGTACGGTTTCGTCGTCCAGCATTGGCACGACCAGCACTGCGCCGTAGCCCCGGCTGACCAGGCGTTCAAAGATGCGGCGTTCACCATTGCTGAATTCGAGATGGACTTCTTCCACCTGAAACAGACGGCTACTGGCAACGTGGCGGGTTTCGTGTATGGTTGGCAATTTTGACATGCGCGGATTTTAGCACGATGAATACAACAACAGGCGATTTCCACCAGCCGATTTTATTGGAGTGGGATGCGATCCAGACCGTTTTTCTGGATATGGATGGCACCTTGCTGGATTTGCATTTCGACAACCATTTCTGGTTGGAACATCTGCCGGTGCGTCTGGCAGAACAACGCGGTTCCACCCCGGAAGAAGTCAGCGCCTACCTGCACGCACGCTATACCGAAATGGAAGGCACGCTGGAATGGTACTGCCTTGATTACTGGCAGGATCATCTGGGCGCTGATCTGGTTGAGCTGAAACACGAAATTGCCGACCGTATCCAGATTCGCGCGCATGTGGAACGCTTCCTGGAATCGTTGCACGCACGCGGCAAGCGGGTGGTGTTGCTGACCAATGCGCACCAGAAAAGCGTTGGCCTGAAATTCGGCTATGTGGCGTTAGGGCATTATTTCGACGAGATTATTACCTCGCATTCGCTGGGGCTGCCCAAGGAACACCCGGATTTCTGGCAGAAATTGCATGAGGTGGAGGCGTATTCCCCACAACATTCGCTATTCATCGACGACAACCTGCATGTGCTGCGTTCGGCGCAGGCGGCGGGGGTGAAGTATTTGCTGGCGATTCGCGAGCCGGATTCCAGACAGCCGCCGAAGGATACGCAGGAATTTACGGCGGTGGAGTGCTATACCCAATTATTACCATGAAGGGGAAATGCCGATGAACCACGACGATCTGGCTGACCTGCGTTACGCCAAGAGCCTGCTGGAAAACCCCGGTCTGGCTGCCCGCATCAGCAATGCCGTCGGCACACCCATCGAGAAAGGCTTGTCGATGCTGCCGGAAGGGGCCAACGACCTGATCATCACCACGACTCGCAAGGCGCTGGAAACGGCGCTGGATTTCGCCATTTCCACCCTCGATGAACAGCCGCAGCAATCCGCCAACTGGTTGCACAAAACCTTTGCCGGGGTCAGTGGTGCGGCGGGCGGTGCATTCGGTCTGCCTGCGCTGGCGATTGAACTGCCGGTTTCGACCACCATTATCCTGCGTTCCATCGCCGATATTGCCCGTAGCGAGGGCGAAAATATCAAGCTGGCGGAAACCCGGCTGGCCTGCCTGGAGGTATTCGCGCTGGGTGGCCCGGCACGTAACGACGATGCGGTGGAATCGGGTTATTTCACCGTGCGGGCTGCGCTGGCCAAATCCCTTGCCGAAGCGGCACGTTACATGGCGACCAACGCGACTGCGCAGAAAACCGCGCCGCCACTGGTGCAATTGCTGAGCAAGATTGCGGCGCGTTTCGGTATTCCAGTGACGCAGAAAGCGCTGGCGCAATCCCTGCCGGTCGTCGGTGCGGCAGGCGGTGCGCTGATCAACACGCTGTTCATGGATCATTTCCAGAACATGAGTCGGGGACATTTCATTGTGCGGCGGCTGGAGCGGGTTTATGGGGAGGATGCGGTCAGGCGGATGTATCTATCTGTGTGAAATCACGCGGCCAGGAGCGTCATTTTACACATTTTCATTAGCAGATCGTTATTTAATCATTTATAAAACAGTTGTTTAGGTGTTGGTACGGAAGTTGCTACAGGAGGCTCATCAATAGACTTTGAAGGCTTACCGATGCAACACACCCTGACCCGACTGACATTGCTGAGTTCCATCCTGATCCTGAGCACTTCCGCCATGGCAGAAGACACCATGGTAATCGACATCAAATCCGGCAAGAAAGCCACATCCCCCAACGAAGTGCAGCCTCTGGCAGCGGAACGCAGCGCCGTTTTGCCTGCGGATGGCGGTGATTTCCTCAAACAGTTGAACGGCGTATCCGGCAGCCGCTTCGGTGGGCGCGGGATTGAACCGGTCATTCGCGGGCAATCCCAGACCCAGTTGAACGTGTTGCTGGATGGCGCGTATGTGCATGGTGGTTGCCCGAACCGGATGGACCCACCCACCAGTTGGGCAGCGCTGGAAACTTACGAGAAAGTCACGGTGGAAAAGGGCGTGCAAACCCTGCAACACGGTTCCGGCGGTAGCGGTGGTACGGTGTTGTTCGAGCGCGATACCCGCAGTATTACCGACCCGGAAGATGGCCTGAGTGGCAAGGTTTCTGCTACCGCCATGAATAATGGGGTCAAGCATGATGTTTCTGCCGACCTCACCAAAGCTGGCGAGAAAGGCTATGTGCGCGTTTTCGCGCAGGATCGTGAAGCCGACAATTACGAAGACGGTGACGGCAACGAAGTCCGTTCTGCTTACAAGCACAAGCAGGCCGGTGTCGTGCTGGGTGTCACGCCAACGGCTGACCGCACCATCGAATACAGCTACGAAAACAACGATTTCTCTGACGCGCTGTACGCTGGTGCAGGTATGGATAGCCCGGAAGAATTTGGCAGCATCCAGCGCCTCAAATACAAGGACAAGTTTGCTGGCAAGGTCGAAAGCATTGATGCGGAAGTCTATTCCAGCAACATCGACCACCTGATGGATAACTACAGCCTGCGTAATCCCGGATTAGCGCCAGCCGCTCAAAGGTCTGTTCCCACAACGTCCGATACGCTAGGTGGTAAGGTTGCCTTGAAATCTACTGTTGGGAACACAGAAGTCACTTATGGTGTTAACGTGCAGAACCGTGAGCGTAATGCGACCATGACAAATGGTCTTGGTGCAGTGGCCAACCTGATGTGGCCGGGGGCGACGACTGACCAGACGGGTGTCTTCGTTGAAGCAGAAACCAAGCTCGGCGCAGACAAACTGAAATACGGTGTGCGGGTTGATCAGGTTAAAGCCGACGCTTCCAAGGCTGACCAGACAGTTGGCCTGATGGCACCCCGTAGCCCCAACCAGAACTACACAGCCGTGAATAGTGCCTATGATGGTGATCCATCAGCAGACGAAACAAATGTCGGCGCATTGCTGCGTTATGAAAAGTCACTGAATGAAAACACGACTGTTTTTGCAGGTGCCAGCCGCACTGTACGTACTGCCGATGAGACCGAACGCTACTTGAGCAACTGGTCGGGGCCTACTACCAGTTGGGTAGGTAACCCCGACCTCAAGCCTGAAAAGCATAACCAGCTTGATCTGGGAATTAGCCAGCAAAAGGGTAATGTACGCTGGACGGGAACAGTATTTGCCGACAAGGTGGATGATTTCATCCTGCGTGACAAAGTAACTACCGGAATGACCGCAGGTTCCCAGTCCTACCGCAATGTTGATGCCGACCTGTATGGTGTTGAGCTGGGTGCAGAAACCAAACTGAGCCAGAAAGTGAAACTTTCCGGTGATGTTGCTTACGTCAAACGGACTAACACTACAGATGATCGCGCCATTGCTCAAACGCCTCCCGTCAATGGCAAAGTTCAACTGGATTATAACGGCGCGAAATGGGGTGGCGGTACGCGGGTGCGTTTTGCTGCTGGCCAGAAACAGGTTGACCTGTTAAGCCCGGTCGAAGTCGGCGAAAGCTCCGGCTACGGTGTGATGGATGCCTACGGGCGTTACAGCATCAGCAAGGCAACCAAAGTCCGTTTCGGTGTCGATAACGTTTTCGACAAAACCTATGCCGAGCATGTCAGCCGCTCCAATGCGTTTGACACCAGTGTTGTCCGCGTCAACGAACCAGGCCGTACTGCCTGGCTGAAACTGGAAACTGAATTCTAACCTGGAAAAGGAACGAAACATGCAACCATTATTCCGTGCCACCCTATTAGGCATCCTGATTTCCCTGACGGCTGCTTGCCAGGCCGAGACGGATGCAGGAAAAGCTGCTGCACCGGCTGACAGTGCCCAGCCTGCTGCACCAGCGGAAGCTGTTGCCAAAGCGGCTGATGCCGTCAAGGTGGAAAATCCTTACGCCCGTGCAGTGCCTCCGGGGCAGCCCAATAGCGCATCTTTCATGACGCTGGTGAATACCGCTGACGTTGATCACAGAGTTATGTCAGCCAGCAGCCCCGTAGCTGCGACGGTGGAACTGCATACCCACACCAACAACAATGGCGTGATGGAAATGCGCCAGATTCCACAAATCGACATTCCCGCCAAAGGCCGCGCCGAGTTGAAGCCGGGTGGACTGCACATCATGCTGATTGGTCTGCAACAGGAAATGAAGATTGGTGAAAGCGCGCCGCTTACCCTGACCTTTGAAGATGGCAGCACAACTACTGTAGATGCCACCATTCAGGAAATCACCCCGCCAGCCGATGCTGGACACATGGGCGGCGGCATGGGCATGAAGCATTGAGTCCCTCTTCGGGGTGCACTCCCCCAGAGTGCACCCCGTATTTTTTGCTCAGATCACGCTGCTGGGAAGGATGGGGCGGCATGCGCCCGGAATACGCCCGAAACCGGCCAGACGCTTTTTCCAGTAGCCTTCCAGTTTGGTGATCTGGATGGCTTTGCCAGTGCGGGGCGCGTGGACGAAACGGTCACGCCCCAGGAAGAGGCCAACATGGCTGACCTTGTTGCCACGTGTCTTGAAAAAGACCAGATCGCCTTTCTGCGCCTGTTCGGCAGGAACCTTGGTGGCGGCAGCGTATTGGGCAGCGGCGGTGCGTGGAATGCTGACGCTGGCACCCTGCTGGAAGGAATATTGGGTCAGGCCGCTACAGTCAAACCCCCGCATCGGCGAATTACCGCCCCAGCAATATGCCTTGCCCTGTTGGCGCAAGGCGCACACAGCCACCTTGTCCAGCGTGGTTTTGTGCTGTTGCTGGTCAGCGTCGATGGGTATGGTCTGGGCGGAGGGGTTGGAGCCGTCCATGGCGGCAGACAGGAGAAAGGTGGTTGAATGGGCGTTACTCGCCAGAACATGTTGTTTCTGGATGCCGGTTTTGTGCCGGGTTGCGGCGGACTTTTCTACCTTGGCGCTATTGCCTGTGTCCGGTGAGGTGGTCTGCTGGAGTGGCAACACATTGCGTGGGTTCAGGCTGCTACACCCCGCCATCGTCAACATTGCCGACCCCAACAGGGAATATTTCAGAGCTAACATCTTGTTTTTCAGCATAACACAAACCTCGCACTTCCTTTTCTAGCCAGTAACAGTGTTGGCAATGGGAAGCGGAATCGCCAGCCGTTCCCGACTTTAGGTGTGAAAAGGGCGCTATAATGCGCGGGTATAGAATTGTTAAGGGAGACCAATGGAATTTCTGCAAGCCAATCTGGATTACCTCATTCTCGGCACGCTCGGCCTGATGAGTTTCATCATGCTGGCGCTGGTGATTGAGCGCTATTTCTACCTCAACCGCGTCAAGCTGCAACAGTTCGACCATATCGAAACCCTGAAAATCGACCTGACCCGTAACCTCACCACCATTTCCAGCATCGGCTCGAATGCGCCCTACGTGGGGCTGCTGGGAACGGTGCTGGGGATTCTGGTGACGTTTTACACCATGGGGCAGGGCGGCAAGATTGAAGTCAACAGCATCATGCTGGGGCTGGCGCTGGCGTTGAAAGCGACGGCAGCGGGCTTGCTGGTGGCGATCCCCGCGATCATGTTTTACAACGCGCTGCTGCGCAAGGTGGAGGTGCAAGTCGCCCGCTGGCAGGCGTGGAAAGACGGGAAAAGTGCATGAAGCGTTTCGACCAGATCAACATGATCCCCTTCATCGACATCATGCTGGTGCTGCTGGCGATTGTGCTGACCACCGCCTCGTTCATTTCGCAAGGTCTGATCCCGGTGGATTTGCCCAAGGCGGAACAGAGCGAACAGGCCAAGGGCGATGAACACAGCCTGGAAATCGCCATCAATGCGCACAACCAGATTTTCCTCGACGGCAACCCCGTCACGGCGGAAACACTGGCGGAGCAACTGAAGCCGCATGAAACTCATGCAGCCACCATGCCCATTGTGCTGCGGGTGGACAAGGCCACTGCGTTCGAGCATTTCATCAAGGTGGTGGATGTGCTGAAAGCCGGGCATTTCGACAAGATGTCCATCCAGACCGAGCAAGAGCAGTGAAATACCATCTGACCGGCTACGGCGTTTCTGCCCTGGTACACGCCGCCGTGCTGCTGGCGGCATTACCGGTGATGCTGTGGCAGGACAAGCTGGGCAATGTGGAAGAACCGCAACCTGTACAGCTGTCACTGGCGCAGTTCGTGGCAGCAGCGCAACCGGTAGCAGAACCAGAACCGCCCAAGCTGGAACCCAAGCCAGTCGAACAGCCCAAGCCGAAACCGCAGAAAAAGCCGGTCGAAAAGCCTAAACCCAAACCCGAGCCAAAACCGGCCAAAAAGCCCCAACCCACCCCCAAGGCAGAACCGCCACCAGCCAGGTCGCAGGCTGCCCCCAAGCCGCAGCCCCAACCCGCGCCAGTTGCCCGCCCTGTTGCGCCCGCGCCGCAGGCTGCGCCGCCCGTACAGGCAGTGGACAACAAGGCTGCCGAGGCTGCTTACCGGAGAAAGCTGCAAAACCTGATTGCATCCCGCAAGCAATACCCGCGCATGGCGGAAAAGGCGGAAGTGGAAGGTAGTGTAGTGGTGTCTTTCACCGTCATGCCTAACGGCGCGATTTCAGGCGTGCGGGTGACGAAAAGTTCCGGCAATGAATGGCTGGATCAGGCAGCAGTGCAGGCGGTAAAGGCTGCTTCCGGTGCGTTGCCGTTTCCACCGGATATTCACAAGACGCAATGGGCGTTCAGCCTGACTGTGAATTTCACGCTGGACTGGTAATCCCAGTTCAGACCAGTTCGTATTTCTTCAAGCGGTAATTCAGTGCATCGCGGGAAATGCCCAGCAATTTGGCCGCATGGGTCTTGTTGTTGCTGGTGCGTTCCAGTGCTTGGTTGAGCAGGTCGCGTTCCAGTTCTTCCAGATTCACGCCGGTTTCGGGCAGGTTGAACGGGCTGGCCGCAGCGGGGGCGGGGTTACGTACTTCCAGTGGCAGGTTGGTAAGGGCGATTTCGCGCCCGGCCAGCAGGATGCTGAGGCGTTCGCACAGGTTGCGCAGTTCGCGCACGTTGCCATTCCAGCCATAACGCAGCAGGTATGCGCGCGCGTCTTTGCCCAGCGTGACGGCAGGCAGTTGATGCTGGCTGGCGAACTGGCGCAGGAAGTGCTTGAGCAGCAGGTCGATGTCTTCCTTGCGTTCGCGCAGTGGTGGCAGTTCGATGGGGACGATATTGAGGCGGTAGAACAGGTCGGCGCGGAATTCACCCGCCTGTGCCATGGCGTACAGGTTGCGGTGGGTGGCGGCGAATACGCGCACATTCAGCAGGCGCGGGCGCGATTCACCCAGCGGCAGGACTTCGCCGGATTCGAGGAAACGCAGCAGCTTGGCTTGCAGGTTCAGCGGTAATTCGCCAATTTCGTCCAGAAACAAGGTGCCGCCATCGGCAGCGCCAATCAGGCCGGTTTGCTGGCTGTCAGCACCCGTGAAAGCACCCTTGCGATGGCCGAACAGTAGCGATTCCGCCAGCGTTTCCGGCAAGGCTGCGCAGTTGACGGTGATGAATGGTTTGGCCTTGCGTGGGCTGGTGGCGTGCATGGCGTGTGCGACCAGTTCCTTGCCCGTGCCGGATTCGCCGGTAATCAGCACGCTCGCGTCAGTTTGCGCAATCAGGTGCGCGGAACGCAATACGGCTTCCATCAAGGGGGATCGGGTTAAAATATCGCTAAACTGCATGGTCATGCCTGCCATCAAGGAATTAAAGACGAAACGGTCGCTAAAATATAGCGTGTGTCTGTTTTGATGCAATGACTTAGTTCAAGTTTTCGGGAGAAATCATGCATATCGGTGTTGACCTTGGCGGAACCAAAATCGAAATCCTGCTGCTGGATGCGCAAGGCAGGGAAATTTTCCGCAAGCGCTTGCCCACCCCGCAGGGGCAGTATGCCGCCATCCTGCAAACCATCCGGCAACTGGTGGATGAGGCAGAACAGCACGCAAGGCAAACCTGCACGGTCGGTATCGGTACGCCGGGTGCGATTTCCCCGGCATCCGGCCTGATGAAAAATGCCAATTCCGTGGTGCTGAATGGCAAGCCGCTGCATAACGATCTGGAAAAGCTGTTACAACGGCGCATCCGCATCGAAAATGATGCCAACTGTTTCGCCCTTTCCGAGGCAACGGATGGTGCAGCGGCAGGTGCAGCGGTGGTGTTCGGTGTGATTGTGGGAACGGGTACGGGGGCTGGGATTGTGGTGCACGGCAAGGCGCTGACGGGGGCAAATGCCATTGGTGGTGAGTGGGGGCACAACCCGCTGCCATGGCCGGAGGCTGGGGAGTTACCCGGCAAACCGTGTTACTGTGGCAAGCACGGCTGCATCGAAACCTGGCTTTCCGGCCCCGGTTTCGCGGCGGAATATCATGCGCTGACGGGCCATTCCCTAGCTGCGGCTGCCATCGTGCAGCTTGCCGCGCAGGGTGATGCACTGGCGGAACAGCTTGTGCAGGCTTATGAGGAACGCATGGCAAAAAGCCTTGCCCATGTCATCAACATCCTCGATCCGGATGTGATTGTGCTGGGTGGCGGCATGTCGAATATCGGGCGGCTATACGCCAATGTGCCACAACGCTGGGGGCACTATGTGTTTTCCGATCATGTCAGCACACGCCTGCTTGCGCCCCGTTTTGGGGATTCCAGCGGCGTGCGTGGTGCAGCGTGGCTGGGGGCTAGCCACCCCGGTAAAAGCGGTTGTTGATACGGGGCTGGGCGCTGGGCGTTGTTCCCTGTTGTGGTGCTTCCGGTTCTGTCTGCGCGCTTGCCTCTGGTGCAGGGCTGCTACCCCGGTAGAAATAATTGCTGCTGCCGGGGCGTGCCATCGGTTTTTCCGGTGCAGGAACGGGTTTCGGGATGAGGGCAGGTTTGGGCGGAATAACCAGATGGATGTCGAGCGCTTGCAGGCTGAGCGGGTGGTCGATAGCCGCATCCGGGCGGAAGGGGATGCGCTGGTTTTCCGAAAAGGAGCACGAGCCGCCACCGGTTTCCAGCAGACTGAGAATGGCGTCGGGGCCGTGGTCACGCTTGTGGGTGCAATGGGTCAGCTTGCCGCTTTCGATGGCAAACCGGCAGGAACTGTTCATGTCAGTGGCGATGTAAAATGTTCCTGTCTGCTTGTGTACCAGTATTTCAGCCAGGCGATCCAGCATCTGGCGCAAGCTGAGCGATGAATTCCTTTCCATGTGATCCTCGTGGTGGTGTAGTGTTTATGTCTGGACACTGGAAAGAAAGCAATAAGCGTACCATTTGCGCAAAATCTGCTGGTAAAGGTGCGTTGATAATCAAAGGTTCACCTGTATGCGGGTGCGTCAGTTGCAGGCGGGCGGCGTGCAGCAGCAAGCGCTGGCAGGCGAATTGCTGGCGGAAAAACTGGTTGTGCTTGCCGTTGCCGTGGGTGGTGTCGCCCAGCATGTGGTGGGAAATGTGTTTCATGTGGCGGCGCAGCTGGTGTTTGCGCCCGGTTTTGGGTTGCAGTTCCAGCAGCGAATAGCGGCTGCTGGGGTAACGGTCAACGGCGTAAGGCAGTTCAAACGCCAGCAGGCGCTGGTAATGGGTGATGGCTGCCTGCGCGGGTTTGTCCTGGTTGGCGTTGGCATCGGCGATCTTGTCCAGTTCCTCTTTGAGCGGATGGTCGATGATGCCGGATTCCTCCGTGTGGCCGCGCACGATGGCGAGGTAGGTTTTCTCCACCAGCCCGGCGCTGAACTGTTCCGTCAGCAGGCGGGCGGTGTCGCTGTCGAGCGCAAACAACAATACGCCGGAGGTGGGTTTGTCGAGGCGGTGTACCGGGAAAACTTTCTGCCCGATCTGGTCGCGGGTGAGCTGGATGGCGAAGCGGGTTTCATGCCAGTCGATCAGGCTGCGGTGTACCAGCAGCCCGGAAGGTTTGTTGATAGCGACGAGGTGGTCGTCGTGGTAGAGGATTTCCAGCATGCGTGTGTAACCATTTTATCAAGATGTGTGCTAAACGATATTATCAATGGAAATGTATGGAGGAGGAGAGAATATGCAAACAATAGCTCAGGTACTGGCCAGAAAAGGCCGCGTGATTTATAGCGTTGATCCACAGGCAACGGTTATCGAGGCAGTCAAGGTGATGGCGGAAAAGCGGGTAGGCGCGCTGCTGGTGCTGGAGGGCGGCAAGCTCAAGGGAGTCATTTCCGAGCAGGACTATACCCGCAAAATCGTGCTGCATGACCGTAATGCCGAAGACATGCGGGTGGCAGAGGTCATGACCCGCCCGGTGTTTTGCATCAGGCCGGATCAACCCATTCAGGAAGGTATGGCGATCATGACGGAAAAGCGTATCCGTCACCTGCCGGTCATGGAGGGTGATGAGCTGGTTGGGCTGGTTTCCATCGGCGATCTGGTCAAGGAAGTGATTTCCGAACAGCAGTTCATGATTGAGCAGTTGGTGAGTTACATCCAGGGGTAACGGTGCATGGCAGGGTGGTCAAGCACCCTGCAAAGGCAGCTGCTTTACTGCAAAACGGTGCGGGCATTGGTCGGTTGCACCGGGCGGTTGTTGGGGTGGTGCATGACGTGGGCAAACTTTTCGATCTGTTCCTTGGATGCCGTTACCGGGTTTTTCATCACAATCCAGCGTACACCTTCGGTGCAGGGCGGGGTGGTCAGTGAGCCATTGAAGCGGTAATAGTCGCGGCTCCAGGGCAACAAGCCGGACGCATCCACCTTGCTGTCCAGTGCATCAAGGGTATGGGCGGTGGCGGGCATTTCTGCCCAGACTTTTTCCAGTTCAGGGTTAGCTTCGCCTTCTTCAAACATCAGGGCAACTACGGCTAAATCCCCGGTGTTGTCTTTGTGAACCAGATGCGCTTCCATCGGGAATGCTTTGCCATTGATGTGGTTCTCGCTGGGGGCGTGGAAATGGAACTGTTTCAGGTTGAACTGGATGCCATCCACTTTGATGGCATTGCCGTCAGCATAATTGACCTGGATGGTGTGGCCGTTGTTTTCCACGTCTTTGCCAATGCCGCTACCGTAGTTGAACTCAATAGGCGGCAAGTCTGCTTCGGTAAACCCGGCCAGATTGATGGGGGACTGGTTCTTGCCGGAACAGGGGGCGTTTTCCGGAGCCAGTTTTGCCCAGTTCTGGGGGCCTGCTTCGCCGTCATAGCTCCAGTGGGCAGCCTCATGTGCTGGCTTGGCGGCCTCGTTAGCAACCTCATGGGCGGGTTCATGAGCCTTCTCGCTACAGGAGGCCAAGAGGAACAAGCTTGATAAGATAACTTTTTTCATGCGGCAACCCCATCGCTAATATTTAAATGAATGATAATTATAGTTATAAGCTGGCTTGCAAGTCCCGATGTATTTTGTGGTAGGCGCTCAGCAGTTTCTGGTGCATGTGGCAGCCTTGCAACTCCAGCGTCGGCACGGCAATTCCCCAGAAACGCTGGCTGCCATCCAGCAGCGCCTGCGCCTGGTGCAGGGCGGTTTCGCCATAGAGCAGGCCGAGGTTGGGGGCGTAACCTTCCGGTTCATCCATGTCCAGCAGCGCTTCGACACAACGGTACGCCCGGCGGCGATCGTCGTTGATTTGCTCGAAATGGCGAATCCACTGGCAGCCTTCGCGGATGGCTTCTTCGTCATCCATCGCCAGTGCCAGCAGGGTTTTGAGCTCGCCCACGCGCAAATCCGCCCACAATGAACCGGCATCGGGGGCAAGCCCGATCAGCGCCGCGACCGGTTGGTGGTCGTCCAGCCCCAGTTCCTCGATGGTATCGAATAGCTCGGCGCATTCGTCGTCATCCAGTTCCGGCAGGTGCAGGATGGCTTCGCGCACGGTGTTGCCAGTGCTGTTGTTATCCCACTCCAGGTCTTCGGCCTGATAGATTTCTGACATTTCCGGCACGATGATGCGGCAGGCGTATACGCCCAGATGTTCGTAATCCATGATGTAAATGTCGAAATCTTCGGCGTGGATGCGATCCATCAGGTACTGGCATTCTTCCTCGGTGGTGCCGCTGAAATTCCAGTCGGCGAATTTATGATCCGGCTCATTCCACAGGAAATCCCAGTGGATCGGGCCGCTGGAGTCGATGAAATGTGTCTCCAGATTTTGCGGTGAGGAAACATCTTCCAGCTCGAAACTGGGTTCGGAAAAACCTGACAGGCGGTCAAGGGCACGGCCTTGTAGCAGTTCGGTCAGGGCGCGTTCCAGCGCTACTTCAAAGCGCGGATGTGCGCCGAAACTGGCGTAACAACCCTGGTCGTCGGGGTTGAGCAGGGTCACGCACATGACCGGGTATTGCCCGCCGAGGGATGCGTCTTTCACCAGAATGCCGAAACCGGCGGCGCGCAGTTCAGCAATCCCGGCTTCGATGTGCGGGTAGCGGGCAATCACCTCTTCCGGTACATCCGGCAGGCAGATTCCCTCGGCAATAATGCGGAATTTGATGTGGCGCTCGAAAATTTCTGACAGTGCCTGGGTGCGGGCTTCGGTTTTGGTGTTGCCAGCGGACATGCCGTTGCTGACATACAGGTTGCCGATCACGTTGACCGGGAGCCATACCGTTTCACCGTCGCGTTGGCGCACGTAAGGTAGGGCGCAAATGCCGCGTTCCTCATTGCCGGAATTCAGATCGACCAGGCGGGTGGCATCCAGTGCGCTTTCGGGGTCGTAGAATGCCAGTGTGTCATCATCCAGCAAGCCTTCAGGCAGTTTGCTGTCTTCTGGAATATCGAACCAGCGTTCCTGCGGATAGTGGACGAAGTTGCTGTTGGCGATGCTTTTGCCCAGATAGAAATCCGCCCAGAAATAGTTGGTGCTGAGGCGTTCGAAATATTCGCCCAGGGCGCTGGCGAGGGCAGCTTTCTGTGATGCACCCTTGCCGTTGGTAAACAGCATCGGGCAGTCACGGTCGTGGATGTGTACTGACCAGACGTTGGCCACAGGGTTCAGCCATGACGCTTCCTCAATGTTGAAACCCAGGTTTTGCAGCTTTGCCTGCATGGATTCAATGGAGGCTTCCAAAGCGGCGTCTTTGCCGGGAATAAAGGTTTGTGCTTGCATGGGGAACTCGTTAGATGGCCAGTCGTCAAATGAATGAAGCATTTTAGCGCACCGCACAAGAGAACGTCGGAAATTTCGTAAAAATCGGGTATATTTATATGTCGTCAGAGCTTCTTTACATTTCAAGAACAGCGATTCGCGAGGGATTCCCGATGTCACGGAATGACCGTCAGTGGCAATATTGGTTGTTTTCTGCATTGTCAGCCTTGCTGCTGGCTGTGTTGGTTTGGTTTGGCCTGAATTATTTCAGTCGGGTGCAGGCGGATGTCGAGGCGGGTGATTTGCTGGAGTTGCGGCAAACCCTGCTGGCTGACCCTGCCAGCTTGCGCGGCAACTGGTTGCGCACCCTGAATCCACTGGTGCAGGATGTGCAGGGTGATCTGGTGTGGAGTGCTGGAAAACAGTTGGGAGTGATGCGCTTCGTCGATTTGCCCGAACCCAAACGCGGCACGTTTTACCACTTGTGGCTATATGATGCGCGCGGTGAGGGTAACGAACCGGTTTCCGGCGCGGTATTCCGGCGTGGTTCCGGCGATGGCGAATGGTTCACCTCATTCAAGACCAATGCTGAAGTCATTGAGCCTTACAAGTTTGAACTCAAGCTGGAGCTGGAGTCAGAAAACCTGCCTGACCAGATTCTGTTGATGGTTCAGCCGTAGGGGGTATTTGACCCCGGCGGTGTGCTTGTTATGCTTGGCGCATTTCGGATTTTGAGCGCCACATCATGAGCGAAACCACCCCGGTTGAATTTACTGCTGCCCCTGATTCCCGTCAGGTGTTGAAAAGCGAACTTGCCCAGCGTCAGGCGCACCTGATGCAACTTACCCCCGCCAGCAACCCGCTGGAACGTGCCTTGGTGCAACACGAAATTGGCGAAATCATGCTGGAGCTGGATGAGCCGGGCATGCGTGAAGCAGCCTGGGGCATGAACCGTGAATCCTTCGAGATTTACCGTGACCACGAATACTGGGAAGACGCAGTGCGTTGCTGCGATGTATTGTTCCGTTGCGACTTGCCTGCTTCCGTGCCTGCGCTGGGCAACGGTTTGTGGCTGTCAGTGACTTATCCGGTTGACCCGGAGCTTTCCATCATTATGCTCAACCACCTGATTGATGCCACCCCGGCTACGGCGGATGGCGCAGCGGTGGCGGCGGCAGTGGCGCATTACATCGCCGATTTGCGGCTGGAAGGTGAAAAGCGCGACAGCGTGATGTTCCTCACCAGCGCGCTGCTGGGCAAGGTGGCTGAGCGCCATAGTGGTGTGAATTCGCAGGAAGCCATGAACCTGTGGCTGAACCGTTTGGGCTTGCTTGATCCGGCTGTATTCCTGCCGCGTCTGGGGCAGGTGATTGATGCTATCGTGGAAGGCCAGTGGTGGTATGACCGCGAGGAGCTGCGTTCACGTCTGCCGATGCATTGAAATAGCGGTAATGGCCGATAATGGGCCAGAAAAACAGCGCGTCTTCGATATTGGTTCCGTAGGCGATGTTGTGGCCCATCAGCGGGCGGCCATCCGCTGTCTTGTAGTGGGTAACGATGCCGATGTGGCCTTGCCCGTTCCCCAGATCCCACGCGACCACATCCCCCGGCAGGTAGTCTGCTGCGTCATAAGTCACGGGTAGTGATTTGCCCTTGCGCTCGAAAAACTTCATCAGGTTGTAAACACGGCGCTGGTCGATATTGGGGTCGGGCGCTTTCATGCCCCATTTCTTTGGATACTGGCTGAAATTCCGCTTCATGTCTTCGTGCAGCGCCTGTTGCAGGTCGACGCCCTGGGAGCGGAATGCCCGCACGATTACATCCGCACACACACCAGTGGTTTCCGGTACATCGCCACCTGGATATTTCAAGCGGACGTAGGAGGGGTCATAGGCGCGGGTGATCTTTACCTGTTCCTGTATGGAATCCAGCAGCTTTTCGACATGCTTGGGCGGAACCGGTTTGAGGACAGGTGGAGGGCCAGGCGGTATTACTGGTGGCGTCGGAATCACGATGCCGGGCGGTGGCGGCTGGATGAAATGCCGGTACGCCCAGTTACCGATCAGGAACAGGATCAGCAGAATCAGTAACAACCAGACCAGACGCTGAAACATGGCTTATACCGTGACCAGAATACGCCCGTCCACGATGGCTACGGGGTAGGTTTGCAGCGGGATTTCGGCGGGTTCCGCCAGTGGTTCGCCGGTTTTGACGCTGAATTCGCCGCCATGCAGCGAGCAATGCACCCGGTCGCCTTTCAGGCAGCCCAGATACAGCGAGGCGTCTTCGTGGGTGCACATGTCGTCCACGGCGTAAAAGCTGTCTTCCACATGGCAGATGAGAATGCGTTTGCCGTTGCCAGCATCCACGCGCTTCATTTTGCCGGGTTTAATTTCGTTGATGCTGCCTGCGTTGAGTTGGGTGTCAGTCATGGTGCTGTGTGATTGAATATGGGTTTGAATAAACAGCAAGTATAACCCGCTGTGCCATTTCCAGCTATTTTTCAGTCCCCGGTAACGACATCGACGACAGCACCACCCACCTTGAACGGTACTTTGACGGTTTCGATGGCGACATCGGCGGTGGTGGCAATGAGTTGCCCGGCGCAGCCTTGCAGGGTGAGCAGCAGGGTAATGGCAAAAAATACGTGACGCATGGTATAGCCCTTGTTGTTATGCAAAGCGCGTAGTCTAACTGTTTGCGTCTGACAGCAATATCGGTAGCTGCTTATAAATCGAAATTGATCCCTGTGATGAAAATGAGATAAGGGTCGCCCTCATCATGAAAGGGTACGGCTTCCATCAGCAGGTCGGTTCTGGGGGTGAGGTGGTAGCGTATGCCCAATGTCGGCACCGGCACGATGAATGGCAGACGCCGGTAGTTGCTGGAAAGGTAGAAATTGCCTGTCAGGTCCAGCCGCCCTCTCTGGTAGAATACCCTGGAATAACCGGCAGTCAGGCCGAGGCGTTCTTCCGAATTTTCCAGAATACCGATGGAATAATGCGCCTTGTCGTTGATGGCTTTTTCCAGGTTGAAGGCTTCGGGATGGAAGCCGTCATTTTCGGATGGTGAGCCAATGTGGTTGAGCGTAATGATTTTGGTGAGCGACCAGTCGGCTTCAATTGCTGGCGAGAGCAGCAGGGAAAAGAGCGGTGGCAACAGGCTTTTGTATTTCATGACGGGTTTTCCTCTGCTCCGGTTTTTTCTCTAGTATAGGACAAGCGTGAAATGAGCAGGACAATACCCAAGGTGTGGATCATGGGCTGCGGCGACATAGGCCGCCGGGTAGCGAAGCTGTACCAGCAGGAAGGGGTGAAAGCCATCGGCTGGGTGCGCAGTGATGAATCCCTGCAACTCGGTCTGGCGCAGGGTTTTGCCATGCGCCAGGGCGATGTGGATCGCGGCAGTTTCTTCCCGATTTTCGCGCTGGATGAAGCGCTGGTGTACTGGTTCATGCCGCCGCAGCCAACGGGGGAAACCGATGACCGTATCCGCCGTTTCCTCAAGGGGGTGGATGCTGCCCCCCAACGGGTGGTGCTGATTAGCACGACAGGCGTGTATGGCGATTGCGCAGGCCGCTGGATTGATGAAACCGAGCCGCTGAAACCTGTCGCCGCCCGCGCCAAACGCCGGGTTGATGCAGAAGCCGCCGTGCAGGAATGGGCGGCGCGGTTCGGCGGTGAAATCGTCATCCTGCGCGTGCCCGGTATCTATGCGCCGGATCGTTTGCCGCTGGCACGTTTGCAGCGTGGCGAACCGGTGTTGCGTGAGGAAGAAGCGCCGTGGACCAACCGTATTCACGCCGATGATCTGGCGATGGTGTGCAAGCGGGCGATGGAAACTGCCCCGGCAGGCGCGATTTACAACGCCACTGATGGCCACCCTTCCAGCATGACGGATTATTTCAACCAGGTGGCCGATTACGCCGGGTTGCCACGCCCACCACAGGTCAGCATGGCGGAAGCGCAGGCTTCCATGAGCGAGGGGATGTTGTCTTACTTGCAGGAATCGCGGCGGATCAGCAATGACAAATTGCTGCGGGAATTGGGGATGAACCTGTACTACCCATCACTGGCGGATGGGTTGCGCATACCGCAGGATTAGTTTCCTTCAGACAGGATCAGGTTCATGCCTAGCGTAATTACGCCCAGCATACCGAACATTTCTACAACAGTATCCATGGGTAACTGCAAGATGGTGACGGCATAAAATAGAATAACCAGCAGAAACGGCAATGCTTCACTAAGAGTGTCAATTGTTGAGCGGATTAAATAAACAGTAAAATCAGTCATTTAACTATACAGCCTGTGCGGTTTGTTAATAAGGCATTAGTTGTTTTGATTAAAAAGTAGCCGTTCATTTGGTAGATTAACGCTTGATACCTTAATGCAACATTAGCGAGATATTTCCATAAATGGATTAATGGAAACATAAGCTATTGCAATGGCCAATGCAACAAAAGCGATCACTTTGAGCGGATTTTCCCGAATTTCATCCAGTATTGTGCGGTGCAGGCCAGCGGCTTTTAGCTGTTCGTATTCGTCGCGGATGCGCTGGCCGCGTTCAGCCTGGTAGGTTGCCAGCAGGGCTTTGGCGATTTCCAGATCGTCGGCATCTTGCAGCCAGATGGCAGGCATGGAAATGCCCCAGTTGCCGGGTGGTGTTTCGTAGAATTCAATGCGATGGGTGGTGAGTAGCTGCCGGATTTCATCGGCTTCATCCTCAAAAACATGACGCAGGGAAAGGAGTTGGACAGCCATGAATGATCGTGCTCGTTGCGATTTCAGGCAGGATTATAACGGTAGGGGGGAGCAGGGCAAGTTTTAACTGATGCCTCTGTACTTCTTGAAGTTCTCCGCCTGCGCGAAGATTTCCTTGTACACCTCGTCCCGGTCAACTGGCGGATAGCCGTATTCAGCTAACAGCATAATCAGGTCGACTTTCAGTTCGGCCTTGATGTCGTCACGCTGGTTCCAGTCGGTGTAGCGGGATTTGTCGTCGACCACCGCTTTCACGGCTTGGGAGAGGGCTAACAGCTTGTCTTCCGGGTAGGTGAAGTCGTATTTGACTGCCAGCCCCTTGAGGATGTCGTAAAACGCCTTTTCCTCGAAGTCGATGCCGAGGTCGGCGAAGGATGCTTTCTCGCGTTGCAGGGCGTGAAACAGGTCAATGATTTCATTGGCGAAGTCATCCAGCACGTTGCTGACCAGCACGTTTTGTTCGTCGCGCTCGTTGTAGCGGTCGACCAGCGCCTTGAACTGTTTGGAAAAGTCCACGCCCTTTGCCCGGTTGGTCTTTTTGAATTCGGCAATGGCGCGTTCGAGTAGCTGTTGCAGCAGTTTGATTTTGGTGTTGGGCAGTTTGATTTTGTCGATCTTGGCGAGGTAGTCGTCGGAGAACAAATCCACCTCAGAGGCGTCGTCTTCGCCCAGCTTGAAGATTTCTTCCACCCCGTCGCTTTGCAGCGCGTCCTTGATCATTTCGCGCACTTTGGCGTTCATTTGCGCGGTATCAGGTGCGTTGCCACGGGTGAGCTTGAAGACGATGGAGCGCACCGCCAGGTAGAAGTGGATGCGGTCGCGCTCGTCTTGGGTGAAAGCATCGCTGCCGGAACAGATGTCGTAAGCAGCCTTGAGGCGTTTCACCAACCCCATGAAACGCTGTTCGAGCTTTTGGGTAAGCTGCACGAATTCGGCGGCAAGGTTCAGGCATTGCAGTTGCGCGGTCGGCGCGCCGTGGAAGTACGGGCTGCTGTCGAAGGGGTGGAACAGCTTGTCGAGCAGGTCGAGCTGGTCTTTGGCGGCGATGATGGATTGCTGGATTTCCTCGAAGTTGTCTTCGTCGCCCTTGGAATACTGTTTCAGCGCCAGATTCATCTGTTTTTTGATGCCGATGTAGTCAACCACCAGCCCCTTGTTCTTGCCCGCAAACTTGCGGTTGACGCGGGAAATGGTCTGGATCAGGCTGTGGCGCTGGATGGGCTTGTCGATGTAGATGCTGTCCAGTTCCGGCACGTCAAAGCCGGTCAGCCACATATCCACCACGATGGCGATCTTGAAATTGGACTTGGCTTCCTTGAACTGGCGATCCAGTTCCTTGCGGTATTCCTTGGTTCCCAGCAGGTCGTAAAGGGCTTTGGGGTCATCTTGCCCGCGTGTCATGACCAGTTTCAGGTGTTCGATGGGCTTGAGCTTTTTGTCACCCTCACCCCAAACCCCTCTCCCAGAGGTAGAGGGGCTTAAGAAATCGGCATCTTGCTCCCCCTCTACCGCTTGGCGGGAGAGGGGGCTGGGGGGTGAGGGTCTTACTTCTGCCCATTGCGGGCGCAGGGCGATGATTTGCTGGTAGAAATCCCAGGCGATTTCACGTTTGCTGCACACGAACATCGCTTTGCCCTTGAGGGTTGCGCCTTCCGCCACACGGTTTTCGTAATGCTCGACGAAATCGGCAGCTAGTGCCTTGAGGCGGTCGGGGTCGCCGAGGATGGCGCTCATATTGGCGGAGGCTTTCTTGCTTTCCTCAATCTGGTAGTCGCTGGCCCCGGATTCCGCACATTGCTGGTAATAGGCTTCGATGTCTTTCAGCTTCTGGTTGTCGAGGAAAACTTTGGCGGCGCGGCCTTCGTAGACGATGCGCACAGTGATGTCGTCCTTGACCGATTCGGTCATGGTGTAGCTATCGACGATACGCCCGAAAACTTCCAGTGTGGCATCCACGGGTGTGCCGGTGAAGCCGACGTAGGTGGCGTTGGGCAACGAGTCGTGCAGGTATTTGGCGAAACCGAAGGTGCGTTTCACCGTTCCTTTCTCCCGATCAACGACTACTTTCTGGTCGAGATTGATCTGGCTGCGGTGGGCTTCGTCGGAAATGCAGATGATATTGTTGCGTTCGGACAGCAGCTCGATGTCTTCGGTGAATTTGTGGATGGTGGTGAGGAACACGCCGCCACTGGTGCGGCCTTTGAGCAGTTCACGCAACTGGGCGCGGCTTTCCACGCTGATAATGTTGTCGTCGCCGATGTAGCTTTTGGCTTTGACGAACTGCCCGGAAAGCTGGTCGTCAAGGTCGGTGCGGTCGGTAATCAGCACGATGGTAGGGCTGGCGAGTGCCACGCTTTTCATCAGCAAGCGGGCGAGAAACAGCATGGTGTAGCTCTTGCCGCAACCGGTCGCGCCGAAATACGTGCCGCCCTTGCCATCACCTGCCGGTTTGCGGTGTTGCAGGATATTGTCGTACAGCTTGGTGGCGGCGTAATACTGCGGGTAACGGCAGACGATTTTGTCTTCCTTACGGGAAGCGTCCGGCAGGAAGATGAAGTTGCGGATCACGTCACGCAGGCGGCGTTTGTCGAACAAGCCTTGTATCAGGGTGTGTAGGGAGCTGATGCCGTCCACCGCCAGATTTTCATCGCCCGTGACCTTGCGCCATGCGTAGAAAAACTCGTAGCGGGCGAATAGCGAACCGACCTTGCTGTTTACCCCGTCGGAGATTACGCACAGCGCGTTGTATTTGAGCAGTTCGGGAATGTCGCGGCGGTAGCGGGTGGTGAGCTGCACGTAGGCATCATGCAGGGTGGCCTCATCGCGTATCGCGCTTTTGAACTCGAACACCACTAGCGGCAGGCCGTTGATGTAGAGGATCGCGTCGGGAATGCGCTTTTCGTAGCCTTCGATTTCGAGCTGGTTGACCAGTTTGTAGCGGTTTTTGCTGTGGTAAGCAGGGTGTTCGATGGCAATGGTTTCGAGTAGCGCCGCATCGGGAATGCGTTGTGTGCTCAGGTCGCTGTAGTCGATGAGCTGGATGTAGAGGTCTTTCTGGCGGCGGTCTTCGCGCTTGAGCAGGAAACCGTCGGTGACCAGTTTCATCACGGTTTTGTTGCTGTCGTACAGGTCGGAAGCGGGCAGGGTTTCCAGGTGGCGGATGATCTGCCCGATTTCGCTGTCTGTAATGCCGTCGGCGGCGTAGCGAGTGGTGAGGTAAGCGCGGAGGTCGTCTGGCAGCAGGACATCTTGCGGGTTGCGGGCAATGGATTCACCGCGAACGTGCGGGTAGCCCTGTTCGCCGAGCAGGGTGATGATGGCTTGCTCCAGTTTTTCCTCGGTGAATTTCATTGTTTACCCCGCTTCACTGTTTGAAGATTGTACCAACAAAAAGTGCCGATACTGTAGGCACTTTTCAGCCGCTCTTCTTCATGCGGCATGTGCTACCATAATGGGTAACATCTAACAGGGAATTATCGCCATGCAAACATTTTCCATCCGTGATCTACGCGAACGCAGCGGGGAATTGAGCCGTGAAGCGGAAGCGGGTCGCCCATCCCTGATCACCAAACGCGGCGAACCGATTCTGGTTGCTTTACCGTTTACAGCGGCGTTGCTCGACAGTGGCGTTAAAGTGGCATTGGCAGAGTATTTGTTCAAAGAAAACATCTTGTCTTTGGGCAAAGCGGCAAAGATTGCCGGAATGCCGTATGTGCTATTTAGCGAACACCTGAGCCGTATGGGTATTCCTGTGGTGGATTATCCGCCGGAGGAATTGGAGGATGAGCTGCGGGTTGCCAGTCTGTGAGTGTGTTGATCGTGGCGGATACGGGGCCGTTAGTTATCCTCGCCAAACTGGATCATCTGCATTTGCTGCGTCAGCTTTATGCCGAGATATGCATCCCCGAAACGGTGCTGGTTGAAGCAACAACCTTGGCTTACCGCTCAGATGCCAAGCGTATCGTTGGGTTCGCCGCTCAGTACGCTAGAGTTGTGCCTGATCTTGCCGCCGATGACCCCGCTTATCTCAATTACGGGTTGGATGCAGGCGAAACCCAAGCCATTTCTTTGGCAAAACAAGCGAGTTGCCCTGTATTGCTTGATGAGCGGCGTGGTCGGTCAGTTGCCAAACAGGAACATGTGGATGTATTGGGGACAGTCGGTTTATTGCTCAAAGCCAAACAAACGGGACTGATTACGGAAGTGAGTTGCTTGCTGGATGCTATGCTGGAACACGATTACCGCCTAGCGCCTGCACTTATTCAGCAAGCAAAAGTGTTGGCTGGAGAGAATTAAATCTTCACCTCAATTGGCGGATTCCGTACCTGATAGCGTTCATCCAGAATGCAGGCGTTGATGAACACGGTCTTGCCGACTTTCTTTTTGCCGTAGCCTCCGTGGATGTGGCCGCTGGCGTGGATGCGCGGTTTGATGCGCTGGATGGCATGCAACAAATCTTCGCACCCGGCGTTGAAACCGTTGTAACACTGGTCGAGGATGCCGGAGGCGGGGCCGTGGGTAATCAGCACGTCGGTAGCGGCGGGGATTTTGTCCCAGTGCTGGCGGATGGCTTCACCACGCTGGCGGTTGAATGCCCAGTTCATGAATTCGGGTTGTACGGGCGAACCCCAGAATTTCACACCGTCAATTTCGATGCCGGAATCGTTGAGGTAGATGAGGCCGTATTCCTTGAGGATGTGTTCGGCGATTTTGCGGCGTTTGTCTTCAAAGCACCAGTCGTGGTTTCCGGCAATCACGATCTTGTGGGGGAAAGGCTGTGCTGCCATGAATTCGGCGAAAAACAGCGTATCGTCCAGTGTGCCGCGCCCGGTGAAGTCGCCGCAATGGATCAGCACGTCGCCGGAAGCGAGGGGCTGCATCCGGTCGTGCAGGGAATGGGTGTCGGAGATGAAGGTTAGGTTCATGTGTGTTTCTACCGCACGCTGTGTATCGCATGGGAAGCTGTGTATGCCTGCCGTGGGTCGGTGGGTTTTTGAGGGAAAGCAAGCATCAGCATCCCTTGTTCTGCCAAGGGTTTTAGGTAGGATTTTCTGAGCGGGTCGGGTTTTCTACCGAGTAATTGGCTCAGTACAGGCAGCGTCAAATAATAACGGGAGCACAAATCAAGAATGATCGCCTCCATCATGCCTTTATCAGCTCTAGGTTTGTCTTTTACTGCTGATGATCGGCTCACCAATCGATTGAGTAAATCTTTATCAAGAACCTCTAGGTTGTCAATGACGGGTAAACTAAGACCTGCGACAACCAAGCAACCCGTTGAATCTCGGTTGGAGGTGGCGTTGTCCAGGTTCTTAGAACCGGAGCTACGGCTGGAATGTCCGGAGCTAAGTTCATCAGCTCCGGACATTGTGTGGAATAACTCCGGACTATTGTCGCCAAATGCTTGTTCCGGGGTAGGAAGGCTGTGGCCAGGTAAGCAATATACCGTTCCTCTGCCTTGTCCTGTAGTAATCAACAGATTGTCTTTACTAAGTGACTGGAACGCCTTGGTTAGGTCGTGGCTATGTTCAGTGGTGATTTCCACCATGCGTCGGTGGGTGACAACTTGTTCAGTTGCTGCCGTCGCCAGAATCAACCGTTCCAGTTCTTTCAGTTCATTGAAGTGTTTGGGAAATAGTTTTCTCAGGTGTTCCATGACGCCTGCTGGTAGCAGGTCAAGCATCCGCAATTCGAGCAGCGTCTGTTCAGAAGGCACATCCTTTTCATACAGCAATGGTTTTCGCCAATGCTGGCTTCCCCAACCCCGGTATATTTTGGGGATACCTGACCCGGCTTGTTCACCCAGCCCTACGTAGCGGAACATTTGGTGGATTAGTCTATTCCGGCAATCGCTTTCGCCGCCTTGTATGGCAATTTCATGGGGAACCCGCATCAACCCTGGGTTGCGGAAGCCAAACATATCAGGCCGCTTGACTACCAGAATGGAAGCTCTACCCGTGTAGTCGGCGTGTACCAGCGTATTGATCAATGCTTCACGTATTGCTTGATGTACAGGGGTTTCATCTTGTCTGATGTCGCCTTTCAATTTGAAGGGAACCTTCACGCTGTGGGTCAATTTTCTGAAAACCTGTCTGTAGAAGTCAAACAAGTTGCCTGACCATGTGCCATCCAGCGTTATACGGTCAATCCAGCGGGCTTCTGTGTTGGGTTCGGGGCGCTCTTGATAGTCGAGCATGTAGTTGGGGAAATGTTCCTGAATGGAGGGCAGGCGACCAAACATCAACAAACCAGCACGTGTCAAACCACCTCTGCCACTTTCGCGGTCTACTCGCCAGGCTCCTATATTGCGCAAAAATTCGATGGGTTCAATGGTGTTCCAGGGGTGATCAGGCTGGCGGATAACATAAAGCTGGCGATAGGCGTTGAAGGTAGTGCTATCCAGGTCATCCATGTTGTAGCCGAACAGGATTTCGTTGTCGCGGCTATCTTCAATTTGTTCGGCCAATATTCTGCGCACGGTTTCATCATCGCAGCGATAGTCTCCGCTGTTTTGACGTTTGAACGTACCTGTCATGGGATTATTCCCGATATAGACAGGGCGTTGCTTGCGCATGGCTCGCGGCACATGGATGCGGATAATGATCTTGCCGTTAAGGTTGATCTCGCTGACGTGTTCCTGCTTCAGGATGTTGGTGCTGATCTTTTGCGGGTTGTTGATCAGGTTCCAGAAGTCATCCAGCACTTTGGTGGTATTTACGATGCCGTTGAGTCTGAATGTGCCTTGCTTTTCTTCAAGGCCGAGGAAAATATCGCCGCCATCACTATTGGCAAAGGCGCTGTAGGTTTCCCATAAATCCTTGGGAACTTCGCCCAAGCCATTTCTACCTGCGGCAAGCTTGCACTCTACCTCGTAGTTTTCCCGAAGTGCGGCAATATCATCAAGTGTTGTGATTCTGAGCATCAGATGGCCTCCTCCACCAGCTTTTCAGTCTCTGGAATCCGCAGTTCGCCGGATAACAGTTTCGGCAGCAGCGTATCCCGAAGTCTTGAAAGAGTAATTGTCCCGTTATCTAGTTGATGTGCTTTTTCATAATTTGGCGCTATCAGAGCATGGAAAGAGTCAAGAATTTTGTTATTCGGAACGAGGGAGGGAACCGACTCAATATGTGCTTTAGTCACAGCCTCTCTTGATCCACCAGCGTTTAATCCCAATAGGTAGTCTTTCGTTCTTTTTTGTAACAAGTGTAAGTGTAAATACCAGGAAGATATGCCTTTTTTTGCCCTAATAATAGCCACATGCTGATTCACGCGGGCAGGCAATACATTGGGATTGACAACACACGTTCTTAAAATAGAAGCCCCGGTAATATTAAGTAATACGTCTTCACTTTGAACCGTAACGCCTTGTAACTGTGTCGCAGCTTCATCTGAAATATAAGCTAACCCAGCCCATACAAACTCAGAATCATAAATGTTTTGGCTGCGAATAAGTGCTGTACCTGAATCTTGGTATACTTTTTGGCCTCCAGTGGGAGTAGCACCGCTGCCGATTTTAGTTGTGAGATGCTTCAGTGGGCTAACTTCCCACCCCTCCGGTATCCACCCCATTTCCTCTGTCCACACAAACGCAGCAGGAAACAGCGCGGCGATGTCCTCCGGCAACGGCTTGCGGGCATCGCCCAAGGCTTCACGGGCGGCGGCCTTGTCTGCCAGTTCGTCCGGGATGGGATTGCCTGCCGCCAGCGCGTTATCAATCACCGGATCGAAATCCACGAACCAGCTTTTGAACAGGGCTTGCGCCATTGCTTCCAGCGTGGCGTTCATCTGGCGGTTGAGTTCGATTTTGTCGTCGAGGGAGCCGAGGATGTGGGCAATAGCTTTTTGTTCTGAAATTGGCGGGATGGTTAATTCAAATTTTGGAATTTCGGCGCAACGTAAACTGTCAAAAACAGCTCCAACATTCAGATATTTTGCTATTTCGTCCCACCATTCCTTACCTCGAACTAACCATCTAAGGAATGGAGGAAAGATTGTGTTTCCAGTTGCACGTAATAATACGAGATTTTGCCCAAGCGCAAATTTTGCTCCTTCTGAAACATAAGCAGTTTCACCAGGATTGCATCGTCTGGAAAGAACAATATCGTTAGTTTGGGGATTGGTCTTCTTTGTCCATTCTAAGTAATCTTCGTGGCTAATCAGTCGAGGACTTGCCAAAAAATCAATCCTTCCTTCCTTTAATTGTGGGATGGCGATATATGGAATACCTTTACCTGCATCTGGCGGTGTTTTATGCACGCAATCAAGCAAAATAACATCAGCATCCTCAAGGCTGCATTTACGCCACTCAGACTGCATCGGCTACCTCTGCCAGAATCTCGCCCTTTACGTACTGCTTGAACGTCGCCGCTGAAGTGAAACACCGGAATCCTGCCTGACTCGCCAGTGCCATTGTATCGTTATCTTCATTCAGTAGCACAGCTACTGGTTGGCTGAGTTCTTCCTGCACGCCGGTTGACCACACCAGATCAAACACTGCCAGTTGCTTCCCACTCTGCGGGTCGCTGTAGTCATACGACATTATCCCTGCTGGCAAGCCCTGTTCCTGCACCCACTGATTGAGAGCCTGTAATGCCTGTTCTTCCGCCTCGTCGCTAATGCCGCCCTTAACCGAGATCGGAGTGACAGACCCAGTATTACGGCCTTCCATCCACTGAGTATCGCCATGCAGCAGCGAACGCATCCGCTGGTTGGCTTCTTCCGCCAGCAATGCCTTACGCGCTTCCAGAAAATCGAGGTAGTTCTCCATCTTCCACAGGTTTTCATCCATCGGTATCCACTGCGAAGCCAGCGCACCGGGGTGGCGTGATTCCACCTCAACAAAATAGTCATGCGGGTATTTGTCGCGAATGTCGAGGTTAGTTTCTTTGGTCAGGAAACAGAAATTTGCCAGCGCATTCACCTCGTTACGGCGGCGGTTGGCATCATACAATCGCGCCTTGGGGAAGATATGATGCACTTCCAGTTTGTTCATTTTGCCCAGCAGACTAGCTTTCAGTGGCAGACCCGTGCCCCAATCCCGCGCCTCGCCCATGCGGGTGAGCATGTACAGCATCGGGTAAAACCGTGCGCCAAGACTCCAGCCATCAAAGTGCCCCGGTTCAATGCTCAGGCCACCATGCCATAAACGCAGTTCTGCCAGCAGTTTGTCGACGTTGCCATTGTTTTCCAGTACGCCTAAATCCTTGTCGATAAAGGATTCGGTGGAGCCTGAAAAGCGTCCCCACATTCCTGCCTGTGCAAACCAGAATAGCAGCTTGTCGCGTTCGGTTTCATCCAGCCTGCCGTTGTTTTGCTCCAGATAACGCACCATCACCGGAAGGGCATAACGCCCGAACAACACCCGGTCATGATCCAGCCCCAGCCTCCCGCTAATCATGTTCAGGCAGGTGTCGATATGGCGGGTAGCACGTTTCAGACCATCCTGAATATCAGGAGCCTGCTTGTCGTGCAGGTACAGGAATTTGGCCTCACCTGTCAGAGCAGTATTCACGGAGCGTAGTAACCAGTCGAGGCTGAAATCGTACCCAGCCTGCTGCCACTCATGCAGTTTTTCTTTCATCTGGTTGCGGGCTTCCGGCCATTCCGCGCAGATTTTGGCAAGTGCCAGATCGCCCTTGGAAAGCTTGGTGCCACCGCTGTTGACACGGTTGAAGATGTCGACCACCACATCCAGGGTTTTATCCTTGCCGGTCACTTCCTCAATGTGTAGGTCGATGTCGAGAATACCGAGCAGGTTGCTGAGCCTCCCCATGTAATCAAACATTTTGGCTGCGTGTTCAGGATGGGCATTGATGGGGGCAAAAAACTCCCTCATGCCTGCATTGCCTTTCTGCATAACAGCCGTGACATCCACCCACAACGGATCGTCCTGCATTTTGATCGGCTGCCAGAACTCAAACACCTCAGTTTCCATATTGAAACGCAAGCTGGTGAAAGCGGAGGCATTGCCATCAAAGAACTTGGGCGGCTTGCCACGTACCACGCCATACAGTGAAGTCATGCGCTGTTGACCGTCGAGCAGCAGCTTGACGATACCGGCTGCCAGTTGCATGTCGCCCCGGTATTGCGCTTCGGCGGATTCCGTCGCCCATACCAGCAAACCACCTACTGGGTGACGGCGATACAGGGAACTGAACAGGCCGCGTACTTGTTCCTTGCCCCAGACGTAACCACGTTGGAATTCAGGTAGAGCCATGTGGCCATTGTCGATATGGTCGAGGATGGTGGAGATTTTCATAAAGTATCAGTTCCTTTTTTACTTTTTGCTCTACACTTGCATTTTTGAGTTAAAAATAATTCTAACTCTTCAACAGAAAATCCATCCTCTAGCAAGCCTGCTTTCCCCATTGTTTTCCAATATTGACGGATTGGATGGTGTTTCAGGTATTCACAAATTCCTGTTGCCCAATAACACCATGTTTCCTCAGGGATGCGCCCTTTTTTATATATTTGATACTCCTCAATGCAGAGATCAAAATACCGGTGAACAATAGGCATTAGGATTTCAATAGACTGTGGCTCCTTCTTGTATTCCTTGACAAAATTGTCTAGGTCATTGCTAATATCATGAAAGCGCTTATTAAATTTCTCAAAGGAGTCTAAAAATAGTTTGTCTTCTTCAAGCTTTTGTTTTTGGAAGAAATAGGCCCAACCTAATGCACCAGTGATTAGGGTTAGCCATAGTGGTTGATTTTCCTTATCCAGCCATTCCAGTCCGAGAGCAATTATCAAAGCTAAGAAGACCACTACTGGAAAAACCCAGTAGTAAGCAAACAGGAAAGTTTTTGCTTTATTACCCACTTCAAATCTCCTGAATCAATAATGTTTCATTTTTCATGACCCAACACCTCCCAACGTCCGCCTTTGGCTGCACCAACCCTCTGAATTTTGTTTTCTTTCTGCAAGTTTTGGATATTGCGTTCTATTGAACGCTCGGTAATGCCAATGGTGGCAGCAAGCTCAGGAATCGTGATTTCAGGATTATCGAGCATCAGCATCAGTATTTTCCCCGACGTTTTCCCCGACGTTTTCCCCGACGTTTT
>JAHJJD010000068.1 GCA_018822845.1 Gammaproteobacteria bacterium | reverse complement strand
GCCTACCAGCATGCCCTGCTGGCCTCCCCGCCATCGCCAGCTGCAAAGGCATTCGCCACTTGGTACAAATCACGGCTAACGAAAGTGCATTACCCACGCACCCCGGATGCGCGCAGTTGCGGTGGATTCAGCGCCAAAGCGCTCAGTCAGAAAGCCGCCCCCTACGAAGCCACCATCAAGCAAGCCGCCAAACGCCATGGCGTCAACATCGCCCTGATCAAATCGGTGATTGCGGCGGAAAGCTGCTACCGGGAAATGGTCGTTTCCCCCAAGGGCGCTTCCGGGCTGATGCAACTCATGCCGGAAACAGCAGCAGAACTCGGGGTGCTGGACATTTTCGACCCGGAAGAAAACATCAACGCCGGAACCCGCTACCTCGGCTGGCTGGTCAGGTATTACGGCGGCAGCGTCACCCATGCCATCGCCGCCTACAATGCCGGGCCGGGCAGGATCACCCTGGGAGCGCCCGTCACCATTGAATTTACCGAAACACGCGGTTACATCAACACGGTGTTGACCCATCTGACCAAGCTGGAAAGCAACCAGAAAGCCCTCCAGTACAACCAGCTACTATTGGCGGCATGGAATCAGGCCGAACTCGAATATCAGGCCGCATTACGTGGGGAAACCCTGCCCACCATTCCAGCAGAAACAGGGCAACCCAGCGTGATACTGGCCTATTTGCGTAATGAGGGAACCGCAGGCACGCCGCCAGCCGTGGCCACACCTCTGGCAAACGTACACCTGATTCCTACCGCCCCCCATCAGGACATCGTGCGGGTGAAGCGTATCAGCAGCGCAGTCGTTTTCCCGGTAGAAATGCCAGCCCTAGCGATGCAGCCACAAGCCCTGGTGCCAGCCACCCTGCCGGATTGCAGCGCATTACCCACCACCCTGCTTGCCCAGACGCAACAGCAAGGCAGTGGCCGCTACGCCGCGTTTTTCTACCCTGTCCAACCCGGCGAAACGCTGGAACTGATTGCGCAGAAACTTGAGGCCAATGTGCAGGACATCATCCGGCTGGGCAAGCTCCTGCCAGACGCCCAGCCCAAGGCGGGAAACCTGCTGCGGGTCGCCGAATGCTTCCGCCCTCCGGAGCCACCAGTTCCTTAACCCCACCTTCATCCGGAAATGTTCGCTCCCACCGTCAAACAGGCATAAACTTGCGCTGAACACCAATAGCAATAAACACTTAGCGGGAGACCATCATGTTTGAATCTTTTTCCCTGGCTGTGCTGATTTTCATCGGCGCACTCATCTTCATGGGCGTGAAAATGGTGCCACAAGGCTTTGCCTACACCGTCGAACGCTTCGGCAAATACGTCTATACCCTGCAACCCGGCCTTGGCCTGCTGGTTCCCGTCATTTATCAGGTCGGGCGCAAGGTCAACATGATGGAACAGGTACTCGACATCCTGCCGCAGCAGGTCATCACCGCCGACAACGCCAACGTCAACATTGACGGCGTAGTGTTCTATCAGGTTTTTGACCCCGCCAAAGCCTCGTATGAAGTCGCCAACCTGCAACACGCCATCCTCAACCTGATCATGACCAACCTGCGTTCGGTGTGCGGCGGGCTGGAACTCGACCACCTGCTGAGCAAGCGCGACGAAATCGGCGCACGGGTGCTGGCCATCGTCGACGAAGCCACCAACGCCTGGGGTGTGAAAGTGCTGCGGGTCGAAATCAAGGACATCGAACCACCCGCCGAGCTGGTACGCGCCATGAACCTGCAAATGACTGCCGAACGCCAGAAGCGCGCCCAGATCACTGAAGCCGAAGGCAAAAAACAGTCACAAATCCTTGAAGCGGAAGGTGCCAAATCCGCCGCCTTCCTGCGTGCCGAAGCCCGCGAGCGGGAAGCACTGGCAGAAGCCAAAGCCACCCAGATGGTCTCCAAAGCCGTGGCCGAAGGCGACGTGCAGGCACTCAACTACTTCGTTGCGCAGAAATACGTCGAAGCGCTGGGTCGGTTTGCCGATTCCGACCAGCAGAAAACCATTTTCATGCCGCTGGACACCAGTGGCCTGATGGGTTCCATCGGCAGCATCAATGAACTATGGAAAGCGGTGAAGGATAAGTAAGCGCTATGGAAAACATGCAGATCGAATTCTGGCACTGGCTGATTTTCGGCTTCCTGCTGATGGCGCTGGAAGTGTTCGCCCCCGCCATGGTGGTGATGTGGTTCGGCTTCGGTGCAATCATCGCGGGCGGCGCTTTATGGCTGTTTCCATCGCTGGCATTTGGCTGGCAGATCATCATCTTTGGGGTGGTGTCACTGGTCAGCGTGTTTGGCTGGCGCAAGTCGCGCTTTTTCCGTGAGGAAAACGTCACTTCCGACACGCCCGATCTCAACAACCGCCTGCACAGCCACATCGGTAAGGAATATACCCTGACCGAAGCCATCATCAACGGGCGTGGTTCCATGCGGGTAGGCGATACGGCGTGGCGGGTGCGGGGCATCGCTGACCTGCCTGCCGGAACGCGGGTGCGTGTTACCGGCGTGGATGGGGTGATTTTTATGGTGGAAAAGGCCTGATATTGTGCCTGCTGTG
>JAHJJD010000067.1 GCA_018822845.1 Gammaproteobacteria bacterium | reverse complement strand
TGAGGACTGGATCAGGAAGGTTCCAGTCCTGGGGCGGGTTCATGAACGTAAAATGGCGGCTTAGTGGCGAAGGTATTGGCTTACCGAAGGTTTTTATATTTCAGACCACGGAACCAGGCCCACCAAGTACCAGTTCCCTTGATACTGCTCCACCAGCACTTTGAAGCCTGCTTTCCCGCCTTCCACCGTATCAGCATCGTGATAATTAACCATGTGGGCATTGTTCAGGCCGTGGGAGGAAAGTACCTCACCGACCTGCACGGATTGGACAATACCCGGCGGCTGCAAAACGGTATCGCATAATGCTGACAAGCTCATCTCCACTGTCTCGCCATGCATTGTCCCCCAGCGGTAGATGCGCTGGCTGCGGAAAGCGGCACGGATGTCCTGTGCAGAAAGCGTCACATCTGAGGGGGTAAATTCATTGAGGGTCACGCCAAAACGGACGCCCTTGGCCGGGTGCGCCAGCTTCGCCAATGCCTCGGCACGGCAATCTTTCAGCGCATAAAAAGCCCGGTTGGCAGCCTGCCCGACGGCATCTATATCCTTGCCGGACTGCGGCGCGAGGTAGTCCGCCCTGACCCAGCCCGACAGCTTGGCGTGCCGCACCGGACGCCAGAACGTATAACCATCAGGAACAAATACCTGCTTGTCCGCCCCTGTTGACCGGACACCCAGACTGCCCCCCTGAAGTTTGCCGACTTTGGGAAAATTGATCCCCGCCCCTTGGCGAACATTCAGCACATCATCCGGCGTGATGTTCACCACGGCGTAATCCGCTGCACTAACCACTCCCATCCACAATCCCAGTAACAGACCTGCATAATGGATTTTCATAAATTCCCCCGTCCCGCTGGATAGGCTCCTGCCATCGGGTCTACGGGCAGTGGGGGAGCATGGCGTTGCAGAACATCGCACAAAGCAGCCACTTCTGGGTAAGTATGGCAACCACGCTTGATGTTCCCGGACGGGAAAACGGCTTCCAGTTCGCTGTAAGTGGCGGGGGGGATGCCACCAACGTAACCCTTTTTATAGGGCAGACTCATGTAATTGGCGGCTTCCAACTGCCGTTCCAAAGCCACAAAGTCCTGCTGGCTAATCTTGCCATTGCCTGACACTTCGTGGGAGCCGTCATAGCCAACCCAGCTTTTGTGTAAATGGGTTGATAAATCACGGTTTATGGTCAGGCGACGTTGAACCAGGTTTTGCCCTTCCTCGCCGTGCATCTCAAGCACCAGACTTTGCACGGGCGGGGTGTTTTCCGCTTTCACGGGCTTAACATCTTCTGGTTTCACCGGGTTGTTGCAGGCAACCAGTAAGGACAGCGGCAGCAATAATGTTATGTATCGCATCAGATTCCTCCCTGTTATGGCGTAATCCAGTCCCCGCAACCTTGTTTCATCAGCGGCAGCAGTTCAAAGGTAGTGGGATACCACACGCTCATGCGGTACTTGCCGTGGACGATGGTTTCATCGGTGCGGCAAGCCCCACCCATGCCCTTGTGGCTGCAAGGCTGGTCTGACCATTTGCCGCCGCCCGCGTTGCAACCCTCGCCAACGCTTTTAATGGTGGCTGACAAGTTAAGCCCCTGCACATCGGCGAACTCCTGGCACCAGCCGTTTTTCAGCAAGCAACTGCCGACAATGCCACCCATGCTTTCCTGTGTGTCTGTGCCGTCCAGCAAACCGGGCTGGTCGGTGTAAACCTTCGCCAGTTTGCCTGCCATGGCTTTGAGGGTGTCATCGCTGAGGGCATCCTTGCTGCCGGGCTGCCAGCCTGCGGCAAGAACCAGTTGGTAATCGCCATGCGGGTGGGTCAGCATCAGCATCTTGCCGATGAAGCCATCCTCCGGTTCACGCTTGCTTGCCAGCAGACCTTTCCAGCCTTCAACCTCGGTGGGGGTGCTGTCAGTATTGGCTGGGTTGCCGTCACCCTCTTCTGCATCCTCCGGGCTTTCTTTGCCAACCCCAATGTTCAGGTGTACCGTGGCATCCAGCATCCCGGTATTGTTGAAGAAAGAGCAGCCGCCCCCTGAATCGGCATCGCTGACTTCATCCAGCATACATACCGGGGTGGCCTTGAAGGGGTCGGTTGGCACCACGGCTCGGGTCTGTTCCTGAAAGGCTTTCAGGTCAAGGGCAGCGGCTGGTGTAGACAGCAAGGCAATGGCGCAGGCCAACGTGAGTTTTTTCATGTTCATGGCTGTGTTTCTCCAATCTGGATCGGCAGTTCCGCCATCACTTTTTTGTCGGGTTTGGCTTCAAACTTGAAGACATAGGCACCCGACACTTCCGGCAGGGTAAACTTCATGGGCTTGTAGTTTTCAATGGCATCTTCGCGCACATACCCTGTCCCCACAGACTTTTCCCCGTTTTGTGGGTAAAGGCGCACATCACCCTTCAGTCCCAGCGGCGCATCCAGTTTCACTTCAACCTTGCTACCTGGTGCGGCTTGGGCGGGAGCAACGAGCTTGATTTCCGCTTCGATGACCTTCACGGCAGCTTCAGCAACCCATTCGCGGTGGTCGCCTTTTGCCAACCGAACAACAAAATCCCCTGTTACGTTAGGCATACGGAACCTGGCAGACTTATAACCGCCGGATTTTTTATCTTGATACAAATATTGATGGTTTACCGCTACATTCTTGCCTGCCATGAACAGCTCGATGTGCATATCGGCATTCTTTGCCATGCCAGCGTCGCCTTCCACCTTCACTTCAATTTCTGCACCCTTGATGGTTTCAGCAGGGGTAACGGTCAACGTAGCTTTGGGCAAAACGGGCGGTTGGGGCTGTTTCTCTGGCTCTGGTGCAGGTTGGGGTTCTGGTTCAGGGGCTTTGGCGGTTTGTTCCAGTGCAGTTTTGAGTTCGCCTGCATTGGCAGCGGAAATGAATTTCCCGCCCGTGTTTTCTGCCAGACAGCGTAAGCCTTGTTGGTCTTCCACTTTGGCAACGTCGAAACCGATGACGTGGGCAGTGAAATCCACACCGAGCTTTTCCAGTTCTGTCCCCAGTGCGCAAGGGTCAAGGTTACAGGTTTCCACCCCGTCGCTGATGAGGATGACGGTGGCTTTTTCTTCGGTGTATTTGAGGGCTTCGGCTGCGTGTTTGACGGCGGCGGAAAGCGGGGTTTTGCCCTTGGGGGTTAAACCATCAACGATTTTGCCGATCCTGGCGGCATCCACTGCACCCGCTGGAAGCAGAGTTTCAATGTCGTTGCAGTCGTCCTTTTGCCGATGCCCGTAGGCTACCAGCCCCACCGAACGGTTTGCGGGCCAGTCTGCCACCAGCGTTTTGAGGGCCTCGCGGGCAATGTCGATCTTGGCTTTGCCTTCGATTTGCCCCCACATGCTGCCGGAGGCATCCAGCACCAACATGGCGCGTTCTTCGGCCTGAGCCAAGGGGGCAGAACAGAGTAACAAAGCTGCCAATAGTATTTTTTTGTTCATTGGGATTCCGCCGTAAGTCACATGTATTCTTCATGCACTGTACGCTCAAAAATCCACTCCAGAACTGACGCAAGTCAAAAATGATAAGTAATGCGCGTCAAAAAATAAGTGTCGTGAATGGACGGTATGGCGCGGTTGTTCATAGAGGCAAGATCACTCGGGCTAGCATCTGGAATGCTGGCGAATCAGGGCGATTTCTTCATCGTCAATGCCGAGTGATTCCAGAAAATCCTGATGGGCTTCGGGGGAACGCTGCTCGAATTCACTGTGCCATTTGCGCATACCGGCGTCATCCAGCCCGGCGGCGCGTAGCATTTCTACCCAACGTTGTTTGCTCATGGTGCGGCTGTCCTTGAGGGCGGAAGCGGAATCGAGCAGGCGCACGATCACTTGCTGTTGCTGGCGCAGACGGCTGATGTCGCTGTTGAGTGCCTGAAGGTGGCGTTCCCAGCTAATCCCGCTTACGCCGTCCAGACTGCCTGATCCGTCCAACGGTTTTTTTCCAGGCAAACAGCCACCTCAAGCGTAACCCGCCTGCCCGGAGTCTGCCGTTGTTCAGTCCTTCAACACCGCCCGAATCGCCTATAAC
>JAHJJD010000066.1 GCA_018822845.1 Gammaproteobacteria bacterium | reverse complement strand
TTCATGTTGCGGGTTGGGCACTACTTGGTTGTCCGGCAGTTCATGGGTTGGTTTCGGCATTCTGTTGCTTCCTGTGTCTTGCCCCAATTCTACATTTATTTCAAGATCGGGGTGGTCTCAGGTCAGCTTGACACATAGGGCTTCCATGGCGATGTCGCGATCGGTGATCATGCCAACCGGGTGGCCTGCCTGATCGGTGATCGGAACTGCGCCAATATCTTCATCCATCATCAGGCGCATGACCGTTTTGATGTCATCTTCAGGGTGGCATGTGCTGACGTGGGTAGCCATGATGTCTCGTACAAACATGTTATTACCTCCTGTCGCTACTCAGGGGCAGGGACGCCTCTGATTCTACGACTGACTTCAACCATTTCACGCTAGATCACACGCAGGGTATTCACATTGAAATATTTCAATGTCCGGTTTTGCGACCTGAAAGTAAGGTGGGTATTGATACATTTGCCGATAATAACGGCGTTTTCCATGGAGGATAAAATCATGATCAAGACAATTACAGGAAACTATAACTCCAGCGGACAGATTAAAAATGCACTCGAGGATTTGATAGCCAGCGGCATTCCGAGCGAAAAGCTGTATGCCGATGATGAGCTCAAGCAGCTGAAGGTATTGGCCCATAGTGAAATTGAGGCAGAAATCGTGGAAATCCTGAATCGGCATGATCCAGTCGGCGTGGATATTTACGACACCGATACGTGAGCGTAGTAATTGATGTTGCTTGTGTCTTGATGTGGGTTGCAGGAATGGGGAAATTAGTTCGCCAGTAAACGGATCGCTAGAATGGGTCAGCCAATTTTGGCCGTGACTTCCTGGATACAGACCCATGGAGCGCAAGGAAGATATAAGCTATAACGGTAATGGCAGGAATAGATGCTTTTTGCCGAAAGAAGTCCTCTATCACAAGGGTGACCGGATTGAGCGGGTAATCCTGATCCGGCAGGGTTTGGTCAAACTGGTGAGTTACTTGCCTAATGGCCGTGCCCGCATCGTCCGGCTGCACTGCAACAACCACTGGCTAGGTCTGGAAGGGCTGGTCGAACCCTGTTTCGAACACACCGCCATCGCTGTCAGCGGGGTGGATGCCATGCAAATTCCCCTCAAAACCTTTCAGCGCATGCAACAGGACGATCCGGGCCAGTTTTATCAGGTCATGCGCCAGGGTTATGAAGACCTGTTTCAGGCGGATCGGTGGATTGCCGATTTTTCCACTGGTGAAATCAAGCCCAGGGTTGCCCGCCTGCTCGAATACCTGGCCGAACTGGAATACGGTCAGCCCCGCGACCGCATCGAACTGCTCACTGTCAACGAAATGGCCGAAATCCTCGGGGTAACACCGGAAAGTGTCAGCCATCACATTGCTGCCTTCAAACGCGCCGCCATCCTGATGAAAGATGGTGACCCTTTACACGATCTCTACCAGCTTGATGTGGCAAGGTTGCAGCAGGAGGCGCGGAAGTAGACGGGAACCAGCATGATTTTCAAAAGCCTGGAAACATCATGGATTTTCCATTTGCGCTATATGTACGGGAAGCAAAGGCCAAGCCAAAACCAAAATAAAAGCGCCTCCCTATGGAACCCCAACATAAGGATATTCATCCCATGAAACTGACCATCAACGATCGTGAGCAGGAATTCGATGTCCCGCCCGACATGCCGTTGCTGTGGGCCATCCGTGACCACGCCAACCTGACTGGAACCAAGTTCGGTTGCGGCATTGCCCAATGCGGCGCATGCACTGTGCAAGTGGACGGGCAGGCCGTGCGTTCCTGCATTACCCCCGTTGCCAGCGTGGCGGGCAAGCGCATTACCACCATCGAAGGCGCGACCCAAACCTCCAAAGTCACCCAGGCGTTGCAGGCGGCGTGGGAACATTTCAACGTCCCGCAATGCGGTTACTGCCAGTCGGGGCAGCTCATGTCCGCCACGGCTTTGCTTGGGGCAAACCCCAAACTGGCGGATGCGGACATCGACGCCTTCATGGCGGGCAATATTTGCCGTTGCGCCACCTATCAACGCATCAAGGCTGCGATCAAGCACGCAGCTACCCAACTGGCGTAAGGAGGTGAATCATGACTGCGAACATCAATCTGCAACGTCGCCGTTTCATCAAGACTTCACTGGGCGCAATGGGTGGCCTGATGCTGGGTGTTTATTTCACGAATGCATCCGCCGAAAACACTTCCATGGCCGGGCCGGGGCTGGCGGGCGAAGCCGGGGCGAAGGCCGGTCTGTTTGAACCCAATGCTTTCGTGCGCATCACGCCCGACAACAGCGTGACGGTCATCATCAAGCATCTGGAAATGGGGCAGGGCAGCCACACTGGCCTCGCCACCCTGGTCGCCGAGGAGCTGGATGCCGACTGGAGCCAGATCCGCACCGAAGGTGCGCCCGCCGACCCATCGAAATACAACAACCTGGCGTTTGGCCCGATGCAGGGAACCGGTGGCAGCACTTCGATGGCCAATTCCTTCCAGCAAATGCGCAAGGCCGGGGCAGCTGCGCGCGCGATGCTGGTTGCCGCTGCTGCGGAACGCTGGCAGGTTCCTGCTGCCGAAATCACCGTCAAGGCGGGGATGCTCAACCATCCTTCCGGCAACAAAGCCACTTTCGGTGAACTGGCAGAAGCCGCAGCCAAACAGCCAGTACCGGCAGATGTCACGCTGAAAACGCCGGAACAGTTCATTTACATCGGCAAAAACAACCTGCGGCGCGTGGATGC
>JAHJJD010000065.1 GCA_018822845.1 Gammaproteobacteria bacterium | reverse complement strand
TAATACCACAGGCGACACCACAGGCGACACCACAGGCGACACCACAGGCGACACCACAGGCGACACCACAGGCGACACCACAGGCGACACCACAGGCGACACCACAGGCGACACCACAGGTGGTACAGCCGCACTGGATGCCGATAATGATGGTACGCCGGATGCTACTGATAACTGCCCAGCGGTAGCGAATGCAGATCAGGCTGATGCAGATACTGATGGCGTTGGTGATGCTTGTGACACTACACCTACTGGCGATACGGATGGTGATGCTGTCGATAACGGAACTGACAACTGCCCGGCGGTAGCGAATGCAAATCAGGCTGATGCAGATACTGATGGCGTTGGTGATGCTTGTGACACTACACCTACTGGCGATACGGATGGTGATGGTGTCGATAACGGGACTGACAACTGCCCGGCGGTAGCGAACGCAGATCAGGCTGATGCTGATAGTGATAATATTGGTGATGCCTGTGAAGCTGCTACCCCTCCTACAATTGTTTCCGGTTTCACACTTCTGAAGGCGGATGGTGGTAATGCAGCCTCCATTGCAGAAGCAGCTTGTGTACAGAAAGGTGGTTTGACTTGGCAAATGCCAATGGCAAAGTATAACGACGGGAATATAGTTGTCTATCAGTATGGTGATACTACGCTTGACCTTGATGACAATGCTAGCCGTGATAAGGTTACCAGTTATGTTGCAGGCTTTGGCTCATTGTGTGGTTTGAATAATGGTTGGCGTTTGCCTACTGCGGCTGAACTGGAAAGTACCATGTTGGTTGATGGTGCAACTGGTGCAGTAATGCAGGATGTAACTACCTCCTATGTATTTGACTCATCAGTATTTACTGATACGGTACAAATTAGCACTGTAGGAGCTGGCTATATTCCTGTCTGTACAAATCAGCAAAATGTGGGGATTCGCCTGAGCCGTTGGAATGTTCTGCCAGCAGAGCAGGAATTTGACCCAGGCACCGAAGTGGGGTGGACTGCTGACACTTATCCATGTTTTGTCCGCATGGTGAATGGTACGCTGGTACCGTAAGCCTTAAGGGAAAACTCTTGCTAAAGATGGTTGGGGTAATTACCCCAGCCATCGAAGCGGAATATCCCGCTTGACCCATTCGTACATTGTGGCGGCCTCTGAGCCGCCACAGCTTTTTCCGCTACATCCACCGGAGCTACAGGCGGAAGCCTGTTCCCGCACCTTGCCCTTGCGCTGCCAGTAGTTCAGGGCGAACTGCGCGGCATCCGGCGTAATGTCAAAATGGGTTGCTACATCGCGCAGGCTGGCGACGCCATGGCGTTGCAGGTAATCGCGGATTTCACCCAGCAGCATGGTTTCAGCTCACCCCGAGTTGCAGACCCGCAGGGGGTTGCCTGCCCTTGCGCCCAGCCAGATGGAAGGCATAAACCGCCAGCGCGAACGTGCCCAGAACCAGTACCACCCAAACCAGCGATTGCAACGGATGCCGTGCAAAGGTGGCAAGCTGGTAGAACAGCACCGCAGCGCCATACCCCAGCCCCGTACTCCACGCCACACCCAGCGCCGCCCAGCGTGAACCGACTTCACGGTACATGGCACCCGTCGCCGCTACGCACGGGAAATACATCAGGATGAACAGCAGGTAGGCAAATGCGCCGATCTTTCCGTCGAAATGCTGGTTCATGGCGGCAAACGTGGCCTTGCTGACCTCTTGCTCTTCATCAATTGCGCCGAAACCGAGCGGGTCGCCCAGATTGCCCAGCGCATCGCTGACATTGGCAGGAATGGTGGCGAAAGCTTGCTGCAAGCCGCCTATTAAGTCGAAGCCGGTTTCCCCTGTAGGAGCTTGCCCTGCAAGCGATCCGGAAGAATCGCCAGCGGGGCTGGCTTCTACAGAAGAGGTGGTTTCCATCTGGCCGTACAGCGCGTCCAGCGTACCGACCACAACTTCCTTTGCCAGCAAGCCGCTGACGATGCCAACGGTGGCGGGCCAGTTATCCTGTTGAAGACCCATGGGCGAGAAAATGGGTGTAACGGCTTTGGCGGTTGCGCTCAGTACCGACTTTTCGGTGTTCTGGTTGCCGAAACTGCCATCCGTACCCAGGCTGTTGACCACATTGATGACCATCACCACCAGCACGATCAGTTTGCCTGCGCCGACGACGAAACCTTTCAGCTTGTTCCAGGTATTGAGCAGAATGTTGCGCAGCCCCGGAATCTGGTAGGTCGGCATTTCCATCACGAAGTGGTCAGCGCCGCCCTGCAACAGCGTCTTGCGCATGATTAGCCCGGTCAAAACGGCGAAGGCAATCCCGGTCAGGTACAGCAGGAACACAATATTTTGCCCGCCCGTCTGGAAAAAGGCCGCTGCAAATAACGCATACACCGCCAGCCGCGCCCCGCAGGACATGAACGGTGCCATCAGCACGGTGAGGATGCGTTCCCGTGGGCTGTCCAACGTGCGGGTCGCCATGATTGCCGGAACGTTACAACCGAAGCCGACAATCAGTGGCACGAATGCCTTACCGGAAACCCCCAGCTTGCGCATGAACTGATCCATGACGAAGGCGGCACGCGCCATGTAGCCGGATTCCTCCAGCAGGGTCAGGAACAGATACAGCGCAGCGATGATGGGGATGAAGGTTGCCACCACCTGCAAGCCACCGCCCAGCCCGTCAGCCAGCAGCGTAATCAGCCATTCCGGCGCGAAACTGCTCAGCAAATGGCGCACGCCATCCACCGCCACGGTTTGCACGGCAATGTCGAAAAAGTCGATGAATGCTCCGCCCAGATTGATGCTGAACAGGAACAGCAGGTACATCATGGCGAGGAAAATCGGCACGCCAGTCCAGCTTCCCAGCACCCAGCGATCCACCTTGTCGGACAGGGTGCGGCTGATCTTGCCGCGTTCATGCACCACTGCCTGCGCCAGCCGGGTGGCGAAGTCGAAACGCGCATCCGCCAGCAGGAAATCCAGGTCTTCGTCCGCTTCCTTTTCAATATTGCGGTGCAGGGCGTAAATATTTTTCTCCAGCTTGCAGGTTTGCAGTGCAAACAATGCGTCGGCACGGTCTATACCATCGGATTGCGCCTGAATGTGGCGGATGGCGGCTTCTACGCTAGCGTGATAGGGAATGTCAAAATGGACGGTGGAGGTGCTGGGGATGTAATGGCAAATGGCGTGGTGTACCGGGGCGAGATCCTTGTCATTGCGTAAGGAAACCGGGATCACCGGGCAGCCGAGGCGTTCGTGCAGGGCTTGTACATCCACTTTCATGCCACGCCGTTCCGCCACATCCATCATGTTCAGCAGCACGATCATCGGCACGTTCAGTTCACGCAGTTGCAGGGTCAGGTACAGGCCGCGCTCCAGCGTGCTGGCATCGACGATGTTGATGTACAGGTATTCCGGGTGCTGCTGGACGAAATTGCGTGCTACCTGTTCGTCGGCAGAGGTGTCGCTGAAATCCAGCGAATAGGTTCCGGGCAGGTCGACTACATGCAGGTCTTCGTTGAGCAGGCGGCATTGGCCTTCCTTGCGTTCCACCGTGACACCGGGCCAGTTGCCGGTACGTTGGCGTGCGCCGGTCAGCAGGTTGAAAAGGGTAGTCTTGCCCGCATTGGGATTGCCCAACAGGGCGATTTCACGGTGCAGGGCAACCTTTGGACAGCGCTGTTCCTGCGCACCACAACATTCTTTCACTTTACATTACTCCTGCACATGCACCATGATTTTGTCGGTAATGGAGCGGCCCAGGCTGATGCGGTTGTTGCCGTTGCCCAGCACAATATCGCCCCGGCGGTTACGCAGGACTTCAATGCGGCTACCCTTGCCGATGCCCATGCCCAGCAGGCGGATACGGGTCGGGTTATCCGTTTGCACAGAGTGAATGTGGGCGGACGTCATTTCCGCCAACCAGGAAAGGGGTTGGGCTTCAGCTAGGCTCATGCTGTGCTACCTTTACATGAAAATGATTCTCAAATTTATATTAGATGATGTTAATCTTCAAGTTCTACTGAACATTTTATTACGAGGGGTGTCATAAACGTTGATACATCGGTTTGACTGGCCATGTATCAGGTTGTGGACTCCTCCGAATCCCTCCTCCTTCTTGGAGGGGGGGATTTTTCCACCCGCAGGTTTATGAGGGCTACCGTGAAAACAACGAATTACTTGCTTGCTACGCTGCTGCTGTTAGGGCTGGCCGGGTGTGACCGGCTGGAAAAAGACATCTTGTCAGCGCCTGATGATGACCAGCTCGGACGTTACGGGCTGGATGATGTGAAACTGGGGGATAAACGGGCTGAAGCGGGCAAACAACTGGAAGCCTTGCTGGGCAAGCCGTTGCAATGCAAAACCGGCAAAACCGGGTTGGGTGATAACCGCAAGGCTTATGCAATGGAAGAGTGCAAGGCGGTCGCAGTCAATGGTCAGGTTGGCAAACTGTGGGATGAAAAGGTGACTTTCATGGAAGCCGTTTTCGTCGAAAACCAGTTGTGCAGCCTGCAAATGCAGTTGCAGACCAATGGCGACTACGAAGCCCTGTACGATGCTCACGGCAAGAAAATCCTTAACCTGTTTGGCAAGCCGGATGAAACCAGCAGCAAAGAGGTCAAATGGCAGCGTGAAGGCGATGAAACCCTGTTGAAGGATCTGGGCAATGGCAAGATTGCCATCGACATCCGCAACAAGAAGGTTATGCAGGCGCTACATCACAAGGGCGACAAGTTACTCTAGGGGTAGGGCTTGATTATCCTTTTCAACAAGCCATATGACGTGCTTTGCCAGTTCACTGACGGGCAGGGCAGGCAGACACTGGCTGACTTCATTCCCGTTCCCGGCGTTTATGCTGCTGGCCGACTCGACCGCGACAGTGAAGGCTTGCTGTTGCTGACCGACGATGGACGTTTGCAACACAAGATTGCCGACCCCAAACACAAAACCAGCAAAACCTACTGGGTACAGGTGGAAGGCGCGCCAACCGACGCTGACCTTCAACCTTTGCGCGCTGGGGTCATGTTGAACGATGGCATGACCCGCCCGGCCAAAGTCCGCATCATCGACGCGCCAGCCGGATTGTGGGAACGTAACCCGCCGATTCGCGTGCGCAAATCCATTCCCGACACCTGGCTGGAAATCACCATCAGCGAAGGCCGCAACCGGCAGGTACGGCGCATGACGGCGGCGGTGGGGCTTCCCACCTTGCGCCTGATCCGCTACCGGATCGGGTCGTGGACGCTGGATGGGTTGGGCAGTGGGGAATGGGGAGTAGTCTGAACCGGGATTTTTCGGATTAATAGGATTAACCATGATTTTGAGGGTGCTCCGGCCAACAGGCACGGCCTGAATCATGGTTAATCATACAAATTAGCGTAATCCCGGTTCAGACATAATTGTGGCACGACCCGTTGCCTGAGCGGAGTCGAAGGTAACTTGCATCTGTGCAAATTCAAAGTTCAACTTGAGATTTGCACATGAGGGGGCTAAGCTTTTGCTTTACAAGCCTTGTTTGCCAGGAAAACCCTCATGATCAAGCGCAACATTACTCAGGAGTTACTGGAAAGCAGCCGCGAATACCCGGTTGTCACTGTTTTCGGGCCGAGGCAATCCGGCAAAACGGTGCTGGCTCAGCAAAGCTTTCCGGATAAACCCTACTACTTGCTGGAAGACCCAGACACCCGTCTTGCCGCCGAAACCGACCCACGTGGATTCTTGGCGCAGATGCCCAAAGGCGCGATTCTGGATGAAATCCAGCGCTTACCGGTGCTGCTGTCGTATTTGCAGGGGATTGTGGACAAGGCTCAGCAGCCGGGGATGTTCATCCTGACCGGCAGTCACCAACCTGATTTGCATACAGCGGTTAGCCAGTCGTTGGCGGGGCGTACTGCTTTGCTGACCTTATTGCCACTGACGTTTGAGGAAATCGGGCAGGTACAACCGGAACTCGACGTATTCGAGCTGATTTTTCGGGGGGCTTTTCCGCGCTTGCACAGCCAGCAATTACAGCCTAGCCGTTTTTTCAATGGCTATTTGCAGACGTATGTGGAGCGGGATGTCAGGGCGATCCTGAACCTCAAGGATTTGAGCCGGTTCCAGCAGTTTCTGGTATTGCTGGCGGGGCGGGTAGGTCAGGTGGTGAATTACACGTCGCTGGGGAATGATGTGGGGGTGTCTTCCACTACTATCCAGCACTGGATAAGTGTTTTGAAGGCTTCGTATATCCTGTTCGAGCTGCCGCCGTTTTTCGCCAATATCAGCAAGCGGGTGATCAAGTCGCCCAAGCTGTATTTCACCGATACCGGGCTGGCGGCGTTTTTGCTGGGCATCCAGTCGGCGCAGCAGGCGGCGCGTGATCCGTTACGCGGCAACCTGTATGAAAACCTGATGATTCTGGAAATCCTTAAGGCGCATCTGAATCGTGGGCTGCGCCCGGATTTGTATTTTTATCGTGATTCTCAGGGCAATGAGGTGGATTTGCTGATCAGGCAGCGTGGTGGTTTGCTGCCGGTGGAAATCAAGTCGTCTGCAACGTTTTCGCCTGCTTTTCTTAAGGGGATTGAGTCATTCCGCAAGGCTTCGCCCGACTGTTTACCGGATGGGGTGGTGCTGTATAACGGGGAGCAGCTGCATCAGATGGGGAGGACTCGGGTGTTTAATCTGCTGAAGGAGGCCGAGGGTTGGAGTTCACTGATGGAGTGAACGTTTACGATCAGTTCACTCGTATATCAATGTTGTCCGTAATGTTTTGTGTTTCACTGAACAGAATGTTGAACTTGTTGATTATGAAGACGACCGCTGAGGAAACACGCTATGTTATGCCTTTCAAGGTGAGTTCTTGCCCTTCCGCTGGCTGAGCAGCCTTGCGGTTGAGATATGGGGTTTTGTCGGGTCATTCGTCTTCGCGGGCATCGGTTTTTTCTGCCCGCGTGGATGCTTGGTGTATTTGCGCAGTTGCGCCCTTCCGGCCAGCAACAGCAGCCATGCCCCCAGCAC
>JAHJJD010000064.1 GCA_018822845.1 Gammaproteobacteria bacterium | reverse complement strand
CTGCCAGTTTTCCCCAGACTTCATCCAGCGCCGCCAGCGCGCCCTGCTCCGGTGACAATGACGAGTCGAAAAACAGCGGGTCAAAATTGACGATGAAGGAAATCGACGGATTAAACCAGAAATACGGCCCGGCGCTAATTGCCATGAAAGCCTGCCCCCACAACTCAAACGACACGACATCGCAATCGCCCGAAGGTGTGTCGTTGAGCACGGCAACATGAGTAACTGCTGATTGAGGAAAAACGGAGGTATAAAATTCAGCCGCTTCCCTCGCTTCCTTATCGAACCACAAGTGCGGCACAATTTTGGGTTTGTTCGCAGACATGGTGTTTCTCCTTGATAAGCCATGCGATCAATACGACACTATAAACCCGAGCGCATTCATCAGGAAAGAAAGTCCCCATGAAACTGTTCTACTCCCCCACCTCCCCCTACGCCCGCAAGGTGCGCATGCTCGCCATCGAAAAGGGGCTGGATGGCTCCATCGAAACGGTAACACTGGATGTCAGCAAACCCACGCGCGCACTGCTTGCCACCAATCCACTCGGCAAAGTCCCCGCCCTGCTGCTGGACAACGGCGAAGCCCTGTTCGATAGCCCGGTCATCTGCCGCTACCTCGACAGTCTGGCCGCGCCCGCACTGATTCCACCCACAGGCTGGCAACAGTGGGAAGTATTGCGCTGGGAAGCCCTGGCCGACGGCATGACCGACGCTGCCTACAATCTGGTGATGGAACAACGCAGTCGCCCGGAACACGAACGTTCCCCGCAAACCATGGCGCGCTGGGCAGCGGAAATCACCCGCACCCTGCACTACATCGAAACCCGGCTGGAGTCGCTGGGTGACAAGCTCACGCTGGCGCATATCGCGCTGGGCGCAGCGCTTGGTTATCTGGATTTCCGCCTGCCGCAGTTGTTGCAGGAGTCCGGCTGCACGCAAGTGACTGGCTGGTATGAGGAATTCCGCCAACGCCCAGCGATGCAGGCAACCCAGCCGGGTTAAGGCAGGCGCAGCAGACGCTCGCTGCGCCACACACGCACAATGGAACAAACGTCATCTTCCAGCAAATACACAATCCGGAACGGAGGCCGGATCAGTTCACGCAATTTGGGATTTTGAAATTCGGGAACCATGCGACCACTCATGGGATGCCCCTCAATTTGCCCAGCCTGATTCAGGATGTCATCAACAAGGCGTTGCCCCACGTCGGGGACTTTTTCCTGTTGATACCAGTCCAGAATAGCCTGCAAATCTTCCAGTGCAGATTCGGCCAACACAACCTGCATCAGACCAAGCCCAGCTTTTTACGGGCATCAGCAAGGCTGAGCGTGCGGCCTTCACGCACATCCATCAGACCTTGTGCAACAGCACGCAAGAATGCGCGTTCCTCTTCGGCGGTTTCGTACTCATTCAGGCTTTGAACAACAGCAACACCACGCCCCCGATTAGTTAAGAGTACCGGGCGGTGAGTTTCATTGGTTTGTTTAACTACCTTGCCAGGGTTCACTTTCAGGTCTGACAGGGGAATGACATCTTCGGAAAAGCGCGTTTGCATGGTGCTGTTCTCAGGTGCGGTTAAGTGACCTGATTATAGCATCATGCAAACGCAGTTAAACTATTGAAGTACAGAATTAACCCATTGCTTCAGGTTGTGGTCAACGCGATTTGAAGCGTTGCGCACTCGCTTTAGCCTGCTTGAAAAAACGCCCCAACGCCCGATCCTGCTGGCGTCGTTCCGCGACTGAGCCACTGTTGCGAGCCTGTTCTGCCAGTAACTTGTGGTAATTATCCAGCCGACGTTGCTCCAGGCGACCTTCGCTGACGGCTAGCGTGACCGCGCAACCCGGTTCCGCCAGATGTTCGCAATCATGAAAGCGGCACTGTTGTGCCAGTTGCTCAATATCGGCGAAAGTGGATTGAATGCCTTCCTCGCAATCCACCATTTGCAACTCGCGCATTCCCGGCGTATCCAGCAGGATGCCGCCGCCACGCAAACGGTGCAGACTTCTGGAGGTGGTGGTATGACGCCCCTTGCTATCTTTTTCGCGGATAGGGGCGGTCGCTTGCCCTGCATCCCCTTTCAGGCTGTTGAGGAGAGTCGATTTGCCCACACCAGACGAACCCAGCAAGGCGATGGTCTGGCCGCCCGGACACCACATTTCCAGCACTGCAACATCCCGCGCATCGGTCGCATTGATCACCTCAACCGGCAGGCTGGGGTAGTCTTTGCGCAAAGCATCCACATACACCGAGGTATCCGCGCACAGATCTTTTTTGGTCAGCACCACCACCGCATCAATGCTGGCTTCGGCAGCCAGCACCAGATAGCGCTCAATCCGGTTGAGGTTGAATTCCTCATTGCAGGAAGTCACCACAAACAGCGTGTCGATATTGGCGGCAATCAGTTGCAGCACCGCTTCACTGCCTGCGCTGCGGCGCTTGATCAGGGTTTTGCGTTCCAGCAGATAAAGCGGCTGCAAGTCCCTGTCCAGCATTAGCCAGTCGCCGACCGTGGGGTGATTTTCTGGCGGTTCGTGCCGCCACGGATAGGTGGAAAGCTGGACGGATTGCATCTGCCCGTGCGCATCCAGGCCGAGGCATTCAATCAGGTTGCGTTGTACGCCAGTGACCCGGAACGGCAACTCGGTTTCGAGCGCTGCCAGCGTGAGTTGTGACTGAAAAAAATGGTTCCATCCCAGTTCATGGAGATGTGTGATTTGCATGACTGTATTCCCAATTCTGTTTACTGTTCGCTCCAGCCCTTGCCACTGAAAATCTTCGGCATACACTTTTCGATGCGGGCCGTTCGGGTTTTTGTCTGTTTCGCCGATGAAAAATACAGCAGATAGCCGCGTTGCCGCCCCGGTGTAAGTGCGGCGAAGGCTTTTGCAAAATCGGGGTTTGCCGCAAACAGTTGGGTCAGTTCTTCGGGATATTCCAGCGGCGCATCGGTGCTGGCATCCACTTTCTTCCCGGCGTTTTCAAGCGCTATGGCCTCTTGAATGTAGGCAGGAATCGCGTGTTTCAGTGCGGCGATGGATTGCGTATCCGTGAAGCGCATGTAGCGGGCGAAGCGGGAATTTTCACCGGGTTTTTCCAGAATATTTTCGGGGTCTTGCATGTCCGCGCCACGTAAAAAGGAAAGGGTCACGCTTTCCTTCAGCGCACTCAGCAGCAGGATGTTTTTACCGTCGTGGGTGTAGCAGGGCATGCTCCATTTTATTTCCTCGGTTAAGCCTGACGCCTGAAGTATTTCCCGCAGCAGACGAAGCTCCTCACCCCAGGAATGCACTTTGCATTGTGGCGTACCGCCGAACTTGCAGCGGCCACAACCGCTTTGCAGGTATTGGTCGACGTTTGCGGGTTTGATGGGCATATTCTGAACCACTCTATACACGATCTGCCTCTCCCTCCGAACTTCTCATTGATGTTACGCAGAAGAAATCCCTAAATTGGCAATGTGTACCACTGCCAAGGCACCTTCCGCGAAATCACCGCCCCCGAACGGCTGGTCTACGACGGCGACCCGACAGCGGAACACGCCTGCGGAGCTGTTCGTCAGCAAGTCGCCGTCGGCTGATTAATGTCAGCCTCTGACCCGCGTTACGGCAAAAGTCAGCACTATTGCCACCAATAATAGCGCAACCGCCGCCCCCACGCTGTCCAGCGCAGTGGGGACAAACAGCAATGCCAGCCCAAGTTCCAGCATCATCAGCCCCGACAGCAGCTTGAGGGTGCGCCCCTCCCTTACCGACAGCTTGCGTGAACCCAGGGTAATGACAAACAGCATGACAATGACCAGCAAGGGGATCACGTAAATCAGGTTATACAACGCCAGCCAGGCGTAATAAGCGGCTGGTGGCAATTCGTGCAGGGTCAGGATACGGGTGAACACCATCGGGAAACCCGCCGTACACAGCAGCTCATAGCTGTTGGCCGCCACCGCCAGCACCACCGTCCCCACCAGCATGACAGCCAGGGAATCGGCGTTAAGCAGGCCGCGCATACGCCGGAACAACCCCGGCTTTGCCTGTTCCGGGATGCCAAGGGTGACTCCCTGCCTGAACCAGAAATAATCCTTGATATTGATCAGCGCAATCACGACTGCCAGCACGCCCGCCGCCAGCGTCATTCCCTGCATCTGACCCACCAACCTGAAGGCATTCAGCCACGCTGCCATGAACAGGAAGTAGATTATCCCGGAAAACAGCACGAAGGTTCCTCCGATCAGCAGCATCCGCGCCCGGCTGCGGGCGTGCGCCAGCAGGCTGAGCAGGAACAGCAGGATAAAAAAGGCGCAAGGGTTGAAGGAGTCCACCCCAGCCAGAATGACGGTCATGGCTGGCAACGACAGGGTTTGCGGATCGACTTCCCCCAGCCAGGGAAGGCTCACGGGTTGCGTGGCGCTGCTTTTGCCTATTGCCTGCGCTGTTGTTCCCCGGCTTGCCTGCTCGCTGCGGTAACACTGCTCCAGTTGCGCCGTCAGGAACGCCCCTGAGCTGGCATCCCCGCCATAGCCGCTAACCATCGCCCCGCAGAACAGGAAGCCCGGCACGGCACGTGCTTCTTCGCCCACTGCCTCCGCCATCTGCATGTACTGCTCAAGGTTTTCCGGGTGGCTGGCAACTTCCAGCGAATGCAGTTTCAGCCAGGGATAACGCTGCGGTAGTGCTTCGATGAAAGGCCGTGCCTCTTGGCAGTGTGGGCAGGAGGCGCTCCAGAAAAAGTAGAGGTGGATTTCAGGCTTGCCAGCCGCATCGGTTGCAACCCAGAGAATATCCTGCGCCTTGGGCGTGGCTGCCAGAGGCGCGTTTGGCGGCAACCACCAGACAACGATGCCCAGTATTAGCCAGCAACAGATTTTGCGCATCAGTCCGGTTTTCATATTGGCTATCTCCAATGCTACCCCTCAAGTATAGTGCTTGAGGGGCAGGCAGAGACGCAATGCGGTTCGAAGTGCACTGTTGTCGGTCACGCCTGAAGCCCGCACCATCCTTGCCAGCATCCGGGAACTGTTACATGCCTGAAGTTAACACCAGCCGCATCCGCGCTTTCGCCACATCCGCCGACTTTTGGCAATGGCTGGCAGCCAACCATGCCACCGAACCGGAACTGTGGCTGAAGATTTACAAGAAAGCCTCCGGCACGCCCAGCGTTGACTGGAATGAGGCAGTGGTCGAAGCCCTTTGCTGGGGCTGGATTGATGGCGTCAAGAAATCGCTGGACGATGAAGCTTTCCTGCAACGTTTCACCCCGCGCCGTGCGGGCAGCAACTGGTCAAAACGCAACTGCGAACACGTCGAACGCTTGCTGACAGAGGGGCGGATGCAGCCACCCGGCATGGCGCATGTGGAAGCGGCGCAAGCAGACGGGCGTTGGGAGGCAGCCTACGCTCCCGCCAGTGAAATGAGCATCCCGGACGATTTCATGGCGGCATTGGCAGAACGCCCTGTGGCACAAAGCTTTTTCGCCACCCTGAACAAACAGAACCTTTACGCCATCAGCTACCGCCTGCAAACCGCGAAGAAACCGGAAACCCGCCAGAAACGCTTCAAGCAGTTTCTCGACATGCTGGATAAGGGTGAAAAGCTGTATTGAGGTGAAAGGCAGTTGTTTAACCTGGAACGTGGGGAATGGTGACACGTTCGTCAGTATCATTGGCAAAGCTACTGATTTGCACGGTGAGCGGGTATTCAAGGGTACTGTCGAGCGTAGCCGGGTCAGGCAATCCCGCAGTGTCCACTTTTAAATCAAGGTTGCTCAGTCCCGTAACCAGCGAGCTTAGCCTGTCAGCAAAGATTTCAGCGCGAATGACCAGCGCCTTGTTGCCCAACTGTTGCATGTCATCCAGCCCGCCGCAGATATGGCTGACGATGGTGCGGGCGTCATGTAGTACGGCGTGGAGTGGTTTTTCTGTCATGGCTTGGAGTTGGATCAAGCGTCTGTACATGATGCCTCCTCAACTGCTATGCACATGGCACTGTAATTGGACAACGCTTCATTATGCTGGTTTCCTGACTCATGACCGGGAAGATGCGGGGTGCTTCATCTTCATGTAAATGCCTCCTGCTTCCAGTTCGTCCAGCATCTGCGCCAGCCGCTTCAGTTTGGTTTCTTCCCGTTGTGCCTTTGCAATCCAGCCGAGGTAATCGTTCTGCTGGTAGGCTGGGCGGGCGTGGTAAGCATCCATCAAGCCACGCTCGATTAGGGCTGCTTGCACGAAATCGGGCATAGGGTGTTTTGGGCGTTTTAGAGCATTGAAATCGTTATCTATTTTCACCTCATTTCTCTCGCTGAACGTTCATTCAATGGAGAAGTTATGCCCTTACACCAAGCTTCATACGTATTTCGTCAAGGTGAGCTTGCTCGTGTGCGATGTCTTTCTCAACATGGATTGTAAGGCGTTGTATGTTGGCAAGGAGCTCCTCTTGGGCTGCCACGTCTGCAGCAATTCCCGGTGATCCAAAAAGTCCTGTATAATCAATGATCCCAAAAAACGGCTCCTGTGCAAAATCGTGCGACTGAAACAGTATCCCTTGCCGAAACCCGGCACCCTGCGTTTTCGTAAAACCCTGTCGATCCCT
>JAHJJD010000004.1 GCA_018822845.1 Gammaproteobacteria bacterium | reverse complement strand
GGGATACTGTTTCAGTCGCACGATTTTGCACAGGAGCCGTTTTTTGGGATCATTGATTATACAGGACTTTTTGGATCACCGGGAATTGCTGGCGCGGTCGCGTTCTTCGACTTACAGGCTGGTTTGAAGCTGGCAATCTGGCCACGTACAAGCATTGCCCATGATACGGGCCTTCCACTTGGCGTCCATAGTCCCACCGAATTCACTATCGGGCACAATGTAACGTCCAAAGCCGAAGTTGATGCGGCCATGGAACAGGCAAGCAATGCGGGAGGCGTCATTGTCAAGCCTGCCCACGACACCTTTTGGGGAGGATATGCAGGTTATTTTCAGGATCCTGACCAGCATTTATGGGAGATTGTATGGAATCCTCACTGGCATATCCCCGAAAATCAATAATTATCGGACTATGCTCCCTTTTTCAGTTTTGTAGCCATGCTGTTTCTCAACTGATTTCCACTTTGCGGCGCTGTGAGTCTTCCTGTTTGGTCAGTGTGATTTCAAGCACTCCATCCTTGAGACTGGCTTTTGCCTGTTCGGCATTGACAGCAGCAGGTAACCTGATTATGTGATCCACGCCTTTTGTGGAAATTTCACGGCGGTAATAAACGCCTTTTTCCTCTTGTTGTTCTTCTTTTCTGGTGCTGCCTTTGACGGCTATTGTGTCGTCAGTGACTGAAATGTCGAGATCTGCCTTGTTGATGCCGGGAACTTCCATACGCACCAGGATTTCTTTGTCCCGATCAACCACATCCACGCTTGGGGCGGAAAAGTCAGTCATTAATTTCGAGAAATTTTCTGGCCCCAATTCACCCCAGCGATGTTTCATCCAGCGAGGAAACAGATTTTCAAACCAGGATTCCATCTCTTCCAGTGGAGTCGGGGTGTAGGTTGCTGACGCTTTTTGGAGTTCCTGAGTTTTTTTCGTATCTTTTGACATAAACTACTCCTTTCAATATTATTGGTGATCGGGCAAATCTATAAAATTATCGTATTAAATGAAAAACTCATGTGGCATTAGTTTTTCGCTTACTTCCTTTTTGGCTTCAATCCAATCCTCCATTTCGTGGCCTGGCTGAAAGCCTCTGTCCATCGATTTAAAGTAAGCGGTACGCGCAATCCTGTCGTGATTTTGATGTTCCCATTCGGGACGTCTGGTGTAATCCTTAGGGCTTTCAAGGTGATAAACTGACCACTTATAAATCAAATACTTAAGATTGATATTGCCCGTTTTTTATACTCTGATTGCTTTGATGTTCACTACACATGAAAGTGTGGTTCGCAGCTAAAATCAAGAAATCAGGCACTTGCAGAGGTCAAATGGTCGTGATTAATTCTTCACCTTGAAAGCCCTAGTGTAATCCTTATATAAGTTAATCAAATTCATTTTCTTGAAAACAGAATTGGGGATAATCTCGTTCTCTGCTCGTGTGTTCATCTCTTTATCCTCTGTTTAAGTTTTCATTTATTCTTCTTAATAGCCCTTATATAATATGATTTGCCATGCTATCATGACTTATATCAATATTTCCAGAGAGTGGGGTGGTGAAGTTTCTTGGGTAAAATAGGGTGGTTTTATTAAAATAAATTTTCGCATTAAAACAACAGCAATGGTTTTTTGGCAACAGGCGCTTTTAAAGAACGATGCCTGTCTTCTTTATTTTTTGGTTATTTTATCAAGAAAGTATAATCAGGGATTTCACCCGCTTCACAGTCCAATGATTACTGAATGGTAATTCCTGACTAACAGCTTCAGGATGCCTCTGCATGTTTCCATGCCACCTTTTCCAGCTCCCTGAAAGTCCGCGAAATCTGCCGGACTGCCCAGTCGATCTGGAATTCATCAATAACCAGCGGTGGGGTAAAACGAATGACCGTTTGGTGGGTTTCCTTGCTCAATATCTGATGTTCCGCCAGCACTTCACATACCTGCCGTCCAGTGATCCGGTTGGCGTCGATTTCCATGCCGATCATGAGTCCCTTGCCACGAATCTCCCTGATCAGCGGGCTGTGCAGCCGGTGCAGTTTTCTCATGAAATAGTGGCCCATGGCTGCTGCGCGTTCCACCAGATGTTCATCCACCAGCGTATTCAGGGCTTCCAGCCCGACAGCCGCCGCTAGCGGGTTGCCGCCAAAGGTGCTGCCGTGGTCACCGGGGGTGAAAACATCCATCACCTCCTTGCGTGCCAGAAACAGTGAAACCGGCAACAAACCGCCGCCCAGCGCCTTGCCGAGCATTAGCCCATCGGGGCGGACGTGCTCATGTTCGCAAGCCAGCAAACGCCCGGTGCGCCCCAGGCCGGTCTGGATTTCATCGCACAGCAGCAGCACATTGCGCTTGCGGCAAACCGTTTCACAATGCGCCAGATAGCCTTCATCCGGAATGATGATGCCGCCTTCGCCCTGGATCGGTTCAACCAGAAACGCCGCCGTATTGGGTGTGATGGCCGCTTCCAGCGCAGCTGCGTCATTGAACGGGATCTGTTTGAAACCGGCAGGAAACGGCCCAAACCCCTTGCGGTATTGCGCTTCAGAAGAAAACCCGACAATGCTGAGCGTGCGCCCATGGAAATTGTTTTTGCAGACAATGATTTCGGCCTGATTTTCCGCCACGCCCTTGACGTTATATGCCCACTTGCGTGCCGCCTTGAGCGCAGTTTCTACCGCCTCTGTGCCGCTGTTCATCGGCAAGGCCATGTCCATGTGCGTGAGTTGGCAGGCTTTGCGCAGGAATTCGCCCAGCTTGTCGCTATAAAAAGCGCGGGAAACAACGCCGAGTTCGCCCGCCTGTTTCCTCAGTGCTTTTACCAGTCGCGGGTGGGCGTGGCCGTGGCTGACAGCGGAGTAAGCGCTCATCATGTCCATGTAACGCACGCCCTCGGTATCCCAGACATGGACACCTTCGCCCCGGCATAACACCACGGGAAGGGGCGCGTAGTTGTGTGCACAGTATCGATTTTCCAGTTCGATGTGGTTGTTCATTGCGATTCTCCTTCCGCCCGTATGCTACGCATCAGGCGGATTCCTGCGTATTGCCATGCGAATGCCCCGGCAATAGTGGGTCGAGCAGCATTTCAAGTACTTGCAAGGTACGCTGCCCATGGTCGTTCAAAGGGTTGAATTCAGCGATTTCCACGCCGAGAAAGCCGTTCTGGCGGTACAGGCGCTGGAGCGTATGGCTCAGGCTGGCGCTGTCCAGCCCGCCGGGTATGGGCATATTGACGCCGGGTACCTGCTGCGGGTCAATGGCGTCAAGGTCGATGCTGATGCCGAAGGGGCGCGAACCGGCAGTGACGATTTGATGTGCTTCCGCCAGCACTGCGTCCAGCCCGCGTTGTTCGGTTTCGGCGCTGAAATAGACCCGCACGCCGAGTTCCCCCAGCAATTCCAGCTCGCCATGTTCCACGCTTCTGACGCCGACAATGGCGACATGCGCCGGGTCAAGCACGGGTGGTTCGGCCAGCAGGCTCACCAGTTCCGGGTAACCATGACCAAGCAGGACTGCTAGTGGCATACCGTGCAATTTGCCGGAAAGCGAGGTTTGCGGCGTGTGGGCGTCGAGGTGGGCGTCTATCCAGATCAGGCCGAAGCGCTGGTTGCCGAGCGCGCCAGCCACCCCATGCCAGGTGCCGATGGCGCAGCTATGGTCACCGCCAATGACGGCAATGGTTTGCTTCCGTCTCACATCATCGGCAACTTGATGTGCCAGTTGCAGGCACAGGCCGCTTGTCCGGCTGAGCGCGCCCGCTATGCTGAGCGGCGCATGGTGTGCGGCGACGGGTTGCGGCAGACCGATGGTATGGGCAATGGAGGCAGGAAAGTGGACGTAGTGACCCAGCGCCTCTGGCCCCAGCGAGGAGCCGAAAACACCGGCACCCATATCCCATGCCGCTCCGGTCAGGGAAATGGCGGGGAAATGGGCGCTAGCCTCCTGCATCTCCCGCTGTAGTGCAGCGGTTGAAAGCTTGTGTTGCCGGGCAACGTGTCCCGAAGATGGCTGCCCGGCGGGTACTGTCTTTAAATGGGTCATAATCAATGAGCCTTTGTGCAGCCATAAAGCCCAGAGGCGATAATCACCATATTACCCTTTCCTTCTTAATGCCTCGAAAAGCGATATAAATTCAATGGCATTGGCCTTTTGCAGGAGGCTGTAAGCGATGGATTTTCTTGATGACTTTACCCGTCTCTATCGTGCCGACGAAACCGCCGTCGTCATCGCACTGCGCGGCAAAATCGAACTTTCGGCTCATACCCGCCGCAATATCCAGCAAACTGCCACCGTGCTGGTGGAAAAAATCCGTGAGCAACGCAAAACCGGCGGTGGGCTGGATGCTTTCCTGCACGAATACGACCTTTCCAGCGATGAAGGCGTGCTGTTGATGTGTCTGGCTGAAGCTTTTCTGCGCATTCCCGACAATGAAACTGCCGACAGGCTGATTGCCGACAAGATCGCCTGTGCCGACTGGGGCAAACACCTGGGCAAAAGCGCTTCGGTTTTTGCCAACGCCTCGACTTGGGCGCTGATGTTGACCGGCAAAATGCTGGAAAGGGAACATTTCGGCGACCAACCCTTGCCTGAAATCCTCGGCGCACTGGTGCAGAAACTGGGCGAACCGCTGCTGCGCGAATCGGTCAGGCAGGGCATGAAGATTCTGGCCGGGCAGTTCGTGATGGGCAACACCATCCAGGAAGCGCTGCAACGCTCAAACGTCTGGCGCAAGCAGGGTTACAGCTTTTCGTATGACATGCTCGGCGAGGCAGCGCGTACTGCCGGGGATGCTGAGCTTTATTTCCAGGCATACCTGTCCGCCATCGGGCAGATCGGTAAACAGGCGGCTGATGGTGGTGCGGATGTGCGCAAAAGACCCGGTATCTCGATCAAGCTGTCGGCCTTGCATCCGCGCTATGAATACCGGCAGCGCGAACGCATCCTGCAAGAACTGCTGCCGAAGCTGGTCGAACTGAGCGACAGGGCACGGCAGGCCCATATCCTGCTGACCGTTGATGCGGAGGAGGCCGAGCGGCTGGAGCTGTCGCTGGAACTGTTCGCTGCCCTGTTCCGGCACGCGGCGTCGCAACGCTGGGATGGCCTTGGCCTCGCCGTACAGGCGTACCAGAAACGCGCTTACCCACTGATCGAATGGCTGGAACATCTGGCGCAACAGCAGCAATGCCCCCTGCATGTCCGTCTGGTGAAAGGCGCGTACTGGGACACTGAAATCAAGCGTTGCCAGCAGCAGGGGCTGAGCGATTACCCCGTTTTCACGCGCAAGCTCAACACCGATGTCTCGTATCTGGCCTGTGCCAAACGCTTGCTGGAAGCGGGGGCGCTGATCCATCCGCAATTCGCCAGCCACAATGCACAGACCGTTGCTTCCATCCTGCACATGGCGGCTCCGCAACGTGCCTTCGAGTTTCAGCGCTTGCAGGGCATGGGCGAAAGCCTGTATGAACCCTTGCTGGGCGCTGGCGGTATCACGCAGCGGCAGGTTTTTTGCCGCATTTATTCCCCGGTCGGCAACCACCGCGACCTGTTGCCCTACCTGATCCGGCGCTTGCTGGAAAACGGCGCGAATACCTCGTTCATCAACCGGGTGCAGGACGACAAGCTGCCGATTGCAAGCATTATTGAGGAACCGTTGCAGGCGGTTGGGCAACTGGAAACGATCCGCCACCCGGCGATTCCCTTGCCGCGCGACCTTTACCAGCCTGCGCGAAGCAATTCCATCGGGCTGGATTTGACCGATGCACCGACCTTGCTGCAACTGAAAGACGAATTGCTGCGTGCCTTCCCCGAGCCGTACCGGGCCAGCAGCCTGGTGTGCGCCGCAACCGAACCCGGCGAGCAACATGAGGTGCTCAACCCCGCCAACCACCACGAGCTGGTCGGGCAGGCGGAATACGCCAGGGTGGAAACGGTTGCGCAGGTGTTCGCGGTTGCTGCCAACCATGCCGATGACTGGGACAGTACGCCGGTCGAAACCCGCATCAAGACGCTACAAAACATCGCCACCCTCTACGAACAGCACCGTGCGGAACTGGTCGCCCTGATGGTGCGCGAAACCGGCAAGACGCTGGAAGATGCGCTGGCGGAAGTGCGCGAGGCAGTCGATTTCTGCCGCTACTACGCTTACCGCTGCCAGCAGGACTTTGCGCAACCCATCACGCTGCAAGGCGCAACCGGCGAAAGCAACAGCTTGCGCTGGCATGGACGTGGGGTGTTCGCCTGCATCAGCCCATGGAATTTCCCGCTTGCCATCTTTACCGGCCAGATCACGGCGGCGCTGGCGGCTGGCAATGCGGTTATCGCCAAACCGGCGGCGCAAAGCTCGCTGACGGCACATTTCGCCACGCGGCTGATGCATCAGGCGGGCGTTCCGCGTGAGGTGTTGCAGTTGATCATTGGCGAAGGTTCGATCGTTGGCAATGCGCTGGTATCACATCCCCAACTGGGGGGCGTCGCTTTTACCGGCGGTATGCAGGCGGCGCGGCACATCCACAACGCGCTGGCGCAACGGCCCGGCGCGATCATCCCGTTCATTGCCGAAACCGGCGGGGTCAACGCCATGATCGTCGACTCCTCCGCGCTCACCGAACAGGTGGTGGATGACGTGATCCGCTCCGCCTTCAACAGCGCCGGGCAACGCTGTTCCGCGCTGCGCATCCTCTATTTGCAGGACGCCATCGCCGCCAAAACCATCGCCATGCTCAAAGGCGCGATGCAGGAATTGCGCATCGGCAATCCGGCCTTGCTGCAAACCGACATCGGCCCGGTCATCGACCCGCAGGCCAAAGCGCAACTGGAACGGCATCTGCAACAGGTCAGCCAGACCGGCAAGCTCATCCACCAATGCGCACTTCCGGCAGGCTGTGAACACGGCTCTTTCTTCGCACCCTGCGCCATCGAAATCGACAACATCGCCCAAATTGGCGGCGAGAAATTCGGCCCCATCCTGCACGTCTGCCGCTATGCCGGGCGCAACCTGGATCAGGTCATCGCTGCAATCAACCAGTCGGGCTACGGGCTGACGCTGGGTATCCACAGCCGCATCAACCAGACCATCGAGCATCTCACGGCGCGGCTCAAGGTAGGGAATATCTACGTCAACCGCAACCAGATTGGCGCGGTTGTCGGCGTGCAGCCGTTTGGTGGGGAAGGGCTGTCCGGCACCGGGCCGAAGGCGGGCGGGCCGCATTATCTGCACAGGTTTGCTACCGAGCGGGTGGTTTCGGTCAATACTGCGGCGCAGGGTGGGGATGTTGCGTTGTTGTCGCTACGCATCTCCTTATACACAACTCACCCCATCCCCAGCTCACCAGCCATCTGAATCCCAAGAATACAATCCTGTACCCGCATAAAACCAATCCAGATGCTTTTAGCTCCCGGTTCACCGTCTCCTTTTCTGCCCAGAAAGCC
>JAHJJD010000003.1 GCA_018822845.1 Gammaproteobacteria bacterium | reverse complement strand
TGCACTTCGATCTGGGTTTCGCCTTGTGCTGCCAACACCATGAGGGCTTTGCCAGCGGTGGCAATATCGCCCGGTTCAATGCTGCGGCTGATTAGCGTGCCGTCGGCGGGGGCAAGGATGGCGGTTTGCGCCAATTTGACCTGTGCGAGTTGCAGGGATGCGCGGGCTTGGTTCAGGGCGGTGGTGGCAAGTAGTGCATCGCTGCCTTTGGGCTGGTTACTTTGCACTTGTAATTGGGCGGCTTCCAGCTTGCTATTGGCGACATCCAGATTACGCTGGGCGGTGTCCAGTTCGGTTTTGCTGATGTATTTCTGGCTGTTGAGCGAGCGAATGCGGGTGAGTTGTTGGCGGGTTTGTTCGACATCGGCTTGTGCTTGGCGCAGCGTTTCTTGCGCGGTCGGCAACCCGACTTCGCGTTGCTGGCGCAGTTTGGCTTCGGCGAGTGCTACGGCGGCAGTGGCTTGGGCGAGGCTGGCGCGGTCAGTGCTGTCTTCAAGCTGGATAAGCAATTGCCCGCGTTTGACTTGCTGACCTTCCTGCACCGGAATTGCACTGACCCGCCCGGTGATTTCCGCTGCGACAGAGACGCGCTGCGGCCAGGTGATGCGCCCGCTGGCAACGACGGTTTGGCGTAATTCGCCCTGAACGACGGCGTGGGCTTCCACGGGTGTGCCGAGTAATGCATTACGCGCCAAAAAACCGATGATGAGTAACGCAATAAAGACGGCACTGGCGATTTTCAGCCAATAAAGCGGGGTTCTGGTGACGGCGGGAGGCGGTACAATGGTTTGAGCGGCGATGTTTGCCGCTACGTTACTGAGCGCCTTTGTCATGTTTATCGTCATCATCGGCAAACGGGATTTCGGCATCTTTTTGGTAACGCTTTTTCGCCCATGGGCGATAGACGTAAACCACAATGGCAATAAAGGCCACAGGTATCAGGTAATATATCGAGGCTTCCATTGTTGTTGCTCCTTGATTAAACACTCGCGGTCAGGTTCACTCCACAGGAAACCAGAGTTTAGTGGGCAAACTGATGCAGGCTTCCAGCGCTCGTCTGCTGCTTTGCGTGCAGGTGTCCCGGAACAAGCCGTGATACCGAGTAACAAAGCGGCGCAGGTGACCGCTTTGACAGCCAATTTGAGTGTTGTTTTCATGTAAAAAACCTAATGTTCCTTGATGCGCTGCACGCAAACTGTCTGGGCGGTGGGATGTACCGCCGGGCCAAACTGGTTGTAGACCGCCACATCCGCCGCATCCCGCCCGTAGCCCAGCACCACATAGCCGCCTTTGAGTCCGGCTTGCGTGGCATCAAACGTATACCAGCGCCCGCCGACATAGGCTTCAAACCAGGCGTGCAAATCCATCGGGTCGAGTTGGTAGAGATAACCCACTACCATGCGGGCGGGGATGCTCAGGCTGCGGCACAAGGCAATGCCAAGGTGCGCAAAGTCCCGGCAGACTCCCGAGCGCTTGCCGTTGACCTCCACCGCTGACACCGGAATGTTGCTGCTGCCCGGTGCAAAGCGGATATTGGCACGCAGCCAGGCCGCAATTGCCGCAACCTGATCGTAACCTGCCTGCTGGTTTGCGCTAATCTCGGTTGCCATCTGACCAAAGCGTTCTGACTCACAGTAACGGCTGGGCAACAGGTAACTGAGTTCAGCATCGGGAAGATTTTGCACCTCAATAAACGGCGCTCCCGGCGCATGATCCACATGGTCTGCGGTCATCACTTCAGCCGAGGTGTACACCGTGAAAATCCCTGGCGGTGCCACCAGCCGCTGGCAGAGGTTGCCGTAGTTATCGGTGAATTCGAACACCGGTACGCTGGGAACGAGGCGGTATTCCTCTTTGGTGACCCATTGCTGCATACCACTGCGCGGGCGCAACATCAGCACAAACGGCGTCGGTGCAGGAATCTCGAACGCCAGATCACAACTGGTATATAGCCTCATAATGGTTTAGCGCACGCTGTGACCTATGATCCCACCGACTGCTGCACCACCGACTGTTCCGGCTGTTGATCCACCCGTTACCACGCTACCGGCAACTGCTCCAACACCCGCACCCACTGCGGTATTTTTTTCGCGGGCTGTCAGCCCGGAACACGCTGACAGACTCAGCAAAACAGCAAGGGTCACTGCACTGGCAGTTAATTTAGGTAACGTTTTCATCTCAATACTCCGTTCCCTTTAAATAAGGAAAACTATTCAATCAATCATGCGAAAAACATTATTTTAGACGATAAGTCACGCCCATGAATAATGACTTGTCGACTTCATCATTGCCGTTATTAGCAATGTCATCATCGACTTTGGATAAAGCCAATACAGTATCAAATGCCAATTTATTGCTGATGTAGTAACGGTAGGTAGAACTCACAGCATTGGTAGTAGTATCTGCATTGGTGACATCATTGTGGTCGTAATTCATCGCCCAACTATTCAGCCAATCCACCCGGTCCGATAACTCATGCGTCAGGCTCATGGCATTTTTAGCCGTGTAGCTATTGTCGCTATCTTGCAAAATGGCAGAAGCAGACGCTTCATTGGAAAACTGGGTCTGATTGCTCAGCGGACGGTGATATTCCGCGCCTACATCCAGGGTGCAGCCGTACCTAGCACGGCAGAAGTAACGGCGAAAGCCAGCATGGGCTTGTTCATTTTATTCATATCCATAAATCACCATCAAACACTTACTACGGAAGTTACTGTAAGGTATTATTTTTTCAAGGCATCTTCGGCTTCTTGCTTTTCTTGTGCCGCTTTGTCTGCGGTCCTTTCGGCTGCGTTTTCGACAGCGTCGGCGGTTGCCGCTTTGGCTTTTTCGGCTTGCTCCTTCACGGCATCGGCAGCTTCACTCGCCTTCTCCTGAGTAGCACGTGCGGCATCAACGGTTGCATCTTTGACTTCGTGAGCCGTATCTTTCATCTTTTCATTGGCGGTATGGGCAGCGTCGACAGCCTTCTGTTCAGTTGCACTGTCACAACCAAGCAAGGTTGTAGCCATTAATAAGGAAAATAAAATAAAATTGATTTTCATAAAAGATCCGTTATTCGTTAAAGGTTGGTTTCCAGCTTCATGCCTTCAGCATCAATTTTTAAGCCGGTGACGGAAGCTTCAGCTTCTTCGAGGCTCATGCCATAGCGTTCTTGCAATTTACCGACGAGCACTTCAATTTTGCCGCCGATTTCCAGCAAGTCATCGTTGGTCAGTTTGCCGAATTTTTCGCGTACTTTGCCTTTTGCTTGATGCCAGTTGGCTGACAGATAATTCGTGTCCATGAGGTTGCTCCTTTAAAGCGCATATTGGCTTCATTGAAGGGAATTAAAAAATAAGGCAACCCACCTTTTGGGGGTGAAATTGATGGACTACCTTAAAATGCTAGTGTGTTAGCAAAACTTGTCGGGAAGGGGAAGCGGGGCAGAGTCAGGCTTTGAACTTGGCAGCAGCATTTTGAACGGATGTGCTCAAGGAATTCCATGCGGTTTCAACACCATCCTTAAGGTTTTCCCATGCGCCATCACTGGCTTCACCAAACTCTTTCAACTTGGTTCTGGTGGCATCAAACTTCTGTTCCATATCGCGCATATGCTCGTTATAGCTCATGCGGGTATCGGCTGATGCTACTTTTGCCCGTGCTTGAAATTCAGCTAATTTAGCTTGGGCTAACCCTAGCTCGGCTTCGATTTTCTGTTGGTAATCTTCTTTGGTATTCATAATATACCTCCTTTATTTGTAATGATGCATATTTTTATTCCTTTCCTTTGTTGGTGATCCAGCAAAATTAAAGGAGAAAAACTTTATATTTCTATTAGGCGCTACATTATAAAATATAGCAAGGTAAATTGTGATAACTAGCGAAAAGCTTTATAAAAAATAAAGCTTGTTAAAATAAGGATGATTATGGAGCTTTGCTGGATTTAATCATCCAGTGCAATAATCATGATAGCGCTGTCACCCAAACCCCCACATCCAGCGTTGCCTGCGCAGGTCCTACAAATGCACCTGCCACGGGCGGTACGGATTCGGGCAGGCGCGCCACGGCAACCGCCACGTGGTCAGTGCCGACGATAGTACCGATGCTGGGGTCAAACCCTTTCCAGCCTGCACCGGGGATGAATACTTCAGCCCATGCGTGGGTTGAGCCGAAATTGGTGGTTGTTGGTGGCGCGTGTAGATAACCGCTGACGAAACGGGCAGCAAAACCCAGCAGGCGGGCGGCTTCCATGAACAGGTAAGCCGAGTCGCGGCATGAGCCAGAGCCAAGGGACAGGGTTTCAGTGGCAGATTGCACACCCGCTTCTTCCCGTAACTGGTAGCGCAGCGTTTGCTGGATGCGGCTGCTCAGACGTTGCAGCAAGGTGATGGTCTGGATGCGTTCGCCCGCTTGCCACACGCTGGCAAGCCATGCTGCCAGCAGGTTGCTGGCTGGTTGCTTGGTCTGCCGGTAAGCCGCCAGCACTAACTGATCGTCTGGCCGGTACGCAAAGGGGTAGTCCAGCGCATAATCGGCTACCCAAAAATCCAGCGGGGTTTCATTGTACTGCTGGATAATGGTGGTGCTTTCAATCAGGAGATGGCGGGTAGGTGAAGTAAACGTCGCCAGTGCCACGCAATTGTCTTCCACATCGCGCTGCCAGCGCAGGGTGGCGGGAGGGGTAATCTCCAGCAGCGAGGATTCGATACGCAGTTCATGACCTTCCCGTGGACGCAGGCGCAACACATGCGGCTCAAGGCTCATCGGATTGGTAAAGTTGTAGTAAGTGCGGTGCAGGATTTTATAGCGTTGCATACACGTAATGCTCCATGTGGTCGTCTACCAGCGCAATTCTGCCATCCGGCTGCTCAACATCATCCAGCAGGAGGGTTGCCGCAGCCTGATTCCCGGCTGGTTGCGCCACAGTGATATGGTAAAGCGTTTCCCGATAGCGGTAGTGCATCCTGAATTCCGTCCAGCCTGCGGGTAAACACGGTTCAAAGCGCAAACTATCGCCTTCACGCCGCAAGCCCAGCAACGATTCGGTGATCAGCCGGTACATCCAGCTTGCCGAGCCGGTATACCACGTCCAGCCGCCGCGTCCGGTATGCGGGGCAACCCCGTATACGTCGGCGGCAATCACATACGGCTCGACCTTGTACGTTGCCACGGTTTGCGGTGAGTTGGCGTGGTTGATCGGGTTAATCATGCCCAGCAATTCCCACGCGCGTGAACTGTCGCCCAAACGGGCAAACGCCATCGTCGCCCAAATCGCTGCATGGGTATATTGCCCACCGTTTTCGCGCACCCCCGGCACATAGCCACGGATATAACCGGGGTTCAAGTCGGAAGTATTGAACGGCGGGTCTAACAATTGCACCAGCGCGTGATCACGGCGCACCAGATGCGTATTCAGCGATTGCATCGCCTGCGCGGTACGTTCGGGCGCACCAACGCCAGACAATACCGACCAACTTTGTGCAATCGAATCAATCTGGCATTCCGGGTTGCTGCTGGAACCCAAGGGCGTGCCGTCGTCGAAGTAGGCGCGGCGATACCAAGCGCCATCCCAGCCGTGGCGTTCCAGATTTTGGTGCAATTGGTAACGTTCCTGCTGGCAGCGTTCGGCAAAGGGGATGTCATTGCGTTGCTTTGCCAATTCGGCAAATTGCCCCAGCACTTCGCACAGGAAAAAGCCCAGCCAGATGCTTTCGCCCTTGCCTTCGATGCCGACCAGATTCATGCCGTCATTCCAGTCGCCTGAACCCATCAGCGGCAAACCGTGTTTGCCAAAGCGCAAGCCGTGCAGGATGGCGCGGACACAATGCTGGTACAAGCTGGCAGCTTCAGTGGAATGCCCCGGCAAGTCGTAGTAGGAATCTTCCCCGGCATTCACCGCACGCCCGCTCAGGAAACCGCGTTGCTCATCCAGTACCGCCACGTCGCCCGTGGTCAGGATGTAGCGGCACGTCACCAGCGGCAACCACAAATAATCATCGGAACATTGCGTGCGCACCCCACGGTCGGACGGAGGATGCCACCAATGCTGCACATCACCCTCTGCAAACTGATGCCCAGCACACAGCAGCAAATGCTCGCGGACTTTGTGCGGTTCGGCATGAACCAACGCCATCACATCTTGCAACTGGTCGCGGAAACCGAACGCGCCGCCGGATTGGTAATAACCGCTGCGTCCCCACAAACGGCAACCCAGCGTCTGGTACAACAGCCAGCCATTGGTGAGCATATTCACCGCAGGGTCAGGCGTTTCCACCTGCACCGTGCTCAAGGTTTGTACCCAATAATTTTGTACCTGTTTGAGCGCGTCGAGTGTTGCCTCCATGCCCCGGAAACGTTGCACCAAAGTGTTGGCATCGTGCATATCGCGCCCCGTGCCCAGCTTGAAAACGATTTCGTGTTCGCGTCCCGCTGCCAGTTCAAACGACACCTGGATTGCCGCGCACGGGTCAAGTGCCGCACCCACTTTGCCGGACAAGTACGCCCGTTGCAGTGCCGCAGGGTCACGTAATGAACCATTGCGCCCGATGAATTCGGCACGGTCGCCCGTGACAGTACGATTCGCATCATCCACCGCGAAGAATGCTACCCGCTCCGCAAACTCCATGCTGTAGGCGTTGCGGGCGAATACTGCGCCTTGCGGAGCAGTGCATTCGGTAATCACATGTGGGGCGGATTTCGGGGTCAAATCGCCCAGTACCCATTCCACGTAACCCGTGGCGGAAAGCTGGCGGGTACGACCGGAGGCGTTGCGTACTTTCAGCACCGAGAATTTGACCGACGCATCCAGCGCTACAAACACGGTGAGTTCCGAGTAAATGCCGTTTTCATTGTGTTCAAACACGCTGTAGCCGAAACCGTGGCGGCTGATATACGCGCCCGTTCCCGGACATGGTAGAGGCGTGGGCGACCAGAACTCGCCGCTGTCTTCGTCGCGCAAATACAGGGCTTCACCGCTTAAATCGCTGACCGGATCGTTATGCCACGGGGTTAATCGGTATTCGTGGGCATTTTCGCCCCAGGTATAGGCTTGCCCGCTTTCTGAAATCACCGTGCCAAAGTGGGGATTGGCCAGCACATTGACCCACGGTGCTGGCGTGGTCTGATCGTTGGTCGGGGTAATCACGTATTCGCGCCCATCAGCAGTAAATCCACCCAAGCCGTTGAACAGGATCAGGTCGTCACGCGGCAATAAACTGCCCACGGTTGCTGGAGCAGGGAAGGGATAGCGACTGGGTTTGAAAGGCGGGACACGTACATCCAGCAAGCCGCGCCGATTCACTTGATCGGTCAGCGAACCTTTGCTGTCGGTGATAATGACGCGGGCAACGGACTGGATCAGGATGCGGTCTTCGCTGGAAATCTGGTCGGCATGGCGCACAAAAATACCACCGGGGCGGTCAATGACGTGCGCTTCCACGCCCCATGCAATCAGCCCCATGATTTGTTCTTGCAGCACTTGGCGGTAGCCTTCACGGTCTTCGTTCCAGATGACCAGATCGACCGTCAAGCCTTTCAAACGCCAGTAGGCATGGGCTTTGACCATTTGGCGCACCAGTTCGATATTGTCCAGATCCTTGATTTGCAACAGCACAATCGGCAAGTCGCCGGAAATGGCGTGCGCCCACAAGCCGGATTGTCCGCGATGATTGCTGATCAGGGTACTGGCATCCGCCCGCAGCGCGGCATGGGAATAGATCACCGAATTGGCAAGCCGTCCGTAAAGTTGCGCTTCGGCTTCGCTGGCATTGAGCTGGCGCAACACCACTTGGCTGTGCGTCCACGCCAGATCGAATACGCGGTCGGCAAGACGGCGGTCACGGTATTTTTCCACCAGTTGCAGGCTGGCTTCACGGGTATCGGCAATGCCGATGACCATATCGAGCGTCACCGATGCTTCCGGTTCAAGGGTAATGCGGTGGCGAATGGCAACAATGGGGTCAAGCACTGCGCCGACGCTGTTGGAAAGGTGATCGGCGGTGGTCATGGCGTGCGGGGCAACTAGGGTATTGCCGCGCCCGATGAATTGCGCCCGGTCGGTTTCATAGGAAATACCGCTGGATTCGCCTTCATGCACGGCCATCAAATGGAATAGCCACGGGCTGTGTTCATCGAGGGCGCGAGGACGGCGTGTACACAAAATGGCTTGCAACGGGTCGATGATTTCAGTCTGCGCAAACAGCTTGCTGAACGCTGGGTGCAAAGTGTCGGAGGCAGGCGAGGCCAGCACCACTTCGGTGTAACTGGTGACTTCGATGGTGCGGCGTAGCGGTGAGTCGTTGGTGATACGCACGCGACGCAAGCCAATATCATCTTCCGGCGACACCACGATGTCGATGTGCGTATCAAAATCGTGGTCACGGCGGCGGAATTCAGCCCTGCCTTCCGAGAAAATGGCTTCATAATGGTCTGCCGGAGCAAGTGTTGGTTGATGCGCGGTTGACCAGAATGCGCCACTCGCCACGTCGCGGATGTAACAGAACGTACCCCAATGGTCGCGGGTAGTGTCTTCGCGCCAGCGCGTGACTGCCAAATCTTTGTAACGGCTGTAACCACCTCCGGCATTCGTTACCATGACGTGGTAACGCCCGTTGGATAACAACTGCACTTCGGGGATGAGCGTATTCGGGTTGGTGAGTACCCGGATCGGGATTTGCGGTTCGCTGGAAGCCAGCAATACTTCCGCCACTTCCGCCGCTTGGGTATAGAACGCGGTGGCTTTGGGAATGCGTTCTTGCAGCAACAACAGCGTCGCCTGAAACTGCGGGTTCGCCGTAAAACGTCGTTGCATCGGGCGATCCAGCAGCAAATACGCCAGTGACAGCAAGCTCATGCCCTGATGATGCGCCATGAACGACTGGATGATGACCCGCTCTTTCCCGCGCCGCTGGCGTGACGGGGTGTAATCGACTGCTTCGTAAAAGCCAAACTTGCCCACCACACCATCAGCGGCGAGGCGTTGCAGGTTGTGGCAGGCGGCTTCGGGGTCAACCATCAGTGCCAACGCTGAAGCATACGGCGCAATCACCAAATCTTCCGCCAGCCCGCGTTTCAGTCCCAAACCGGGCACACCAAACGCACGGTATTGGTAATTGAGATGCACATCGACGGTGTTATAACCCGATTCCGATGTACCCCACGGCACGCCGCGCTGTTTGCCATAGGCAATCTGGCGTTGCACCACCGCATGGTAAGTCTGGTCAATCAGGGTATTGGTATAGGTCGGCATCACTAAAAGCGGCATCAGGTATTCAAACATTGAGCCGCTCCACGACAACAGCGTGGGTTCGCCATCGGTGGTAATCAGCAAGCGTCCCAAAGCAAACCAGCTTTCCTGCGGCACTTGTTCCTGCGCAATTGTCACGAAATTGCACAGCCGTGTTTCGGATGCCAGCAAGTCGTAATAACTGGCATCGCGGTGGCGTTCGGTCACGTTGTAGCCGATGGCAAACAAACGGCGCGGCTTGTCGTAGAGGAAATCGTATGCCATGCAAGCCAGTTCACCCGTTTGCATAGCTAATTGTTCGAGTGCTGTAATCCGCTCCTGCGCCCGCCGACTGCTTGCCGGAATCAGCAACAATTCCCGCAAGGTCGGAATGCCCTCAACGTTATTCTCTGTTCCATCCGGCACAAAGAAACGCAATTCATCCAAATGCGACCGGCATTGCCGCACCAACGCAACGCTCCAGTCGTTCTCGTCAGAAGAAACCCCTCCCAGCCTCCCCTTATCAGGGGAGGAGCGAAGAGACACCGCGATTTCTTGTCCCTCCCCTGATAAGGGGAGGTTAGGAGGGGTTTCTTCCTCTGCTGCCAGCGCAATCAAATGTTCAAGACAATGTTTCACCGCTACCAACGTCGTAGGGCGTGTAGTAGCCGCAACATCCAACGCAGTTTGCAACGCAATCCAGTGCGTCTTATCCGCCGTACTTTCCAACACAATCCCGAACGTATCCTGCAAGCCTTCCAGCCACCGCGCCGCCAAAATCGGCTGATCCGGCAACGCCAGCAGCCCCGGCTGCAAGGTCAGTAAATGCCCACCCAGATTGCCGCTATCCACCGTAGACACATACATCGGCAACAACGGTTGCAACGATTGCGTGTCATACCAGTTATAAAAATGCCCGTGGTAACGTTCCAGCCGTTCCATCGTGCGTAAGGTATTCGCAGTACGCTCAATCAGCCCGCCCAGCGGCAAGTAACCAAAATCGTAAGCTGACAAATTCGCCAGTAATGCCATGCCCATATTGGTCGGCGAAGTACGATGCGCCACGCCGACATCACGGTAGACCTGATAATTATCGGGTGGTAGCCAGTTATCTTGCACCCCTACCAAATTCTCGAAATAAGCCCACGTCCTGCGGGCAGTCTTGCGCAAAAACATGGTCTGGTCTGGTGTTAGCTTGCTGGTACGCCGCGCCAGTGGCTCACTCATCCACCAAATAATGGCAGGCGCTAACCACCACAATAGCAGGATAGGTGCTGCGATCAGCAAGGCTTCAGGGCGCACCAGCATCAGATACAACCCTGTGACTACGGCAATCACCGGGGTAATCCACATCGTTCGGTAAACGGCGGCAAGGGTGGTGCTGTCGCGGTTGGTTTCACTCGACGGATTCCATTCCAACAGCCGCTGCTTGGAAACCGCCATCCGCCAGACCGTGCGGATAATCGCGTCCAGACTGAAATAGGCTTCGTAAGGCAGGCAAATCAGCGTCAATGCCGCTTGAGCAAAATGCCCTTCCGCCGCCCGTATTTCAGCCGCAAGGTGTTGGCTTAACAGCAAGTCGGTAGGCTTACGCACTAGACTCAACAAGGATGCACTCACGGAGGGGATCAGCAAAATCGCCAGCACTGCCAGCGTCCAGAAACCCGCCATTGGCAACACAGTCCAGCCCAACAGCAGTAACAGTGTCAACGCCGCAGCGGTAAGACTACGCCTTAGATTGTCGAACACTTTCCAGCGCGACAGCCACGACAGCGGATTTTTCCGGCGTTCTTTCCCCGCTCCCGGTACGGAGTGCAACAACCAGCCCAGCAATTGCCAGTCGCCACGAATCCAGCGATGCCGACGGCTGACATCCGCGCTGTAACGCACGGGGTATTCTTCATACAACTGCACATCACTGAGCAACCCCGCCCGCGCATAACAGCCTTCCAGAAGGTCGTGACTGAGAATACAGTTTTCAGGCAGGCAACCACCAAGTGCTTGCTCGAATGCATCCACGTCGTAAATGCCCTTGCCGATGAACGAACCTTCCTTGAACACATCCTGATACACATCGGAGACGGCGCGGGTGTAAGGGTCGATGCCCGATTCCCCACCGTACAATCGGGCATAACGCGACAAGCTGGGGGCAGAAAGGCTGACACTGACGCGGGGTTGCAGGATGCCATAACCTTGCGTGACCCGCTGCTTGGCAGGGTCGTAAACCGCGTGGTTGAGCGGATGTGCCAGTGTTCCCACAAATTGGCGGGCAGCGTCACGCGGAAGCTGGGTATCGGTGTCCAACGTAATCACGTATTTCACCCCGGCAAGCGGTGTGATGTCGCCCACGATCAGCGCGAAGGCGTCCTTTGCACCACCGCGTAGCAGCGCATTCAAATCCGCCAGTTTGCCGCGCTTGCGTTCGTAGCCCATCCACACTTGCGCTTGCGGATTCCAGCGGCGCGGGCGGTGAAACAGGAAGAAAATGTCACCCGCTTCGCCGGGATATTTGGCATTCAGGTAGTCGATACCTGCTTGCGCGAGGTGCAACAATGCAGCATCCCCTTTCAAGGTTTCCAGCGGCGCATCCAAAAAGTCGGTCAATAAGCCGAAATGCAGGTGTGCATCCCGATTGGCGAGGAAACGCACTTCCAGCGCTTCCATCATGCTTTCAATGCCGGGGGCGCTACTGAGCATGGTTGGCACGATTACCAAGGTGCGCGATGGCGAGGGAATGCCTTCCGAAAAGTCCATGCGCGGCAAGGCATACGGCGTAGTCAGCAAGGTTGCCAGCCAATTCACCAGTGCCACCGACAGGTAGCTTGTGCCGAGTGCCAACACGATGCCCAACAATGCCAGAGGCAAGCCCTGCACGCCTTCAGCGTGGGCTTGCAGCAGTAAGCCGCCAGTAAACAGCACGGTTAGCAGCGCAATGCTGCCCAGAAAGGAGAACAGCGGTAAGCAGCAAGCGGCCTGTTGCAGCTTCTTCAGCAGGGGCAGTTTTGCGGCTGCGGCTTGTTCGAGTTGCGGTAAACCTGCGTCGATCAGGTAAAAACCAACGTGCGCGGTGTGGTCAGCATTGCCATTTTTGTCCGCGCCCGCTTGCGCCAATTGCACAGCTAATTGCGCAATGCCGCCTTCGGAATACGGGGCGTATTTGGCAATTTTTTCTACTACATGGCGATAGCGGTCGCGGGTGGCAAAATTCATCTCGCTGTAAGCACCCGCCGGATCGTTGCATAAAGTCTGTTCAACCACGCTCATGGTTTCGACAAATTTCTGCCAATCCATCGAGCCGAGGAAGCGCAGACTGCCGATGCTATTGCCAATCGACACCTGATCGGCGGCTTGTTGCTGGCTTTCGATTTGCACCAATTGCTCGATGGTGAGGTGCGATTCCGCCAGTAATTGCTCAATCCAGCTCAACGGCAAGCCCAGCGCGGCGCTTTGCCATTGCAGGCGGCGCACCAGTTCCGCCACGAATGGTGTGCTCATCGGTGGGTTGGAACGCGCCATGTCGGCAATGACCAGAATCAGGCTTTTGGGGTCTTTTTCAGCGGCTGCGACCATCCGGTTTGCCCAGGTATCGGCAAGATCCTGGTCAATTTTGTCGGTGGTAATGCGTGCCGCTATGCGCCGCAGGTTTTCGATCAGTGCCAGGCGCAACATGATGGGGATTGCCCACAGTTCACCCAGCTTAAGGGGTGTGATGGTCTGGTAAGCGGTGAGGAAACGGCTAAGGCTATCCGGGTCGACACGCCCATCGCCGTGGGCAATGTTTTCCAGCGCAATGTCATACACACGCGGTAATCCGGCAGAAGCACCGTCTGCCAGACGAGGCAATTCGCGGCTGTAACCTTGCGGCAAATGGCGTTTGGTGGTGCGGATTTGCTCATCAATCAGGTAGAAGTTATCCAGCAACCATTCGCCCGCAGGTGTTAAGCGGCGGTTGGCGCTGACCGTGGCGGTTAGCAGGCGGGAACATTCCACCAGTACGTTTTCGTTGTCGGACAGCCGGTCAAGAAGCTGATCCTGAACGGAATGTTGCGTCAGTTGGTGCGTGTCCGCCAGCGTTCTGCCGTGGCGATCCATCTGGTCAGCGCTGAACAGTTCGGCGCGTAACGGTTGGGTTTCTTTGGTGTGATCCCGCACCGTATTGACCCGGAAAGATTGTGCCCCCCATTGACGGACATGGCTTAACAGGGTTTTGCGGTGTGCTTTCATGAGGGGAACTCTTATTTTGAATCGGCTAAACAGAAAAAAGAAGCAGGGTCAGGAATAAAGGGTTTTTAACAGATTTCGTAAAATCTATTAATGTGATAAATGCGTTTTTGCAGTGGTGGTAATAACTATTTAGGTCCCGCTAATATCCATAGCAACAAGCCAACAACAGGTAAAACCATAATGAGTACGATCCACAGGACTTTTGTACCTGTTCCTGCTGAACTTTGGATAACTTTGATAATGCCCCAGACATCAAGAACAAGTATAACCAGACCTAATAGGCCACCAACTTCAATGCCCATGATCTAACTCCATGATTGTTATGTGTTATGGACGTTGGCCTTAAATGACGAGCATCAGAATGACCACAATGGCAACGACTAGCAGAATATGAATAAGTCCACCCATGGTGCGTGAGGTAACAAACACTTGCTTGCCAGGGTTTATGTCAAGCTGCGCTGTGTGTACTAAAGTAACTTATTGCTGTGTGTACTAAAGTAACTTATTAATGAGGCGCTGTTTCCATTAGACTCTACATTTATTTATATAGCAAGCAGCATTATTGGGGATACCCTATGAACGGCAGGGGTGATTGCCCAGAAGAGACCCTCCAGAAAACTGGATTCAAGCAGGGCTTTCTTAATCTGCTACAACGTCACTTGTGTGCTGATTTCCACCACCTGCTCCGGCGGCAGATCGAACTGTCTGCCAGCCGGGCAGGAAATTTGGGCTAGCGAATCTGGCTGGCGACAGTGCCGACACTGTGCAGGATGTTTTCCGCAATCGGCCCGGAACGGCGTCCGGCTTCCATGCGGGCGATTTCCTCGTGGACGACATCGTGCTTGAGGTCGAGGAATTCCAGCCGTTCCAGATGGCCTGCATCTGCCCGGTGGAACAGCTTGCGCAGGGAATCGCGGGTAATCGGCCTGCCACCCAAGCCTGCCACCACGGTATGCACCGGCTTGTGCAAGCCTGCCACCGCCATCTGCACGTCGGTGGCAACGATACCGCCAATGCCCAGCGCCAGCGATTTTTCCACCACCACGATACGTTTGACGTGTTCCAGCGCACTGCGTACCGCTTTGTGCGGGAATGGGCGGTAAGTGCTGATTGCCAGTGAGCCAATCGACATGCCAGCCTCACGCAGTTCATCCACCACATCCTTGATCGTGCCGTTGACCGAGCCGAGGGCGACCACGATGGTGTCGGCGTCTTCGCTGCGGTACGGTTTGACCAGTCCGCCGGAATCACGCCCGAATTGCTCCTGGAAGGCTTCCGCCAGTTCCGGGATCAGCCCCAGCGCTTGCATCTGCTTGTAATGGGCGAGGTAGCGCACTTCCATGAAAGCTTCCGGCCCGACCATTGCGCCGATGGTGACGGGGTGGATCGGGTCAAGGATTTGGCGCGGCTCAAACGGTGGCAGGAAAGCATCCACCTGTGCCTGTTCCGGGATGTCCACCCGCTCGTAGGCGTGGGTGAGGATGAAGCCATCCACGCACACCATTACCGGCACGGAAAGTTCTTCCGCCAGCCGGAATGCCTGAATGTGCAGATCGACCGCTTCCTGATTGGTTTCGGCATAGAGCTGGATCCAGCCGGAATCACGCATCGACAGGCTGTCCTGATGGTCGTTCCAGATATTGATCGGCGCACCGATGGCACGGTTGCCAATGGTCATGACGATGGGTAGGCCGAGGCCGGAGGCGTTGTAAACCGCTTCTGCCATGAACAGCAAACCCTGGCTGGCGGTGGCAGTGTAAGCCCGTGCCCCGGCGGCACTCGCACCAATCGCGACCGACAGCGCAGCGAATTCGGATTCGACATTGATGAATTCGCAAGGCTGGATTTCGCCCCGATCCACCATTTGCCCCAAGCCTTCCACAATGTGGGTCTGCGGGGTGATGGGGTAGGCGCAAATCACTTCCGGGCGGCACAGGCCGACGGCTTCGGCGATGGCTTGGGAGCCTTCGATTTGTTTCAGCATGGTTTTCCTCCCTGCATGGTCGCCTGTACCTGGGCAAAGGCAGCTTGTGCGGCGGCGATATTCTGTTCGGCAATCTTGCCGTTGAATTTTTGGCGGATGGCAGCTTGCAGCGATTCCATCTGGATCAGCCCGGTGAGGGCGGCGAAACCACCCAGTAAAGCAGCATTGGGCAATGGGCGGCCTACGTATTTGAGGGCAAGCTCGCTGGCGGGGATGACGCTGATGCGTTCGCCGGGGTGTGTTTGCAAGAAAGTGCCTAGCCCCAGTTCGCTCAGGGAATGGTTGGAATTAATCAGGATGTACCCGCGTTCCGCCAGCCCTTCAAACAGGTTGACCTGATGCAACAGGCCGGGGTCCTGGATGATCAGGGCGTCGGGATTAAGGACGGGTTCGCGCAGACGGATTTCCTTGTCGTCAATGCGGCAAAAGGCCATAACGGGTGCTCCCATGCGCTCAGAGCCGAAGCTGGGAAACGCCTGTGCATGGCGACCCTCCATGAATGCAGCGATGGAAAGCATTTCGGCGGCGGTGACAACACCTTGCCCGCCACGACCGTGGATGCGAATCTGGAACATGTAATCCTCCCTTAGCGATTCGTTTGTACTTTTAATGATTTTAGCGGCAGAGGGTAGTTTGCGGGAGAATGAGAACGTATGCCACGACATACATCAAATGAAGGGTGAATGAGAGGTCAGCGGGTATCAGGGGTTACCCGCTGGCTTCAGGGCTGCTTGTTATTGAACCATGTGCCCGGCAACCGGGATTTCCGGAGGAGGGCGGTTGGCCCAACGGCTGGCCAACAGGTATTTGGGTTTGCCGATGCCTTGTTCATGGTTCATGACCAACACCATTTCCTGTTCCAGTTTGGCGAGGATCTTTTCCGCAATCTTCTGCCGTTCCGGTTTGCCGATCAGCGAGGGCTGCAAACCCAGCGCTTTGGTGTGGTGGCGTATCACCTCGGTTACCGCATCCGTCACCGGGCGCACCGTCGGCTTGATGTCGCCATTGATGATGCGGTTCCTGACTTCCATGTAGATCAGTTTGAAGAAACGCTCACGGGTCAGGTCGCGCACTGGCGCTTTGGGCGGGTCGGGGCGTTCGTCCTGCACAGCACTTGCTTCCACGGCGACTGGCGCAGTTTCGGGGCTGGCTGCTTGCGCCGGTTCGGTAGCCGCTGGGGCGCTTGCGCTTGCCGGGTTATCGACGGGTTTGCGCAGGTTGGTGGCTTCGCTGCCTTGGCCGTTGCGTTCAGGTGTTACCCAGTCCAGATACTGGTTGCGCACCCCGTTGCCGTAGTCCTTGGGGATGGCTCCGGCTTCGGCCCTGGATTGCCCGTTCATGCCGTCGGGGTGAATCAGTTCCCCGCCGGTATCGCGCCCCATCAACAACAGGGCACGTTTGTGGTCGGCAACGTAACCGCCAACAAAATGAAAGGCATACTCAAAGGTGCCGATGATGATTACCGAGAACATGAAAGAGGCCCAGATTCCCCCCACGTTGAACAGGTCGCGGATCAGGCGGATCATGGCGTAATGTTTGTCCTCATCATATTCCAGCGTTTTAGCCTGGGAAATGGCTGCTGTCAGGGCGGAACCGACCACTGCTGCCGAACCGTTGGCGCTGGCTTGCGCCGCCGCCACTTCGCCCCGCGCTTCGGCAATCTTGCCCAGCTCGTATTGCTCACAGCGCTGGATGCGGGCTGCGTAGGTGTACTTGCTTTTACAGGCAGCCAGCTCCGCTTCGTGCCTGGCCAGTTTGCCACTGGCGGTGGACAGCCTGGAATTGCCAACGGGAGCTGCCGCCTGCGCGCTCAGGTTCTGGATGCTGCCAAGCGCGGCCTGAAACACCGGGGAACTCACCGAACGGGTGCGCACGGTGGCATCCTCCCGTTCCATTGACTGCGAGATTTCCGAAAACAGGCCGAAAAATACCACGATGACCGTTGCCAGCACCGCAGCCGGGCCTTTGTAGCCGCTGGCGTAGAGGAATGCCTGCGCTGCCGTGATGACGGCAGTAATTCCCAGGCCAAGCATGGCGTTGGCCCATTGCTCGCCAGTCCATGACATCAGGTGCATGTCGCCCCCGACGAAGTATTTCACGACAAAAAAGGCCGACGCGAGGAAGGCTGCGAAGGCCGCCATCAGCAGCCACGCCTCCGCCTTGCGCAAGTCGGTCAGTATGTCGCGCAACGACTTGGTTTCGACCAGGTACGCTGGTCGGTCAAGTTTGGTATTTGTGACAGAATCAGTCATAATAGAACCTTCCTGTAGATACTATCCCGTGAAAGCAGGAACAGGCGTGTCGAAAGTTGCCGCTTTCCTCACGCCTTTCTTTTACATCCAGCCTGCCAGCATAAGCAGCACGCCGAGAAACCACAGCAGATGGCCGTCAGCCTTGAGGCTGTGCGCCGCCGCTACTGCACCTACCAGCGCCAGACCAATAAGCATGTAAGGCAAATGCAGGGTGGCACTGTCCACATCGCTGATTTGCTCGACACCGGGCATCAGGATCAGCAAGGCCCATACGCCGACCGCCCAGATGACCAGCACAGCACGGGTGACTTTCCACACATGTGACCAGTCGATCCTTTCACCCAGACCTTGCAGGCCATCATGTGTCATGACGGGTTCGTGTGCGCCGTTGTTGAGGGTTGGCAGCTCGTTTTCAGGTATTTCGATATTCATTTCGCTACTCCTTGACGTTTGTGATGTATCTGGAAAAAAAAGGGCAGCGCCAATAATGCGGCTGCCCAAGGGGCTTTCCCGTCGGGTCACGGGCTGTTTGAACGCTGTGAAGAAATGCCCGGTTTCTTCGGCAAAAGGATCAGTAGCTGCGGAACAGGCCGACCATTTTCCCTTGTATCTGTACGCTTTCCTCCGGGTATACCATCGGTTGCATGCTGCTGTTTTCCGGGCGCAGTTCGATCTTGCCATCCGCCAGGTGGAACAGGCGCTTGAGGGTGGCTTCCTCGCGCTCGACCAGGGCTACCACGATTTCACCGTTACGGGCTTCCTCCTGTTGCTGAATGACGACGAAATCGCCGTCCATGATGCCGATGTCGATCATCGATTCACCACGTACTTCCAGCACATAACGGCCCTTGCCGGTAAAGATGTCGCTGGGGTTGATTTCGTCACGCCCGCTGATGGCTTCGATCGGCTTACCGGCGGCGATGCGGCCAATCAGCGGCAGGCTCAGCGACATTTGCGGGTGACGCGCTACTGCCGATTCCGACATATGGTAGGCGCGCTTGCCTGTCGCAGTTTGCAGGCGGCCTTCCCGGATCAGTGCCTGCACATGTTGGTGAACCGTACTGCGGGTGTTGATGCCGCTTTCCTGGGCGATTTCGTCCAGGGTGGGGGCATACCCGTTACGGGCGTATAATGTCTGGATGATGTCCATGACCTGTTGTTGTCGTCGTGTCAGCATCTGTACCTTCCTTCTGCAAAACCGAACAAAACACGAACCAAATATACGAACCTGTGCATCAGGAGGCAAATAGAAAATTTCCGGGATTGATTCGTTTTTTGTTCGGTTTTACCGATGAGCGGTGTTTTTGGATGAACTGTCATTGCGTCGTCACACTAATTAGTGGAAAATTTAATACCATAAACAAGAAGAACTCATGCGCAAAGTCAAGGACTTGCTGTTTGCTTTGGGCATAAAATTTGCATAACTGACGATTAAGCACATATTCCAAAGACATACCGCCGTCAGAAAATAACGAGGATTCCCATGCCCAGTACAGTTGGATCAAACCCGCAAATTGCCCTGCACAGCCCGGTATGCGATGCGTTGCAGGTGCATTTTCAGACAGTGCGTGATGTGCACATGCGCGAGCTTTTCGCGGCTGATGCGCTGCGTTTCGAGCGTTTTTCCCTGCAAACCGGCGATATTCTGCTGGACTATTCCAAGAACCGGATTACTGAAGAAACCATGCAGTTGCTGGTGCAACTGGCCGAGGTGGCGGATGTGGCTGGTTGGCGGAACCGTATGTTCGCGGGCGAAAAAATCAACAATACCGAAGGCCGCGCCGTGTTGCATACCGCCTTGCGCAACCGCAGCAACACCCCGGTGATGGTGGATGACGAAGATGTCATGCCAGCAGTCAACAAGGTGCTGGAGCGCATCGGCGTATTTGCCGAACAGGTGCGTAGTGGCGCATGGCTGGGTTTCACCGGCAAGCCGATTGTGGATGTGGTCAACATTGGCATTGGCGGTTCCGACCTCGGCCCGCACATGGTGTATCAGGCGCTGAAAGTATGCCGCCACCCACGCCTGAAGATGCATTTCATCTCCAACATTGATGGTGCGCACGTCAAGGAAAAGCTGGAAACGCTTGATCCGGAAACCACCCTGTTCATCGTCGCCTCCAAGACCTTCACCACGCAGGAAACCATGACCAACGCGCATTATGCACGCGGCTGGTTCCTCCAACATGCGCATGAAAAAGCCCATATCGCGCGGCATTTCGTGGCAGTTTCCACCAACGAGGAGGCAGTCACCGATTTCGGCATTGACCCCGGTAACATGTTCGGTTTCTGGGATTGGGTCGGCGGGCGCTATTCGTTGTGGTCAGCCATCGGGCTTTCCATTGTGCTGGCGGTTGGGGAGAAAAACTTCCTTGCACTGCTGGACGGCGCGCATGCCATGGATACGCATTTCCGCGATGCACCGCTGGCGCAAAACATGCCGGTAATCCTCGCCCTGCTGGGTGTCTGGTACAGCAATTTCTTCGGTGCGGAATCGCAGGCTGTCCTGCCTTACGATCACTATCTGCGCAGCCTGCCGCTGTACCTGCAACAGGCGGATATGGAAAGCAACGGTAAGTCCGTCGACCGTGACGGGCAGGTTGTCGATTACAGCACTGGCCCGATTATCTGGGGCACGACCGGCATCAATGGTCAGCACGCTTTCTATCAACTGATCCATCAGGGAACGCGCCTGATTCCGGCGGATTTCATCATTTCGGTGACAGAGCCGAGTGGCATGCAGGAACATCACGACATCCTGATGGCCAATTTCCTGGCGCAGACCGAAGCCCTGATGCGCGGGCGCACCCAGCAAGAATGCCTGACGACCGGCGTGACGCCGCCGATTTCACCGAAAGTGTTTGCCGGTAATCACCCCAGTAATGCCCTCTTGCTGAATGAGCTGACACCCTACACGCTTGGCATGCTGATTGCCTTGTATGAACACAAGATTTTCGTGCAGGGCATTATCTGGAACCTGAATTCCTACGACCAGTGGGGCGTGGAACTTGGCAAGCAACTGGCCAAACGCATTCAGCCGGAACTGGTTGCGGAAGACAGCGTGAAAACACACGATGCTTCCACCAATGGCCTGATCAACCATTACCGCCAGTTGCGGAACAAATAGTGGGTAAAAAAGATAATTGGGTAAAAAAGATAATACGTTAACCACAGGACATTGCATGGAAATCATTGCGGGCGACATTGGCGGAACCAAGAGCTGGCTGGCGTGGGCGCAAATGGCTGGCAGCAAGGTGGAGGTGCGCTTTGAGCATGTCTATGCCAGTGCAGACTTCCCCAGTGCCGAAGCCCTGATGCAGCAGTTCCTGAATGATGCCAGCCAGCCCGGCAAGCCGGACGCTGTTTGCCTCGCCCTGCCGGGGTCGGTGCAATCCGGCCAGCCCATCCGCCTGACCAATCTTGACTGGGTGCTGGAACATGCTTCCCTGCAAGGTCTGCTGGAAACGCCGCGCCTGCTGTTCATCAACGACTTCCAGGCCGCTGCCGAAGGTGTCGTCACCCTGACGCCAGACGATTATGTGGTGCTGAATGAGGGCGTTACCCCTCACCCCAACCCCTCTCCCTCAAGGGGAGAGGGGCTAAGAGACTCTTTTCTTGCTCCCCCTCTCCCCTTGAGGGAGAGGGGGCCGGGGGGTGAGGGGGCCATCCGCGTCATTACGGGCGCTGGTACCGGTCTTGGGCTGGCCTGGATGCAGGCCGACCACGCGGGGCGCTACCATACCTTTCCCACCGAAGGCGGCCACACCGACTTTTCCCCGGCCAATGCGCAACAGGAACGCCTGCTGGCTTTCATGCGCCAGCGTTTCAGCCATGTTTCGTGGGAACGGGTATTGTCCGGCCCCGGCGTCAATCAGGTTTATCAGTTCTGCCTGCTGGACATGACGGGTGAAATTCCGGTGGAACTGCGCGAGCGCAATGGCGCTGTGGTCAACAGCGCAGCGCAGGCGGGTGACCCGGTGGCGCTTGCTGCCATGCAACTATTTACTGACCTTTATGCCAACTGGGTTGGCAACCTCGCCCTGCTGTATCAGCCCAGGGGCGGCTTGTACCTCGGTGGCGGCATTTCTGCCCGCATCCAGCCGTGGTTACAGACGCAGGGTTTTCTGGATGCCTGTTTTGACAAGGGCAGGATGTCGGAGCTGGTTCGGCAGATGCCCATTTACCTGATTACCAATACGCGACTGGGCTTGCAAGGCGCATTGGAAGCTGCGTTACACCATACCAAGGATTAGAGAGAGGAAAACTATGACACTCGACAAACAGCAACAGGCGAAGTTGTACCGTTATTACACCGAGCCGAAAATGGTCACGGAACTGACCCGCAAAACGCTGGCGTTGGTGCTGGCAGGTGGGGAGGGTTCACGTTTGAAAGATCTGACTTTATGGCGTGCCAAACCCGCCGTACCGTTTGGTGGCAAGTACCGCATTATCGACTTTGCCCTGTCGAATTGCGTGAATTCCGGCATTCGTCGGGTTGGGGTGCTGACGCAGTACAAATCACATTCCATGATCCGTCACCTGCAACGTGCCTGGGGTTTCATGCGTGCTGAAATCGGCGAGTTTGTCGAAATTCTCCCCGCCCAGCAGCGCACCAGCAAAAAGGAATGGTACCAGGGCACGGCTGACGCCCTGTTCCAGAACCTCGACATCGTGCAGCGCCATGACCCGGATTACGTGCTGGTGCTGGGTGGCGACCATATCTACACCATGGACTATTCCAGAATGCTGGTACACCACGTCAATTCCGGCGCGGATTTCACCGTCGGCTGTATCGAAGTGCCGGTGGAAGAGGCCAAAGGCTTTGGTGTCATGTCGGTGGATGGCGGCTTGCGTATTACCAAGTTCCTGGAAAAGCCGAGTGAGCCGGAGGAAATTCCCGGCAAGCCCGGCATGGCGCTGGCGTCCATGGGCATTTACATTTTCTCGCGCGATTTCCTCTACAAGGTGTTGTATGAGGATGCAGACAAACTGCATTCTTCGCGCGATTTCGGCAAGGACATCATTCCTTCCAATATCCACAAAGCCAAAGCGATGGCATTCCCGTTCCGCAAGGATAATGGCGAGCCCGCTTACTGGCGCGATGTGGGCACGGTACACTCCTACTGGCAGGCCAACATGGAGTTGTGCTCTGTCGAGCCAGAACTGAACCTGTATGACCGCGACTGGCCGATCTGGACTTACCAGCCGCAATACCCGCCCGCCAAATTTGTATTCGACGACGAAGGTTGCCGTGGGGAAGCCATTGATTCCCTGATTTCGGCAGGCTGTATCATTTCAGGTGCACGTATCAAACGTTCGATGGTATTTTTCGCCACCACTATTGAGAAATATTCCCATATCAAGGACAGTGTCATCCTGCCCAAGGTCAGTATTGGTGAAAATTGCCGTATTACCAAGGCGATTATCGACAAGGGCACAGTGATTCCGGATGGCATGGTCATCGGCGAGGATCTGGAAATCGACCGCAAGCGCTTCCACGTCACGCCCGAGGGCATTGTGCTGGTGACTGCTGAAATGATGGGACAAAAACTTCGCTCCGGCGACAAGGACATGCTATGGCGAATGGCCAGTTGAATGTTGTTCTGTGCTGGCATATGCACCAGCCCTGGTATCGTGACGGGCTGGATGGCGACTACCGGTTGCCATGGGTATATCTGCACGGGATGAAGGATTACAGTGACATGGCGGCGCATCTGGAAAAACATGCCAGAATGCGTTGCGTGGTCAATTTCGCGCCGATCCTGCTGGAACAGATCGACGATTACGCCCGCCAGTTGAATGCTTTCCTGAAAGATGGCAAGCCAATGGCGGACAGGCTGCTGAACCTGCTGGCCGGGGTGGAGCCTGTGCCAGCCGATAGCGCCGCCCGCGCCGAGCTGATCGGGGAATGCCAGCGTTGCCATGCGCCGACCATGATTCACCCGCATGCGCCTTTCCAGCGCCTGTTCAAGATTATCGGGGCAACCGATGAAAGCGGCATTGGCAGCCAGCGCTTCCGCTGCTCGCTGGTATACCTGAGCGATCAGTATTTCCTCGATATGCTGACGTGGTATCACCTGGTATGGCTGGGCCAGTCCTTGCAGGATTTGCCTGTGGTTGAACGCCTGCTGAAAAAGGGCAGCGAATTCTCGGCAGCCGACCGGCGTGACTTGCTGGAAGTAATCCGCGACTGTCTGGCAGGCATCATTCCGCGCTACCGCAAGCTGGCGGAAAAGGGGCGGGTGGAGCTGTCGATGACGCCCTACATGCACCCGATCGTGCCGTTGTTGAATGATTTCGCCAATATGCGTTGTTCATTGCCGAATGCGCCTGCCCCACAGGCAGTCGCTTATCCGGGTGGGGAAGAGCGTTCCCGCTGGCATATCCAGCGTGGCATCGAATTGTTTGAAAAATATTTCGGCATGAAACCCCAGGGCGTGTGGCTGTCGGAAGGCGGCATCAGTGACGATGCCGTGCGCCTGCTGGATGAGGCTGGAATTCGCTGGACGGCTTCTGGCGAAGGCGTGTGGCGTAACAGTTGCCGCCTGTCAGGTATTGATGGCGAAGATGAGCGTTCCAAGCGCAGCCTGTTCATGCCTTACCGGCAGCCAAAATCGGATGTCCGCCTGTTTTTCCGGGATGATGGGCTTTCCGACCTGATCGGTTTCAAGTACAGCGACTGGCATGCCCGCGATGCGGTAGCCGATTTCATCCAGCATCTGGAAAACATTACCGTATTCCTCAACCACAATGCGCCACAACAGGTGGTTTCCATCATTCTGGACGGGGAAAATGCGTGGGAATACTACCCCAACAATGGCGGATATTTCCTCGATGCGCTGTACACGGCACTGTGCAGTTCCGACCAGATCAGGATGACCACGTTTGCGGATGTCAGCAAGACTCTGGCTACCCGGTTACTGCCTTCCATCTGTGCAGGGAGCTGGGTGTATGGCTCGTTTTCGACCTGGATCGGTTCAACTGACAAGAACCGGGGCTGGGAGTACCTTGCCGAAGCCAAGCAGGTATTTGACGAAGTAATGCTCTCCGGCACGCTGGATGCCCACCAGCAGGAACTCGCCAGCCGCCAGTTGGGCGTGTGCGAAGGCTCTGACTGGTTCTGGTGGTTCGGCGATTACAACCCGTCTGACAGTGTGCGTGATTTCGAGCGCCTGTACCGGCGGCAACTGCGCAAACTCTACGCCTTGCTGGGCGTGGAAGCACCTGCCTATCTGGATCAACCCGTTTCCCACGGCGGCGGCGCTGCCGAAAACGCTGGCACCATGCGCAGGAATACCTGATGAGTACATTACAAGGAATTGGTCGGGCGGCAGGCGTGCTGCTGCATCCGACTTCGTTGCCTTCCGGCAAACTGGATGCGGATGCTTACCGCTGGATCGACTGGCTGGCGGAAGCGGGCATCAAGGTTTGGCAGATGTTGCCGTTGGGTGTGCCGCTGGTTGGTTTTTCGCCGTATCAGTGCGCTTCGGCGTTTGCGGTCAATCCGGGGTTGTTTGGAGGAGAGGGGTTAGGGGTGAGGGGTACGGCGCAGCCGCAGTCTTTCGACCTTTGGTATGCAACCCAGAAACACTGGGTGGAAGATTACGCCCTGTTCATGGTGCTGAAACAGCAGTTCAGCGGGCATGAATGGCATGAATGGCCGCAAGCTTACCGTAGCCACAGCCCTGGGGCGCTGTTCCAGACCCGCAGTGACTACGCGGAAGAACTCGCTGTCATCATCCACAGCCAATACGATTACTGGCTCCAATGGCAACAATTACGTGCATATGCAGCGCAAAAGGGTGTTGCCCTGTTTGGCGACATGCCGATTTTCGTCGCTTACGACAGCGCCGATGTCTGGGCGCACCCGGAACGCTTCCTGCTGGATGCAACCGGCGCACCGACCTTCGTCACTGGCGTTCCACCCGATTATTTCTCCGCAACAGGGCAGCGCTGGGGCAACCCGCACTATAACTGGGAATACATGCAGGCCGAAAACTACTTGTGGTGGAAGCAGCGGCTGCAATATCACTTCGAATTTTTCGATCTGGTGCGTATCGACCATTTCCGTGGACTGGCAGCAAGCTGGATGATTCCAGCCAGCGAGGAAACCGCCATGAACGGTGAGTGGGAAAATGTGCCGGGCGATGCCATGCTCACCAGCATCCAGGCCGAAATGGGTGAAATTCCACTGGTGGCGGAGGACCTCGGCGTCATTACGCCTGATGTCACGGCCTTACGCGACAAGTACGGCCTGCCGGGCATGAGTGTGTTGCAGTTCGGCTTTGACCACTATGAAGACAACCCGCACAAGCCACAGAACGTGCGGGAAAATACCGTGTATTACACTGGCACGCACGACAATGACACCTTGCTGGGCTGGTTTGCCGGTCTGGATGAGGAGATGCAGCTGCATGTCATGCAGGTGCTGGACATCAGCGACCCGGCGGAACTGACCGACGCCATGCTGGATACCATTTTGGGCAGCAAGGCGTTGCTGGCGGTGATTCCCATGCAGGATTTGCTGCGTCTGGGAGTGGAAGGTCGCATGAATGTGCCGGGAACCGCCTATGGCAACTGGCGGTGGCGGTTTGACTGGGGGAATGTGCCGGATACTCTGGCATCAGAATTGCATGATAAATTACAGGGACACCAGCGCAATGAACGAGAATCTGAGTCGAATACAACAAGGTAGACACCATGACCCGTTTGATTGGCTGGGATGGCATCCTCTGCCGTCTGGTCTGTGGGTGTTGCGTGTTTTCATGCCAGCAGCTGAAGCGGTTGAGCTGGTTGGGCATGGACACATGACACGCATGCAGGGCACCGACTGTTTTGAAGCAGAACTACCCTCACCGACCAGTCCTGCCACGAACCCTCATCCTCCCCTTCGTTGGCAGGACAAACAGTCGGGGAACTGGCACGATGCCATCTGTCCCTACACCTTCGCCCCCCAGGTGGGCGAGCTTGATCTACACCTTTTAGGGCAGGGTCGTCATCACCATGCATGGAAAGTACTCGGTTCTCACCAGACTTGCATTGATGAAGTGGATGGAACCCTGTTTGCCGTATGGGCTCCTGCCGTGCAACGGGTGAGCGTGATTGGTGATTTCAATGCATGGGATGGTCGCCGTCACCCAATGCGCACGCGCGGGGAAACCGGAGTGTGGGAGCTGTTCATTCCCGGCCTCAAGGCTGGCGAAGCCTACAAGTACGAAATCCTCAACCGCCACGATCGCATCGTCACCAAAACCGACCCGTATGCACAACAGATGTTCATGCGCCCGGAAACGACTTCCTGCATTCCGCCTGCCGAACGCCACCAATGGCAGGATGCAGGCTGGATCAGCGCCCGTGAGCGATTCGACTGGCAACACCAGCCGCTCAGTGTTTACGAGCTGCATCCCGGTTCCTGGCGCAAGCATCCGGACGGGCGTTTCTATAACTGGACGGAACTGGCGGAAATGCTGATTCCCTACGTGCAGGATTTGAATTACACCCACATCGAATTGCTGCCGGTGGCGGAACACCCGCTGGATGAGTCCTGGGGGTATCAGGTTTCCGGCTATTACGCACCGACCGCACGTTATGGCACGGCGGATGATTTTCGTGCCTTCGTCGATGCCTGCCATCAGGCGGGTATTGGTGTGCTGCTGGACTGGGTACCAGCGCATTTCCCCAAGGATGATTTTGCACTGGCCCGCTTTACGGGTGAGCCGTTGTACGAGCACGCTGACCCGCGCCGGGGCGAGCATCAGGATTGGGGTACGCTGATTTTCGATTTCGGGCGCAATGAGGTGAAAAACTTCCTGTTGTCCAACGCCTTGTTCTGGATTGAGGAATTCCATATCGACGGCCTGCGGGTGGATGCGGTCGCTTCCATGCTGTATCTGGATTATTCGCGCAAGGCCGGGGAATGGCTGCCCAACCAGTATGGTGGACGCGAAAACATTGAGGCGATTGCTTTCCTGCGTGAAATGAATACGGTGGTGCACGGTTATTTCCCCGGCATCCTGACCATTGCGGAAGAGTCCACCGCCTGGCCTGCGGTATCACGCCCGGTGGAGCTTGGCGGCCTCGGTTTCAGCATGAAATGGAACATGGGCTGGATGAATGATAATCTCAAGTACATCGAGCAGAACCCGGTACACCGTAAATACCACCACAACCTGCTGACCTTCAGCCAGATTTATTCCTATTCGGAAAACTTCGTGCTGCCACTGTCGCATGACGAAGTGGTGCATTTAAAACACAGCATGCTGGACAAAATGCCGGGTGATTACTGGCAGGCGTTTGCCAACCTGCGGCTGTTTTATGCGTGGCATTATGCGCATCCCGGCAAGAAACTGCTGTTCATGGGCAGCGAGTTTGGCCAGTGGTCGGAATGGAACGTGAAACGCGAGCTGGACTGGGCGCTGTGCAGTTTTCCTGCGCACGATAGCGTCCGCCACTTGCTGCGCGACCTGAATCGCTTGTACCGGGATTTGCCCGCCCTGCACCATTACGATTTCGACAGCCGTGGATTCCAGTGGATCGATTGCCACGATTCTGACCAGTCGGTGTTGAGCCTGGTGCGGCATGGCGAGCAGCCGGGTGATAAAGTGATTATATTGTTGAACTTTACTCCGGTACCCCGTTACCAGTACCGTATTGGGGTACCCGCTGCTGACCATTATCGCGAAATCCTCAATACCGATTCGGAATATTACGGAGGCAGCAATTGCGGCAATGCGGGTGAGATTCCGGTGCAATCCCAGGCATGGATGGGATTTGAGCATTCGGTGGAAGTAACCTTGCCGCCGCTGGCGGCTTTGTTCCTGCAAGGGTGTTGATGAAAGTATTGTTTGTCGCCAGTGAGGCTTACCCACTGGTCAAAACGGGTGGATTGGGTGATGTCGCCTACAGCTTGCCTTTGGCCTTGCATGAGGCTGGGCAGGATGTGCGCCTGTTGTTGCCGGGCTACCGTGATTTGTTGCGCAAGCTGGAAAGTGTGCGGATTCTGGGTTGGCTGGAGTTGCAGGGCGCAAACCGCATCCATGCGGCCAGGATACTGCAAGCGGAACATGCGGCTTTTCCGTTTCCGCTGTGGGTGCTGGACTGCCCTGAGCTGTTTGATCGCCCCGGTAACCCGTACCTGCAACCGGAAGGTTTCGACTGGGCGGATAACGCCGAGCGTTTCACCGTGTTCGCCCGCTCTGTGCTGGAGCTTTCCCGCGATACCCTGCAACTGGGCTGGGTTCCGGACGTGGTGCATGCCAACGACTGGCAGACCGGGCTGGTTCCGGCATTTCTGGATACCTTGCCACAGCCACCCAAACGGATTTTCACCATTCACAATCTGGCTTACGGCGGACACTTTTCACCGGTTGATTTTGTCAGCCTACATTTGCCGGGTTACTGGTGGTCGGCAGAAGGGGCGGAATTTTACGGCGGCTTTTCCATGCTGAAAGCAGGCATTGTGTATGCTGATGCCGTAACCACGGTCAGCCCCGCCTATGCGAAGGAAATCTGCACCCCGGCATTCGGTTACGGGCTGGATGGTTTGCTGCTTTCGCGCAGTTACAAGCTGAGCGGCATCCTCAACGGTATCGACATGGATGCGTGGAACCCTGCGGCTGACCCGAGTCTGGCAGGCTTTTATTCACTTGAACAAATCGAGCCGGGCAAGCGTCTGAACAAGACTGCCTTACTGAAGCGTCTGGGCGCGCAAGACCCCGATTCGCATCTGGCGTACCCGTTGCTGGGTACGGTTGGTCGTCTGGTGGAACAGAAAGGCGTGGATCTGATACTCAATGCCATTCCCGAGCTGTTGGCGCAGACCGATGCACGCTTTGCACTGGTTGGCACGGGGCATGGCTATTTTGAACAGCGCCTGCGCCAATTGGCGGCGGAACATCCTGACAGGGTGTTCATCTTCATCGGCTATGACGAGCAACTGGCGCATTTGCTGGAAGCGGGAACCGACCTGTTCCTGATGCCTTCGCGCTTTGAACCCTGTGGCCTGAACCAGATGTACAGCCTGCGTTATGGCACACCGCCAGTCGTGTTCCATACCGGCGGGCTGGCCGATACGGTGGTTGATGCCTCAGCCGCCAATTTGGAAAATCGCACTGCCAATGGCTTTGTATTTTATGAGCCGACCACCAGCGCACTGAGAGGTGCGATCCTGCGGGCACTTGACTGTTTTGCCCAACCCCGCATCTGGCAGCAATTGCAGCTAACCGGGATGCAACAGGATTTCGGCTGGGAGAATAGCGCCAGACAATACCTGGCCTTATATGATAAGGGAGAGACAATATGACTAAGCACCTGTCCAATCTTGCCCCATACGTGGCAGTTCCGCTGGATCCGCTGCCGAATGATGCGGAAGCGCTCGGTAGCGATTTCCAGCGTTATCTCTCTTACTATCTGGGGCGTTTCCAGGGCTGCCCGCAGGTGTACATGTACGAGGCACTGGCTTACACCTTGCGCGACCGCCTGATGGTGGACTGGCGCAGCACTTGGGGCGAGTATCTGCAACCGGGCAAGCGTCGTGCTTACTACATGTCGCTGGAATTCCTGATCGGACGTTCGCTGGGCAATAACCTGCTGAACATGGGGATCTGCAACGAAACCCAACAGGCGCTGCTTGATTACTGCACCAGCATGGAAGAGGTTTCCTCACAGGAGCCGGATGCCGGTTTGGGCAATGGCGGTCTGGGGCGGCTGGCTGCCTGTTTCATGGATAGTTGTGCAACACTCGGTTTGCCGGTGGTTGGCTATGGCATCCGCTATGAGTACGGCATGTTCCGTCAGCACATCAATGATGGCTATCAGATGGAAGAGCCGGATCACTGGTTGCGTGATGGCAATCCGTGGGAGCTGGAGCGCCCTGAATACAGCCAGCGCGTACAGTTCGGCGGGCATACCGAACATTACATCGATGACGATGGCAAGCCGAAGGTTCGCTGGGTTGGTAGCAACGATGTTCTGGCGATCCCGTTCGACATGCCGATTTCGGGTTACCGGAACAAGACCGTCAACACCTTGCGCTTGTGGAAATCGACCGCTACCGATGAATTCAATCTCGATGAATTCAATGCAGGCAGTTACACCGAAGCCGTGGAGGCGAAAAACCACGCCGAGCACATTTCCATGGTGCTATACCCCAACGACAGCAGCGAAAACGGCAAGGAACTGCGCCTGCGCCAGCAGTATTTCCTCGCTTCCGCCAGCCTCAAGGATGCCATCCGCCTGTGGGAACGGCAAGGCAACCATGATTACAGCAAGTTTGCCGCCGAACATGTGTTCCAGATGAACGATACCCACCCGACCATAGCAGTCGCGGAGCTGATGCGCATTCTGGTCGACACTAAAGGGCTGGAGTGGGATGATGCATGGAATATCACCCGCAACTGCATGGCTTACACCAACCATACGCTGTTGCCGGAAGCGTTGGAGCGCTGGTCAGTGCCGTTGTTTGCCAAGCTGCTGCCACGCCTGCTGGAAATCATTTACGAAATCAATGCACGTTTCCTGCGTGAGGTTTCCATGAAGTGGCCGGGTGACACCGGGCGTCAGCGCCGCATGTCGATTATTGAGGAAGGTGGCGTCAAGCAGGTGCGCATGGCGTGGCTGGCGATTGTTGGCAGTTTCTCTGTCAACGGGGTGGCAGCGCTGCATTCACAGTTGCTGGTCGACGGTTTGTTCCGTGATTTCTACGAATTGTGGCCGGAAAAGTTCAACAACAAGACCAATGGCGTGACGCCGCGCCGCTGGGTTGCGCACGCCAACCAGGGCATGACGGCGCTGATCAGCGAGAATATCGGCGAAGGCTGGATTCGTGACCTTGCCCAACTGGAAAAACTCAAGCCGTTGGCCGCACCGGAACACAGCGCTTTTCATGCACAATGGCGAGCGGTCAAACTGGCCAACAAGCAGCGTCTGGCAGATCTGGTGAAAAAGGAATGTGACGTTGATTTCAACCCGTCGGCACTGTTCGATGTGCAGGTGAAACGCATCCACGAGTACAAGCGCCAGTTGCTTAACATTCTGCACGTCATCCATCTTTACCGCCGCATCAAACAGGGGCGGCTGGAAAACTGGGCCGACCGTTGCGTGCTGATTGGCGGCAAGGCGGCACCGGGTTACGCCATGGCCAAGCGCATCATCAAGCTGATCAACAGTGTGGCCGAAGTGGTCAATACCGACCCGGAAGTCAATGGTCGCCTGAAAGTCGCTTTCATCCCCAACTACCGGGTTTCCAGCATGGAAATCATCGCCCCGGCGGCTGACCTTTCCGAGCAGATTTCCACGGCAGGCAAGGAGGCATCCGGCACCGGCAACATGAAATTCATGATGAACGGTGCGCTGACCATCGGCACTTACGACGGTGCCAATATCGAAATCCTCGAAGCGGTGGGTGAGGAAAACTTCTTCCTGTTTGGTTTGCGCGATGCGGATGTGGCCGAGTTGCGCCGCGATTACCGCCCGTGGACCTACATGGAACGTGACGACGACTTGCAGGGTGTGATTGACTGGCTGCGCAGCGGGCATTTCAACATGAGTGAACCGGGCATTTTCGACATGGTGCTGGATGCGCTGCTCAGCCCGCACGACCCATGGATGACGCTGGCCGATTTCCGCAGCTATGTGGATGCGCAGGAACAGGTCTCGCTGGCATGGCAGGATCAGGCGGCGTGGACGCGCATGAGTATCCTGAATACGGCTTCCAGCGGGTTCTTCTCCACCGATCGCACGATGGAAGAGTACAACCGCGACATCTGGAAGCTGAAACCGGGGGCGAATGGGGAATAACAAACCCCGCCGCGTTTTCTTCGGTCTGTGGCCGGATGATGCCTTGCGCAAGCAACTGGCGGCAATGCAGCACAACCCTGCATTGCCGCGTGGGCAGCCAGTTCCTGCCGCCAACCTGCACATTACCCTGCATTTCGTTGGCGACACCGAAGTGGTGGATTGCCTGCTGGAACAGGCGCAGCAAATACAGGGCGAAACGTTCAGCCTGCAAATCGACCGGCTGGGTTGGTTCCGGCGGGCGGGAGTGGCGTGGGCGGGTTGTTCCGCAGTGCCGCAAGCACTGGCCGGGCTGGCCGCAGCTTGTGCCGGGGTAAGCCGAAACTGTGGTTCAGCGGGTGATGCTGCTTCCACCTATACGCCGCATGTCACCTTGCGCCGCAAGGTGGTGCAGTCACCGCAGGCTGCCGCTATTGAGCCGCTGACCTGGCAGGCAAGGTCGTTTCATTTGCTGGAATCCCGCCCGTTGCCAGCCGGGGGCGTGTATTACGCAAGCATCGGGGAGTTTCCGCTGGGCTGATCAGTCCTGTTTGCCGCAGCCAGAGCAGCCCGAGCAGGAAGATTTAGCCGGTGGTTCCGGCACCAGATCGACGCCGCCTTCGTGCCACGGATTGCAGCGCCCGATGCGGCGGATGGCAAGCCAGCTTCCTTTCAGCGCGCCGTGTTTTTCAACCGCTTCCTGCGCGTAGTGCGAACAGGTGGGGTAGAAACGGCAATTGCTGCCCAGCATGGGGCTGATGAATAGCTGGTAGCCACGGATGATGAGAATGAGCAGGCGTTTCATGCGGAGTATGTTACCACCAGTAGTTGGGATAGCGGCGCAGCGGTGAAAGATTGTTCATCACCAAGGCGACCAGCACCATCAGCAGTATACCCTCCATCACCGGGTCAATCACATACCAGTAACCCAGCGCATGAACCTTGTCGCTGCCGATGACCGCAATCAGCGCAGTTGCCCCGCCCGGTGGGTGGGTTGTTTTGCTCAGGTACATGAGCAGGATGGCGAAAGAAACCGCCAGCGCCGATGACAGCCAGACTGGTTCCGGCATGAGCAGGTAGACGGTGACACCGACCACGGCTGACAGGAAATGCCCACCGAGCACATGATTCGGCTGGGAAAACGGCGCGGAAGGCGAGCCATACAACAGCACCGCAGTTGCGCCAAACGAGCCGATCAGGAACAGCTGATCCTGGTCGGCAAGATTGTCGGTTCCACCCAGCCAGCCGAGCAGCGCGATGCCGATGAAGCCGCCCAGCCAGGAACACAGGGCATTGCGCCAGTGGATTGGATGCGGGGAAGCATTGCCACCGCCTTTCATTTTGGCGAAGTAGCCTTTTAGTATTTGCACCATCTTAAGCCATACCCATCATAATTTCGCACCATATTAGTGCGGATTGGGGTGGTGGGCTATATCACTTTCGTAAGTATTCAGTATAACTTTGGCGGGCTACCCTTGGTGTCGACCACTGAGCGAACATAACCCTCCCATTTTCCGATCAGGGAACTCCATTCCAGTGATTTCAGGTACATATCCGGATTGTCATCCAGTGAGAATTCAGGCATGTAGGTTCCCACTATTCCTTTTTCCAGAATCCCTTCCGCCAATACCCCTTTTTCCCGTAACACCAATACTGGCAAGCCGAGCTGATAAGCCATTGCCGGTTCGATCTGACACCATGGGCTGGTAAGCCAGGTGTCTTGCACAGGTGTTGGGGTGGTGTCTGGCATATCAGTGCCGTATTTGCTTGCTCCGGTAGAAATATGCAAACGGCGGAACGCAATGGTGATCATGCCGTTCGATTCAAGCATCAAACGCCGAATGGCCTTCAGCGGTGAATCCATATCATAGTCAGTGACGCCAAGTGTACGTGGCTCAAGTCCGCGTATACGCAGGTATTCCTGCACCGAGGTGATGAACTTTGTTTGGCGGGATACATGGGGTCTGGGATAACTGAGGAAAACAGGAATACTCATAAACCGTTCTCTTGCCATCTTTAATAAACAGAGTAATACAAAAGCCACTAATAAGCTCTGATAGCACAATGTACCACAGCACATTATGACACATGGCAATTCCGGCGTTAGAATACCGCTTTGCACAGAATTTCGTTCAGGAGCTTACCATGCCCGTTTACCGTTCCCGCACCTCGACCGCAGGCCGCAACATGGCTGGCGCACGTTCCCTGTGGCGTGCCACCGGTATGAAGGATGAGGATTTCCAGAAACCCATCATCGCCATCGCCAATTCATTCACCCAGTTCGTGCCCGGTCATGTGCACCTGAAAGACCTGGGGCAACTGGTGGCGCGCGAAATCGAAGCTGCCGGGGGTGTGGCCAAGGAATTCAACACCATCGCGGTGGATGATGGCATCGCCATGGGCCACGGCGGGATGCTGTATTCGCTGCCGTCGCGCGAGCTGATCGCCGATGCGGTGGAATACATGGTCAACGCGCATTGCGCCGACGCGCTGGTGTGCATTTCCAATTGTGACAAGATCACGCCGGGGATGCTGAATGCAGCGCTGCGCCTGAACATTCCCACCATTTTCGTTTCCGGCGGGCCGATGGAGTCGGGCAAGGCGGTAATCCAGGGCAAGGTGGTGCATCTGGATCTGGTTGATGCAATGGTGTCCGCCGCCAACCCCAAGGAAAGCGATGCAGATGTGGAAACCATGGAGCGTTCCGCCTGCCCGACCTGCGGTTCCTGTTCCGGCATGTTCACTGCCAACTCGATGAACTGCCTGACCGAAGCGTTGGGTTTGAGCCTGCCGGGCAATGGTTCCACGCTGGCGACCCATGCCGACCGCAAGCGCTTGTTCCTGGAAGCGGGGCGTATCATCGTGGGTCTGGCGAAACGTTACTATGAGCAGGATGATGAATCCGTGCTGCCACGTTCCATCGCCAGTTTCGCTGCCTTTGAAAATGCCATGTGTCTGGACATTGCCATGGGTGGTTCCACCAATACCATCCTGCACCTGCTGGCGGCGGCACAGGAGGCAGGCGTGGCCTTCACCATGAACGACATCGACCGGCTGAGCCGCAAGGTGCCACAGTTGTGCAAGGTTGCGCCTTCCACCCAGCTTTACCACATGGAAGACGTACACCGTGCGGGCGGCGTGATGGCGATCCTCGGTGAACTCGACCGCGCCGGGCTGCTCAACCGCGAAGCTGGCACTGTCCACGCCAGCAACATGGCAGAAGCGCTGTCACTGTGGGACATACGCCTGACCGACGATGCCAAACGCCACGAATTCTTCCGCGCAGGCCCTGGCAATGTGCCGACACAAGTCGCTTTCAGCCAAAGCAAGCGTTGGGATTCGCTCGACCTTGACCGCGAAAATGGCTGTATCCGCGACAGAGCGCACGCTTACAGCACCGAAGGCGGCTTGGCAGTACTGTTCGGCAATATCGCGCTGGATGGCTGCGTGGTCAAAACCGCTGGTGTGGACGAAAGCATCCTCAAATTCTCCGGCCCTGCACGTATTTTCGAATCACAGGACGCGGCAGTGGAAGGTATCCTCGGTGACAAAATCGTGGCAGGCGACATCGTACTGATCCGCTACGAAGGCCCGCGCGGCGGCCCCGGTATGCAGGAAATGCTCTACCCGACTTCCTACATCAAGTCCAAGGGCTTGGGTAAAGCCTGCGCGTTGATCACTGACGGACGTTTTTCCGGTGGCACCTCTGGCCTTTCCATCGGCCACGTTTCCCCGGAAGCGGCGGAAGGCGGTGCCATCGGTCTGGTACAGGAGGGCGACATGATCGACATCGACATCCCCAACCGTACCATCAATGTGCGCATCAGCGATGCAGAGCTGGCGGCACGCCGTGAAATGATGGACGCCAAGGGCAGTGCTGGCTGGAAACCGGTCAACCGCGATCGTGTGGTGAGCGCCGCGCTGAAAGCCTATGCTGCCATGACCACCTCCGCCTCCCGTGGTGCGGTGCGTGACGTAACGCAGTTGGAAAAGTAAAACCCGACCCGATAGCGATTCCAGACTAGCATGAAACAATTAGCGGGGTTTCACCCCAAACGCTTCCTGAGCGTGTTGCAGGACATCCATCAGGAGTCGCTTGACAGCAGTTCGCCCCGGTCAGCCACGCAATGGGATATTCGCCCGGCCATGGCGCTGATGGTCATTGCTGTTTGCTTGCTGATGCTGAATTACCTGAAATATGCGACAAGCTATCAGGCAGCGTTGGAGTGGTGGTTTGCGGCAACGGCGGATAACCCGCCAGCAGCCATGCAGCAATTCCGCCAGCAGCCCTTTTTTATGTTGTTGGGCGAAGCCTGGTGGAGCGGGTGGCATATTGTCTGTTTCATCCTCATCCCGGTGCTGGTGATTAAAACGGTGTTCCACGAATCGCTGGCGAATTACGGCTTGGGGATCGGCAAGCTGCGCAAGCACGCCGGGTGGTATCTGCTGTTGGCGGCTCCCATCCTTTGCTTTGTGGTGATGGTCAGTTTTCGTCATGACTTTTCTACCCATTACCCGTTTTATCGGCTGGCAAACCGTAGCTGGGCCGACCTGCTGATGTGGGAAATGCTGTACCTGTCACAGTTTGTGTGTGTGGAATTTTTCTTTCGCGGTTTTATCATACAAGCCTGTCGGCCAGCGTTTGGCGTCAATGCCATTTTTGTGATGATCGTGCCTTACCTGATGATCCATTTCACCAAGCCGTGGCTGGAAGCGACCGGCGCTATCCTGTTCGGCCTGTTTCTGGGGGTGCTTGCGTTGCGCACCCGCACGATTTGGGGTGGCGTGTTGGTGCATGTGTCGATTGCCTTCAGCATGGATATGGCCGCTCTTATCCAGACCAGAGGATTACCCCAACAGTGGTGGCCATGATTTCTTCGATTCGGCGTTTCGCGCAGTGGTTGGTGTTCCTGCTGCTGACTTTTGTGGTTTCTCTGGCGTTAAGCTGGGTGGTGTTGGCGAAAGTTGATTTCGCTTACCCCTTGCTGCATGACTATGCCGGGTTGGGAGACAATATTACACAATATGCGCCACGTAACGCCGTCAGGCCAGGTTTCGACCAGACTACGAGGGAAGAACGGGCGCGTCTGTTTCATGGCATTGTGGAGAGTATCCAGCATCAGGGGCAAGGGCTGACTGCGTTGCGCTACCATGACCGGAATGGCCAGCCGCTCAACACGCTGCTGACGGAAGCGGAAGTTGTGCATTTGCAGGATGTGGCCAATTTGCTGGATACCGTCACAACGGCATCTTTGGGGGCGCTGATCCTGTGGCTTATCCTGCTTGTGGTGTTGTTGTACTACCGGCAGGCATTGCCTGGCGCAAGACAGTTGTTGCTGGGGTTGCTGGGGATGGGGCTGGTGCTTGCTGCGGTGTTGTCGTTTGGCGCAACTGAAGTATTTTACCAGTTACACATCTGGATTTTCCCCGAGGGACACCAGTGGTTTTTCTATTACGAAGAATCGCTCATGAGCATGATGATGAAAGCCCCTGTGTTGTTTGCTTACATCGCGGCAATGCTGGTGGGGCTGGCGGTCGTCATCAGCCTTGGCTTGTTGTGGGGGTACAGGTTGGTGGCAGAGCATTATTAAGGCTGGAGACAAGTTTGGTGTCTGCTCTTATACTCCAGCTTTCCCCATGAAAACTTGCGAGGATAACCATGAAACCCACCATCATCACCATTGCTACCGTTCTGCTAGGTGCAGGGCTGTCTGGTACTGCTTTTGCCAAATGTGAAGGCGGCAGTGAAACCCTGTTTAGCTGCATTGCCCAGAAAAATGGCAAGCAGATCGAAGTCTGTGATGCAGACGCAACCATCAATTATTCCTTCGGCAAGCCGGGCAAAAAGCCGGAACTGGCGATTGCCGCCAAGCGTGATGATGTCACCAGCTGGCAGTGGAATGGCATCGGGCGCTACATGTCGTACACCGTCAACATTCCGAATGGCGACTATCTGTACCGTGTTTTCTGGGGCGTTGACCGTCTCACGGATGAACACGAAGTCGAGGCTGGTGTACATGTTGAAAAGAAAGGCGACCTGCTGGCAACGGTTTACTGCAAACCTGATACGGTTGAGCAGAATCTGGAAGGGGTGGATTTAAAGCCGGAGGAGGAGTGAGGTAGCAGCCCTTATCCGGGCGGGCGTTGAGCGGCTGTCCATTTTGATAGCATATTTGCCAATCCTAATGGATCAATCGGTTTGGACAGGTAGTCATCCATACCGGCGGCAAAACATTTGTCCCGTTCACCGGAGATGGCATGAGCCGTCATGGCAATGATGGGCAAATGACGCCAGGCGGGCTGTTGGCGGATCAGCCTGACGGCTTCGTAGCCATCCATGTGCGGCATTTGAATATCCATGAAGATCAGGTGGAAAGCGGTTTTCCTGAGTGCTTCCAGGGCTTCCATGCCATTATTCGCCACCGTGACGGTAACACCCGACTTTTTCAGCAGTTCACAGGCAAACATCTGGTTCAGGATGTCATCCTCCACCAGTAAAACGTGGATGTTTGCTGCTATTGCCGCTGGTGCAGTTGAGGCCGCGTAGGCTGGCTCGCCATCCTGACAGGCCGTGAATGCTGCGGTGAAAATAAAGGTGCTGCCTTGTCCCGGTTGGCTATCCAGTTTGATGTCGCCGCCCATGAGTCGCGCCAGCGCCTGGCTGATCACCAGACCCAGGCCGCTACCGCCATAGCGTCTGGACAAGGAGGCGTCTGCCTGGGAAAAAGGCAGGAACAGTTTTTCCTGTTGCGCTGCACTGATACCAATGCCGGTGTCGGTCACCCGGAACTGCAAGCGGGAGGCATCTGCAAGCTGGGTTAAGCGTTCAATGCCGATGCGAATTTCGCCGCGCTCGGTGAACTTGATGGCGTTACTGGCAAGGTTCAGCAGAATCTGGGCAAGGCGCTGGGGGTCGCCGACCAGGCAGGAAGGCACATCCTCTGCAACCTGAATGTGAAAGCCCAGCCCTTTTTGCCGTGCCTGCTCTTCCAGCATAAAAGCCATTTGTTGCAACACATCCGTGAGCCGGAATGCAGTAGTGCTCAGTTCGAGCTTACCTGCTTCGATTTTCGCCACATCCAGAATGTCGTCGATAATGCCCAGCAGCAATTTGGAAGATGACTGAATTTTGTTGAGGTAATCAAGCTGCTTGTCCGTGAGTTCGGTTTGTTGCAACAGGTAGCCAAAGCCGATCATGGCATTCATGGGGGTACGGATTTCATGGCTCATGTTGGTCAGGAATTCGCTTTTGGCCTGGCTGGCACGGACGGCTTCCTCTTTGGCTTGCTGAAGTGCGGTGTTGAGGCGGGCCAGTTTGCGGTTCCAGTAAAATATCCCCAGCAAAATGAGCGTTGCGCCGATGGCGATTTGCCAGATCAGGGAATAGTCGGGGCTTTCGATGATATTGACCGAACTCCAGTTGCGCTTGATGGTGTTGTGGTCGCTCTGGGTCAGGGAATCGACTGCTTTTTGCATGATGCTGAGCAGCTCGGGGGCGTCATTGCGCACTGCGATGGAAATGGGGTAGGTGTCATCAAGTTTACCGATGATCTTCAGGTTGTACAAACCTTGCTGGACGATTTGTACCCCATGCTCGAAGGACGCTACCCCGGCATAGGCATCACCACTTTCGACTGTTTTGAACAGCAGTTCTGGCGATTTCACCGGGATGAAGGTGGTGGCAGGATAAGCCTGCCGCAGCGTATCCGCGATGGCTCCCTTGGCTGGCACGGCAATTTTTCTATCCGCAATGTCGGCAATCGACTGGATGAAAGGCTGGTCAGATTTTGCCAGCAGGACATGCGTGGTCAGGTAATACGGCGAGGTAAACGCCAGATAGGCTTCACGCTCGGGGGTTTTGACTGCACCTGACACCAGATCACATTTGCGCTCGCGGGCAAGCTGCAAGGCTTTATGCCAGCTATTGCTTATTACCGGCTGCAAGGGGATACCCAGCCGCTGGGAGATGAGTTGCAGGTAGTCGGCAAAAATGCCCTTGTGCTGGCCATCTTCCAGAAAATCATAGGGTGTCCAGACGGGGCTGAAGCAATAGCGCAGGCCAGTGTCTTGGTGTTGCGCCAGCCAGATTTGTTCCGCTTTAGTCAGGGCAATGGTGGCAGGAGTCTGGAGTTGTGGTGTGTCCGCAGCCGTTGCCTGTCCTACTGATGGCAGTAAAAAGCAGCAGAACAGGATAAGGAAAAATGGTTTCATATAGGAACTGGATACGCCATTGGGGCACGGGGTCAAGATAGCGCATCCAGTATACCAAAACCACTAACAGTTCCTCTGGCTCATCTATGCCATAGGCTACGAGAGTCCTCCCAATTAGCTGACTCTAATACCCAAAATCCCGATCACGCCTACGGCGATCAAATAAATTGCCACAATGTAATTGAGTAGTCTGGGGACAATCAGAATCACAATGCCTGCAATGAGAGCCAGCAAATATTCCAGTTGTAGGTGGAGCGTCATGCTTGTTTACCTCCTTTTCCATGAGAATTCTCTTCTGAGTGTATGATAAGCATGTGCAGTGTGGAGGGTGTTTCTTTCTGCGCGTTCCCCTGCGTGACCCTAGAATAACCCAGGGTTCCGAAAAGTAGTTATCACACCAGAATCACCACCAGCTCCTTCGGCCCGTGCACCCCATACGCCAGCGTCTGCTCAATATCCGCCGACTTCGACGGGCCGGACACCAGCAGCGCATTGGTTGGCAGCCCGGTTTCCACCCAGCCCTGTTTCTGCACTGCTGCGGCGAAGGTGGTGTAAAGCTGGTCGGTTTCCAGCACCGCAATGTGGATAGGTGGAACCAGCGACATCTGGCGTGGTTCTTCTGCATCCGGCCACAGGATCAGCGTGCCGGTTTCAGCAATGCCGCCGCGTGTGGCGGTGAAAGCGGCGTCGATGCCGTAGAACATTTCTTCTTTCCAGTCGTCGATGGGCTGGTCGTAATGGCGTAGTGACGGAAAGCGTTCGGCTTGGGCGGTGATGGTCTGCCCCCATGCGGTATTGGGTGACAGCAGCAGGTTGTTCAGCCCTTTGGCCTGGCAGATTTCGACCAGCACCTCTAGCCAGTTGTGGCGGTCGGCGTGGTGGATTTCGGCGCGGACGGCTTGCATACGCTCGGTGAAACGGCGTACCCGTTCGGCTTTGTCCCAGTCGAAGGAAGAAACCCCTCCTAACCTCCCCTTGTCAGGGGAGGAACAAGACGCATCTGCCACTAGCGTGCAAGAACGCCCCTCCCCTGACAAGGGGAGGCCGGGAGGGGTTTCTTTTCTCAGGCGTTGCAGGATGTTGGCGCGGGCAGCAGAATTATTCATCGGCGACTCCCAGATCTTTCAGGCGTTCGTGCAGGGTTTTCTCGGCGAGTTTGGGGGCGGAGCGCACGTTCGTCCACGCGCTCATGTTGGTGGGTAACATGCCCTGCAAGCGGGTGGCGGCGGTTGCGCCGAAATTGTAGACAGCGGGGTGGCTGGCTGACCACGACCAGGCTTTCCAGGCGGCAGCTTCCTGTAATTTGCGGCGGCTGCCAGTTCCGGGGGTGGTGCTGGCGTCCTTGCGCACGCCTTCAAAACGCAGGCGGTTGATCAGGGTCGGAATCGGGATGCGTACCGGGCAGACTTCCCCGCACGCGCCGCACAGGGTCGACGCCTGGGTGAGTTCGCCGTGTACGTCCAGCCCGGCTTTTTGCGGTTCCAGGATGATGCCGATGGGGCCGGGGTAGACCGTGCCGTAGCTGTGCCCGCCGATGCGGGTGTAGACCGGGCAGTGGTTCATGCACGCGCCGCAGCGGATGCAGCGCAGGGTGGCGAGCAGTTCGGGGTCGCTGTAGATATTGGAACGCCCGTTGTCGAGCAGCACCAGATGTACTTCTTCCGGGCCGTCCTTTTCGCCCGGTTTGCGCGGGCTGGAAATCATGTTGAAGTAGGTGGTGATCGGCTGCCCGGTGGCGGAACGGGTCAGGATACTGAGCAAAGGCGGGATGTCGCTGAACTTTTCCACTACTTTTTCGATGCCGGTGACGGCGATGTGTACGCGCGGAACGGTGGTGGACATGCGCCCGTTGCCTTCGTTTTCGACCAGACACAGCGTGCCGGTTTCAGCGACCGCGAAATTGACACCGGAAAGCCCGATATCGGCGCTGTAGAACTTGTCGCGCAGGATGGTGCGGGCGGCTTGCGTCAGTTCGTCGATGTTCTCGGTGTAGGGTATGTCGGGGAATTTTTCGTTGAACAGTTTGGCCACGTCCTGACGGCTTTTGTGGATGGCGGGGGCGACGATGTGCGAAGGCGGTTCGTGCGCCAGTTGCAGGATGAATTCGCCCAGGTCGGATTCCAGCGCATCAATGCCGTGTGCTTCCAGAAAATGGTTCAGTCCCATTTCTTCGGAAACCATCGATTTGCCCTTGATCAGGGTTTTGGCGTCGTGCTGTTGCATGATGGCAAGTACGGTCTGGTTGGCTTGCTCGGTGGTCTCGGCCCAGTGGACGTGGATGCCGTTGGCGGTGAGTCTGGCTTCCAGTTGTTCCAGCAACTCGGGCAGTTTGCTCAGGGCGTTGGCGCGGATCGCTTGCGCTTGCGTGCGGATGCGGTCGAGCTCCTGCGGGTCGGGGAACTGGTCGAGGCGGCGTTGCATCAGGCCATCCATTGCCTTGCGGAAGTTGGCGCGGACCTTGGGTTTGGCGAGGTTTTCGATGACGTGTTGGCGGAATTCGGAAATCATTGGGCAGTCTCCTTGTTCCCTTCGACTCCGCTCAGGGAACGGGCCGCAGCTTCGTTCAGGGGACGCTCTGTCCGGTGGCTGTGGTTCCTGAGCGGAGTCGAAGGAAGCGGAGTCGAAGCCATGTTGGTGCGTTCCCACAAAAATTCGGCAATATGCTGATGCGGAATTGCAGCACCCTGCTTTTCCATCGCCCCGCCAATATTCATCAGGCAACCCGCATCCTGCCCGACCAAACGGTCAGCTTGGGTAGCACGGATGGTGTCGACCTTTTCCAGCACCATGGAGGCGGAAATTTCCGGTTGCTTGACGGCGAAAGTGCCGCCGAAGCCGCAGCATTCGGCCTTGCGGATTTGTTCCAGTTTGGTGACGTTGGCAAGCTGATCCAGCAGCGTTTCGATCCTGTCGGCAACGCCCATTTCGCGGCGGGATGAACAGGAGGTGTGCACGGCGACTTTCACGGGTTCGCCCAAATCCTTCAATTCAATGTGCAGCACGTCGACCAGAAATTCGGTAAGTTCGTACACACGCCCGGCGACTTCCAGCGCCTGTGCTTCGTCCGGCTGACCGGCGAACAGTTCCGGGTAGTGGGTTTTCATCATCCCGGCGCAGGAGCCGGAGGGGATGACGATGGGAATGGGCTTGGGGAATAGTGCGATCTGGCTACGGGCGACAGCACGGGCTTCGTCGCGGTAGCCGGAGTTCCACGCCGGTTGCCCGCAACAGGTTTGTGCCTGCGGAAAAATGACTTGCACGCCTTCGCGCTGGATCAACTGGATCGCCGATACACCCGCCTGCGGGTAGATCAGGTCGATCAGGCAGGTGCCGAAGAAATAAACGGTATCGGGCTTGCTCACAGGGCTGCTCCTACGGTGGTCAGACGGCGCATCGAGCGCAGTTTGCGGGCTTCTTCCTCGTCGATTTTCTTGAGGGATTCTTCCACGAAGGTGAGGTGTTCCTGTGCGGCCTTGCGGGCTTTTTCCGGTTCACTGGCGAGGATCGCGTTCATCAGGGCTTCGTGCTGGCAACTGAGCGGGTCGAATACGCGGTGGATGGTGTACAGCTTGTCGAGGTTGTGCGAAATGCTGTTTTGCAGCAGAGAAAACAGCCCTTGCATGACGTGCAGCAGCACCAGATTGTGCGAGGCTTCCACAATCGACAGGTGGAACGCGGCATCGGCGCGCGCTTCATCCATCGGATCCTTGCTGCCGTGCAGGGCAATCATGGTGTCGAAAGCCTGCTTGATGCGTGCCTTGTCTTCGTCGCTGGCACGCAGGGCGGCGTAGAAGGCGGCGTTGCCTTCCAGCGCATGGCGGATTTCCAGCACGTCGAAACGGTATTCAGGATTCTCACGGAACAGGGTCAACATCGGGTCGCTGAAATCGGCGGCCAGGGTGCTTTTGATGAATGTGCCGCCGCCCGGTTTGGAGCATAGCAGGCCACGGCTGATCAGCGTCTGGATGGCCTCGCGTAATGAAGGTCGCGAAACCCCCAACTGCTCCGCCAGGGTGCGTTCGGCAGGCAGGCGGTCACCGGGCTGCATATTGCCCTCCACAATCATGGCTTCCAGTTGTTCAGCGATTTGTTCAGCGATTCTTGGCTTTTTCATGGTTTCTGTATGGCTCATTTGGTCTTACCAATTTTTCGGGTAGTGTAGGGCTTCTTCCGGTCAAATGCAATTCCCTGCCAGCCACTACCTGTATCAGGTTTCGCTAATGTATTGAAAACATTGTTGACAAGCGCAAATGTTATGGATAAGAATTGCCGGACTGACCAATTAAGGAATTGGTTTGATAATCTGGATAATTGGTATTACCAATTTAAACGATACGCTTTCAAGCTGGAGGAGAAACCATGTTGCGTAAACTGACCCGTGTGGCGACCGCTGTTGCCGTTGCTGTTGCCCTGCTCACATCCGCTACTACTGCGAATGCCGAAGATGACAAAAAAGTCCTGCTGAAAGTGCCAGTCTATTTCGGCACGCACCTGCAAGGTCTGGGCAGCACCCCGGCCTGGCTGGCTGAGCAGCTCGACGCGATGGATAGCAGCGTGAAGCTGAAAATCTACGAACCGGACAAGCTGATTCCACCCAAGGAAATCCTCGAAGCGGTCAACAAGGGGCAGGTCAACGCTGGCTGGACTACCCCCGGCTATAACACTGGCACGCTGGGGCAGCAGGGCGCGATTTTCTCCGCCGTGCCGTTCGGGCCGGATGCGCCGGAATTCCTCGCCTGGATTTACTACGGTGAAGGCCGCAAGCTGTGGCAGGACATGTACGACAAGAAAAAACTCAATGTCCACGCCATTCCGTGCAGCATTATTGCGCCGGAAACTTCCGGCTGGTTCTCCAAGCCGATCGACAAGCCGGAAGACCTGCAAGGGCTGCGGATGCGCTTCTTCGGTCTGGGTGCGCTGGTGATGGAAAAGCTGGGTGTTTCCACCTCGCTGCTGCCTTCCAAGGAAATCTTCCCGGCGCTGGAAAAGGGTGCGATTGATGCGACCGAATTCTCCATGCCTGCCATCGACAAGGGGCTGGGTTTCAGCAAGATCCTGAAATACAACTACTTCCCCGGCTGGCATCAGCCTGCCACCGTTTTCGAGCTGATCATCAACGGCGACCAGTGGAAGGAAATGAGTTCAGCCCAGCAGAACACCCTCGAAATGGCCTGTAAAGCTGCCATGCTCGACGGTCTGGCGCTGGGCGAAGCCATCCAGTTCCCGGTGATGAAGGAAAACACCGAAAAGAATGGTGTGGAAAACCGTTACTGGTCCAATGAAATGCTGGACGCCTTCCGCGCCAAGTGGGAAGAAGTGGTCAAGGAAGAATCCGGCAAGGATGCTGATTTCAAGGCGACCTGGGAAAACCTGCAAACCTTCCGTAACGATTACAAGGTCTGGAACGAGTGGGCATTCCTGCCACGTCCGGGTACTGAGCGGGTAGCGAAGTAACAGGGGGAATTCCCCCCACCCTAACCCTCCCCCGCAAGGGGGGAGGGAACAAGAAGCACTCCCTTCTTTTCTCTTGCTCCCTTCACCCCTTGCGGGGGAAGGGCTGGGGATGGGGGGTAATACGGAGGTGAAACATGGGTATGCAAACTGGCTTTGAGCCGCTGTACCGCATTCCGGTGGTCGACAGGCTGAACGGTCTGGTACGTGCGATCGGCCATGTGGCGGCGTGGATCAATGTGGTGGTGATTGCGGTCATTCTGGCACAGGTGGTGCTGCGTTACGGTTTTAATCACGGTCTGGTGGCACTGGAAGAGCTGATCTGGCAATTCTACGCAGTCGGTATCATGTTTGGCCTGAGTTATGCCATGACCAATGATACCCACATCCGGGTGGATCTGGTGCACATGCACTTGTCGGCGAATACGCGGCATGTGATTGAAATTCTGGGCATCCTGTTCCTGTTGCTGCCATTCATCATCGTCATTTTCCACCATAGCCTTGCCTGGGTGTGGCAAGCCTACGAAATTGGCGAATCCTCTTCCAGCCCGACCGGTCTGGGTAACCGCTGGATCGTCAAGTCAGTTGTTCCATTGAGTTTTTTCCTGCTGTTCGTGGCGGCGCTGGCGCGTCTGCTGCAATCCATCCTGTTGCTGTTGCACAAGGGGGAAGAGCAGGAGCCGGAAATTTCCGGGCGGGTTTCATTACTGCGTCACCTGTTCAGTGTGCAGGCGCATGAGCATGACGGGGAGGACAAGTGATGGATACCAATGAAGTCCTGGTGGTGGCGATGTTCGCCAGTTTCATCCTGCTGCTGTTTAGCGGTTACCCGGTGGCGTGGGTGCTGGGGGGGATTGCGATCCTGTTTACGGGCATTGGCTATTTGTCCGATGAGTATCTGGATACGGTAACCGGGCTGGATTATTCCACGCTGGGGCTGGCAGTCGGGCGTATTTTCAGCATCATGGACAACTGGGTGCTGGTGGCCTTGCCGATGTTCATTTTCATGGGGCTGATGCTGGACAAGTCCGGTGTGGCTGAACGCATGATGTATTCGATGCAGCGGCTGTTCGGCAATGTGCGCGGTGGTCTTGCCATTACAGTGACACTGATCGGGATCATTCTGGCGGCTTCCACCGGGATTATCGGTGCGTCGGTGGTGTTGCTGGGGCTGATGTCACTGCCGGTGATGATGCAACAGAACTACAGCAAGACGCTGGCGCTGGGTACGGTGGCGAGCGCGGGTTGTTTAGGCATCCTGATTCCGCCGAGCATCATGCTGGTGGTGATGGGCGACCAGTTGGCGCTGTCGGTAGGCGATTTGTTCATGGGGGCGGTGTTCCCCGGCCTGTTGCTGGGCCTGCTGTATGTGGGCTACATCTTTGTGTACGGTTTGCTGAAGCCGGAAAATGTGCCGTTTGCGGCTGACCACAATACCAAAACCGACTGGAAGCTGATTGGGCGCGTGTTCCTCGACATCCTGCCGCCTGCGGGGATGATCCTGGCAGTGCTGGGTTCGGTGTTTGCCGGGATTGCCACGGTCACGGAAGCTTCCGGGATTGGCGCAGTGGGTGCAACCGTGATGGCGCTGGCTTACCGCAAGCTGGACTGGGCGGTGATGAAGGAGGTGGTGGTCAACACCTTCAACACCTCGGCTTACATTTTCGCCATTTTCGTGGGTGCGACCGTGTTTGCGCTGGTGTTGCGCGAGCTGGGTGGCGATGAATTCGTGGAAGACATCCTCACCGGGCTACCGTTTGAAGGCTATGGGCTGGTCATTTTCATCCTGTTTATCGTGTTCCTGTTGGGTTTCTTCCTCGACTGGATCGAAATCACCCTGATCATGCTGCCGTTGCTGGCTCCGGTGGTGGGGGCGATGGAGCTGGGCGTGGATGGGCATGGTGTAGTCGATAAGCCGGAACTGGTGTGGTTCGCGCTGCTGGTGGCGGTGACCTTGCAGACTTCCTTCCTGACGCCACCGGTCGGGTTTGCGTTGTTCTACCTGAAAGGCGTTTGCCCGCCGGGGGTGACGCTGCTGGATATTTACAAGGGCGTGGTGCCGTTCATTATCCTGCAATTGATCGGGTTGGCGATTGTGTTCTTGTTCCCGGATATTGTCACGTGGCTGCCGTCGGTGGCTTACGCGAATAAGTAGGGGGCGTTGCATGAATCATTCCCTCATTTCCAGACTTCAGTCGATTGTGGGCAATGAAAAAGTTGCCACCAACCAGCGCCGCACCGAACACTACCGCACCGGCTTCCGTTCCGGCGGTGGCAGTGCGTTGGCGGTGGTGTTTCCTGATTCGCTGTTGAAGCTGTGGCAGGTGCTGCAAGCCTGTGTGGACGCAAACGTCATCATCATCATGCAAGCGGCCAACACTGGTCTGACGGAAGGCTCCACTCCCAGCGGCGAGGATTACGACCGGGAAGTGGTGGTGATCAATACGCTGGCGATGGATGATCTGGTGCTGCTGAATGGTGGCGAACAGGTGTTGGGTTTTCCCGGCGCGACCTTGCACAAGCTGGAAAAGCTGCTCAAGCCGTTGAAGCGTGCGCCGCATTCGGTGATCGGTTCGTCCTGTTTGGGCGCGTCGATTGTCGGCGGGGTGGCGAACAATTCCGGCGGGGCGCTGGTCAAGCGTGGTCCGGCCTATACCGAAATGGCGCTGTTTGCGCGGGTCAACGCGCTGGGGAAACTGGAACTGGTCAACCATCTGGGCGTGGAACTGGGGGAGACACCGGAGGAAATCCTTACCCGGCTGGCGTCTGGCGATTTCGTCAAGGATGGGGTGGATGACGGCGGCAAACTGGCGTCTGACCGTGAATATGTGGAACGCCTGCGCGATGTCGATGCTGCCACTCCGGCACGTTTCAACGCCGACGAACGCCGCTTGTTCGAGGCCAGCGGCTGCGCAGGGAAAGTCGCGGTGTTTGCCGTGCGGCTGGATACGTTTCCGGTGGCGCAACAGGAGCAAACTTTCTACATCGGTACCAATGACCCACAGGTGCTGACCCGCTTGCGCCGCCACCTGCTGGGCCAGTTTGCAAATGTGCCGGATGTGGGTGAATACATGCACCGTGACATCTTCAACATCGCCGAAAAATATGGCAAGGATACTTTCCTCACCATTGAAAAGCTGGGCACCGACTGGATGCCGAAGCTGTTCGCCATCAAGGGGCGCACCGATGCGACCCTGAACAAGCTGCCGCTGCTGCCAAAATTCCTCAGCGACCGGGTGATGCAGGGGGCAAGCTGTCTGTTTCCGCAGCATTTGCCGCAACGCTTGCTGGCATTCCGCGACCGCTATGAGCATCACCTGATCCTGAAAATGAGCGATGGCGGCATTGCCGAGGCGCGGGCGTTCCTGCCGGGATTCTTTGCCGACCCCGCCAATGCAGGCGGCTATTTTGAATGTACGTCGGAGGAAGCCAGCAAGGCTTACCTGCAACGTTTCGCCGCAGCGGGGGCGGCCATCCGCTACCAGACCGTACACAGCCAGCGGGTCGGGGCTATCCTCGCGCTCGACATTGCCCTGCGCCGCAATGACGAAAACTGGGTGGAGCAACTGCCGGAAAGCATCAGCAGCCAACTGGAACAGACGTTGTATTACGGACATTTCATGTGCCACGTTTTCCATCAGGATTACATTCTGAAAAAGGGGGCGGATGCGAAGGCGGTGAAAAAGGCGATGCTGGCATTGCTGGATACGCGGGGGGCGAAATATCCGGCGGAGCATAATGTCGGGCATTTGTATGAGGCGGAAAGTGGTTTGCGCGAGTTTTACAAGCGGCTTGATCCGACCAATACGTTTAATCCGGGGATTGGGAAGATGGAGAAATACAGGCGCAATTGCAGCTGCTGCGGCTAAGCGCGGTGTGGCGTATGATCATGGCGGTGTAAACCGTCATGGATCTGCTAAATGAATAATAATTCCTGCGTCTACCTCAACGGCGAATACCTGCCCGCTGCCGAGGCAAAACTTTCCATTTTCGACCGTGGCTTCCTGTTCGCTGATGGTGTGTACGAAGTCACCTCCGTGCTCGACGGCAAAATGATCGACAACCCCGCCCACCTCATCCGCCTGCAACGTTCCCTCGCCGAACTGGGCATGAAGCTGCCGGTAACGCCGCTGCAACTGGTGGAAATCCAGCGCGAAGTGATCCGCCGCAACGGTTTGCAGGAAGGCATCCTCTACCTGCAAGTGACCCGTGGCATGGTTCCCGAGCGCAGTTTCGCCATTCCGCAGGACGCCACGCCCAGCCTGATCCTGTTCACGCAAACTGCCGCGTTACGCAATAATCCGTTGGCGGAACGCGGTATCTGCGTCATCAGCGTGGACGATATCCGCTGGCAGCGGCGCGATATCAAGACCACCATGCTGCTGCCTGCTTCGCTGGCCAAGCAACAGGCCATCAATGCAGGGGCGGATGACGCCTGGCTGGTCGAAAACGGTTACGTCACCGAAGGCACCGCCAACAACGCCTTTATCATCACCCAGGATGGAAAAATCGTTACCCGCCACCTCGGCAACGATATTTTGCATGGCATTACCCGCGCCGCCGTGCTGAAACTGGCGAATGAGCAGAGCCTGATGCTGGAAGAACGCAGCTTTACGCTGGCGGAAGCCTATGTCGCAGCGGAAGCTTTCAGCACGGGTGCATCCGCTTTCGTGCTACCCGTGGTGAGTATCGACGGACATGTGCTGGGGAATGGCAAGCCGGGCAGTCTGACGCGCCGCTTGCGGGAGTTGTACCTGCAAACCGCGCTGCTCCTGGCAGAATAAAGCCCGGATAAAACACTGCCCGCGCGGTGCGGGCAGGTGATTTTTTTTGGTGGGAGGCTCTCTAAAGATTTGTTTTTGTCAGGTCTTCGGGATTACCGTGTTGGCGTATCAAAATGTCCGCTTGATTTCGCGCGGAAGGTCACGCCCGGCACCACGGTGTAGGCAGCGTGTCGCGTAGCAGGTGGCTACGACGATGGTGGCAAAAATTACCATGCCGATAATACTCATGCTGCACCTCCTTGAGGCTTGGCTTGAACAATGGACTAATTGTGGCATTAAAACAACAATGTGGTACAAACAACCCATTGAAGTTTAAGGGAAAATACCTCAACTCAGACAGTATAGTACACTTGGTTGGATTATTTACTAAACAATAATTTTTATCAGGTGATGCGGGTTAGCCCCAGCCCTTGAAATTGGCGGTTTGTGCCCTCACCCTATGGCAGAATTACCCATCTGGAGCAGATTTTGGAACAATACAGAGGTACCACCATATTAAGCGTGCGCCGCGACGGCAAGGTTGTCGTAGGTGGTGATGGACAAGTCACGCTGGGCAACACCATGCTCAAGGGCAATGCCCGCAAGGTTCGCCGTCTCTATAACGACAAGGTGCTGGCCGGTTTTGCTGGCGGTACTGCTGACGCTTTTACCCTGTTTGAACGCTTTGAAAGCAAGTTGCAGGCGCATAACGGTAACCTCACCCGCGCTGCGGTAGAGCTGGCCAAGGATTGGCGTACTGACCGCATGTTGCGCCGCCTCGAAGCGTTACTGATCGTGGCCGACGCCACTGCTTCCCTGTTGATCACTGGCAACGGCGACGTAGTGGAGCAGGAAAATGACCTGATTGCGATTGGCTCAGGCGGTTCCTTCGCCCTCGCTGGCGCGCGTGCATTGCTGGAAAACACCGAGCTGACGGCACGTGAAATCGTCGAAAAAGGCTTACATATCGCCGCTGACATCTGTATTTACAGCAACCATAATCTGACCATCGAGGAACTGTAATGGCCGTTTCCACCATGACTCCCCGCGAAATCGTCCAGGAACTGGACAAACACGTCATTGGTCAGGACAAGGCCAAGCGTTCCGTCGCCATTGCCCTGCGTAACCGCTGGCGTCGTCAGCAACTGGATGATGTGCTGCGCCACGAAGTTACCCCGAAAAATATCCTCATGATTGGCCCGACCGGGGTGGGCAAGACCGAAATCGCCCGCCGCCTGGCGCGCCTCGCCAATGCGCCCTTCATTAAGGTCGAAGCCACCAAGTTCACCGAAGTCGGTTACGTGGGCAAGGAAGTTGATTCCATTATCCGTGACCTGGCCGACATGGCGATGAAAATGTTACGCGAACAGGAAGTGGAAAAGGTCAACTACCGTGCGCAGGAGGCGGCTGAAGAACGTATCCTTGACATCCTCCTGCCTGCGCCGCGTAAGGAAACGCCGGTCAACGAATGGCTTTCTGGCGGCGAAGATGAATCCGCCAAACCGGCACGTGAAGATACCGCCACCCGGCAGAAATTCCGCAAGAAACTGCGCGAAGGCGAGCTGGATGACAAGGAAATCGAGCTGGATGTTTCCGTCGGTGGCACGAACGTGGAAATCATGACCCCACCGGGCATGGAGGAAATGGCCAGTCAGTTGCAAAGCATGTTCCAGAACATCGGCAGCCACAAAAAGCGCAAACGCAAGATGAAGATCAAGGATGCGCTCAAGGTGCTGACCGAGGAAGAGGCGCACAAGATGGTCAACGAGGATGACCTCAAGCAGCGCGCCCTGTTTGCGGTGGAACAGACCGGCATTGTGTTCATCGATGAAATCGACAAGGTGGCGCGTAGCGGGCAGGTCAGCGGGGCGGATGTTTCCCGCGAAGGCGTGCAGCGTGATCTGCTGCCACTGATTGAGGGTTCCACCGTCAACACCAAATACGGCATGGTCAAGACCGACCATATCCTGTTCATTGCCTCGGGTGCATTCCACGTTGCCAAACCCTCCGATTTAATACCGGAATTACAGGGTCGCCTGCCTATTCGTGTAGAAATGGATGCCCTCAGCGCCAATGATTTCGAGCGCATCCTGACCGAGCCGAATGCTTCCCTGACCGAACAGTATCAGGGGCTGCTGGCAACCGAAGGGGTGGAACTGCATTTCACGCAGGAAGCGGTGCGCCGCATTGCTGAAATCGCTTTCGAGGTCAACGAACGCACCGAGAATATCGGCGCGCGCCGCCTGCATACCGTGGTTGAGCGTTTGCTGGAAAAAGTGCTGTACGATGCACCGGATTGCGAAAACCAGATGACGGTTGATGCTGATTACGTAAACAATACGCTGGGCGAACTGGTCAAGGATGAAGACCTGAGCCGTTACATCCTGTAGGGGCGTATTGCATACGCCCATGCTGGAACCCTGAAAATGCCAAGGGCGTATGCAATACGCCCCTACTGTGAGATTTGCCATGACACCGATCGACATTACCCTGAACCAGAAAACCCGCGAACTGCTGATCACCTGGCCGGGCGACGAAGTGCACGCCCTGAGCTGTGAATACCTGCGGGTCAATTCCCCCTCCGCCGAAGTACGCGGGCACGGGCCGGGGCAGGAAAAGCTGCAAATCGGCAAGGAAAACGTGAACATCAAGGCCATCGAGCCGGTCGGGCATTACGCCATCCAGTTGTACTTTGATGACAACCATGACAGTGGCATTTACGACTGGAACCTGTTGTACGATCTGGGCAGGAACATGGAGCAGAACTGGGCGGAATACCTGGCCAAGCTGGAAGCGGCTGGCTACACACGCAAATTGCCGGGGCAGGTGATCTGATGGCTGCTCTTGCCGAAGCGCTTGATTCCCTCAAATACAATGCTGACGGCCTGATTCCGGCAATTGCGCAGCAGTACGACAGCAACGAAGTGCTGATGATGGCGTGGATGAACCGCGCCAGTATCGAGGAAACCCTGCAAACCGGGCGCGTCTGTTACTGGTCACGTTCGCGCAACCAGTTCTGGCGCAAGGGTGAATCCTCCGGGCAGATGCAGGTGTTGAAGGAATTCCGTTACGACTGTGATGCTGACACCATCCTGCTGCTGGTTGACCAGACTGGCCCGGCTTGCCATACCGGGCGGCGTTCCTGTTTCTACAACAAGGTGGAAGGTGGGCAGGTCATTATTGACCGTGAAGTGCTGATTGATCCCAAAACACTCTACGCCTAGTGGAGGTCTGGCAATATGCCGCTGCGGCGGCGATTGTGCTGCTGGCGTATTTCATCCGGGGCATCGCCGGTTTTGGTTCGGGCCTGATCGCCGTACCGTTGCTGGCTTTGTTCCTGCCGCTGACATTCGTTGTGCCCCTCATCCTGTTGCTGGATTTTACCGCCTCACTGGTGATGGGCGGGCTGGATTTCAAGCGCGTGCAATGGCGGGAAGTGGGAATGCTGATTCCTTTCAGTATTGTTGGTGTGGTGGCAGGAACCCATTTGCTGGTGAATCTGCCGGTTATGCCGATGCTGCTGGGGTTGGCGTTATTCGTACTGATTTTTGCTATCCGCAGCCTGTTGAACATCAAGAGTGAGAAACCGGTTTCGCAGTGGTGGGCTGTGCCAGCGGCGTTGGCCGGGGGGACGATTGGTGGCTTGTTTGGCACGGGCGGGCCACCTTACGTGATTTACCTCAATCATCGCATCCACGACAAAAGCCTGTTGCGGGCGACGTTTTCTGCACTGTTTTTTCTGGAAGGTGCAGTGCGTATCGTGACGTTCCTGGGTGCGGGCCTGTTGCTGGCGAATACGGTATGGTGGACGATGCTGGGGGCATTGCCGCTGATGCTGGGGGCGCTGTATGTGGGTGGGCATGTCCACACCGGTTTGACGCATGTGCAGATGACGCGCCTGATTGGCGGCTTGTTGCTGGCAGCAAGCCTGTCGCTGGTTCTCAAGGCGCTGAGCTAGTGCCCATTGCCGTCGCGGATTTCTTCCATGGCTTCGGAATCGTGCCTTTTCTCAAAAGTGTGGTAAAAAGAATTCCCCCAAGTTGGATAGTGAAAATAATCGCTAAAGAACGCAAAGAAAATTTTTCCTGTTTATCCATGAATAAATAAAATATCAGTACGCCTCCTGCTATAAGCAGCACGGGGGCAAGTGCTTTGCCGCTGGCCAATAACAGGGTTGTGAGCCTGGTTTTTGCAAGGCGAGCCAGCAGCGGCAGACGTAACAAAAGACTGGCACCAATGCTGGAACACAGCGATGCATAAATAATGCCCTCAAATCCGAACCAGCGGGTAAATGGAATCAGCAGGGCGAGTTTTGCCAGTATTTCGGTCAGGGCGATAAAGGCATTTTCCCGCTGCTTTTCCATGGCATTGAAATAAGGTGTTGTGGCCATCTGAAAACTGCTGCCGATCAGGATCAGGCTGAACAGGCTCAGTGCATTACTGAGGAAGCCGTATTTTTCGCCTGCCCAGATACTGAGAAAGGTTTCCCCCAGCAGGAAGGTGTTGAGTGCAGCCAGCAAGGAAAGGGCGAGGCCGATTTGTAGCGATTGCATTACCGTGTTCAGGGCGGCTTGCTGCTGGCCTTCCCCTACCTGACGGATGATGATGGTGTCCCAGTAGCTGGTGAAGCGCGTCAGTATCTGGGTCAGCATGTCCATGATGGCGGCCATCAGGGTGAAATGGGCGGCAGAACTGATGCCCAGCAGCATGCCCGCAAACACGCTATCGGTGCGGTATTTGAAAAACTCGGAAGTCTGCGCAATGGCGCTAAACTTGCTGAAGGAGAATAGTGATTGCAGTTGCGGTTTGTTGATTGAGTCCGGCTGAAAATACAAGCTGCGGTGGCGTTTGTAGACACTCAGCATTGGTAGCAGGAAGAACAGTGTGTTGGCGCAGGAGCTGAGCAGAACAATTTCCAGCAGCCCGGCTCCCAGCAGTAGCGCAACAAATATGCCCCCGACCCGCAGGACAATGCGCACGATTTCGAACAGGCCAATATCGGTATAACGCACTTCAGCGCGCAGGATGCTCTGGTACATGCGCAAGGGGATGGAAAGCGCCACTTCCACCATGACAATGCTGACCACATTGGTCAGGGTCGCATTGGCGGGGCTGATGAGGCCAGTATGCAACAGGATTTGCGTCACGATGACGGCAATGACCAATAGGCCCGTGACAGCCAGTGATAGCGCCAGTGAGTTGCTGATAATGGCGTTCCAGCTTTTCGCTTCATGCGCCTGCATGGAAAGATAGCGGGTGCAGGCCATGGCGATGCCCAGATCCAGCAGCAGCAGATAGCCCGTGATCGAGCTTGCCATGCCCCAGATGCCGAAATGGTATTCGCCCAGCGATTTCAGGATGAAAGGCAACAGCACCAACGCCCCGATGGCATTGAGGGCAATGGCCACCAGACGGATCAGGGCGGAGATGGAGTAACTTTGTCGCATGTCGGTAAGCCTTGCGGGTAGATGCAGGGAAGGTAGCAGCAGTTGCTATCATTGATTAAGCTGTCATGAACAAAGGTAGCAGAAATTCGAATACCGGTTTGTTTGCGTATTCCGCAGTGCTGAACCTTCCCGCTGGCAAGTGGTCATAAAATGCCGGACAATGCCAGCCATTCCGGTCTGGAGCAGCAACAAGTAAAACAGGGGCATATATGAACGACTACCCAATGAATTCCGGTGCATCAACCGATTTTCTCTCTTCCACTTTCCTGTTTGGCAATGTGGGCGCGCCTTTTGTCATCGGTCTGGCGGTGGGTTACTTCGCCAAGAAAATGCTGAAGTTCGCGCTGTTTCTGGGGGGCGCAGCAATCGTACTGCTGTTCGTCACCGAGTATTACGGTATTACTGAAATGGCGGATGAAAAACTGCAAAGCGCAGCCAGTGCGGCCACCGACATGGCCAAACAGTCTGGCGGATTTCTGGTGGAGCGGCTTTCGCATATCACCAGCAAGGGCGTAAGTGCAGTGGCTGGCTTTTTCACCGGGCTGAAATTCGGGTAAATCTTGTATTTTTGCCGGGTTGGTTCCATATTTATTGTCGTAGATATGATATTGCAGGAAATGCATGGAGTGCATTTTGCAGCCGGGAACGTCCATCGTGACGGATACATTGCCATTACCGAAGGTTGAAACCATGAAACACTGTCTGACCCTGCTGGCGCTGGCTGGCACTCTGATTGCACCAGCGGCCTTTGCGGAAGAGGAGGCCGACGCCAAGGAAGATGTCGCTGCGCTAGCTGAGAGCAATGACGCAGCTCTGAATGATTTATGCAGCACTTACGCGGATGAGGACGGCATTGAAACCGCCAAACGGGACGCATACATCAAGGAATGCATGAGTAGCATGACTGGTTTGAGTGACAACATGCAGGAGCCGTTGCCGCTGGTGTCGGAGGGTACCGACGAGGCTGTGGCCGCCCCCATGTCAGAGCAGGTCAACAACGATCCTGAACAACTGGTTAAGAGTGAACTGGTGGAAACGCCCGACCCTGCCGCAGAGCAACTGGACGCACGGAAAAACTGAGCTTGGTTCCGTCAAGCAGATTTGTCCGTTTGCCCTGATACATTTTGGCAGGAATGGTGCGTCTGTTATTGTGTTTCAGGGTAAATCCGTAAACAGACAACGACAGCGAGGCAAACATGACAGGGCTGCTGGCGGCATACAGGCGTGAAACGCATCCTGACAACACCGTCTTTTATTTGGGCAGGGCGCGGTTTACTCCAGTATTCGGACGTGACGAGGAGCTGGGGCGTCTGCGCTCAGCATGGAAGGAAGGTTCTACCACCCTGTTCTCCTTGCAAGGCGATAGTGGCATGGGTAAAAGCAGCCTTATCCGCCTTTGGTTGCAGCAACTTGCCTCGGAATACTGGGCGGATGTCGATGCCCTGTTGGTCTGGTGTTTTCCGCAAACCGATACCCCCGCTGAACAGCGTGCGGCAATAGACGATTTTCTCGCACATGTCCTGCGCTGGTTACAGGATGAAGGCACGACCCTGCCGCCAACCTATACCCATTCCCAGCAGATTATCGAACGTTTACGCGGGCGGCGCGTGTTGCTGGTGCTGGACAACATCCCCTGTCTTCAGATCAATGGCAAACCGGAACTGGATATTGCCCTGCTGACCTTCCTGCAACAACTGGCTGATAGCCAGCAGGGCATGTGTTTGCTGGCGGGCTGTTCGGTCATGCCTGAGGCCATTCTGGAATTGCCGAATTCGGAACACATGGAGCTGGCTCCATTGGAGACAGACGCAGCTATCCAGTTGCTGTGGCGTTTGGGCGTGCAGGGGGGCAGGGATAGCTTGCAACCATTGGTACAACAGTTTGGCGAATATCCCGCAACCCTGGCACTGGCTGCGCAATACCTGCTGCAATGGCATGAGGGTGATGTCCATCGTGCTGACAGTATCCCGATCTGGTATGACCCGCAACCCAGGGGAAGATCCATCCGGCGGGTGTTGGCGGCGTATGAAATCTGGTTGGCGAACTGCCCGGAGCTGTCCATGTTGTATTTCCTGCCCTTGTTGCGGCGGCCATTTTGCCAGGAAGAGCTGCGGGCATGGGTGGCAGCCCGCAGGATGCCGTGGCTGTCCCGCCGGAAAAGTGAAGCTGGCAGCTATGAAAATCTGCTCAACAACCTGAAAACTCTGCCTGAGGAAGGTTGGGAGCGTGCATGGCAGCGCTTGCTGCGGTGGGGGCTTATCGTGCCTTACGCCGATGGTGGGCATTTTGAAATGCAGGGCGTGGTTGGCGAATATTTCACCCGCCAATTGCGGCTTCACTACCCTGATGTATGGGAAACGATGCACCCTGCGCCACTCTTGCAGGCAAAGATGAATGACGACCTTCCCGATGGTTTCCCCAGCGGTGAACAGTTGGCTGTTGTGCTGATGCGGCGCGCGCAATATCAGGATTGGCTGGGTGCTTCAGAAATCAGCAGCCTGATTGGTGAGGAGTGCAAATCACGCAATAACATGAAGGAGGCCGTCGAGCATGCGAGGCAAGCGGTCGTATATGCCGATCTTGGTATGGATCTGGAGCATTTGCAGACCAAACTGATCGTGCTGGCGGAGTTGTTGGAGAATACTGGTGAGGTTTCGGAGGCTCAAAGCTTGAGCGAACAAGCTGGTTATTTACGCCCATAATAAAAAATTATATTAACTGCTGATAAGCCGATTATCTGGATTCAATTACCCCTTATTATTTTTTATTTGCCCTGCGGGCATTATCTTACTAAATCAGGTGAATTAGCTGATAATCCGTGGTGACAGGAAATGGTAGGGGCTTTTGTTGCCTGGCGACAAAAAAATAAAGTAGATAATGGAGTCAGTCTCGTTAATGACTGTCGATCAGTTTTTGTTGGCCGTAAAAAAGAACTCGGCCTGTTATTGAAAGCTTGGCGTAGCGATTCCCATAATGTTTTTATGCTCAGCGGTATGGGGGGAGTTGGTAAAACCTCATTGCTCCAGGCATGGCTGACGCAGGCTGAAGCGGCTGGCTGGCATGGGGCGGAGCAGGTATTTGGCTGGTCATTTCCGGATGTTTCCACTTATCCGGGTGCTCAGCGTGCGATGCAGGATTTCCTGCAACAAGCGCTGGAATGGTTCGGGCCGGACATGAAAATTCCCCCGGCGTTGACAGAACAGCTTAACCTGCTGGCACGCCTGATCCAGCGCCGTCGCACCCTGCTGGTGCTGGATAATGTTTCCCATCTGAATTTTACCCTGGATGTATCGGCACAGATTCACGAGCGTCAGTTGTTGGGAGCTTTGCTGAATCAGTTGGCAGCGTATAACCCCGGTTTGTGTCTGCTGGCAGGGCGCAAGGATGTGCCCGTCAGTGAGGCATTCCGCTCCGGCGTCATCCAGTATGCCTTGCCGGGCCTGGATGATGATGCGGGCGCTGCGTTGCTCAGGCAGCAGGGCGTCAAGGCTGAAACCGGGCGGTTGCAGCGCATTGCGCACAGTTTCGGCGGCGATCCCTTGAGCCTGCGGCTATTGGGCGGTTATCTGGCGCATGCCTTCAATGGTTCACCCGAGCGCATGGACTCAATTCCTATCTGGCAGGATTTGCAACAGGAAGGTTTCCATACCCGGAGGGTGTTGTCAGCCATTGAACAATGGATGGGAGCCAGCCCGGACTTGATACTGATTTACCTGCTCAGTCTGATGGATGGCCCGGCGACCAAAAAGGAACTGTTTCAGTTATTGGGTAATTGCCGTCAGCCCTGGTTTCGGCGCTGGCTCCAGCCTGATCAGGCACTGCGGGCTGTTGCGCCGCTGACCCAGGTGGACGTGCGGGAGTACACCAAAATACAGCGACGCCTGCACCGTCTGCACCTGGTTTCTTCCCCGGCGGTAGCGCCGTCGCTGGATACTCATGCGTTGATTCGTGCATATTTTCGCCAGCGCGTTGCATTGCGCTTTCCGCTCATGCAGGAACGTTTTGACGCCTTGCTGAAAAACTGCCGTCAGCCTGACGGGGCGTTTATAATGCAGGGGGCGGAAATGGGTTCCGCTGCCCGCAGCCATGCCTTGCCAGACCTGCAAACGGCAGTACAGGCGACCAGGACGTTGGGGGTGAAGCTGGAACAGTCCACCCAGCGCAAGCAATGGTATCGTGCCGCCATTCTCGCTTATCACCTCAGCGAACATCATCTGGTGCTGGGGAATATTCCTGCCGCCATCTACTGCGCCCGCCGTAGCGTTGCCTACGCGGAACTCAGCCACGATCAGCCCAGTATGCTGCAAAACCTCAAGATGCTCAGCAAACTGCTCAGTCTTACCGGCGGCAAGGTGGAAGCCGTTGCCCTGATCCAGCGTGCCCGGCGCAGTTTTGATGCCTCCTTTGCGCTTCCCCGCATGACTGCCTGAAGCAGGGTTCTGGTCAAACTGCTGCGGTACTGGGATAATCCGCGCCCATGGCACTTTTAAACTTACGTAACATCCATCTGGAAAACGGTGACAACCGTTTATTCGACAGCATCGACCTGACCATCGAGCCGGGCGAACGCCTGTGTCTGGTCGGGCGCAACGGCACGGGCAAATCAACCCTGATGAAGTTGCTGTGCCGCGAGGTGCAGGCTGATGACGGTGAAATGATCCATTCCCCCGACCTGAAAATCGCCCGCTTGCAGCAGGATGTGCCGCACGGCAACGATGCCCGCGTGTTCGACATTGTGGCGCAAGGTCTGGCTGATTTGCCCCCGGAAGACGAATGGCAAATCCAGTGGAAGGTCGACACGGTGCTTTCCCGCCTGCAACTGGATGGCGAGGTAAGGTTCGAAAGTCTCTCCGGTGGCTGGAAACGCCGCGCCCTGCTGGCCTGCGCGCTCGTGTCCGAACCCGATTTGCTGTTGCTGGACGAGCCAACCAACCATCTGGATATTCCCGCCATCGAATGGCTGGAAAATTTCCTGCTCGGCTTCAAGGGTACGCTGCTGTTCGTCTCGCATGACCGCGCTTTCGTGCAGAAACTGGCCACCCGCATCATCGAACTCGACCGTGGCCGCCTCACCAGTTGGCCGGGCAATTTCCAGAAATATCAGGAAAACAAACAGGCCGCGCTGGATGCCGAAGCGCAACAGGCGGCCCTGTTCGACAAGCGGCTGGCGGAAGAGGAAGTGTGGATACGCCAGGGTATCAAGGCACGTCGCACCCGCAACGAAGGGCGCGTGCGCCGTCTGGAAGCAATGCGCGCGGAATTCATGCAGCGCCGTAACCTGCAAGGCAAGGTGCAAGCGCAGATCGGGCAGGCGGACGCTTCCGGCAAGATTGTCATTGAAGCCACCAATCTCAGCTACGGCTGGGAAGACAAGCCGCTGATCCGCAATTTCAGCACCACAGTGTTGCGTGGCGACAAGATCGGCATTATCGGCCCCAATGGCGTGGGCAAAACCACCCTGATCAAGCTGCTGCTCGGCCAGATCAAAGCGGATTCCGGCAAGCTGGACATGGGCACACGCCTGCAAGTCGCCTATTTCGACCAGCACCGCTCCCAGTTCGACAATGAAAAGAACCTGCGCGACAACCTTGCGCCGGGTAATGATTTTGTCGAAATCAATGGGCAGAAACGTCACATCATCAGCTACTTGCAGGATTTCCTGTTTACCCCGTTGCAAATCCAGAAGCCGGTGAAAGTGCTGTCCGGCGGCGAACGCAACCGTCTGTTGCTGGCGCGCCTGTTCGCCCAGCCATCCAACCTGCTGGTGCTGGACGAACCGACCAACGACCTCGACGCCGAAACCCTGGAGCTGCTGGAAGAACTACTGATCGACTATCAGGGAACCCTGCTGCTGATTTCGCATGACAGAAGTTTCCTCAACTCGGTAGTCACGCGCAGCATTGTGTTTGAGAACGGTACCATCGGCGAATATGCTGGCGGTTACGACGACTGGTTGTTGCAACGTCCGCAACCGGTAGCGGAAAAGCCTGCCGCAAAACCTGACAAACCGGCGGAAAAACCCAAGGCAGACAACAAACCAGCAGCGGTGGCAAAGAAAAAGCTCAGTTACAAGGATCAGCGCGAACTGGAACAGCTTCCCGCCCGCCTTGAACAGTTGGAAGCCACCATTGCTGCGACGCATGAGTTCATGGGTACGGCAGAATTTTACCAGCAGGACAATTCTGCCATCACCGCGAAACAGGCTGAACTTGAAGCGCTGGAAGCCGAACTGGAACAAGCGTTCGCCCGCTGGGAAGAACTGGAGCAGATGGCATCATGACCCGACAATACCGCGCCGTTTCGCTGATTTCCGGTGGCCTCGATTCCATGCTCGCCACCAAGGCTGTGCTGGAGCAGGGCGTGCACGTAGAAGGCATCAACTTTTTCACCGGCTTTTGCGTGGAAGGCCACACCCACGCCATCCGCAAGCAACATGGCGACAAGCCCAAGCGTAACAATTCCCTGTGGGTGGCGGAACAGCTCGGCATCAAGCTGCACATCGTCGATATTGTTGAGGATTACAAGGATGTGGTGCTGAACCCGAAGCACGGTTACGGCGCGAACATGAACCCTTGTCTGGATTGCAAGATTTTCATGGTGAAAAAGGCGCACGAGTGGATTCAGCAAAAGGGCTTCGATTTCATCATCACTGGCGAAGTGGTCGGGCAGCGCCCGATGTCGCAACGCGCCGCGACCATGCCGATCGTAGCGCGGGAATCTGGGGCGGAAGATTTGCTATTGCGCCCACTTTCCGCCCGTAACCTGCCACCCAGCAAGCCGGAGCGGGAAGGTTGGGTCGACCGCGAAAAACTGTTCGGTTTCAATGGCCGCAGCCGCAAGCCTCAGATGGCGCTGGCCGAGCAATGGGGCATTGAGGAATACGCCCAGCCTGCCGGTGGCTGCTGCTTCCTCACTGACGCCAATTACACCCACAAGCTGAAAGATTTGTGGGCGCATCGTCCCAGTCGCGACTACGAGCTCGACGACATCATGTTGCTGAAAATCGGGCGGCATTTGCGCCCGCGCCCGCATTTCAAGATGATTGTGTCGCGCGAGGAAGGCGAAACCAACTTTCTGGAAGGTTACAAAAACCAGTTTACCTGGATCAAAACTGCCAGCCATTCCGGGCCGTTGACCATCCTGGATGGTGATGGCCTCACGGATGACGATATTGAGCTTGCGGCGCAACTTTCCGCCAAGTACAGCAAGGGCAAGAACGAGCCGGAAGTCGTGTGCAAGGTGGCGAGGCCGGGTGAGGTGTTCCGCGAGATCAGTGTTGCACCATTTGCTGGCGAGATTCCCCGCGATTGGTTGTTATAACGATTGCATAATGAAAAAATCATTGAATCAACGGATTTGGCCTTGAATTTCCCCTTACTCCGTGCTCCAAGATGATTTACAATCGCCCCCTTACCGCACACTTGCGATATTTTCATTGAGATTTGGACAAATGACTGACTTAACACTCTACCGAAACATCGGCATTTTTGCCCACGTTGACGCTGGCAAGACCACCACGACCGAACGTATCCTGAAACTGACCGGCAAGATCCACAAGATCGGTGAGGTACACGATGGTGCGGCCACTACAGACTTCATGGTACAGGAAGCAGAGCGCGGGATAACCATCCAGTCAGCCGCCACTACCTGTTTCTGGAAAGATCACCGTTTCAACATCATCGATACCCCAGGACACGTTGACTTCACCATCGAAGTTTACCGTTCACTGAAAGTACTGGATGGTGGTGTTGGTGTATTCTGTGGTTCCGGAGGTGTTGAGCCCCAGTCTGAAACCAACTGGCGTTATGCCAATGAATCCGGCGTTGCCCGTGTCATCTTTGTCAACAAGCTTGACCGTCTGGGTGCCGATTTCTACCGCGTAGTCAAACAGGTAGAAGACGTGCTGGGTGCGCGTCCACTGGTAATGGTACTGCCGATCGGTGTTGAAGACGCTTTCACCGGTGTGGTTGACCTGCTGACCCGCAAGGCATGGGTTTGGGATAACTCCGGCGACCCAATGAACTACACCATCCAGGATCCGCCAGCGGATATGGCTGACCAGATCGAAGAATGGCGTGAAAAGCTGATTGAAACCGCCGTCGAGCAAGACGACGACATGATGGAAATGTACCTCGGTGGCGAGGAACCTTCCCTTGAAGACATCAAGCGTTGTATCCGTAAAGGTACTATCGCGCTGGACTTCTTCCCGACTTTTGCAGGCTCTGCGTTCAAGAACAAGGGCGTACAGAACGTACTGGACGGCGTGGTTGATTACCTGCCCAGCCCGATTGAAGTCAAACCACAGCCTGAAGTTGACCTTGAAGGTAACCCGACTGGCGAGTTTGCCATCGTTGACCCGAATCGCCCGCTGCGCGCACTGGCATTCAAGATCATGGATGACAAATACGGCGCACTGACCTTTACCCGTATCTATTCCGGTACGATGAAAACTGGCGACACCATCCTCAATACCTTCACCGGCAAAACCGAACGTGTAGGCCGGATGGTGGAAATGCACGCGGATGAAGCCAACTCCATCGATTCAGCCCAGGCTGGTGACATTATTGCGCTGGTTGGCCTGAAAAACGTGCAAACTGGCCATACCCTGTGTGACCAGAAGAATCCGGCTACCCTTGAACCAATGGTATTCCCTGATCCGGTTATTTCCATCGCTGTCTCGCCCAAGAACAAGGCAGGCGCTGAGAAAATGGGTATCGCCCTCAACAAGATGACGAAAGAAGACCCGTCATTCCGGGTTGAAACCGATCAGGAAACTGGCGAAACCATCCTCAAGGGCATGGGTGAATTGCACCTCGACATCAAAGTCGACATCCTGCTGCGTACCCATGGTGTTGAAGTTAACGTGGGCAAGCCGCAAGTAGCGTACCGCGAATCCATCACCCAGCGCGTCGAAGACAGCTACACCCACAAGAAGCAGTCTGGTGGTTCCGGTCAGTACGGTAAAATCGACTACACCATCGAACCTAACGAAACCGGTGCCGGTTATGCGTTTGAATCCGTGGTTGTGGGTGGTTCCGTACCTCGCGAATTCTGGCCTGCGATCGACAAGGGCTTCAAGGAAAGCATGGTAAAAGGCCCGCTGGCTGGCTACCCTGTCGTAGACGTGAAAGTAACCCTGCGCGAAGGTGCATTCCACGCGGTTGACTCCTCAGCCATCGCGTTTGAAATCGCAGCTAAAGGCGGCTACCGTCAGACCATGCCAAAAGCTGGCCCGCAGATTCTGGAACCCATCATGAAAGTTGACGTGTTCGCGCCAGACGCTCATGTTGGTGACGTGATCGGTGACTTGAACCGCCGTCGTGCCATGATCAAGTCCCAGGATACTGCTCCGATTGGCGCACGTATCAAGGCTGACGCACCACTGAGCGAAATGTTCGGTTACATCGGTGACTTGCGCACCATGACTTCCGGTCGTGGCCAGTTCTCGATGGAATTCTCCCATTATGCTGCTTGTCCGAAGTCGGTTTCCGACCAGGTTATCAAGGAAGCACTGGAGCGCAAGAAGGCCGCTGAAGCTTAATCAGCTCACGCTTTTCGCGAACCAGACAAAAGCCCTGCCAGAAATGGCGGGGTTTTTGCTTTTTTGGCCACTAAATGAGAATAGCTCTCTCAGATTTTGTTGAATGCTGGCGTATACTGGCCGAATGCCGAACACCATCCCGAATAGCACCGATTTCCCCCGCACTCTCCAGACCTTGGGCAAATCCCTGGGCTTCAATGCTGTTGGTATCAGCAATATCGACCTTTCCAGCGCCGAACAATGCCTGCTCGACTGGCTGGCACAGGGCTACCACGGCGATATGGAGTGGATGCAACGCCACGGAAGCAAGCGCAGCCGCCCCGCCGAACTCGTTCCTGGCACGCTCAGCATCATCAGTGTGCGTATGGACTATTTCCCCCCCGACAGCACCGATGCCGCCATGCTGCTCAACCACCCGGAACGTGCCTACATTTCCCGCTATGCTCTCGGGCGCGACTACCACAAGCTGATCCGCCAGCGGCTGGAAAAATTCGCCCAAGCATTACAAACGGAAATCGGCCCATTCGGCTATCGCGTCTTCACCGACAGTGCTCCGGTACTGGAAAAGCCGCTTGCAGTGAAAGCCGGGCTGGGCTGGATGGGCAAACACACCAATATCCTCAGCCGCGATGCAGGCTCATGGTTTTTCCTCGGCGAAATCTATACCGACCTGCCACTGCCGGAAACCGCCCCGGTTAGTGGGCACTGTGGGCAATGCACCGCCTGCATCGACGTGTGCCCCACGCAAGCAATCATTGCCCCCTATGTGCTGGATGCCCGCCGCTGCATTTCCTACCTTACCATTGAGCATCAGGGCAGCATCCCGGAAGCATTGCGCCCGCTGTTGGGTAACCGCATCTACGGTTGTGACGACTGCCAACTGATTTGCCCGTGGAACCGTTTCGCGCAAACCTCCCCCGAGGCCGATTTTGCCGTGCGCAACGGGCTGGATTGCGCCCGTTTGAGCGAGCTGTTCCAGTGGACGGAGGCGGAATTCCTCGGCAGGCTGGAAGGTTCCGCCATCCGCCGCATCGGCTACGAGCGTTGGTTGCGCAATATCGCTGTTGCGCTGGGCAACATGCCTCCGCACCCATCCACGCTGCATTTGCTGCAAGCCCGGCGCACGGAAATCAGCAGCCCAATGGTGCTGGAACATGTCGATTGGGCCATCCATAGACACATCTCAAAATAGCTGGCAAGCCACGCATCCATCGTTTATATCCTCTTGTCTGCCTAAGTGCCGTTTATCCAGCTAATACTGCACATGGCCTGCGTTTTTTGTAACCATAGCTACATACACAAACCCAAAACAAAAAAAACGACACCATGAAAACAAGAATAAACAGAGTGTTATTGCCCACGTATACCCTGCTGTTGCTGTCTGGCTGTACAAGCGTGCAAAACCATCCGCTTTATAGTGCCTGGCAGGAACGCGCCTATAGTGCCTATGGTTTACCTGTTCCGGCTACCGGCAGCAGTCCATTCATAAATGCCGCGATGCCATACAAATTCAACAATGGTAATGGCCTGAACTATATGCCGCAGGAAGGGTACCTCACTCGCACAAGCGATATGGTCGTTCCTGTTGCGTCGTATGCGGAACATCAATACATAGCCAGCCATTATTCATTACAATAGGCGCATAAACAAATTGTTAGCCCCTGGAGTCCTTGTGGACTCCACTTTGATGCAAAGGTCTTAGCCCTTCCTTTGCGTCTCTTTGGCCAGACCCATTATTTCGGGTCTGGCTTTTTTTCGTTGTACACTCTCACTTGTTATCCCCAGCAAGAGAGTTATTCATGGACATCGGTGAGCTTCGTCGCGAATACACCCAGGCAGGACTGGAACGCTCCACCCTCGCACTCGACCCTTTCCAGCAATTCAGTTTATGGTTCCGGCAGGCGGTGGAAGCCGAGGTATTGGAACCCAACGCCATGCAGGTCGCTACCGTTTCTGCCAGCGGCAAACCAACCCTGCGCACCGTGCTGCTCAAGTCCTACGATGCAAACGGCTTCGTCTTCTACACCAATTACCATAGCCAGAAGTCGCAACAGATCAGCGAAAACCCGCAGGTTGCCCTGTTGCTGTTCTGGAAGGAGCTGGAACGGCAGGTGGAAATCACCGGGCGGGCGGAAAAGGTTTCCACCCTGGATTCGCTGCGTTATTTCACCAGCCGTCCGCGCGGCAGCCAGTTGGGTGCGTGGGTGTCGACGCAAAGCTCGATCATTACCTCGCGCAAGCTGCTGGAAATGAAGCTGGATGAAATGAAGCGCAAGTTCAGCGCGGGGGAAATCCCGCTACCCGATTTCTGGGGTGGTTACCGGATAGTGCCGGATAGCTTCGAATTCTGGCAGGGTCGCCCCAACCGTTTGCATGACCGTTTTGAATACCGGCGCACGGATGCCGGTTGGGAAATCAAGAGGTTAGCGCCATGAATGCCTTGCAGTTGAAAATTCCTCCCCCCGTTTACCTGCTCACTTTCGCGGGGTTGATGTGGCTGGTGAATGCCTGGGTTCCGCTATTCCAGCTAATCCCCGTACCCTGGAACAAGCTGGGGTTGGTTCTGATTGGTGTCGCTGTCGTGGTCGATTTCTGGTCTCTTGGGTTGTTTTTCCGCGCCCATACAACGTTTAACCCCATTCATCCAGAACGCACTAGCGCATTAGTGACCGACGGGCCTTATCATTACACCCGTAACCCGATGTATGTGGGAATGCTGATAATTCTGGCTGGGTGGGGAATCTACCTTGGCAGTATCACGCCGTTCCTGCTGTTGCCGCTATTTGTGCTGACCCTGACTGTGCAACAGGTCATCCCCGAAGAAAAAGTGCTGGAACAAAAGTTTGGCTCCGCGTATCTTGAGTACAAAGCGCGGGTTTCCCGCTGGATTTGAAAAGAATTGTCGAGTGAGTGTATGTGTCGAAGAGCTTTAGTCACGGTATGCGGCCTGATGCTGTTAACCGCCTGCAAACTGGAAAATCCCCTTGGTGGTGCCGAGGGGCCGGTTACGGTTGGCGCATTGCAGGTAGAAATGGTTGAATTCCAGCGTTCCGGTGGTCCGCAATGCATCGGTACCGCAGGTGTTACGCAGGAAAACCAGCGTTGCGCCACCATCAGGGTTTCCTATCCCAAGGTGCTGGATGCAGGAAGCCCTGCTGCCATTGACGCCCTCAACCAGTTTATCCAGAGCCAGTTGCTGGACTACAGCGATGCAGAAGGCAAACAACCGGCTTCACTGGATGAGCTTGCCAACATGTTTATCGGCGACTATTTGCAAGACCCCAACCCGGTTGGCAGTTGGGAAGTGGAGCGTACTGTCGGGGTCAGTTTCAGCGCGGAACATCTGGTGACGCTCAATTACCATGAGTATGGTTATACCGGCGGGGCGCATCCTTTCGGTGGGCAGCGCTATTTCGTGCTGGATACCAACAGTGGGCAACAACTGACGCTGGCCGACCTGCTTAATCACGGTTACGAAAGCGAGCTTAATGTGACGGGCGAGCACGCTTTCCGGCAGGCTCGCGAGATAGCACCGGATGCAAGCCTGGAAGCTGAAGGTTTTTGGTTTGAAAACGATACCTTCTCGGTCAATACCAACTTCGGTGTGTTGGGTGATGGTCTGGTGTTTGTTTTTAATTCATATGAGGTGGCACCCTATGCTCTGGGGCCGACGGAATTCACCGTGCATTACGACGACATCCGCAGCCTGATTGCTGCCACTGGCCCGTTGGCGGCAATTGCGAAATAGGCTGCGAAAACATGCAATACCTGCGCGACCCGGATCGTATTCGTCAGCAGAATTACGACAAGATTCGTGAACTGGTTGCGCTGGAACGTTTTACCCCTGACCAGCAGCAGGTTGTTATTCACATGGTGCGTGCCTATGGCGACCCGGAACTGGCGCATTACCTCCAGTTCAGTGATAAGGCCACTGACGCAGCACTCAAGCTGATCAAAAAGCGCAACAATATCCTTTACGATGTAGAGCTTGTCCGGCATGCGCTGGATGATTCCCTGCTGTATCAGGAGCCACTCAGTTTTCTGGGCAAGGCGTCGGTAATTTCACACGCCAAGGCCAACAAGCAGACCCGGGCCATGACGGCGGTAGAACACTGGCGGCCTTACATGGCGAATTCCATCATCCTCATCGGTCAGTCCGCCACCGCGCTGTTTCATTTGCTGGAAATGCTCAAGGATGGCGCGCCCAAGCCTGCGCTGATCATTGCCACATCACGTGGATTCGTGAATGCCGAACCCGCCAAACAGGCGTTATGGGAGCAGCGCGAAGACCTGGGGCTGGAATGTATCGTAGTCAATGGTACGCGCGGTGGTGGGGTGTTGGCGGCAGCGGCCCTGAACGCCTTGCTGATGATCCAGCAAGGTATGTACGTCTGATTCAGATTTTTTCCAGATTGGCGTAACCCAACACCAGCCATTTACTGCCATATTCGCGGAAATTCACCTGCAAGCGTGAATGCGCGCCATCACCCTCCGAATTCGTAATCACCCCTTCGCCAAACTTGGCGTGGCGCACCCGCTGGCCTATACGGTAGCCGGTTTCGGCCTCCGCATATTTGTTGGGCGGTTTGCGTATCGGCGGCGGTGGGGCTGATGGCCGGTAGCCGCTGCTTTGGAAACCGGTCTGGTAGGTTTTTACCTTGGGGCGTACTTCTTCCACCAGTTCTTCCGGCAGTTCACGCAGGAAACGGGAGGGCGGGTTGAAACGGGTTTGCCCGTGCAACTGGCGTTGTTCGGCGTAGGTCATGACCAGTTCCTGCTCGGCGCGGGTAATGCCGACGTAGCACAGGCGGCGTTCCTCCTCCATCCGCGCCGGGTCTTCGGCGGACATCTGGTGCGGGAACAAGCCTTCTTCCATGCCGCACAGGAATACCAGCGGGAATTCCAGCCCCTTGGCCGAGTGCAGGGTCATCATTTGCACGCAATCTTCGCCTGCTTCACCCTGGCCTTCGCCTGCCTCCAGTGCTGCGTGCGAGAGGAAGGCGGAAAGCTCATCCATTTCCGGCATCCCTTCGACTCCATTCAGGGAACCGTCTTCGCTCCCTTCGACTCCGCTCGGGGAGCGGTTGAGTGCGTTCATGTCGAAGCCGTGCGCGGCAGTGACCAGTTCGTTGAGGTTGTCGACCCGTGCCTGGCCTTGTTCACCCTTTTCCTTGGCGAGGAAATGGGGTTTCAGGCCAGCCAGGTCAATCACGATTTCGACCTGTTCCTTAAGCGGCAGGCCGTTGATGTCGGCAGCCATGCGCTTGATCAGGTGGACGAAACCCAGCACGGCGTTGGCTGCGCGCGGGGTGAACTCACCGCAGTCGGCGGCGGCGCTGGCGGCTTCCCACAGTGGCCTGCCGTCTTGCCGCGCCTGGGAGCGCAGGATGTCGACGGTGCGTTCGCCGATGCCGCGCGGTGGGTGGTTGATGATGCGTTCCAGCGAGGCATCGTCGGCGCGGTTGGCGGTGAGGCGCAAATAGGCCAGTGCATCCTTGATTTCAGCCCGCTCGAAGAAGCGCAAACCGCCGTACACACGGTAGGGGATGCGGTTTTCGTTGAAGATGCTTTCAAACACCCGCGACTGGGCGTTGGAGCGGTACAGGATGGCGACATCGCGGCGCACCCCGCCCTGTTCCTGCCATTTCTGGATGCGTCCGGCAACGAAGCGTGCTTCGTCGATTTCATTGAAGGCGGCGTAGAGGTGCAGGCGTTCGCCTTCCTTGCCATCCGTCCACAGTTTTTTGCCCAAGCGGCCCCGGTTGTTGTCGATCAGGGCATTGGCGGCCTTGAGGATGTTGGCGGTGGAGCGGTAGTTTTGTTCCAGCTTGATGGTTTCGCAGCGCGGAAAATCCTTGGTGAAATTGCGGATGTTTTCAATCTTCGCCCCGCGCCAGCCGTAGATCGACTGGTCGTCATCGCCGACCGCGAATACCGGGTTCTGCGATTCGACTCCGCTCACCGACCCCGCCAGCAGACGCAGCCAGGCGTATTGCAGGGCGTTGGTGTCCTGGAATTCATCGACCAGAATATGGCGGAAACGGCTGCGGTAATGCTGTTGCAGGTCGGGGTTGTCACGCAGCAGTTCCAGCGAACGCAGCAGCAGTTCGGCGAAATCGACCAGCCCGTTGCGCTGGCAGGCTTCTTCGTAGGCGGTGTAAATCCGTACCAGTTGGCGCTGGTTGAAATCGCCCCGGTCTTCGATGTGCTGCGGGCGGGAACCTTCGTCCTTGCGCGCGTTGATGAAACCGGCGACCTGCCGTGGCGGGAAGCGGGTTTCATCCAGTTCCAGCGCTTTCAGGATGCGCTTGACCATGCGGATCTGGTCTTCGGAATCGAGTATCTGGAAAGCCTGCGGCAATTTGGCCTGCTGCCAGTGCAGGCGCAGCAGCCTGTGGGAAAGGCCGTGGAAGGTGCCGACCCACATGCCACCGCTGGGTACTTGCAGCAGTTCCTGGATGCGCCCGCGCATTTCGTTGGCGGCCTTGTTGGTGAAGGTCACGGCGAGGATGCTGAAGGGCGAAACGCCTTCCACGTCGATCAGCCAGGCAATGCGATGCACCAGCACGCGGGTTTTGCCGCTGCCAGCGCCTGCCAGCACCAGTACGGGTACGGGCGGGGCGGAAACGGCCAGACGTTGCTGGGTATTCAGGGGGTTGAGTATTGGTGATATGTCCATGTTGTAAGTTTTTACTTCCCTCAAAGCGGATTGTTATTGGCAAAGATAGACCATGGCGGAATAGCCCCGTCCCGTGCTTGCCGCCACCGGGAAAAGTTGACCTTATCCGTATCGAGGTACGCGGAACCATCCCGCAATTTGGTGGTGCCAGCCAGGGTGGTAACGTAGGTTTCCGTCCGACGGCTGCCTGTATCAGTGTTCACTTTGCTGCCTACATAGCTCCAGTCAGGGTTGGTGTGTTGGTGTCCGTTCAGTTGCGCAAACATGATATGGACAAACTGAATGTCACCGTTCCCGATAAAGTTGTAGCAGGCAATGACATGCCAACCGCTATGCCCGTTGTGGCTTTCACCACCCTTGCCAATGTTGATGGTCGTTTTTACTTCCAGACCAACACCTGCCCCTGTGTTACCCTGTTTATACATCAGGTCGGGGTAGCGCTGGTCATGATTGTGTTTGTAAAGTGAGCATTCATCCATCGAATTGCTGAAAATGTTGGAAACCAGCCCGGAAAAGTTATTCCCCTGAATCAGGGATTGCAGTGGTTGCCCAACCTCCAGGATCATGTTGCGGTTGATGCGGTGAATGATGGATTGTGTCAGGTTGGCGGCTGCTTCAAGCTGGTTGAGTGTCAGCCCTTCCGGTAAGGGGGCTTGCGGTCTGAAATGACGGGTTTCCAGGCGTGGTGCTTGCGCCCCTGCCGCCCCATCATAAGCAGCAATGACCAGTGCGCGGATGGGCAAACCCAGCGCTTTGGCTAGAGACTCCAGCACCTGGATGCTAAAATTCTCCTTACCCGTTTCGACACCGGACAGGTATTGATAACTGATGCCTGCTTTTGCGGCAAGCGTTTCCTGCGAGAAGCGTTGTTGCTCTCGAAGCAGGCGCACACAGGCACCGATAATTTTCTGGGTTTCACTCATAGCCCAACAGTTTACCGGTCATATGCTTGACGGTCTTTCAACTATAGGCGAAACTGCCAATATGGCACATTATGAAGTACACCACGCAAACTGCTTTGAATGGCTGCGGGAACAGCAGACGCCTCTGAGCATCCACGCTGTTTGCACTGACCCTCCATTCGGCATTGTCGAATTTCTTCCCCATGAAATGGTCAAGCTGCGTAATGGTCGCGGTGGGGTGTGGCGGATTCCTCCCACCATCGGGGGTAGTCAGCGTGCGCCGCTTCCCCGTTTTACCACACTGAACCAACAGGAACGTGAGCATGTGCGGGTGTATTTCCGTGAGTTTGGTGAAGCGCTAATGCCTGCCCTGATACCGGGGGCGCATGTTTTTCTTGCCGGAACACCGATGTTGCAACATTTGGTGCAAAGTGGCATGGCAGAAGCAGGCTACGAAGTTCGGGGAGCCATTATGCGCTTATATCGCGGTTTTCGGGGGGGCGACCGCCCGAAATTGGCAGAACAGGAGTTTGCCAATGTTTGTGTCACGCCTCGTGGGGCTTATGAACCCTGGATGCTGTTCCGTAAACCCATTGCTGAGAAAACGGTAGCCCAAAATTTGCGGAAGTGGGGAACGGGGGCATTGCGCCGTTTGAGTGTAGACCAACCCTTACCCGATATTATTCAGAGTGGTAAAACACCAATAATCGAGGAGGCAGTTTCAGACCATCCTACCCTGAAACCCCAGCATTTGTTGCGTATTCTGACCCGCAGCCTGTTGCCACTTGGGAAAGGCCAGGTGTTGGACCCGTTCTGTGGTTCTGGCTCTACGCTTGCCGCTTGTCAGGCCGTTGGCTACGATGCCATAGGCATTGAAGTTGATGACGATTATTTTGCGTCGTTGCATACCAATATTCGGCAGCTATCCGGTTTGTACCCTAAATACCGGGGGGAAACACTGGAAATGCTGTCAGATGGTGTGCCTGTTGCCAATGGCAAGGAACGGCGGCAGGGAGTGCTGCTCTGAAATTACTGATACTACTTCCAAGGAACCACCATGCAAATCTGGGTCGATGCCGACGCCTGCCCCAACGTGATCAAGGAAATCCTGTTCCGCGCCGCCGAGCGGGTGAAAGTGCGGACGACGCTGGTCGCTAACCAGCCATTGCGTACCCCGCCATCGCTGTACATCAAAAGCATCCAGGTTCAGGCCGGTTTCGATGTGGCGGATAACCGCATTGTGCAAGAGCTGGAAGCAGGTGATCTGGTCATTACCGCCGACATCCCGCTGGCTGCCGAAGTCATTGAGAAAAAAGGCCATGCGCTCAACCCGCGCGGGCAGTTTTACACCCCGGAAAATATCCGCGAACGCCTGCGGGTGCGCAATGCGATGGAGGAAATGCGCAGCAGCGGGGTGATGACCGGTGGGCCGCCCACGCTCAATCAGACGGATCGGCAGGCTTTCGCCAACCAGCTTGACCGTTTCCTCACCCGCCATGTGAAAAAGGAAAGCTGAAACTGCCTCCAAACCTCCTTTCATCCAAACTTTTTCGTCCAGAGAGGGCGCACACAGGGGTGCGCCCCTACACGGTTCATTCGGTTGCGACTGTTTCCGGCTTGGGTTTTGCTGCCGTTTGAGTCGTCAGTGCATACCAGTCGAAATTGCGCGTTGCCAGCATCAGCACCGCCAGTACCGCAAAAATCAGCACGCTGCCCATCAGCAGGGCATTTTCCTCAGCCTGCAAGATTACGTACAACAGTGCGTACAGCCCAGCCAAGCCGCCACCCAGCATCAGCCCCAGCTTGCGGCTATGCAGGATTGAGCCGAAATACAGCGTCAGCAACCCGGTGCTGGCCAAGGCCGCGACTGCATACGCGCTCAGGAAATCAATGTGTTCCGACAACGAAATCAGTAGCAGGTAGAACACCAGCAGCGCAAACCCGACCAGGGTGTATTGCACCGGATGTACCCGCAGTTTCTTCAGCAGTTCGAACATAATCAGTACCACGAAGCTCAGCACGATGAACAGCACGGCGTATTTCACGCTGCGTTCCGACTGCTGGTACACGTCGACCGGCTGGATCAGGTCGAAACCGACGGCGCGTTCCAGCAGGCTGGCGCATTCGCCCTTGCGGCATTGTTCCAGCGCGCCGCTAACGTTGTAGGAAAATGAGGAGGCGCGCCAGTGCGCAGTGAAACCGGTGTCCGTCACTTCGCGGGTTTCCGGCAGCAATTCGCCAGTGAAGCTGGGGTGTGGCCAGTTCGCAGCGAGTTTCACATCGCTGTTTTCGGCCAGCAGGGCGAAATTCATTGAGCGCATGCCGCGCAGTTCCAGATCGAACGCAAACGGCAGGCGGCTGGCTTGGGTCAGGTCGATGTCGGGGAGTTTGCTGTGCATTCCGGCGGCAGTGCCTGACAGGTTGCTGCCCGGTTTGAAGGCGATGGTTGCGCCATTCCATTGCAGGCTGGGCGGGCTGGCGATACCGCGTTGGTCGCGTACCAGTACCGACAGTTGTGGTTTTTCCCAGTGGATTTGCTTGCCTTTCAACTCGGCTTGAAGGTCAATCAGTGGCTGGGTGTTGAATTCGCCCGTGACCTGCAAGCTGCTGGCGTAAACCGGTACTTCGTAAATGCCCCGGTAGCGCAGCGAGCTGTCCAGTTTGCTCTGGATATTGAGTTGCGCCGGAATCAGGCTGAGTTCATCTGTTTCCGTTACTTCGCGCAGGATGTCACGTTCCTTGCCATCCTTGTCCTTGACCCGTTCCTTGACGTTGTAGGTGAAATAATAAGGAATCGTCAGCAACGGCCCGGCGAGGGTTTGCTGCCCCGGCCAGCTTTGCTCGATGCTCTGGTACGCCTGATAGCGCCAGCTTTCGCGTTCGCCCACTAGCCCGAGAATGAAGGCTTGCGGAATCAGCAATAGCATTATCAGGAAAGCGATCAGGCCAAGTTTAAGGTAGAAACGCTGGTTTTGCATGGAAGGCTCCTTTCTTGTTGAGTGCTTGCCGTGACTATAAAAGGCGCTGATGCAGATTCAGTTGTACGTATGTGGAGATTTGGCAGAACGTGGTGCAGGTTTGGTGCAGGGGAGAAGCCTGGGGCATAAATTAACTTGAAATGATGTCTATATTCATCAATAATCCTGTAATTCCATTTTTTGATGAATATAGACATCATGTTAGCAGCCATCGGTGAAACCATCCGCTCCGCCCGCAAAGCACGCGGTTGGAGCCAGCAACAACTTGCCGACTTGTGCCATCTCGACCGCACCACTATCGGTGCACTCGAACGCAATGATTACAACGACATCGGCATCCGCAAGGTAGACCGCGTGTTGATGGTGCTGGGCAAAAACCTCACCACGCAAGATGTAGGCTTGCCCACGCTCGACGATTTGAAGGTGCAACATGGCTGAGGTCGATGTCTACACCGGGCATGGCAGCCCCGGCATTGCCGGACGCCTGAGCGCTAGTCAACAGCAATACGTTTTCAGCTACCGCCACGATGCCCGCGAAGCCGTGTCGCTGACCATGCCCTTGCGCCATGAAAGCTACAGCTATGGGCAACTGCACCCCATTTTCCAGATGAACCTGCCCGAAGGTGCGTTGCGCGAAGCCCTCGAACGCATGACTGCCAAGCAATACGGCAGTGACGACCTGACCCTGCTGACTATCCTCGGCACTCACCAGATCGGGCGGATTGCCTACGCCTTGGCAGACCAACCTTTACCTGCCCCAGCTGACAAACCCTTGGCGCTGGATGACCTGTTACACAATCAGGATGCCAATCTGTTCAGTGAACTGTTGCAGCGTTACGCCAGGCAATCCGGCGTGGCGGGGGTGCAGCCCAAAGTCTTGCTCGACCTGCAAGGGCATTTAGCCTTGCCGCTGGAACACTACATCGTCAAAAGCTGGGGGGACGATTACCCGCATCTGGGCTGCAACGAATACGTCTGCATGAGCATTGCCAGGGATGCGGGTCTGCAAGTCCCCACTTTTTACCTGAGCGATGATGCAAGGCTGCTGATCAGCCAGCGCTTTGACATCGATAGCCACGGCGAGGCACTGGGGTTTGAAGATTTTTGCGTGCTGCAAGCCAAGGGCACGAAGCAGAAATACGACAGTTCGCTGGAAAGTTGCGCCAATACCATCCGCCAGTTCGTGTCGCCAGAACAGCAGCCGCAAGCCTTGCATGACTTGTACAAACTCAGTTACCTCAATGTCAGGGTCAGGAATGGCGATGCTCACCTGAAAAACCTGGGGGTGCTTTACTCATGCCTGCAAGATTTTCGTGCGGGTGAAATACCAACGATGATCCGCTCGCTTGCGCCAGTATTTGATCTGGTCAGTACTGTTCCGTATTTGCCGCATGACACGATGGCGTTGACGCTGACAGGCTCGAAACGTTGGCCTAAACGCAAAGTGTTACACAACTTCGCCCGCCATCATTGCCAGCTTGATGCGCAACAAATTGCGGCGAGTGATGCCGCCGTGGAACAGGCTATTCAGCAGAACTTGCCGCTGTTGGAGCGTTTGCAGCAGCAGTACGTCGGGTTTGCACCGATTGCGGAACGCTTACATACCTTGCTGGTAACGCCGTTGCCGTAATATCGTTCACCCCTTGCGGGGGAATTGCAAAAATACATACTTTATGTATTATACGCATAATCAGCATTCGAGATAACACCATGGCAAACCTGCTCACCCCCCGGATTTCCGCCACCGAATTGGCGCGGAATCTCGCCTCAGCCATTGATCAGGTGCGGGTATCCCGCTCCCGCCTGATCATTACACGCGGCAATCAAGACGTTGCCCAGCTTGTCCCCGTCATCAGCAATGGCGCAACCTTGGCGGATTTGGGCAGGTTGTTGCAACGCCATAGCCTCAGTCAGGAAGAAAAACGCGCCTTCAGCCAAGACCTGCGCACTATCCGTGAGGCGGCAGCATTGCCGAAATCAGCATGGGATTGATCATCGACACCAACGTTTTCATTGACGCAGAAAACGGACGGTTGGAACTGGGTGCAATCCCGGTGTTGCAAACTGAGCCAGTATTTATTGCAGCGATCACGGTGGCGGAAATGCTCGCCGGGGTTAAGCTTGCCAAAACTCCAGAGGAATACATGCACCGGCACACCTACGCCGAGAGCATCCTCAGCACCATTCCGGTACTGGATTTTGATACCGAAGTAGCCCGCACCTATGCTGAGTTGTATGCGCAAGCCCTGGGGCAACAGCGGCGCAGCAACCTGAATGTGCATGACCTGCAAATTGCCGCAACTGCATTGGTACAGGGCTACAGCATCCTCACCACCAATGTTGACGATTTCAAAGCTGTTCCCGGCGTGAAACTTATCAGCCCGTACCCGTCACAGAACAATACGATCCACGAAACTCAAGCCAGCTACACCCCAAACGCTTAACCCCATCCCCAGCCCTTCCCCCCTTGCGGGGGAAGGGCTGGGGATGGGGGTTTCTCTTCCAAAATAACCACTTGCTAATCCTCACCCGTGCAAGTGGGATATGGAATTCTGCACCGCTTGTCGGTAACCTCCCGCCAACCACTATAGTTAGCACCAAAGAGAGCCAGCCCGCATGAATATGGAAACTTCCCTGGGTTTGGGCAAGTCACGCCCGGACTCCGACGCCGAACGCCGCCGTCTCCAGCTTTATATCAACCTGAAACTCTCCTCCACCGGCCAACCTGCCGCTCATGCCGGGGACAACGAATTCCTCTCCATCGCCGACGATTTGCTGGCCAGTTACCGCGAAAAGAACCGCTTGCTGACGGGTTATCTGTGCCCCGCTGACCGCCGTATTCAGGATTTCCTCGACAGTTACCTGCAAGATTGCGGCGATTCCGCCAATGTGCGCCTGCCTGGCAACAGCATCGTGCTTGACCGCTACGGTGTGGCGCGGGAACTCTCCCTGCCGTCCGATGGTGATGAATTCAAATCTGACATCGTATCCAGCTACCGTATCAAGCAGGGCATTTTGCACAACCCGGCGAATGACCGCCGCACCACCAAAGGCTCGTTCCACATTGCAGAAGGTGGCTTGCCGATCCCCGGCGACAAGAAAGCTGTGCCGAAACTCGCCTATGCGCGGATGCTGGCCCACGCCCTCAACCCGCCAGATGAGTTGCTGGAATTGCCCTTCACCGCTAACGAGGAGCAAAAAGCCCGCCTGTTCGTCTCGCTGCTGCTGCGCCCGGTAGTCTGCCCGGAGATTCCCGGCGTGGATGCGGAAAAAAGCATGGAAATCCGTTTCTTCGCCCCCGGCAATCTGGTCAGCAACCTCGATTTCGTCGAAAGCATTTTCGGCAATGCAGGTAACCCCTACTTGCCCAAACACGATGCCGCGCTGGATGTGGAACACTGGACGGGGCATACCGGCTGCGTGATCCTTGCCCCGCATTTGACCCGCCTGACCAAGCAGGAACTGGGCTTGCCGCACTACGACCAAGCCAGCGAACGCCAGCGCAAGGATGGTATGTGCTGGCAGGAAGAGGGCGAACGTTACAATGATGGCAACGCCTTCAAAGTAACGGCACGCGACAAGCGCGGCGTGATTGTCACCATCCTCGCCGACAACTATTACGGCTACTGCAAGAAGGAAGTCAAAACCCAGATCAGCTATTCCGCCAACCTGTTCGGGCTGGCTGAAGAGGAACATGCCGGTGGCGCACTCGCGTTCCAGCGCCGCAACCACGGTGAGGAATACGGCGCGGACAGCCGCACCCGCAAGCGCCCGGAGCTTTACAACTTCGCCAATATGGTGGCGCAATACGGCAGTGTGATGGACGTGCAGCCAGAAGGCTATGCCATCGACAAGCAGTTCCCCGACCTGATTTACCTGCCGCTCGACATCCGCATGGATTTACGCACCCAGACCATCCGCTGGAAGCATGAGGGCAGCGAATACAGCATCAAATTGCGCCCCAACAAGGTCTACATGCAGCCCAACGGCTACAAGACCGAGATGCAGAAACACCCGTCTGCCCCGTCATGGCGCATTATCGGTACGGATGCGGAAGGCACCTTTTGCCACAAACCCTGTACCGTGTCTGGCGGCGGCAAGTCTGAAATTTCCAAGTCGCTGAATGACGCAGTGATTTACGGGCCGGTATTCGTGCAGGATTTCGAGACCGATATGGATCAGGTCGCAGCCATTTTCAACCACGACTACACCCAGCGTCTCAAGCCGGAATTCGCCGCCGAAGACCGTGACCCGACCCGCCAGCCGCTCAGTGAAGAACGCAGCCTCGGCTCGGTGATCAAACTGCTTACCCCTTCGCCCAGCAATACCGATGAATACAATGCGTGGCTGGCAGCGATTCCGGCGCGGATTTTGTCGCATGTGTTCATCATCAAGCGCATGTACAAACCGGCCTGGGGGCAGGACTGGCGCAAGCATTTCTCGGTGGACGTGATCAACGGGATGCCGGGCAACGCACTCAAGCAGGACGGGCGCGAACTGGTCGCTTCCTACCTGCGCGTAGGGCTGGACAAGGGTGGCAATTGGCACACCTACAAGGTGCGGCAGGATTTCATCGCCACCGAAAAAGTGCAGATGGAAGACGACATCAGCGCGTCCGTGGTGGTCAGCGCTGATGTATTGCCAAACCGTTCTCCCAAATCTTCCAATCCCAGCGTCAAGCTGGTGAAAAACTGCGAATATCGCCTGTTCCAGCGCCCGGATGAAGCGATCCATCGCGGTTTCGACAAGCAAACCGAATTCGATATGGCGCAAGCGGGCAACTTCATTGCCAATTTCGAGCCGCTCAAGGGCGATTCGTTGACCGAAATCGTTGAGGATGTGGTCGAGTTCCAGAAATACACCGCACCGATGGCGACTTTGCTGCAAGCGGCGTGTGAATCCGGCGAATACGTGGTGTCTTCCGCCAACCCGCGTCTGGTCAATGGCAAGCCGAGCGAAAACCCGCGTTACCTGCAAATCCGCCCCGATTTGCAGCAGCCGTTGCGCAAGTACGTTGCGGAAATGGGCGCACGTTTCCTGCGGCGCGTGCCGCTGGATCAGCCACTGATTACCCCGGTGGATGCAGTACTGACCGGGCGGCGCAACAACCCGCCGGGCAAGGGCATCCGTCCGCTGGCGGTATTCAACCCGATCCATTATCAGGAACTGCCGGAACTGTTCATGGATTTCATCTGTAGCGTGACTGGCAAATCGCCATCCACTACCGGTGCGGGCAGTGAAGGTGCGCTGACCAAAGGGCCGTTCAACGCCTTGCGCACCACGGCGGATTTGAACAATGCGCTGGTGTCGTTCCTGATCAGCGGGTATGCGGGTTTTTCCAGCGCGGCGGGCTATATCGGCGCGAATTTGCGGGTGGATCACGACATCAGCCTGCTGATCCCCGAAATCTGGTCACGCTTGCGTGAATACGAGCGCGATCCGACGTATTTGATCGAGTATGGCTATCTGGAAAAGCTGGAAGATTTCGA
>JAHJJD010000063.1 GCA_018822845.1 Gammaproteobacteria bacterium | reverse complement strand
TCCGCCGCCGTTTGCCCAATTACGATCAGAAACCGCCCAGCATTACCCAGTTACCGATCCGCATTCTGTTGCTGAGTCCGCGCCCAGAACAGGATGGTGTGGGTTATATCGACCACCGTGCCAGTGCCTTGCCGCTGGTGGCGGCGGTGGAAGCCCTGGGTGATTTGGCAGAATTGAGCGTGTTGACGCCGCCGACCTTGGGCGCACTGGAAAAGGAATTGCGCCGCGCCAGTGAGGCGGGCGCACCCTATCACGTCGTCCACTTCGATGGTCACGGGGTCTACGACCAGCAGCATGGGCTGGGCGCGTTGTGTTTTGAAGACCCGCAGGACAGCCATGAATTGACAAACCGACGGATGCAATTGGTACACGCCGACACGCTGGCGGTGCTGTTGCGCGATTACCGCATTCCGCTGGTGTTCCTCGAAGCCTGCCAAACCGCGCAGACTGATACCGACCCCAGCGCGTCGGTTGCTGCCAAATTGCTGGAAGAAGGCATTGCCTCGGTAGTTGCCATGACCCACAGCGTGTTGGTGGCAACAGCGCGGCGTTTCGTCACCCAGTTTTACCGCACCTTGGCGGAGGGGCAACGCATTGGCAAGGCGATGTTGGCGGGGCAAACGGAGCTGATGCGCGATACCTTCCGCCTGCCGATTGTGGGCGCGGGCGATTTGCACTTGCAGGACTGGTTTGTGCCGATTTTGTATCAGGAACAGCACGACCCGCAGTTGTTCGCACGCATCCCTTCCGCCACCGCGCAATTGATGACGGCGCAACAACGCCAGACGCGGCTGGGCAGGCTACCCGAACCGCCGCCCCACAGTTTCATCGGGCGTAGCCGCGAATTGCTGCAAGTCGAGCGGTTGTTGGAACGTCCCTTCGACTCCGCTCAGGGAACGGCTTATGCGGTGCTGCGCGGTCAGGGTGGTGCGGGCAAAACCACGCTGGCGGTGGAACTGGCGCGGTGGCTGGTGCAAAGCCGCCGCTTCGAGCGGTGCGCTTTCGTTAGCGTCGAGCAGTACACTCATCCCGACTACGTGCTGGAACAACTGCTCCAGCAATTGGTGCATCCGAATCACAATTTTGCAGCGGAATACGCCAGCGACACCGACCAAGCCTTGCAGGCAATCCGGCGGGTGCTGGAAAACGAGCGTCTGTTGATTGTGGTGGATAATGTGGAGGCGTTGTTGGCGGATGGGGGGAATGTGGGGGCGGTGTTGCAGCTTCTGGCGAAGCTGTTACCCCCCCCATCCCCAACCCTTCCCCCGCAAGGGGGGCAGGGAGCAAGAGTGCTGTTCACTACCCGTGAGGCGTTGCCTGCGCCGTTCCACCACAAAGCCCGCGAGATTGTGCTGGGGGCGTTGAGCGTGACGGATGCCAAGGCGTTGGTGATGCAGGTGATGAACAGCGAAGGTTTGCACCTGCGCCATGATGATCAGGGCAATACGCCGCAGGAAGTGGACGATCTGGTGGGTTCGGTCGGTTGCCATGCGCGGGCGTTGGTGCTGCTGGCGCGGGAACTGGCGCAGCGCGGGGTGACGGCAACCACCGCGAATGTGCGGGCAATCATGCAGGAACTGGAACAACGCCATCCGGGGCAGCGCGAACTGTCGCTGTTCGCCAGCGTGGAACTCTCCCTGCGGCGGCTGTCGCCGGAGGTGCGCGAGCAAATTGCCGGGCTGGCGGTGTTCCAAGGTGGCGGGCACTGGAACAGTATGGGCTACGTGCTGGCGTTAGATAACGAGCAAATGAGTAGTATTGCAAACGCCCTAATACAAGTTGGATTGGCGCGATATGTGGGTGATTACGGCTACCTGCGCCTCGACCCCGCCCTGCCCACCTACCTCAGCCTGTCGCTGGACGCTGCCCAACAGAAGCACTACCAACCACGCTGGGCAGAGGTGATGGGGCAACTGGTGGATTTTCTCCACCAGCAGCATTTTCAGGATACCAAGCTGCAAGCGCAACTCACCCAACTGGAACTGCCCAACCTGATGGCTTACCTGCGCCAGCAGACAGAGCTACTGGCGGCAGGGCAAGCCAGCACCGAACGCCTTGCCGACAAGGCAGGCAGGGTCGAACAGCTACTCGAATACCTCAACCAGCCGCAAGCCTTGCAACAAGTGGTGGCATGGCGGCAGCAAGCCGCGCAGACTTTGGGCGGATGGGGCCGCGCCCGCTTTGAAAACGCACGCATGGACATCGAACGCCGGTTGCAGCAGGGGGCATTGCAGCCCGCGTTCACGGCGGCGCAAGCCCTGTTGCAGCAGTGCCAGCAGGCAGGGGAACAGGCTTACCGGGGTGCGGATTACGATCTGGCAACAGCACATTTCATGTTGGGGCGGGTGTTGAAAACTGGCGGAGCCGCCGTCCAAGCCTTGCAGCACTTGCAGCAAGCCCAACAGCGTTTTGAACAACTGGGTGATCGGGGTGCGGGGATGGCTTCGGTAGCCCTCACGGAACAGGGTGATTGCCTGCAAGCCTTGGGGCAACTGGAGGCGGCGGCAGCGGCTTATGGGGAAGCCATTGGGCGCGGTGAAAAGCAGGGGCGATTACGTGACGTAGCAGTGGGCAAACTCCAGCTTTCCACCATCCGCATGTTACAAAAACGCTATGCCGATGCCCTGCAAGGCTACCGCGAAGCCCTGCAATTGTTCCAGCAACTGGATGAACCGGGCACTGTCGCCACCGCGTGGCATCAGATCGGCATGGTGCATAAACGAACCGGGGACTACCCGCAAGCCGAGCAGGCTTACCGGCAGGGCTTGTCTATACGGGTTACTCACAAACTAAAGCAAGATGAGGCGGCAAGCCTAGTTGAATTGGGCAATCTGTATCTTGAGTGGAAACGCCCGGAACAGGCGGTGGGCTTTTACCGGCAGGCAGCGGATTTGTACACGCAACTGGGGGATTTGCGTTATGAGGGTCTTACTTGCAACAACCTTGCCCATGTTCTGGTCCAACTGGGGCATTACGATGCAGCCCGCCCGGAACTGCAACGGGCGATTGAGTGCAAGCAAGCCTTTGGTCATGTAGGGACACCGTGGAAAACGTGGCACATCCTGCACGATCTGGAACGCGCCAGCGGCAACCCCGCCGCCGCACGGGCGGCACGGCAACAGGCAGTGGCGGCTTATCTGGCTTACCGGCGGGATGGGGGGGAGAACCACGAAGGATCAGATCGGCTTTGCCGAATGATTTTGCAGGCGATCCAATCGGATGAAACAGAGGAGATGGGACAGGCTTTGCTACCAATTGCTGAGATGCCCGAAATGGAAGACAAAAAACCGCTGATTGAAAAACTGCAAGCCATCCTTGCCGGGGAGCGGGATTTGGCGGTGGCGGAGGATGAGGAATTGCACTATGAGTTGGCGGTTGAGCTTTTGGTGTTGTTGGAGCAACTGTCTTGAGTTGTGTCAAGCATGTTGTTCCCTCGTTGGGTTCCAAGGTTGGTTATGCCTGACCATGGCATTCAGGATAGTCAGGATTTTTCTCATGCAGGCAGTGAGTGCAACCTTCTTGGGTTTGCCTGCCTGGACGAGCTTTTCATAAAACTTCTTGATGGTTTCGTTGCTCCTTGATGCCACTAACGCCACCATATACAGCAGGTTCCTTACTTCAGCCCGCCCACCCCAGATAGCACGTTTTCCGCGCATCATGCCACTGTCGCGGTTGAAGGGCGCAAGACCTGCCAATGCCGCAATTTCCTTTCGGTCGAGCGTCCCCAGTTCCGGTAACGAGGCTAGCGAGGTGAAGCTGGCAATACGTCCCACGCCTTTGAAACTCTTCAGCAGGTTTTCTTTCGCTTTCCATACGGGACTGGCCTGCACAAACTGTCCCAAGTCTTTGTCCACATCGTCAATGTGCTGCTTGAGCCACTCAAGGTGCTGTTCGATATTCCCTCGGACATTACCTTGTGCCATGAACCAACGGTTTTGTTCGGCAACCCGCATGTCCACCAACTGGCGGCGGCGTGCCAGCAATTGGCTAAAAAGCTGCTGCTCGGCATCCTTCAGGGGACGGACTTCTGGGCGGATACGCTCCCCGAACAAGGCCAATAACCGCGCATCCACTTTGTCCGTCTTGGCGAGTTGCCCCATCGCTTTGGCAAAATCCCGTGCTTGCCGGGGATTGACCACGGCCACAGGTAAACCTGCTTCCATCAAGGCACACGCAAGGGGTATTTCTAAACCACCCGTGGCTTCCATGACAATCAGTATTGGCTTGAAAAGTAATAACTTATCCACCAACACCATAATGTCAGCAGGGGTGTTCTCTGCTTGCCATGCCTCACTGGAAGGCAAACTGTGCACGTCCAAATGCGCTTTGGAAATATCAATTCCAATAAATGTTTCTTGGGTTTTCTCCATCTTCCTGTACTCCCATCCTAGCCGATGATGCGGGTTGTTCCCCGGCAACTGTTCGGGTTCTTCAAGAATTGGATGTGGCGACCCAAGCTCTCTAACGGGGTTCACCCAGAGGGGTTACGGCCTGCCACATCCTGAAAACTCTTTGTTTAGTCCATCTGGGGTGTTCTTTCTCAGATACTAGGGGTTGAATGCGGCGGGGATTTGAAGAGGGCGTATGCAATACGCCCCTACAGGGGATGGTCTTCGTAGGGGCGTATTGCATACGCCCTCTTCCTGATTTCATTGAAAACGGGGAACAAGGGGGGGATTGTCTTCACGCCCCCAACACCACCTCCAAAAACGCCTGCCCATACTGCGCCAACTTACGCTCACCAATCCCCGCGATACCCCGCATCGCCTCCAGCGTTTGCGGGCGTTCATCCGCCATTTGCAGCAAGGTGGAATCGTGGAAAATGACATACGGCGGCACACCCTGTTCCTGTGCCAAGCGCAGTCGCAACGCACGCAAGGCTTCCCACAAGGCTTCCACCTCAATGGGCATGGTATCGCGGTTAAATCGTGGTTTGGCGACAGGATCACCCCGCACCCGATCACGCCGCACCCGTTCGCGCTTCTGCTCCTTGCGCAAATGCAGCTCGATTTCCCCCCGCAATAACGGGCGGGCGTTATCGGTCAAGCGCAAGCCGCCATGCCCGTCCACATCCACCGTCAAATACCCCAGCGCAATCAGTTGGCGGAAAATATTGCGCCATTCCGCCTCCGAATGTTCCTTACCAATCCCAAAGGTGGAAAGCTGCTCGTGGCGAAACTGGCGGATGCGCTCATCATCCTTGCCCAGCAACACCTCGATAATGTAATTCACCCCGAAACGCTGCCCAGTGCGGTACACGCACGACAAGGCTTTTTGCGCCGCCACCGCAGCCTCCCACACCTCCGGCGGATTCCGGCAATTATCGCAATTGCCACACGGTTGCGGTGTCGGTTCACCAAAGTAGCTCAACAACGCTTGGCGGCGGCAGGTGGTCATTTCGCACAAGCCCAACATGGCTTGCAGCTTGTGGTGTTCGATGCGCTTTTGCTGCTCGCTGGCGGTGGATTCCAGCATCATCTGGCGCAAGGTGATGACATCTTGCAAGCCATACGCCATCCACGCATTCGCGGGCAAACCGTCGCGCCCCGCCCGCCCGGTTTCCTGATAGTAGGCTTCGATGCTTTTAGGCAGGCTCAGGTGGGCGACGAAACGCACATCCGGCTTGTCGATACCCATGCCAAACGCGATGGTGGCGACGATGATTACCCCGTCTTCGCGCAGGAAACGTTGCTGGTGATCACGGCGGGTGTCGGCAGGCATTCCGGCGTGGTAGGGCAGCGCAACCCTGCCCTGTTCGGCCAGCCACGCGGCAGTGTCTTCCACCTTTTTACGCGACAGGCAGTAAACAATTCCGGCATCCTGCGGGTGGTTTTCCTCTAGAAAACGCCACAGTTGCTGGCGGGCATTCTGCCCTTGCTGGATGGTGTAATGGATGTTGGGCCGGTCGAAACTGTTGACGTAAATATCGGCGTTTTGCAGCCGTAACTGTTCGATGATTTCCTGCCGGGTGCGCTGATCGGCAGTGGCAGTCAGGGCAATACGCGGCACGCCGGGGAAACGTTCCGCCAGCACCGACAACTGCTGGTATTCCGGGCGGAAATCGTGCCCCCATTGCGATACGCAGTGTGCTTCGTCGATGGCGAACAGGGCAATGCCAACACTGGTGTGCAGCCGTTCCAACAACGGCAGCATTTTTTCGCTGAGCAAACGTTCGGGCGCAACGTACAGCAGGTCGATTTCGCCATCCAGCAGCTCGCGCTCCACCTGCAACACCGTCCCGTAGTTGAGGGTGGAATTGAGGTAAGCGGCGCGGATGCCGAGTTGTTGCAGTGCATCCACCTGATCCTGCATCAGCGCAATCAGCGGGGAAACGATAATGCCGACGCCATCAAGCGCCAGTGCCGGAATCTGGTAGCACAGCGACTTGCCACCGCCGGTCGGCATCAGCGCGAGTACGTCGTGGCCCTGTAGCAGCGAACCGATGATGTCCTGCTGGTTGAGGCGAAAACCGGCATAGCCGTAGGTGTTGTTGAGTATTTGGTAAGCGCGTTGCATATCGATCATTATGCCGGAAATAACCCGTTATAGCCTACGCCCTGACGTGGTTCCGCCATCATCTCAGCCACCGTATCGCGCCACGCGGCATAATGCGCAGTCTGCTTGTGGGCTGCGGCGTCTTCCGCGCTGGCATACGCTTCATACAGCACGAACCTGCTCGGGTCATTGCTGGACTGGAGAATGTCGAACCGACGGTTGCCCGGTTCCTGCGTGGAATTTTCGTGGTTAGCCTTACAGGCAGCGATGAAAGCTTCGATGCTTTCGGTCTTGACGTGGACGTGAACTAATGTGACGTGCATAACTCGGCTCCTCCTTGTTGTTATATCGCTACCACCTTAATGCTGTTTATCTAGCAAGACAACCACCATTTGGCTGGAAACCTCTAATAGCCAGTGAAATTTCAAGGGAAACTGGTTGGTGAAATGACCGGAGGTTTACACCCTGCTTACAGCGTAATACACTGTATTCTCCCTATCATGGAAGCACCAACATGGCTCGTGAAACCATTACATTCAGAACTGAAGCGGACAAACGGCAGGCACTCGACCAACTAGCCCAGGCGTTAGGGCAAGACCGCACTGCCACCTTGAACCAGGCCATTGATACCCTGCTGGATATTTACGATTGGCAGGTAAGGCACATTGAAACGGGTCGGAAACAGGCCCGCAACGGGGAATTTGTTGATGAATCCGTTTGGCGCAAAGCTTTACGGCGTAATATTTCATGAAACTACGTTTTACCCCCAATGCTGTTGCTGACATTGACAGCGTTTACGATTATATCGCCGCAGATGACCCTGTTGCCGCACAAACCGTACTATTGAGAATCGGGCAGCTTGTTGACCAACTGCCAGCCCACCCCATGCTTGGGCGTAAAGGCAGGGTTGATGGAACCCGCGAACTGATTGTACCCAATACGCCATTCATTGCGGTTTATGAAATTGAGGAACCGTATCTTAATATTCTGGCGATTATCCATACTTCGCGCCGTTGGGCCGAGCATTTTTGAGAGCCCTTATGCAGCCCAAAACCAAGGAAACCAGATTATGTTCATAACCCACATCAAACTTAAGAACTGGAAAAACTTCCGGGAAGCCGACATTCCGCTCTATCCTCAAACTTACCTTATTGGCCCAAATGCCTCCGGAAAGTCCAACTTATTAGACGTTTTCCGCTTCCTGAGAGACGTTGCAAAATCCTCTGGCGGTGGCTTGCAAAAGGCGGTGGAAGACCGGGGCGGTATAGGCAAACTACGCTGCCTACACGCCCGTAAAGATACCGAGGTCAAAATTGAAGTAGGCTTGGCGTTGACATCTGATGCTGAGCCTGTGTGGCAATACGTTTTAGGTTTCAAGTCGGAAGGAGTAGGACGACAACGTACCCAGATTACGCAGGAAACCATCATTAAAAACGGCAAAATCCTTCTAAATCGCCCCGACAAAGAAGACAAAACTGATCGTGAGCGTCTGACACAAACCCATCTGGAACAAATCAGTTCCAATAAAGAGTTCCGGGATGTCGTGGAATTCTTTGCCGTAACCACTTATTTGCATATCGTCCCTCAACTTTTGAAATACGGCGATAAAATTGGAGGCAACACATTAGAGGAAGACCCATTAGGGCAAAAGTTTCTTGAGCGCATAGCAGATACCAGTGACCGAACACGTAAAGCACGTTTGGACAAAATTGAAGAAGCCCTAAAAGTAGCAGTGCCCCGTTTTGAGGCTATTCGTTTTGTACGTGACGAGAAAAATGGCCACCCGCATCTTGAAGCACGCTATGGCCATCACCGTCCTAATGCAGGTTGGCAACGTGAAGACCAATTCTCTGACGGCACTTTGCGTCTGTTAGGACTACTATGGATGTTACTGGATGGTGATTCTTTGTTATTAATGGAAGAGCCTGAACTATCCCTCAATAATTCTATCGTAGAACGCATCCCCGAACTGATCCAGCGTATTCAACGCAAAGCCAAGCACAAACGGCAAGTACTCATCAGTACTCACAGTGAAGCTCTGTTAAGTAATCCAGGAATCGACAGTCGCGCTGTTCTTATACTAGAACCAGGCACAGAAGGCACTCACATACGTTCACCCAACAGCGAAGAGCTCGCCACGGTTGACACCGGATTTTCCATAGCGGAAGTTCTCCTCCCTAAGGTCAAACCACAAGGTATTGAGCAATTGGGACTGTTCTGATGAACCATATTTGTCTGGCTATAGAAGATGCACTATCCGAGGCCGTGGCTGAAAAATTACTAAGCACATCAAGACAGCCATTCCAGATAACTCAGCGACTGGGGAATAGTGGTTTTGGCTATTTGAAAAGAAATCTATCAAAATTTAATCAGCTCGCAGCCAAGGTTACACCCGTGTTGTTACTAACCGATTTAGATAAAGCAAATTGTGTATTGGACTTTATACAGAGTTGGCAGCAGGGGCTGTCTTTATCCGAAGATCTCTTGTTCCGTGTAGTAGTACGTGAAATCGAGGCATGGTTATTAGCCGATCGGCAAGCATTCGCAAACTGGCTAGATATTCCCATCACCTTGGTTCCTAATGAACCAGAGAACCTTTCTGATCCCAAGCAACATTTGTTAAATCTAGTGAGACGCAGTAAAAAACGTAATCTAAAAGCGGAAATACTTCCTTCTAGCAAATCACACAGCCCAGTTGGTCTTGGTTACAATACCGAGTTGATACGGTATGTAAACAATCATTGGGATCCCCTAACAGCAGCCGAGTGCGCCCCTAGTCTCGCACGCGCCCAAAAAAGAATCCATGAGCTTGTTACCAGACATATGGAAAGCCCATGACCCACATCCCCCTTTCCCTCTACATCCACATCCCCTGGTGCATCCGCAAGTGCCCCTACTGCGACTTCAACTCGCACCATGCGTCCAGCGGCTTGCCGGAAAAGCAATACGTGCAGGCGCTGCTGACCGATCTTGCCAGCGAACTGCCGCACATCTGGGGGCGCAGGCTGGAATCCATCTTTATCGGTGGCGGCACCCCCAGCCTGTTCAGCGCGGAAAGCATCGACGAACTGCTCAGCGGCATCCGCGCCCTGCTGCCATTCCGCCCCAATATCGAAGTGACCATGGAAGCCAACCCCGGCACTTTCGAGCAGGAAAAATTCCGGGGTTTCCGGCAAGCGGGCATCAATCGGCTTTCCGTTGGCATCCAGAGTTTCAACCCGCAGCATTTGCAAGCACTGGGGCGCGTACATAACCGCGACGAAGCCTTGCGCGCCGCCGACATCGCCCGCACTGCCGGTTTCGACAACTTCAACCTCGACCTGATGTTTGGCCTGCCGCAGCAAACGCTGGAGGAAGCCATGCAGGATTTGCAGCAGGCTATGGAACTGCAACCCACCCACCTGTCGTGGTACCAACTGACGCTGGAACCGAACACGCTATTTTACAAACAGCCACCGATCCTTCCCGACGATGATTTGGTCGCGGACATTCAGTTAAACGGACAACAATTCATCAAAAGTTCATGCTATGCTCAATATGAAGTTTCCGCCTATGCCAGACCGGGTTTCGAGTGCAGGCATAACCGGAACTACTGGGAATTTGGTGATTACGTGGCTATCGGTGCTGGTGCACATGGCAAAACAACAAATCCTGTAGAAGCCAGCATTATCCGCTATCACAAATACCGGCAACCCGCAGAGTACATGCAGCAAGCCATGCAAGGCTCAGCTCGCAGCGGTGAGCAAACACTTACCCCTGCCGATCTGGGCTTTGAATTCATGCTGAATGCCCTGCGCTTGCGGGAGGGCTTCCCCCCCGGTTTGTTCACCGAACGCACCGGTCTGCCATTCCATCACCTCAAGGCGGGGCTGGATCAGGCTGTGCAGCGCGGTTTGTTGAGTGTGGACGTTGAGTGTATCCGACCGACAGAAACCGGCTGGCTGTTCCTGAACGAGGTTATTCAACTCTTTCTGGAGGATTAGTCATCATGTCGCAGGCCCTAAGCTACACCAACATTACCTGCCCTTACTGCTATTCGGAATTTCCCACTGAAATCGACGTGACTGGCGGCAGCCAGGATTATTACGAAGATTGTCAGGTTTGCTGCAACCCGATAGCCCTGCTCATCCGCATTGATGACAACGGGGAAATTGCCCGCATTGAAGTCACGCCGGGCAACAGTTGAAGGAACAACAGCAGGGTGTATTAGCGGAATACATCCTGCGTAAAATTGTTGTACCAGCTATACGCATAGCTGGCATCAAACAAACGATCCTGGGCAGTAGCCGTAGCGGAAGAAACGCCACCACTGCCCGGAATGCTTTCCACCAGCTTGCCATCATCCGACAAGCGATACACACCCACCACCGAAATTGCGTAATCCTTGCCGACCAGACTGTAGCAGCCGTTGGAAAATGACGGGCTTTCCAGTTCCAGCCCATTCAGCAGGGCGTGGATGGCAGATGCACATACCTTGGCTTCCGAATTGGCTGCAAAACCGGATTTGGGTAAGGAATCCGCCATGCACGCATCGCCGATCACATGCACATGCGGATGTAAGGTAGATTCAAAGGTCAGCTTATCTACCGGACACCAGCCGGTGGCATCCACCAAACCGGCATCGAACGCCAGCTTGCCAGCCTTTTGCGGCGGAATCACATTCAGCACCGTACCTTGCACACGATCGCCGAACTGGGTAATGGCGGTTTTTGAACCAACATCCACTTCCACTACCCCGGCAGCCTTGGTGTCCCCCGACCACCATTCGAGTATGGCATTGTCAGTCTTGTAACCATAAAGCTCGGTCCATGCCTGTTCAAACAACGCCTGTTTGGTGAAGCTGGTTTTGGGGTCAAGAATAATGACCTTGGAATTGGGCTTGTGCTGTTTCAAGTAATAAGCAATCTGGCTGGCACGTTCATACGGTGCTGGCGGGCAACGATAAGGGTTAGGCGGCGCGGCAATCACTACTGTGCCACCGTTAGGCATCGCCTGTAGCTGGTCACGCAACACCAGGGTTTGCGGCCCCGCTTTCCACGCATGAGGAACCGTTTCAATCGCCGCTTCGCTGTACCCGGCAATCGCGTCGTATTTGAAATCAATCCCCGGCGACACCACGCAGCGGTCATACGGGTAGCTGATGCCACCCTTGGTCAGTACCAGCTTGCCGTTGTAATCAATGCCGGTGACTTCATCGGTGACGATCTTGACGCCGTGCGCTTTCAGGCCATCGTAGTTGAATTGCAGCGATTCCAGGGTGCGATCCCCGCTCAACACCTCGTTGCTCATGTAACAGGTGGTGTAAATCGCATTCTTTTCGATCAGGGTCACATCCAGCGTATTGTCGAGGCGGCGCAGGTATTTGGCAACGGTTGCCCCGCCGGTTCCTCCCCCGACCACCACCACACGCTGACCAGCAGCCCCGACAATCGCCGGAAAGCCAAACGCACTGGCGGCTGCACCGGCTGCCAGGGTTTTCAGGAATGTCCTGCGGCGGATGTTGTGAGTATCCATCATGGTCTGCTCCTAACCGATCAAACCGGGCAGTGGCCCCGGATTGCTGTCTTGTGTTCCGAAACTGTTGATGTTCATGCCCATGAACTGGGCGATGGACACCAGAATCTTGTTGTGTGGCGTACCACTGAATTTGAGGCTACGCCCGCCGCTGATGCCCGCAGCATGACCACCCGCAAGGATGAACGGCATGTCGCCATGGTTGTGCCAGCCACCGTGCGCCAGATCGCTGCCAACGAAAATAACGGTGTTGTCCAGCAAGGTACCATTGCCTTCCGGGACACTGGCAAGCTGGGCCACCAGCCGCGCCAGATGTTCGGTATACCATGCCTTGATCCTGATGAAGTCTTCCCCTCCCGCATGCGATGCGCCGTGGCAAGTCATGCTGCTACCCGATTCAGGGATGAGGTTTTCATTTACTCCCTGTGACCACTTCAGGGTGACAACACGGGTCAAATCACAGGCGAGCGCATGGACGGCAATATCCCGCTGCAAGTCGCTGATAACACCCATCTTGTATGGGTCACGGTATTCCGCGCCCTGCCAATAGCCTTTTTTCGGATCAACCGAAAAACCGGTCGGGTTGAAATTCCACGCTGCACACGCCCCCGCATTAGCATTAAGACGCTGCTCCAGTTCACGGATGGATTCGGTATGGGTTTCCAGCTTGGTCCTTTCCACCACCCCCAGTTTGCTGCGCAGGGCATTCAGTTCGGCAAGGGAGGCATCCAGCACACTCAGACGGCGCTGGGCAATGAAATTGCTTTGCGCGTTGCTGCCGAACAGCGATTCAAACGCTGCCAACGGGTTGGGTTCCGGCAATACCTGTACACCATTGTTGTCATAGGTAATGGCGGTAACACCCCAGGTCGGTACGATGGTGAGGTTCAGGTGCGGGCGCACTGTCTGGCTCTTGAATGCTTGCGCCAGATAATAATCCAGCGACACTGCCTTGTCGGATGACATGCCATCTGCCCCGGTCAGCAGTTTCAGCGTACCGCCTTCGTGGGTGGAACCGGGGCCTTTCATGTCCACACCGCTTAAGAAGACGCAATGCTGGCGTACCCGCTCCAGTGGTGCGGTCATTTGCGGCAAGGTAAAGCTCGTGCCCGTGCCTACGGCGTGCCAGTGTTCCGGGCGCATCCCGTCAGGGAAGAACACGAAAATGGCGCGACGCGGTGCTTCACCAGCATACGCCATGCTGGCAAACGGCAGGGCGGCTGCGCCCAACCCGGCAGCAGCGACCCATTTCATGAAATTGCGGCGTTCTTGATGGATGCTCATGTCATGATCCCCTTATTGCGCCCGACGCGAAGTGAAGTTGGGTGCATTGACAATGCTGAGCAACATGGTTTGCAGGTTGTAGCCATTGTCCTTGTAGGTTTGCAGGTAACTGTCCAGCGCACACTGGTCTGCCGCCGTTTCCTGATGCCCGGTGGTGTAACGGTAATATTGCCGCGCCACGCATTGTGCTGCGGTCGGGCTATCTGCTGCCAACTGGCTCAAGTGGTTGAGGTCGTTGAAGGTGATTTCCTCATCCGGTGTATAGCTTTCCATACCACGCAGGATGGCGCTGGCACTGATCGGGTTGCCGTTTTCCAACTGGCGGAACTGGCCTGCACCGTCGTAGTTCTCGAAGCCAAAGCCGGGGCCATCCAGATACTGGTGGCAGCTATAGCAGCTCGAAAACGACTTGCTGTGGAAATCAAAACGTTGCCGCGTGGTCATGTTCGGATCAGGGTCAGGCGGTTGCACCAGACCGAAGTTGGCAGGCTCCGGCAAATCATGGCATAGCACGCGCTCGAAGAAGAAACGCCCACGCTTGAACGGATGCGATTCATTACTGTTGGAATAACGTGCCAGCACTGAACCCAAGGTCAACAAGCCGGTACGGGTACCGTCTGTTACCGGCGTTTTCTCAAACGCACTGCCGGTCGGCCCACTCAGGTGATAGAAATCCGCCAATGTCTTGTTGGCAATCACGTAATCCGCTGTATACAGCTCGCGGAAGGTCTGAGTGGAATCAAACGTCACGTAGTTGAAGAAGTTGATCAACTCCTGCGACAACGCTGCTTTCACGGCATCGGTATAGGCCGGGTAAACCGTCGCATCCTTGGCTGGCAGACTGTACGGGCTACCCCTCAACAGCCATTGCCCCACGAAGTTACCGACCTGCTGACGGCTGCGTGACGCTGCCAGCAAGCGTGATGCCTGACTGATGCGTTGTGCTGGCGTATCCAGCGCATTATTGTCAGCCGCCTGGAACAGGGCGTCATCCGGCATAGAACCCCAGAACAGGTAGGACAGGCTGCTGGCTACCTCATACGGGGTGAGCTTGTAGGTTCCATCCGCCTGCAATTCGCCCAACTCGGAACGGTACAGGAAGCTGGGCGACACCAGCATGGTCATCACCGTCTTTTCCACCGCATCACGGAACGCCACGCCACTGAAGTTGGCAGCGAAAGTATCCACCTCTGCCGTAGCCAGTGGACGCCGGAAAGCACGCTTGCCGAAGGTCTGGATGAACTGGCGACCGCAAGCCAAGTCCTGCTGGCTGCATGGCATGATCTTGTTCCAGCTATCCTGTACTGCTTGCGCAGCCACTTTTTCCGCCTGGGTGAGGTAGGCATCCATACGCAGGCTGGATACCTGGTTCTGCTCAATGTTGTTGTCGAAACCACCGACCTGGTTTTCATCCGGCAGGCTGTTGACCAGATTCAGGCTCAGGCCGAACAGGTCGTTGACAGTGTTCTGGTATTCCAGACGGGTCAGCAAGCGCAAGCTGCGGATTCCGGCAGGTGGCGTGCCTTCACAAGCCTGAGTGCCGCCACCGCCGCCACTACCAGCAGCAGGCACGAGTACATCAATGATGTAGGAAGCAACCGATGTCGCACAGTTGCCAGTACACGCACCCGGATTGCCGGGTGGCATGGTGTCACGGATGATATTGCCCAGATTGCCCAAATCGGCTGCCGTGTACTTCGTCAGATCCACTTTGGTGAAACCACCTTTGCCATCCGCACCGTGGCAGCTTGCACACCCCTGACGCTGGTATTGGGTCTGCCCGTATTGCAGCACTGTCTGCAAGGTCACGCTCACGATTTCACCCGACGTACTACCCACCGCATTGAAAGCGGATATGCGGTAGTCATAGCCCATGCCCATTGCTACGCTGGCATCAGCATAAACCTGGGTATTACTGCCCAGCTCTGCAATGGTTACCCAGTCGCCATCACTTCCCCCTGCGGAACGGCGTTCGACACGGAAACCTGTTTCATTGCCACTATTATCTTGCCAGCCCAGATTGACCTTGCTGTTATCGACTGCGGTAGCCGTAGGTGTGGTTGGCGCAGTTGGGGCACTACCTGTTGAACCGCCACCAGTGTCTCCGCCTCCGCTGTCACCTCCGCCAGTGTCATCACCCCCCGTATTCCCTCCTGCTTTTGCGCTGGCATCGGCAGCGTAGTATTGCGCCAAGGCCAGCAATACATCATCGCCGAACAGGGATTTAAGGTCGGTCATCTGCGTTGCCATTCCGCTGGGGGCATTGCTGCTACGACCAAGGTAGTAATCTTCCAGCGTGGCATGCAGGTAGGTTGCCCACTGCCCATCCAGACGTGTACCGGTCAGGGTTGGGTCATTGCCGGTTCCGGCATGGCAGAACACGCAATTGCTTTCATGCACGGCCTTGCCACGGTTGACCAGTTCCTGCACGGTAGTTTGCGCGGCAGCCTTGAATGGTTGTTTGGACAGGTAATCGGCCATGCGCTCAATTTGTGTATCGGTGTAACCCTTGGCAACACGCCCCATAACGCTGGAAGCGCGTTCACCCGTCCGGTACGCCTTCATGGTGCGGATCAGGTAATTCTTGCCCAGACCGGCAATGGAAGGCGTACCGGGGCCAGCACTGTAGCCATCCGTACCGTGGCAGGATGCACAGTTGTTCACCAGCATGGCGGCACGGATGTCGGTACGATCCTGCCGTTTGACACGGACTGTGTTGGTGTAATCGGACGAACCGGATACGTTGACCGCTTTCAACTGATACTCATAGGTGATGCCCACCTCCAGTGTCTTGTCCTGATAGCTGACTGTATCCGCTGGCAACGTTGCCAATACCGCCCAACTGCCACCATTGGCTCGACGCATCAACACCATATTGTCTTCATCGGTGCTGTTATCCAGCCAGGTCAACGCCACGTAATTATTGTCCACCAGTGTACCTTGCAACTGGCTGGGTGCTTTGGGTGGCAATACCAGCTTGTCAGGCTGGCCTTTGCAACGAGTGCCATTTACTGCCACATCAATCGGTGCAATGTTCAAACCCGACAGGGAAGCGTTGAAACCGAAGGAAATGCTGCCGTCCTGACGCACAATCTTGTTGCTATCAACGTGCGTCGCCGTCACTTTGTCAGCGCTTTGGGTGATATTGGCGTTCCAGCCCCCGGTCACAACCTGCCCTGTTGGCATCGTCCAGGTGGTTGTCCAGCCATTCCAGGCAACACCGGTATTCTTGATGTCGACCTTGCCCGTGAAACCTTGCCACCAGTCTTTTTCAATCTGGTATTTAACTTCACAGGATGGAGGCGGCGGCGGCGCTGGATCAACTTGCCCGTCACATTTCACGCCATTCAAACTGATATTGCCCGGACTGCGGTTGATGGCCTGATGCACACCGTTAAAGCCGAACTGGATATAGGAACCTGCGGCAATATTCTTGTTCCAGCCTGCATGGGTCACGTCAATATGGGCAGCCGCCTGTTTGTAACTGCCATTCCACATACCGGTAATTGTCTGTCCATCTGGCATATCCCAGGAGACTGTCCAGTCACTGACGGCATCACCGGTATTCTTGATGGAAACATCAGCGGTATAGCCGGTATCCCATTCCGACACCGGAGTATACTTCACGTCACAGGCAACAACCGGTGGAGGCGGTGGGGGCGGAGGAGATGGGTTCCCGGAACACAGTACCCCGTTAACCGAGACATTGACCGGAATATTGTTGCTGCCAGTGTGGGATGCGCTGAAACCAAACTGGGCAGAAGCATTGTTAGCCACAGTGCCATTCCAGCTTGCATTTGTGACATTGACGGACGCACCGGACTGGGAGACATTACCATTCCACAGGCCGGAAATTTTCTGCCCATCCAACATGTCCCATGTCGCCGTCCAGTTTGTCCAGGTACTACCCAGATTGGTAATGGTGACATCACCCGTGAATCCGTTCCCCCACTGGCTGGTGACTTTGTAACTGACCTTGCAAGCAGTAACTGTCGCGCTGGCAGGAGCAACCACAACAGCAAAAGCGGCCAGTGTCGCACTTGCCTTGCCATCTGATACCTTGATGCGGATGTTTTTATAACTCTTTACATCAGCTGCCCCCGGCTTCCCACTCAACTTGCCTGTTTGGGCATCAAATGTTGCCCATGCTGGCTTGCCAGTAATACTGAAACTCAAGGTATCATTATTGGGGTCGCTGACCTCCGGTAGAAACAGGTATGACTCACCTGCGTTGACTTTACCCTCAGGCTTGCCCTTGATGGTGGGAGCAGCATTAAGCACCGTAATGGAAAAAACCGGCAGGGTTGTTTTATTGCGCCCGTCAGACACCTGAATCTTGATATTGCTATAAGTCTTTGCGTTCGTGGATTTGGGTGTCCCGCTCAGCCTCCCCTTCGTCTTGTCAAACACAGCCCATACTGGTTTACCAGTAATACTGAACGTCAGTTTGTCGCCATCCGTATCGCTGGCGATAGGGGTAAAGCTGTAAGCACTACCTGCATTGATGGAAGTGGATGGGATTCCGCTAATGGCAGGAGCAGCCGCAAAAGCTCCAGGACTAAGGACAAGCAGCAACCACAGAAATACCAACGACCACACTGTTGGGCTTGCCTGCCTGCTGACCAGACCGAACGAACCAGGCAAAAACATCCGTGCAAACAGGCTGCTGTACTTGCTTTGCATTGTGGCTTCCTCGCAAGAAGACTGAATGGCTATCAATCTTGCAAGGCTAGCTCATAAGCCATATCTATTCAACATGGGTCAGCTTAAATTGACGGAAAACACCATGTTTTACTTATAGCGCAGCTCACGTTCGGGGATACGCATCAGTGGATAGTAGAGTATCCATGCCGCAAACAATGGAACCCAGCACGACCACATCACATCCGACAGGAAATGCCCACCCGCCGCCATGCGCGTCAATCCAATCGTGCAACCAAACGCCAACGTTACCGCCAGAGCCAGTTTCGCCCAGCCTGGTCTGTGCCGCCGCAACAGGAACCAGAATGCGACAAAGGCAAAGCCGATGGAACTATGCCCACTGGGAAAGGAACGCCCCTCCCCACCTGCTACGTAATACAGCGGCGGCGTGTAGGTTTCCGTTCCACCCAGTTGCTCCACCTGCACTGGACGTGCCCTGCCCCAGTGATCCTTGAACAGCGAATTGACCAGCAAACCCGGCCCCAACAGGAACACAAACAGCACATAAGCCGCATACAAACGCCAGCGGTGCCAGCGCCGCAACAGTGTGCTGCCCAGAATGACCAGCAGGCTGCCAATCAGCACCACCCCCGCCACATACGGCACGCCGTCATAGAACAGGGCCTTCCATAAAGGAAAGTCTTCCAGCAACCAGTGTTTCGCCCCGCTAACCGGGTCATAGAAAAACTGCGCTACTGTCAGATCCCAGCCGGAAAACCAGAAAACCGTTGTCGACGCAGCCACGATATTGAGCCACAACCAGATTTGCGGATGCTGCTTCCAGAATGTTATCCAGGCGCTCATTGCGTTTCCAACCCCTTGAAACCGCGCAACAGCCAGACCTTGTAATCCAGTTTGTAACGCGCATGAATGTCCATATGCAGGTTGCCAACCTGTTCCTCGCTGGTGAAATAGCTTGCTGCACTGGCTGGCAAACCAGTATCCGTCACCAGCAGGAAATCCCTGCCCACGTTGTCTTCCAGCGTTGTCACCAGATCGTAGTGGTGGCGCAACAGGTGCTGCGGGTTCCAGCTTACCCCCCGCAAACCTTGCGGTCGTGCGTAGTAGGCCAGTTCGCTCAGGATGGCGCGGCTTTCTGACAGCAACAACGCATCCGGGTAGCGCTGCTGGAGGGATTGATACTGCTGGCCGATTTCTTCCCAGCCTTTCAGGCGCTTTTGCAGATCGGTATTGAGCAAATGGTTAAGTGGCGCGGGGTGATAGACCAGCAGACCAAGCAGTATATTGAGCAGCAAGGCAACAGCGAAAGTTTTACGCTTTTTACCCCTCACCCCCGACCCCTCTCCCTCAAGGGGCGAGGGGAGAAATAACCAGGCAGACACCAGCAGGGTCGCTGCCACATAGGTCGGTGCCGCCCAGTTCGCATTCGCATACCCCAGCAACGCCTGCAAGCTAATGATCAGCAGAAATGGCAGGGAAAAACTCAGCAACAGCGCCCGCTGCTTACCTTTCCAGACAAAAATCGCCCACAGGAACAATGGAAACAGCAGCAAGCCAAAAACGCCAAACTGCCCCCCCAGAAAATCCGCCACCCCATCCAGATGCCAGCCGGAACCAACCTCGGCAATTTCCGCCGTATGCTGGAAAGTGGGGAAATCATGCTGCCAGTTCCACCACAAATTCGGCGCAAAGATCAGCGCAGCCAGCAAAACCGCCACCCATGCACGCATGTTCAGCAGCAAATCCAGCCGCTTGCCGACCAAGGCATACAGGAGCGCAGACACGAAGAAAATCCCCATTGTGTACTTGCTCAGCATCCCCACGCCGATAGCGACACCCAGCAACAGCCAGTCGCCCCAGGAATCGCTGGCCAGTGCCCGCACGAATGCATACAAAGCCAGCGTCCAGCAGAAAAACAGCGCCACATCGGTCGAAATCAGGGTAGAAGACAAACTCACCGCAGGCAGGGTCAGGAACAGCACTGCCGCCGCCAGCGCCGTTTTCGCATCGAACAGCCGCCGAGCCAACAGAAACAGTACCAACGTACTCAGCGGATAGAACAGCAAACTGCCGGAACGCACGCAAAACTCGCTGTCGCCACACACCGATGTCGTCGCGGCAATGATGGCAGCAATCACTGGCGGCTTGGAATAAAACCCCCAATCCATGTTCTGCGCCCAATACCAGTATTGCGCTTCATCGATATACAGGCCCAGGCCGCTGGTCGCGACCACCCACGCACGGTACGCCGTCACCGCCAAAATCAACAAGATGAGTAGCCCCCACTCACCTTTCATACGTTCAAGCATCTTTGTTTTCTTTCAATGGAATCAACAAACCAATCAACGCCCCCACCAATGAGGAACCCAATACGAACAAGTGCAGGTTTACCGCTGCCGTCGTAGCCAGTTTCATATCCGCCAGCCGTGACAGCGGTGCCACCACACCCGCTTCGTAAGTACCGAAACCGCCCGGCGCATGGATGGGCAGGACACTAGTCAATTCGCCCGTGACCACACTGGTCAGCAACAAATTCCAGTTCACATCCGGCACGAATTGCCCCAGCAACCACGCCAGGGTCACCAGTTTCACAATCCAGTTCGCCCAGGTCATCGCCCAACTGCGCCAGAATGCGCCCCAACTGTCCGGCAGCCCGTACATGGCTTTCTGCATGAGTTCGCTGAACTTGCCATCCTTGCCCGCCAGATGCACCTCAATGCGGTTGCGCAACAGGTAAGCCAGCACCGGCAACGACATCCACACAAACAGCAGTGGCCACGCCAACGCCCGCAAGCGCGTCGAAATCATCAGCGGGAATATCGCAAACGCCAGGATCGCATGCAAATCCAGCGCCCGAAACCACAACAACGCCGACATCGAATGTGCATAGCCCACCGCGAAATAGCGTTTCATCAGAATCGGGAAACTCACCTCACCCGCGCGTGCAGGCAACAGATTGTTCAATGCATTGTGGATCAGCATCAGCCGCCAGGTTTGCAGCCACTTACCGGTAAGAAATTGCGGGAAATAGTCATACATACGCCACGCCCGCAGCGCATAGCTCAGCACCAGCAGCACCAGCGCCACCAGCCCTTGCATCCAACTGAAAGCCATCCACGGCTCCAGCACGGTTTTCCAGCCAATCCAGTACTCGATCCCGACTGCAAACAGGATCAGGACTAGCCATGAAATCGCCAGTTGCCAGACCTGGCCAGACTTTCCTTGTGCTTCCGTCATGTTTTACCTGCCATGCAAGACAATATTGCGCTGCATTGTAGCCGAACACGCCAGCGATTGCGCGTTAACACTGCTGTCGCCACACACCCGGTTTAACGTATAATCCCGCGCATCACTCATTCCAAGCGGACATTGATTCCATGACAAATTCTGTTGATAGCGTCAGCATTATCGTTCCTTTCTACAATGAGGAAGACAATGTCCTGCCGCTGGTGGAGCGGGTCAGCAAGGCGCTGGCCAATTTCAGCCACCCGTGGGAGCTGGTGCTGGTCGACGACGGCAGCAATGACAGAACGCTGGTTCGTCTGCTGGAAGCCGTTGCCAAATACGGCAAACACATCCACATCGTCGAGCTGCAACGCAACTTCGGCCAAACCGCCGCCATGCAGGCCGGTATCGACGAAGCGCGCGGAACCCTGCTGGTGACGCTGGACGGCGACCTGCAAAACGATCCGACGGATATCCCCGGCATGATTCAGGAATTGCACGAACGCGACCTCGACCTGCTGGTTGGCTGGCGCAAGAACCGCAAGGATACGCTGGTCATGCGCAAGATTCCGTCACGCATTGCCAACCGCCTGATCCGCGAAGTCACCGGGGTACACCTGCACGACTACGGTTGCAGCCTCAAGGTGTACCGCGCCGCCGCCATGAAAGGGGTGCGCCTGTATGGGGAAATGCACCGCTTCATCCCAACGTGGATTGCCACTGCGGTACGCCCTTCCCGTATCGGTGAACGGGTGGTCAACCACAACGCCCGCCTGAGCGGGGAATCCAAATACGGCATTTCACGTACCTTCCGGGTGATCATCGACCTGCTGTTCATGTGGTTCTTCATGCGTTTCCGCGCGCGTCCAGGGCATTTCTTCGGCACTATCGGGCTGGCGTTTGGCCTGGTCGGGTCGCTGATCCTGACCTGGCTGGGCATCGACAAATTCCTGCTGGGCAATGACATTGGCACACGCCCACTGCTGATGGCCGGGGTCATGCTGGTGATAACCTCCATCCAGTTCCTGACCACCGGCATCATTGCAGAATTGCTGACGCGGGTGTATTTCGAGTCATCCAACCGCACGCCGTACATCATCCGCCAGCCGCTCAACGCCGATGCACGCAGCTGGCATGAACCGCCTGCGCAATGAGACCTGCATCCGGCCTGCGCTACTGGCTGCTGCGCAGTGGCGACGTGTTTTTGCTGCCATTGGTGTTGTTGGCGTTTTTCTGGCAACTGGGCACTCCGGCCCTGTTTGATCTGGACGAAGGCGCATTCAGTGCCGCCACCTGGGAAATGCTCCAGCGTGGCGACTTCATCACCACCTTCCTCAATGGCGAGCCGCGTTTCGACAAACCGATCCTGATCTACTGGTTGCAGGCAATCAGTGTATCCATGTTCGGGCTGCATGAGTGGACGTTGCGCCTGCCGTCTGCGCTGGCGGCTAGTGCCTGGGTGATGGCGACGTATTACTTTGCCAAGCCACGGATGGCTTCGACCATGTTCCCTTCGACTCCTCTGGCTTCGACTCCGCTCAGCCACCGGGATTCCCGTTCCCTGAGCGGAGTCGAAGGGAACATGGTCGAAGCCAGCGGAGTCGAAGGGAACCGGCCCGCCATCCTCGCCGCCCTTATGGTCGCCACCGCCCCCATGATCCTCGTCATCGGGCGCGCTGCTACCGCCGACGCCGTGCTGAACCTGCTGATCGCACTGACCCTGTTCGACATCTGGCGTTACTGGGAAAACCCGACCCGCATGGTAATGTTCCGGGTGTTTTTCTGGCTGGGGCTGGGCTTTTTGTGTAAAGGGCCAATAGCAGTCGCCATTCCGTTTGTGACCAGCGCCTTCCTCTACCTTACCCAATACCGTACCCTGAGCGCCCGCACTGAGCGAAGTCGAAGTGGAGTCGAAGGGTGGAAAAACTGGCTGAAAACCGTATTCCACCCCTACGGCCTGACCGTCTTTCTAGCCATCGCTGCCCCATGGTACATCCTCGAATACCTGGCACAGGGGCAGGCGTTTATCGACGGATTCTTTTTCAAACACAATGTCAGCCGCTTTTCCGACACCATGGAAGGGCATGGCGGAGTAGTCTGGTACTACCTGGTTGCACTGCCATTGATCATCATGCCGTTTGGCGGCTTGGTCGTGCAGATGTTACGGGAGAAAAACCGGGGAGAGGGAGCATTTAACCGCTTCCTTTGGTTCTGGTTCCTGCTGGTATTCGTACTGTTCTCATTTTCCAGCACGCAATTACCGCACTACCTGCTGTATGGCATCACGCCGCTGATACTGTTGCTGGCGAAACATTGCGGGGCAAACCCCAACCGCTGGTTGACGCTGATTCCGGCCATCCTGTTTGCAGCCACACTGTTCTTCCTGCCGGAAATACTGGCCAAAGCAGTGGAACAGAATCCGGCGGAGTATTTTCAGGGTTTGCTGCAACAGGCAGGTAAGGTAACCGGCAATCATTACAAGACGGCAGCCGGAATTTACCTGCTGGCGCTGCTGGCGCTGCTGCTGTGGCCGAAAGTGCAAAATTTTTGGCGACTGGCTGGGGCGGCAGTATTGCAGGCACTGTTTATCGTCAGCGTACTGATTCCGGTAATTGCCTGGATTCAGCAAGCGCCAGTGAAAGAAGCTGCCCGCTTTGCACGCCATTATCTGGCCGATTCCGTAGTGGTGATGGATGGCTTGAACATGCCCAGTTTCACCGTTTACCGCGAGCGGATTACCCCGCAGCGCCCGCCGCAGGTGGGCGAATATGTATTTACCAAAGCCGGTTCGCTGCCACCGGGGGAATACCAGACGGTGTTCAAACAGGGCGGTGTAATGCTGGCGAAACGGGTGAAATGACCATGGCACTTCGGCTCCACTTCGACTTCGCTCAGTACCGGCGCGCAGCGACCGATGACTCTTTTCTGGACAGCGTGGGCGTACCGGCCATGTTGCTGGCTTTGCTGGCGGCAACGGTGGGCATGGGTGGCCTGAACACCGGGCTGTTTTGGGACATGAACAGCGTATTTCGTCTGTTGCCTGATGCGGTCTGGGCAAACATCACCATTCTCGGCGATGCGCTGGTGTCACTGGCGCTGTTGAGCCTGCTGGCGTTCCGTTTTCCACAATTGCTGCCCGCCGGTTTACTGGCCGGGCTGATCGCCACACTGCTTACCCGCAGCCTGAAACCCTTGCTGGCAATGGAACGTCCGCTGGCAGCACTGGGCGAACAGGTGCATGTGATCGGCATTGACTTGCAAAACTTCAGCTTTCCTTCGGGGCATACTACGGCGGCTTTTGTGCTGGCGGGCGTGTATGCGCTGGTCTTGCAGCGGGAAAGGCTGACGGTGCTGCTGTTCATGGCCGCCGCACTGGTTGGCTTGAGCCGCATGGCGGTGGGCGCACACTGGCTGACGGATGTGTTGGCAGGCGGCGCATTCGGCTGGTTTTCCGCTTGGGCAGGCTGGTCGCTGGCGCAGCGCTGGCAGTGGGCAAACAGCCTGAGTGGAAGGCGGGTAATGTCCGCCCTTTACCTGTTGTTTGCGATACTCCTGTTCTGGCTGGATAGCGGCTACCCGCAGGCTTTCCCGCTCCAGATGGGCATCGCAACTTTGGCAACAGCGGCCTGTCTGACTACACTCTGGAAAACATGGCGCAACCCGACCTGAAACATCACCCATGATCATCAACCGTTACCTGTTCAAGGAAATTGCCCTCAGCTTCGCAGCCACCCTGCTGGTGCTGACGCTGATCATTGTCGGCAACACTTTCGTGCGCCTGCTGGCCGACGCCAGCACTGGCGAACTGCCCGCCGATCTGGTGGGTAGCCTGTTGTGGTTCGGTTCGCTGAAACAACTGATCCGGCTGGTACCGGTTGCCCTGCTGATCGGCATGATGCTGGCTTTCAGCCGCCTGTACCGGGACTCGGAAATGACCGCCCTGCGTGCTGCCGGATTTGCCCCTCGCCATTTCTACCGCGCCATTTTCAGTTTCGTGCTACCGCTGAGCATCCTGCTGGCGGCACTGGTGATTTTTGTTTCCCCCTGGCTGGAGCAGCAAAACCTCGACCTGCGCCGTGAAATCAACGAACGTCCGGAAGCCGCTGGCATTCCTCCCGGTGAATTCGTCACCTCAGGCCCCAAAGGCAACAACTACACCGTGCTGGCGGAAAGCATCGACCCCAACCACACGGTGATGGAACGCTTTTTTATCCGCGCGCAGGATGGTGCGAAAGAAATTCTCATCTGGGCGCGTTCCGCCGTGCTGTTCATCGACTCCGCCAGCGGTGAGCGGGTGCTGCAAATCCGTGACGGTTACCGCTACGAAACCGACCCGGCGCAGGGCGGCATGACCGTGGTGAAATTCGGCGAGCACGGCATCCGTATTCCGCTGCGTGATTACAATGGCGGCAGCAATATGGGTTCCATCCCTTCACAGGAACTGATCCAGAAAACCGACTTGCCATCACAGGCTGAGTTGCAGTGGCGGCTGGGCGTCATCCTGTCCACGCCGATTCTGGCGATGCTGGCTTTCCCGCTCAGCTACACTGCGCCACGGCAAGGGCGTTACAGCAAGATTGCAATCGCCATCCTGATCTATGCGCTGTACGCCAACGCGCTGGCGACAGTCAAGAGCATGATTGAGCGCGGCGATTTCCCCCCCTTCCCCGGTCTGTGGCCGATACACATCGCGGTACTGGCCATCAGTTTCTGGCTGTTGCGCAAGTATTACGGGAAACCAGCATGAGTTTCATCGAACGTTACATCTGGAAAAACGTACTGCTCAGCATCCTGATCACCTGGCTGTCGCTGACCATGCTGGACAGTTTCTTCGCCTTCCTCGGTGAGCTGGGCGATGTCAGCGCAGATACCCGTTACGGCAATCTGCAAGCATTCCTCTACATCCTGATGGGCGCGCCGAAACGCCTGTATGACTATTTCCCTACCGCCACCCTGATCGGCAGCCTGCTAGGGCTGGGCAACCTTGCCGCCAACAGCGAACTGACGGCGATGCGCGCGGCGGGCATTTCCATCCGCCAGATTGTACTGATGACCATGAAACTGGGGCTTGCGCTGGTGGTGCTGGTGTTCGTGCTGGGGGAATGGGTCGCGCCACGCACCGAATTCGCCGCCAGCAGTTTCAAGCTCCAGATGCAGCAGAAACAACTGGCGGTCAGTGAGCAGGGTTTATGGATAAAAGATGGCCAGCGCATTCTCAACATCCGCAAGCTATGGTCGGAAAAAAGGCTGGAAGGCATTTCCATTTACCGGATCAACTTGCAGGAAGGCCGTATCGACACCATCACCCGCGCCGCCAGCGCCGATCATGACGGGCAAGGCTGGATGATGCGCGATGTACAGAAGCAGACCATCCGCGCTGATGGCGTTACCAACGAAAAATACGCCGAACTGCGTCAGGATGACCTGGTTCCCCGTCAGGTGCTGACTATCGCAGCCGTCAAGCCCAATCAATTGGCGGCCAAGGAATTATCAGAGTTCATCCAGCACCAGCGCGCTAATGATTTAAGCAGCAGCCGTTTCGAGCAGGCTTTCTGGCAACATTTCACCATTCCGCTGTCCACCCTGGTGATGTTGGTCATCGCCGCGCCATTCGTGTTCAGCTTTCAGCGCAATGCCGGGGCGGGGCAACGGATTTTCATCGGCATCATCATCGGTATCAGCTTTTTCCTGCTCAACCGCATCCTCGGCAATGTCGGGCTCGTGTACGGGATACCACCGTTGCTGTCGGCTACCCTGCCGCTGCTGTTGTTCCTGGCTGGCGGGTTGTGGATGCTGCGGCGGGTGCGCTGATTCATCCTGATGCCGCCCATTAGCAGCCATGCTAGACTCAGGCTGTCAGCCTGAAGAGCAACACCATGAAGCAGAAAAAATCCTTACCGATCGGCATCCAGAATTTCCGCGAAATCCGCGACAAGAACCACTATTACGTGGACAAAACCGGTCAGGCATTGAAGCTGGCTCAGGAAGGCAAACACTATTTTCTCTCCCGCCCCCGCCGTTTCGGCAAAAGCCTGTTTCTCGATACCTTGAAGGAATTGTTTGAAGGGAATGAACCCTTGTTCCGGGGCCTGGCCGTACATGGGCAGTGGAATTGGTCGGTGCAATACCCTGTACTGCGGTTCAGTTTTGGCGGGGACAATTTTACCAGAGCAGGTCAACTGGAACAGAATCTGGCGGATCAACTTCAGGCGCTGGAGAATGCGGCGGGGCTACAACCCCAAAGTGAAAGCGTCCCTGGCCGTTTCCGGGAGCTTATCCTGCACCTGAAACAACAGGCAAACCAACCCGTCGTTGTGTTGATTGACGAATACGACAAACCCATCCTTGATGCGCTGAATTACCCCGATATAGCACGGGATAACCGCAATTTCCTGCGCGGTTTCTATGGCACAATCAAGGACTATGACGCACATATCAGGCTCAGTTTCCTCACCGGGGTCAGCAAGTTTTCCAAGGTGAGCCTGTTTTCCGGGCTGAATAACCTGAAAGACATTTCGCTGGATGAACGTTTTGCCACCATTTGCGGCTATACCGACCGTGATATTGATACTGTTTTTGCAGCGGAATTGCCGGGGCTGAACCGGGATGAAATCCGTACATGGTACAACGGCTACAATTGGCTGGGCGAAGGCGTTTATAACCCCTTTGACATCCTGTTGCTGTTTGACAGGCGTGAATTCAAGAATTACTGGTTTGAAACCGGCACGCCCACCTTTCTGGTCGAGCAAATCCAGAAGCGCAAGGTAGCCACCCCCAATCTGGAACAGTTGAGCAGTGATGACGAGTTGCTGTCCAGCTTCGAGATTGATAATACCAGCCTGGAAACCCTGATGTTCCAGAGTGGCTACCTGACCATCAAGCGTGTCCAGACCATTGACCACAACGCCTTTTACGAACTGGGCTACCCCAACCGTGAGGTTTATCAGAGCCTCAATAACAGTGTGCTCAAATATCTGGTATATGACGCAGGCAAACAGGTCAAACAGCGTATCGCACTGCATGACTTGCTGAGCAGAAACGACTTCGACGGCCTGAAAAACCTGTTCCACAGCTTCTTTGCCAGCATCCCGCACCACTGGTACACCAACAATGACATCCAGCAATACGAAGGTTTTTACGCCAGCGTGTTCTACTCCTACTTCGCCTCGCTGGGGCTGGATGTAACGGTGGAAGATGCCACCAATCTTGGCCGCATCGACATGACCCTGAAGTTTAACCAGCAAGTGTACATCTTCGAGTTCAAGGTGGTGGAAATGGTGCCGGAAGGCAATGCCCTGCAACAGATCAAGGCGCGCGGCTATGCGGACAAATACCGCAGCCTGGGGCTACTGATCCATCTGGTTGGGGTGGAGTTCAGCCGCGAGTCACGCAATATTGTCGGGTTTGAAGTGGAATAACATCAAAAAGGCCAGACGCGCTTGATTTACAGCACCACCCCACCGCGCGTAGTCGGATCATAAGCCAGCAAACTTTCATCACCGCTTGCCAGTTTCGCCAGCAAGGTTTGCGCCTCCTGCCACAGCGGGTTGGCCTGCAACTTGTCGCGACTGGTGAAATGGCGGCTGTACAGGCGGGCAATCCGCGCCTGCGCCACTGCATCGTGGTAATCACCCAAAGCTTCCACCACCTGCGCCGCTGCCGGACGATTGTTGCACAGCAGAATCTGGTCGCAACCGGCTGCCAGCGCCGCCCTGGAACGCTCGACGAAACCGCCAGCCGCTTCCGCCGCCGCCATATCCAGCGCATCACTGACGATTACGCCCTGAAAGCCCATCTGCCCGCGCAAAATATCCTGCAACCAGTGTGATGAAAAACCGGCTGGTTGCGCATCCACATCCGGGTAGACCACATGGGCAGGCATCACCGCCTCCAGCCCCTGGTCAATCAGGTGGCGGAAGGGAGCCAGTTCCTCCTCCCAAAGTTCGGCGAAACTGCGCGGGTCGCACGGCAGCGCCAAGTGGGAATCCGCCGCCACCCCGCCATGCCCCGGAAAATGCTTGCCGACGGAAGCCATGCCCGCCTGCCGTACACCCTGCATCCACGCTGCCGCCAGTTGCGCCACGCCTTGCGCATCCTGGCTGAAAGCGCGGTCGCCAATGGCGCTGCAAATGCCCCGGTCAATGTCCAGCACCGGGGCAAAACTGTAATCCACCCCAACGGTTTGCAGTTCGGCAGCCATCAGCCAGCCGCTCAGTTGTACCGCCTGCTTTGCAGCCTGTGGTGACTGCCGGTACAAGCGCCCGAATGTCCCCGCTGGCGGCAAGCGGTTGAAACCAGTGCGGAAACGTTGCACCCGCCCACCTTCCTGATCCACCGCCACCAGCAGATGCGGCTCCCGCACGGCGCGAATGGCAGCCGTCAATGCCGCCAACTGCTCCGGATCGTGATAGTTACGGGCAAACAGGATCACCCCACCTACCGCCGGGTGTTGCAGCAATTCGCGGTCTTCGGCAGTCAGTTCCGTTCCACCCACATCCAGCATTACCGGGCCAAGCGACATTGTTTATCTCCACTGGTACATGAAATTCGCACATCATTATGGAGGACAAAACATAAGAAACAAACATGGAACGTGTTTGTCATACTGTTGTGTTATAAGGGTTCATACATTCAAATAAGGGGACAGGCATGAAACAGGGATTCCAGATAGCGGTTGCCGCCATCATCTTGCTGCTCAACAGCGTTGGGGTTGCATATGCGCAAGTAAGCTTTCCACAATCACGCGGCTTCGTGGTTGAGCGAACGTGTGAAGCGTACACCTCCCTGCGAAACAAAACCTATCCAGTGGCGCTGGAAATCGGTGCTACTTACGTGGCACTTGCCGAAAACCGTCAGCCTGACCCGACCCACACCCTGATCCGGTTGGGTTCCGAGAACAAATGGGTGGAACTCGGCTGTGGCCACTACACCGATGTGGCAGTCAACACACAGCCTGCGCCAACTGCCAGCAACCCGGCGCAATGCCTGCCGTTTTTCGACAACGAAAACAACCCGGTCAAGGTCAATGTGGGCGGCATGGTGGATATTACCCCGCCTGCCCCACCGCTCAATGACTTCGACCTGGCAGTCAATGGCGTTTGTGGCGCACCCGGCAAGGTGGTTTCCCCGGCTGAATTCCAGAGCCTGTTACGCAGCCACCCTGAAGTGCTGGAACGCATCCGCGCCTTTACCGGCAACCGCGTTTTCGCCAACCGCCCAGTGCCGGATTCCGGGGAAACTTTCCTGCGCGACCTGACCGACGCCTGGTTTGCGATCAAGGCATTCGACCACATCATGTGCGGCCAGCCGGAAGCGGGCAAAGCCATTGGTGGGCTGCATTTCCACGGGCGTTACGTACAGTTGCAGGCCAGCGGCGACGCCTGCCGGATGAGCAATTTCCGCCAAAATGAAGTCGTGCCAGGCGTGCTGTATTCAATGGGAGTGGCCATGAAAGCAGCCAACGGCGGCATTGCCCGCTCCTCCATCAAGGGCTACGGCATGACGCTGAATGCAGAAGACATTCTGAAGGTCGCTACCCGCGCGTTTGCCGAGAACCCGACCCCCAGCCAGGAAAGCACCGCTTGCCTGCTGCCACTGGCGGATGATGGCGCGCGCTTTACGACGGTGTTCGTGCGGCGGGCAGCAGGCATCCGTACCTTTTACCCGGATGCAACGCCTGATCCACGCGAAACGGGGTGTGTAGCGCCATTATCGCTGTAGTTGATGGCCGCTCGATTGAATCCAGCTCCATGACAACCATGGAGAAAAACTACGGGCAAGGTTTCAACATGACCCCGAGCGAAAATGCACGCGAAGTTCCGGCTAGCAAATCGATTCTCTCCATCCAGGGGACAACGCACTATGCAGCTCCAATATTGGCTTTGGGTGGAGAGAATTACGAAATCAAAGGCGATGTAAGTCTGGATCTGAAGCCCAATCAGCACTATTACATCAAGGGCAGTCTCAGCAATGCCTACTCCGCCGTATGGGTTGAAGACAATAAAGGGAAAATCATTTCAGACAAGATTCAAAGCGGAACCGCCCCAACCCAGAATACGCCCAGCACGGATAAGCCGACAGGAACCAAAGCAACCGTATATTTTTTCAACACTGCCGGATTCATGCACAAGCTGGATGGTACCGACTCCCTATCAATCACGCTGGATGACAAACCCATCGGTTCCCTTTCTGCTGGCGAGTATATGAAAGTTGAGACAACCAGCGGTAACCATCAGGTCAAACTTACCCACCGTGACATGATTCCATTCAGTAGTTCCCATGATATGTCAGCACAAGCACCAGCCACTTATCTACAGGTTTCCCCTACCATCATGTCGAATAGCTTGTCGGTTAGCGGAAGTTTGCCTGCGAACATGAAAGAAACCGCTTACAAACAGTAAGCTATAGGAAGAAAAGTCACAGCTATTGCGTGAGTTCATCTTCCGTAATATTTGCTTACCCACACTCTCCAATTGACCAACCCTACCCCTAATGCGCATAATAATGCGCATATATGGAAAGACGGAGAGTACCGTGCAAGTCCTTTACGACACCAACGCCCCCAAAAAAGCTACCAACCTGAGCATCAACAGTGACCTGCTGCAAAAAGCACGGACATTGAACATCAACCTGTCCGCTGCACTGGAATCCGCCCTGCAACAATTACTGGCAAAACGTCAGGCCGATCAGTGGAAGGCCGAAAACAAGGCAGCCATTACCGCCTACAACGACTTTGTGGAAGAAAATGGCTGTTTTGGCGATGAGTACCGGAATTTCTGATGCGCCAGTTCGACGTTTACGCCAATCCGAATCCAGCCACTCGGAAGGCTTACCCCTATATTGTTGATGTGCAACATCCGGTGCTGGATGGCCTCGCCACCCGCATCGTCATTCCGCTAGGCAGGCCGGAAGCCTTCCACAACGAAAGCATGAAAACACTCTCGCCGGTCATTGAGTACCAAGGTGAAAAACTGGTTTTGCTCACGCCACAGATTGCGTCAATACCTGTCCGTCTGCTGAAAAATCCGGTTGGATCGCTTAGCCATTTGCGGGAAGAAATCATTGCTGCCATCGACTTTGCAGTGACTGGAACATGACAAACTCACTCCACCTTCAAATGCTTGCCCGCAGCCCACACCAGCCACAGCACCGGAACCCCGATCAGCGTCACAAACGTGAAGAAACCGGGGTAGCCGATCGCATCCACCATCGTGCCGGAATAGCCGCCAATTGTTTTCGGGAACAAGGTCATCAGTGAACTGAAAATCGCATACTGCACCGCCGTAAACGACACACTGGTCAACGATGACAGGAATGCCACAAAGGCCGCGCTGGCAAACCCCGCTGCCAGATTATCCGCCGTCACCGCCGTATACATGACCGGCACGTTATGCCCCTCATACGCCAGCCACACGAACACCAGATTGGTGAAAGCGGTCAGGATAGCACCCCACATCAGGGTACGCATCACGCCGTAGCGCGTCGCAAACAACCCGCCGAGGAAACCGCCAGCAATACTCACCACCACCCCAAAGGTCTTTACCGCCGTAGCGATTTCCGGCTTGCTGAAGCCCAGATCCTGATAGAACACATTGGAAATAACGCCTGGAACAATATCGGTGATGCGGTACAAACCAATCAATGCCAGCAGCAGCAAGGCAGTTTTCACCCCGTAACGCTCAAAGAAATCCTTGATCGGCTCCACCCAGGTATCATCCGCCATCTCACGATTGACCAGCCCGAACTGTACCAGCGCCCAACCGATAATCACCGCCGCCAGAATCGCCAGCCCGAAATGCAGCGCTTCCAGCCCGAAGCCAACAAAAGCATCACCGCCGACAGCCTCTTTCAAACCGGCAAACAGGTCACTGCTATAGAAAAAGGTCATCACAAAACCAAACACCGCCACCGCAAACACCGCCAGCAAACGCAGATAATCCTGCGTAGCATAATGGTGCCTATCCGCTTGCTTGCGTTCCGGCTCGGGGATCACCAGCGTGGTAATCACCCCCACCAGCATGGTTGCTGCCATGATGAAATATGTCCACTGCCACGCGCCATACACATAGCTACCCTTGTCCGTACCAAACCACGAAGCCAGGTACAACGCCCCCGCCCCGGCCACAATCATGCCCAGCCGGTAACCCGCGATATAGGTGGCAGACATCATCGCCTGCAAGCGTGTTTCCGCCGCTTCGATACGGTAGGCATCAATCACGATGTCCTGCGTAGCCGAAGAAAAGCCCAGCAACACCGCCGCCAGTGCCATCAGGGTCAGGTTTTCCTTGCTGAGTGCCGGGTCGATACTGCCCATCAGCACAATCGCCAGCATGATGAAAAGCTGTGAAACCAGCATCCACGCCCGCCGCTTTCCCAGCATCCGCGTCAGAAACGGCAAGGGCAGCTTGTCAATCAGCGGTGCCCACACAAACTTGAACGAATACCCCAGCGCCGCCCAACTGAAAAAGGTCACAGCCTTGCGCTCCACGCCCGCTTCGCCCAACCACAGGGAAAGCGAGGAAAAAATCAGCAGAAGCGGAATCCCGGCAGAAAAGCCGAAGAACAACATGGTAATAACACGCGGATGCAAAAAAGCGCGGAAGGATTCGCCCCAGCCCAGCGGCTGGTCGTGAGTGGTTTCGGTCATGCGGCAGCTATCCTGATGGAGTGATTATTGGTTGATAATACGACTGCATCATCAACCAATCGTTCCGGGATGTAAATGCTCAGGGATAGTCGTAATCCAGAATCAGTGGCGCATGGTCAGAAAAGCGTTCGTCCTTGTAAATCCACGCAGCCTTGACCCTGCCTTTCATGGAAGGGGTGAGGATATGGTAATCAATCCGCCAGCCAACATTCTTCGCCCACGCCTGCCCACGGTTTGACCACCAGGTATACTGGTCAGCTTCCTGATTCACTTCGCGGAAACCATCGACGAATTGCACCTCATCAAACAGCTTATCCAGCCAGGCACGTTCTTCCGGCAGGAAACCGGAATTCTTCTGGTTGGATTTCCAGTTCTTCAGGTCGACATTCTTGTGGGCAATGTTCCAGTCGCCACAGATGATGTAGTCACGCCCGCTGGATTTCATTTCCTGCATGATCGGCAGGAAGAACTCCATGCAACGGTACTTGGCCTGCTGGCGTTCCTCGCTGGAAGAACCGGACGGCAGGTACAGCGACACCACGCTCAAATTGCCGAAACGGGCTTCGATGTAGCGCCCTTCCGCGTCGAATTCGGGGTTGCCCATGCCAGTGATGACTTCATCCGGCGCGGTACGGCAGTAGAGCGCCACCCCGCTGTAACCCTTCTTTTCGGCGTCATGGTAATAGCAGTGATAGCCAGCAGGGAAGAAGGTTTCCCGGTCTTCCTCCAGCTGATGAACCTGCGCCTTGGTTTCCTGGATGCAGACCACATCCGCATCCTGCTGCTGCATCCAGACGAAGAAACCTTTTTTGGCAGCAGAACGGATGCCGTTGGTGTTGGCGGAGATGATTCTCACGTTGTCGGCAGGCCCGCCGGGAACCCGCACACCAGCACTTCCAGCAAGGCTTTCTGCGCGTGCAGGCGGTTTTCCGCCTCATCCCAGACCACGCTTTGCGGGCCATCCATGACTTCAGCAGATACTTCCAACCCACGATAGGCAGGCAGGCAATGCATGAATAGCGCATCCTGGGTCGCCAGTTGCATCATGTCAGTGGTGACCTGGTAACCGGCGAAGGCTTTTTCGCGTATTTTCTTTTCAGCTTCCTGACCCATGCTGGCCCAGGTATCGGTCACAACCACTTCAGCACCCTTGACTGCTTCAGTCGGGTCACGGAAAAAAGTGACCGAACCGGTAGTGGCCGCAACCACGTCTGCATCCGGGTCATAGCCTTCCGGGCAAGCCACATTCAGGTGGAAACCGAACAGTTGCGCGGCATTCATCCACGAATGGCACATATTGTTACCATCACCGATCCACGCCACGGTCTTGCCATTCGGCAGGCCGCGCTGTTCCATCCAGGTCATCATGTCGGCCAGCAACTGGCAAGGGTGGAATTTGTCGGTCAGGGCATTGATGACCGGCACTCGGGAATTGGCCGCAAACAGCTCAACCTTTTCCTGCTCAAAGGTACGGATCATGACCACATCGACCATGCGCGAAATGACCTTGGCGGAATCTTCAATCGGCTCACCACGGCCCAGTTGCGTGTCATTGGGTGACAGGAACATGGAATGACCGCCCAGTTGGGTCATGCCTGCCTCAAACGATACACGGGTACGGGTGGATGACTTTTCAAAAATCATCGCCAGTGTGCGTAAATGCAACGGCTCATGCCGTTCACCCCGCTTCCACATACCTTTCAGCTGGATAGCGCGGCCAATTACGGCGTACAGCTCAACAGGCGTAAAATCGGTTAGTGTTAAAAAGTGCCTGACAGCGTTGTTCATCTCTCTCTATTTCCTCACTCAACAACCGCCTCTCAGGACGGTTTTTCTCCGGCGGGTAATTGCAGGAAAGCCTGCACCATTTCCGTTACCATAGTTATTATTTGATCAGCCTGATCGTGGGTCATGACCAGTGGCGGCAACAGGCGGATGACGTTGCCTGCCGTCACATTGATCAATAAACCCTGTTCCAGCGCCTGTTTGACCAGTTCGCCGCAATCACGCTCCAGTTCAATACCCAGCATCAAACCCTTGCCGCGAATCTCGCGCACACCTGCCAGCCCAGCCAGTCTGGCATCGAACTGTGACAGGAAATATTCACCCAGTTCGGTCGCATACGCCGCCAGGTTTTCCTTTTGCATAACATCGATAACCGCCAGCGCTGCGCGGCAGGCCAGCGGATCGCCGCCGAAAGTGGAACCGTGGTTGCCAGGGCCAAAAACGCTGGCTGCCTTGCCTCCGGCAAGGCACGCGCCAATCGGCACGCCGTTACCCAAGGCTTTCGCTAATGTCATCACATCCGGCTTGATGCCGGTATGCTGGAAGGCAAACCACTGGCCAGTACGGCACATTCCTGCCTGAATTTCATCCAGCATCAGCAGCCATTCATGCTGGTCGCAGATGGCGCGCAAACGGGGCAGGTAATCATCCGCAGGGATGCGGATACCGCCTTCGCCCTGCACTGGCTCGACCAGCACGGCGACGATATTCGGATTTGCTGCCGCCAGCGCTTCCACAGCATCGGCATCAGCGTATTCAACCCGCACGAAACCTTCCACCAGCGGGCCAAAACCGGCCTGCGCCTTCGGGTTGCCGGTTGCGGTGACCGTCGCCATGGTGCGCCCGTGGAAAGCATTGGTCATCACCACGATGGTTGGCGTTTCGATACCTTTATTATGGCCGTACAGACGCGCGATTTTGATGGCAGCTTCATTGGCTTCCGCGCCGGAATTGCCGAAAAACACGTTATCCAGACCAGAAAGCGCACACAGCCTGGCTGCCAGCGCTTCCTGATGTTCGATCTGGTAAAGGTTGGAAGTGTGCAGCAGGCTGCTGGCTTGCGCGCAAATGGCATCCGCCACCTCGCGGCGCGCATGACCCACGTTGCACACGGAAATGCCACTGAGGGCATCCAGATATTGTTTACCTGCGGTATCCCACAGGAGCGCACCTTCACCTTTGGCAAAAGTGACGGGCAAACGTGCATACGTTGGCATTACTGCATGAGTCACGGCAAAAGCCTCCAAAAAATCCGCCCTAACAGCCAGAAATGCGAAAGGCAGCCCAGACAGGCTGCCTTTGCGAGGAAGCGGAAGACTATATTCAATCAGTTTCCGCTTGTCAATCACTAATTTAGTGCGTTGTCAAGGGGTTTGTTGGAGGGCTGGGGGCAAGCCGTATTTCCCGAGAATCACCAGCATGTCTGCCCGGCTTAATGCGCCACGGACACTGTGCACAATGCGCCCTTGCGGATCTAGCAGATGATTCGCAGGCACCACCAGATCAGGGGCAAACTGGCGGACAGCCACGCCATCCATATCCAGCACCACAGGCAAACCCAGTTGCAGTCGGTCACGCGCTTCCACCACCGTATTGGGCGGATCATAGGGCATGGCGATGGCAGCTACCTGCAAACGCTCACTATATTCATGGTGCAGGGCATCCAGTTCCGGCAGTTCTTTCAGGCAGACTGCACAACTGGATGACCACATGCTGACCCACGTCATCCTGCCCTGCGGGTCGGGGATATGGATGCGTTCCCCGCTCAAGCCAGGTAAATCCAGCGGAGCAACCAGTTTCTGTGGCGTTTGAAACCATACGAAAGCCATTACGCCCAGCATCAGGATCACCGCAGCAGCCATCCAATATTTTAGTTTATTATCAGATACTAACATTCAGAAAACCCGGCAAATTTCAATGATAATTATCAAAAACTAGGATATATTACCTCCACACTGTGTGAAATCACACACTTCCATAATGTTTAACCAAGACGGGTGGTAATGTTTTGGTAACAGCAACAGGCGATACCGAGATCGGTTGCCGCATCTTTGAGGTGCGCCCGAACTGCTCCCTGACCCGCGCGGGAAGGGTGCTTTTTTTTGCTGCTGTTAGCCTCCTCACCCTGCTCGTCGCGGTGCGCTTCCTGCTATTGGGTGTTTGGCTGGTGTTGCCGTTCGCCTTGCTGGAAATGGTCGTGCTGGGTGTCAGCCTGTACCTGTTTGAACGGGCCTCGCATTATTCCGAGACCATCCAGATAGCGCCTGATCACATCCAGATTGTTGCCCGCAATGGCGTAAAAACCTTGCATGAGCACCATTTTCCGCCCTATTGGGTGCACGTGGCACTTCAGTTGGATCCACGCAAGTGGTATCCCAGCAAACTGTTCTTGCGCGCCCATGGGCAAAGCGTAGAAATCGGCGCATGTCTGACCGACGCCGACCGGAAATCACTCGCAGAAACCATAACAACAGCGTTGGAGACTTGCCGGAAGACTGCCTGAATACCCGTACCATGTCCTAGGAGGAAGCATGTTGCCGCACAAAAGAAAGAGAGCGTTGCCCACCCTGTTGCCGGGGGTGGGGATTTTATTGGTGAGTGGCCTGGCCCAGGCTGCCTACGAGATCAACCTCAACCCGCCAGCAGCCACCATTACGCAGGAAATTTTCGACCTGCACATGCTGACGACGTGGATTGCCACCATCATTATGGTGATCGTCACTGCCCTGATCATTTACTCCCTGTTTGCCTTCCGCCATTCCCAGGGAGCCGTGGCCGATCAGGAATTTCACAACAACTGGTTCGGGCGCTGGGCCTGGGTGCTGGTTCCGGTCGTCGTGCTGGGCATCGACCTGAGCATTGCCAGTTCCGCCTCTTCCACACTGTCATCCGTTGAATCCCACGACAAGGCCGATGTCACCGTCAATGTGACAGGTTCGCAGTGGAAGTGGACCTATGAATACATGGAGGATGGCGTCAAGATCGTCAGCAACCTGAAAAAGCTCGAACCTACTGACCCACTGTACCTGCGCGATGTGGATAACCCGCTGGTGCTGCCGACCGGCAAACGGGTGCGTTTCCTGCTGACCTCTTCCGATGTGCTGCACAACTGGGGAATTGCGGAAATCGTGCCAAAAAAGATTTCCATCCCCGGCTACATCAACGAGACCTGGACGCACATCACCAAGGAAGGCACCTACCGTGGGCAGTGCTATGAAAACTGCGGCACAGGTCACGCCTTCATGCCCGCTGTCGTAACCGCTATCAGCCCGGACAAATATACCCAGTGGATGACGGAACAGAAAACCCAGGCAGCGCAGGCAGCGACTGAAGCCTCTTCCGACAAGGTATGGGCGAAAGAGGAACTGGTTGCCAAGGGGCAGGAGGTTTACAGCAAAAACTGCCTGGCCTGCCATCAGGCTGCCGGACAAGGCTTACCCGGCGTATTCCCGGCGCTGGCAGGCAGCGCAATCGCCAACGGCGCGGTTGCTGACCACATCGACATCGTGGTGAAAGGCAAGGCTGGCACGGCCATGGCGGCCTGGGGGCCACAACTGAACGATCTGGACATTGCGGCAGTAATTACCTTTGAGCGCAATTCCTGGGGCAATACCGCTGGTGATGTGGTACAGCCCAAAGACATAAAAGCAGCACGCTAATTTCTGAGGAGGAGTTTACCCATGAGTGGAGCAGTAGCACACGACGACCATCATGATCATCACGGGCCGCCAAAGGGTTGGCAGCGCTGGCTGTACAGCACCAACCACAAGGACATCGGCACCATGTACCTGTTCTTTGCCCTGTTCATGCTGTTTTTCGGCGGGGCAATGGCGATGTACATCCGCGCGGAACTGTTCATGCCGGGCATACAACTGGCCAGCCCTGACTTTTACAACAACATGGTGACTGACCATGCGCTGGTGATGGTATTCGGCATGGTGATGCCTGCGGCGGCAGGGATGGCTAACTGGATGATCCCGATGATGATCGGTGCCCCGGACATGGCACTGCCGCGCCTCAACAACCTGAGTTTCTGGCTGTTGCCAGCAGCGGCACTGATGCTGATCCTGTCGATCCTCGCACCCTACATTTTCCCGGATGGTGGTACGCCAGTGAATACCGGCTGGACGCTGCTGCCGCCGCTGTCGGTGCAAGCGGGCATGGGGATGGATTTCACCATCTTTGCGGTTCACCTGCTGGGCGTGTCATCGATTCTGGCTTCCATCAATATCGTAACTACCATCCTCAACATGCGCGCGCCGGGCATGACCATGCTGAAAATGCCGCTGTTCGTGTGGGCATGGTTTTTTACCGGGCTGTTGCTGATTGCGATCATGCCAGTGCTGGCTGGCGCTGTGACCATGTTGCTGTTCGACCGCCATTTCGGCACCTCTTTCTTTGATGCAGCGGGTGGTGGTGACCCTATCCTGTTCCAGCATTTGTTCTGGTTCTTCGGCCATCCTGAAGTGTATGTGTTGCTGCTGCCTTCCATCGGCGTGCTGGGGCTGATCATCCCGACCTTTTCCCGCAAGCCGCTGTTTGGCTACAAGCCGCTGGTGGGTGGCATGGCGTTCCTGGCGACGCTGGGCATGGTGGTATGGGCGCATCACCAGTACACCATCGGCATGTCGCTGGGGGCAACCAACTATTTCATGATTGGCACCATCCTGATTTCGATTCCGGTCGGGCTGATGCTGCTGAACTTCATTTTCACCATGTGGCGCGGCTCGCTGACGTTTGAAACACCGATGCTGTTTGGCATTGCGATCATCCTGATGTTCTCGTTTGCGGGTGTTACCGGGGTCATGCTGGCGGTGGTTCCTGCTGACATGCAGTACCACGACACCATGTTCGTGGTGGCGCATTTCCACTACGCGCTGATTCCGGGGGCGGTGTTCGGCCTGTATGCGGGCGTGTTCTACTGGCTGCCGAAATGGACGGGGCATATGTATGACGAGCGGCTGGGCAAGATTTTCTTCTGGTGGACCACCATCTCCTTCAACATTACCTTTTTCCCGCAGCACTTCTCCGGGTTGGCGGGAATGCCACGGCGGATCGTGGATTACAGCATCCAGTACACCGAGTTCAACGTGATTTCCAGTATCGGTGGTTTCATGTTCGGCCTGTCACACCTGCTGTTCCTCTACATCATCTTCAAGACCATCCGGGGTGGGGCGAAAGCACCAGCCAAGCCGTGGGAAGGTTCCCAGATTGGCACTACCGGGCTGGAATGGACGCTGCCTTCGCCACCACCGTTCCACAGCTTTACTGAAGCGCCGGTGGTCAAATGATGGATAAGCGTGACGACGAAAAACTGCGTAAGGCCAACCTGCGGGTAGCCATCATCCTCGGCATCATTGCCTTGCTGGGGGTGCTGTACACCATTATTTACCTGCCGAGGGTCATGAGCGGGGGGATGGGCGGATGAACGACCGCGCAGCCCAGAATCGCAAGGTGATGATCCGCCTCGGCATGGTGGTGGCGGGCATGTTTGCGTTCGGTTTCGCCATGGTTCCCCTGTACGGCCTGATCTGTGAGGTGGGGGGAATCAATGGCGTGGCGGGCAAGGCAGGTGGGCGGGTAGCGGATACGGCAGCTTTTGGGGTGGATAAAAACCGCCTGATTACCGTGCAGTTCGATTCCACCGTCAATGCCAACCTGCCGTGGGAATTCCGCCCACAGACCCGGCAGATACAGGTACATCCGGGGGAACTGGCAAGCGTGAACTATTACGTGAAAAACACCACCGACCGGGCGATTACCGGGCAGGCAGTGCCGGGGATTACCCCCTGGCAGGTAACGAAGGATTTCAAGAAACTGGAATGCTTCTGCTTTACCCAGCAAACCCTGCAAGCGGGGGAAGGCAAGGAAATGGCGGTACGCTTTGCCATTGACCCGGCAGTAGCAGCGGAATACCAAACAGTCACACTGTCGTACACGTTCATGAACACAGAACAAGTGAGCAAAAATTGAAGGAGGATGGAGCAGTCATGGTACATGCAACACATGCGGACAAAGAAGCGTATTTCATCCCGGAACCCAGCCACTGGCCGATTGTGGCGGTGTCCGGCATGTTCCTGCTGTTTTTCGGCCTGGTGCTGACGATCAACAAGATGGGGCTGGTGGGCAGCCTGATACTGGTGAGCGGTTTTGCCCTGCTGGCGCACCTGCTGTTCGGCTGGTTCGGGACAGTGATCGACGAAAACCTGAGCGGCAAGTACAACGGTCAGGTCGACCGCTCCTTCCGCCAGGGGATGTTCTGGTTCATTGCTTCAGAAGCAGCGTTCTTCATCACCTTCTTCGGCTGCCTGTTTTACCTGCGCAATATCACCTTGCCATGGCTGGGGGGCGAAGGGCAACTGGCCACTTCCAACATCCTGTGGGAAGGCTTCCAGTACAACTGGCCACTGATTAGCCTGCCGGATGCGGATACCACCAAATACGTACCTGCCAAGGAAGCAATGGGGCCATGGGGCATCCCTTTCCTGAACACCATTATTCTGCTATCCAGCGGTGTGACCCTGACATGGGCGCACTGGGGGCTGAAGAAAAATAGTAACAAGCAACTGGTGCGGGGTTTGATCCTGACTATCAGTCTTGGCGTGCTATTCTTCGGCTTGCAGGCGTATGAATACTGGCACGCCCATCATGCGATGGATTTGACCCTGAATTCAGGTGTATACGGCTCGACGTTTTACATGCTGACCGGCTTCCACGGCCTGCACGTCACCATCGGGACGATCATGCTGATTGTGATTGCGGTGCGTAGCGCCAGACAGCATTTCACTGAACACAACCACTTCGCATTTGAGGCGGTCGCATGGTATTGGCACTTCGTCGATGTGGTGTGGATCGCGCTGTTTATTTTTGTGTATTGGTTGTAGTGGGGGAGATGGGCTGGGGAACGACGCCGTGCGGGGTGATCTGCCCCGTCAGGTAGCCGATCACCAGCAAGCAGATGAGGAATACCGACAGCGCCACCCGTGTCGTCAACGAGGTCACCACCCGGTTGGATTTGCCGTTGTCCTTGGCAAGGAAAATCACGCCCGAAACCAGGCTGATCAGGATCAGGGCAAGGTTAATGACAATCAGCACTTTAAACCACATGAGGAACCTCCGGTTTGTTACAACACAGTGAAAACGCCAGTATAACCGTAAGTTACCGGTTTCGGCCTACGGTTTTTGCCACCCTGCTGACAGTGGTGGCGGTGGGCGTATTTGCATCACTGTCGCTGTGGCAATACCAGCGCGCCGCTTACAAGGAACAGATGGCGCAGGCCGTTGCACAACAAGCCGTGTTACCTGCCATCAACCTCAACCAGACAGCCGTTGACTGGCCTGCCCAACGCTTCCGGCCAGCTACTGTTACGGGCACATGGGAAACGGGTAATAGCCTGTTGCTGGACAACATCGTGCATCACGGCAAGGCAGGCTATCACGTCATTACCCCCTTACAACTCACCAACGGGCAACACATCCTGGTCAACCGGGGCTGGGTGGAAGTCGGTGCTGACCGGCAGAAACTGCCAGCCATCGCTACACCAACGGGTGCAGTGCAACTGAGTGGAACGCTGGATTTGCCGCGCTCCAAACCTGTCTTCCTGTTTGGCGATGTACCTGCCGATGTGGAAGGCAACCAGCGCTGGCTGTATCTGGACATTCCCTATTTCGCGCAGAAACTGGGCTTTCCGTTGATGCCCTATACCCTCCTGCAAAGCTCTGACAGTGCCGATGGTTTGCGCCGCGACTGGCCTGTTTACGAAAACAAGGCGGGAATGCACATCGGCTACAGCATCCAGTGGGGAGCTTTCGCCTTGATTGCGCTAGGCGCTTACCTTTACCTGAATACGCACAAAAAGGAAAAACCATGACTAGCGCTGTGGACACCACCCAACCCAAACGCAGCAACCATACCCTGTGGATTCTGGTGACAGTGTGTGCCTTGCCGTATCTGGCTGGCTGGCTGTACTTCCAGTTCATGGACAAATTGCCGACCCCGGCAACCACCAATTACGGCACGCTGGTATCTCCCGTGCGGGCAGTGGGTGAATTACCACTGGTGGGGGCAGACGGGGCTACATTCAACACAACGGATTTGCGTGGCAAATGGGTACTGGTAACGGTTGCTGATTCGGCTTGCGCCACAAGCTGCCAGCAAAACCTGTATTTCCTGCGCCAGGTACGCCAGGCCATGGGCAATGAGCGCCGCCGGGTAGAACGCTTGCTGGTGCTGACCGAGACCAGCCAGTTGGCCGCGTTGCAACTACACTTGAAGGAACACGCAGGAATGAAAGTGGCGGTGGGGCCAGTGGCTTCCATCGCGCAATTGCAGGCCGTTTTGCAAAACCCCAATCCGGCAGCAAAAGATGGCCTTTACATCATCGACCCGCTAGGTAATGTCATGATGTCCTATCCACCTGATTCCAAAGGGGAACTGATTATCAAGGATCTACGCCGCCTGCTGAAGGTTTCGCAGGTGGGGTGAAGAGAGCCGCATGGCTAATGTTAATAATAGGAAGAGGAGAAAGTGTTATGGCCACAATTAGCAGTACAGGGCATATTTCCGAAGCATCACGCCTGACCGTGCGTAAAGTGGATTCGGAGGCATCCATGCGCTGGCTCAACGCTGGCGTCAAGGATTTCAAGTCAGCCATGGGAGCCAGCATGACCTATGGAATGATCTACGTGGTACTCGGGTTGGTACTGGCCTGGATGAGCTGGGAAAACCCCATTTTCGTCACCTCGCTGGCAGCCGGTTTCCTGATTATTGGCCCGATTGTAGCGGTCGGCTTCTATTGCATGAGCCGCACCCTGGAAAAGGGCGGCAAGCCGCATTTCACCCAGGGGCTGGATGGCTTGCGTTTCAACGCCGTCAGCCTGGTCAGCTTCGCCCTGGTGCTGGGTGTATTGATGGGAATCTGGGCTTTGCTGTCATCCGTCACCGTGGCGCTGTTCTTCAATAACATTACCGTAACGGACAACCTGCAAGACACCTTGCTGGCCCATAAGCAGTTTGTGCCCTTCCTGATGGCATGGGCTTTGGGTGGCGGTCTGGTGGCGGCAGTTGCCTTTTCCATCAGCGCCGTATCCGTACCACTGATTACCGACAGGAAAGTCGACTTCGTAACCGCCATGATCACCAGCGTGAAAACCGTCATCGCCAACCCAGGCGTCATGCTGAGCTGGGCACTCATTCTGGCCACGCTGATGTTCCTCGGCTTCATTTTCTTCTTCGTTGGTCTGGCCATTACCTTGCCAATTGCAGGCCATGCAAGCTGGCACGCCTACCGCGACCTGATCGCCGAAGAATAAGCAAACCATTGGAGAACCATTCATGATAAATGTCGCCGCCATTGATGCTGGAGTCAACTGGAAAGCCTATCTCGGCCTGTGCAAACTGAAGGTGGTAAGCCTGATCGTGTTTACCACCATGGTCGGGATGCTGCTTTCCACCCATGACCCCGTGCCACTGACAACCCTGTTCTGGGGCTTGCTGGGAATCGGGCTGGGTGCATCCTGTGGCGCGGCAATCAATCATATCGTCGATCAGCACATTGATGCCGTGATGAAACGCACTGAACACCGCCCGCTTCCGCAACACCAGCTCAGCACTGCGCAGGCGCTGGTGTTTGCGGTAGGGCTGGGCGTTCTATCCATGTTCATCCTCGGCGTCATGGTCAACTGGCTGACCGCCATGCTGACCCTGGCTTCCATGGTGGGTTATGCGGTGATCTATACCATGTACCTGAAACGTTCCACTCCGCACAATATCGTGCTGGGTGGTGCGGCAGGCGCAGCTCCACCCGTGCTGGGCTGGACGGCTGTCACCGGGGAACTGCATACCGACGCGCTGTTGCTATTCCTGATCATTTTCATCTGGACACCGCCACATTTCTGGCCGCTGGCGATCAAGCGCCGGGAAGATTACCGCAAGGCGGGCGTACCAATGCTGCCAGTGACCCACGGGGTAGCGTTCACCAAACTGAATATCGTGCTGTATACGCTGATGCTGATTGCGGTCACGCTGATGCCGTTCCTCACCCACATGAGCGGCTGGTTATACCTGCTGGCGGCCAGTGCACTGGGGGCAGGCTTCCTGTATCACACCATCGTCCTGTACCGCAGTGAAGGCGACCAGCATGCGATGAAGACCTTCGGCTATTCGATTTTCTACCTGAGCGCACTGTTCATTGCCCTGCTGGTGGATCATTACCTGCTGGTCTGGTGAGGTTTGGCGTACATCGCGCGCAATACCACCAGCACGAAAATCCCCCCGCCGATAATGGCGATCAGACCGCCCAGCCCCATCATTCCCATACCGAGAATCTGGGGCAGGTCGTGCAGCCCCTGTGCAGCACCTGCGGTCTTGCGCTGAACACCATAACCGCCAGACCAGGCCAACCCCAGGATATGCATCAACTGCCCGCCACCATAGACATACGGCTGCCACGCCGCCCATTTTGACCCGGCAGGCTGGAAACCCAAGCGTGGCAGCAGATAGTAAGTCAGCCCCATGAACGCCAGCGTCACCCCCACAATGGAGCCGTGGTAATGCGCCGGAATGACGACATTCACCCCATGGATCAGGAAACCGATAATCCCCCCGGCAGCAAACAGCACGATGGAGGCATACAGCGCATTGCGTTGCGGGCGCAAAACCGCCTCCCCCACCCTGCCAGCCGTAAAGGCATGGAAAGCCGCTACAGCGCCCAACGGCAGAGCCGTCAGCCCGCCATACTTCATCAACTGGGTAAAGGCCGCACGATGCTCCGCCGAGGCCAGATCGTATTGCAGATAAATGAAAGGTACAGCCAGCACCGGTAGCAACATCAGCCCAAACAGGGCTTTGGCGATTGAGGGGGCAAGCCGGATTTTGGCTCCGGTAGCTTCCGCCAGCCATAGCCACGCCACCATCAGCAGCAGCGCATGGGTGAATTGCAAAACATGCCCGCCCCCCCAGAACAACAGCTCGTAGAAACCCTGCCCACTGAGTCCGGCAGGCATGTTTACCCCACTCATCAGCAAGGCAATCAATGCAACCGCCGCCACCAGAATACTGAAGTAAACACCCGCTTCGCTCGGCGTTCCCCATTCCGCCACCATCAGTGAACGAATGATTAGCCAGGTAAAAGCAATGCCAAACACAGCCAGCCCCCACAGGAATACCGGCTGTTGCAGGATAGGAACGTAGTTATTCAGCAGTGGATTTCCATCCCCACTAAAAGGCGACAGGATAATCAGCACAGTCCCGATAGCAGCGACGGCAAGAATGGCCTTGTCCCACAGCGGCTGTTCAATCCGGCTATTGGCAGTCCATAACACCCCGGCGAAAGCCATAAACCAGATCACTACCGACAGCACCACATGCACCACCAGCGCCGTATGGAAAAAGTCGAGCCAGGGAATCATATCCTGCACACCGGGAGTGCGCGACAACACCAGCAACAAGGAAAAAAGCCCCGCTGCCAGCAAGGCAAAAACGCCCAGTTTCAGCCACCCCGCAGCAAGTGTGCGGGCATGGCCTTGTGGATCAGGCAATCCAAATATTTGTTGATTCAATCTTCTACCATCTCACGATACGCATGCCAACTGGCGTGACCTATGAGAGGCAATGTTACCGCAAGACCGATGAAAAACGCACCCATTCCGAGCAGCACCATGATGGCAATGGTTGCCGCCCAGCGCATCATCACCACCGGATTGCGCATCACGGCACGCACGCTGGTGGAAATGGCCGTCATCAAGCCGACATCACGATGGGAAATGTACTGCACGGTGACAACGCTGATACTGAAAACCACCGCCGCCAACACAAAACCACAAATCACAAACGTCGCAACGAAGGGCAGGAAATTCGCATCCCCCAGTAAGGTTTGCCAGCCACCGCTGATCAGTGCGGTATCACCGAAAAACAACCCGAACAACATCGCAATCAGCCGCGCCCACACCACCAGCAATACCAGCAGGATAATGGCCGCTGTAATGGTATCAGCCCGTTTATGACTGGCGAGCGGAACTGAAACGATGGCAACTGCCGACACCAGCAAACCCAGCACCAGTCCGCTCAGGATGAAGACGGCAAAAAACGGCAGGGAATTCTCACCATTCAACAACGCCCCCAGACTATCCATCACCAGCGGGCTATTACCGAAAAACAGGTTGACGATCGCCGTTGTGATAACCGTCCACAGCAACACCACAGCACCCAGGACCAAGCCGAACATAATCAGCTTGAAAGTGCTGAAACGGGCGTTGGAAAGGGCATGTAGCAGCGAGGGCCGTTCGCCCTCTTCGATCCGGTGGCTCATGTCATACAGCCCCACCGCAGCCAGCGGGCCGATGAGCATGAAGCTCGACAACAGAAACAGGGTAAAAATGGGATTGGCTGGGCCCAGCCAAATCATCAAAGCACCTGCGATGGTAAAAACCAGACCGTAGACAACACTGGCAACGGGTCTGACCTTCAGGTCATCCCACCCCTTGCCCAGCCAGCGCATGGGTGCGCTGCCATCAAGTTGTCGAATAGCAGGTGCGGGATCTCCCCCCGCCGGGTGGTCACTTGGAATGGACGTCATATTATCTTCTCCTGTGGTAGCTTACTGGCGATTTCCCCTCTTTATCATTGGTTTTTGGGGCGTAATGCATTCCCCCTAACCACTTATAATTGATAAATATCAAACAACCCCATATTCCATACAAACCGCAAGGATTAGCAGATCAAGGCGTATGGCTCACCTGAAACAGGCACAAAAAAACCGGGGCTAGCCCGGTTTTTTTATCATGCGCTGAAGCTTGCGCTTACGCTGCGAAATTCGCCGCTGCAAATTCCCAGTTGGCCAGATTGTTGATGAAGGTCTCAACAAACTTTGGACGCAGGTTGCGGTAATCGATGTAGTAGGCGTGTTCCCACACATCCACGCACAGCAGCGCAGTGTCGCCGGTAGTCAACGGAGTGCCCGCAGCGCCCATGTTCACGATGTCGACGGAACCATCAGCCTTTTTCACCAGCCAAGTCCAGCCGGAACCAAAGTTGCCAACAGCGGAAGCCGTGAATGCTTTCTTGAATTCGTCGAAAGAACCCCACTTGGCATTGATGGCATCAGCCAGCGCGCCGTCTGGTTCGCCGCCGCCGTTGGGGGACAGGCAGTTCCAGAAGAAAGTGTGGTTCCAGACCTGTGCTGCGTTGTTGTAAACACCGCCAGCAGACGCGGATTTCACGATGTCTTCCAGGCTCATGTTTTCGAATTCGGTGCCGGGAATCAGGTTGTTCAGGTTGGTCACGTAAGCGTTATGGTGCTTGTCGTGATGGTATTCCAGCGTTTCGGCGGACATGTGGGGAGCCAGTGCATCCTTGGCAAACGGCAGGTCGGGTAGTGTATGAGTCATGGGTCGTTACTCCTCTATTGTTCATTGATTTGAATTCAGGGCGTAAGATAGGCCATTTCAGGCAAAAGGTGCAATAAGTCTGTATTCGCCTAATGGTTTGTCTCCAAACATTCACAAACGTTATTCCACAAGTACAAATGGAATCTGCTAAGCTTGCCAGTCATTACAATATAAGGATAAAAGCATGAATATCCTGTCAATTATTTTTTTGATGGTAGTGACTGGCGTAATTATCTGGCTGGCCCGGAAGCCAGCTGGCGTTAGCCTGGAGCGCACCCGCCTCATCAAGGCTCCAGCAGAAAAGCTCTACGATACTGTGCGTGATTTCAAGACCTGGCCGCACTGGAGTGCCTGGCTGATGCACGAACCTGACACCCGGCTGGAATTTTCGCCCTTCCCTATGCTCAAGGCTGGCTGGTACACATGGGATGGTAAACTGGTCGGTGCTGGCAAAATCACTCATACCGGGCTGGTTCCGCCACAAAGAATCGAGCAAAGGATTGAATTCACCCGCCCGATGCGCTCCAAGGGTGAGGTTTTCTGGACATTTACCCCGGTCGCAGACGGTACGCAAGTAAGCTGGGGAATGCGCAGCAAACTACCGTTCCTGCTCCGCTGGCTGGAGCCGATGATTGCGGCTACGGTCAGCAAGGATTATGACATTGGCCTTGGCCGACTGGCGCAATTCGTCGGCGACCATTCCGACCCGGTCGACATCAGTTTCGACGGCGCGCGGGAAATGCCGCAGGAAACCTATATCGCCAGACGTTTTGACGGGTTGCTGAGCGACCTGCCTGCCGCCGCACGTGCCAATTTCCCCCTGCTTACCGAAGCTGTCGCGCAATACGGGCTGGAGCAAACCGGAATGCCGCTGACGATTTACCACAAGTTCGACAAGAAAAAGTTGCTGGTGGTATGTGATATGGCGATTCCGGTGAAAGAGGTCAAGGTGGCGGATGGATTCAATGCGGGCAAGCTGCCTGCGCAGAAGTATTTCCGCACCACCCTCAAGGGCGAGTACCAGTATCTGGAACTGGCTTGGCATGCCGCGACCGGGCATGCGCGGATGCGCAAGCTGAAGATGGCAAAGGGTGCGCCGATGCTGGAGCGGTATGCGAGTGATCCGCTGGCGAATAGCGGGGTGGGAGTGGTGACATTTATTGATTTGCCGGTGAGGTAGATACGTAAGGTCAACAGAAAGCGCTCCTCCTTCCCTATCTGTTGAACGAGGCTAGGTGAATTTAAGTCAAAAATTGCTGACAACCCGCACCAGGGAATGGGGGAAGCCACTTTATGCTAGACTTGGCTTATCCGAATGATTTCCAGTGACTGCCATGCAAAAGCACTTCAACACCTCCGGCCCGGTCGTCCCCTCTGACCATTACTGCATTGACCCAATGCAGCGCCTCGACTGGGAAGAAGTCCAGGTTCTGATTGAGCGGCATAAATATTTCGTGCTGCACGCCCCGCGCCAGACCGGCAAGACCAGCACCCTGCTGGCAATGATGGAGGTGCTGAACGGTAGCGGCGATTACAATGCCCTGTACGTCAATATCGAAGGGGCGCAAACCGCCAGGGAAGATGCCGACAAAGGCATGACCGTCGTCTGTGAAACCATTGCAGCGGCTGCCCGCACCTATGGCATTGAGCCACGCCTGCAAGCCATTGCCGACCAGTTGTTGAGTATCCGCCAACCCAGTGGGGCGTTAACCCAACTGCTGACGGAGTGGGCGCAACTCAGCCCCAAACCGATCGTGCTGATGCTGGATGAAGTGGACACCCTGATCGGTGACACCCTGATTTCGCTCTTACGGCAAATCCGCGCCGGGTACGCGCAACGCCCGCGTGCCTTCCCGCAAAGCATCATCCTCTGCGGGGTGCGGGACGTGCGCGATTACCGCATCCAGAACCCGCACAAGGAAACCATCACTGGCGGCAGTGCCTTCAACATCAAGGCCAAATCCCTGCGCATGGGCAATTTCACCCTTGAGGAAGTGCAAAAGCTTTACCAGCAGCACACCGATATCACCGGGCAAGTGTTTGAGGCTGGGGTATTCCCGGAATTATGGGCGGATTCCATGGGGCAGCCGTGGCTGGTGAATGCCCTTGGCAATGAACTGACCTGGGAAGACAAATCCGCCCGCGACCGCAGCTCCCCGATCACGCTGGAACGTTACCATGCCGCCCGTGACCGCCTGATCCGCTCCCGCGCCACCCACCTTGACCAGTTGGCGAACCAGCTCAAGGAACGCCGCGTCCATGCGGTGGTGTCTGCCATGCTGGCGGGTGACAGCCTGATCGCCAATATCCAGGACGATGACCTGCAATACGTGGAAGATTTGGGGCTGATCACCACCCGCCCGCAAATCGCCATCAGCAACCGCATTTATCAGGAAATCATCCCGCGTGAGCTGACCTGGCAGTTGCAGGCGTCCATTTCCGAACAGCAGGCATGGTATCTGACCCCCGAACGGCGGCTGGACATGGGCAAGCTGCTGACCAACTTCCAGCAGTTTTTCCGCGAAAATTCGGACGTGTGGCTGCAAGGCGTGCCATACAAGGAGGCCGGGCCGCACCTGATCCTGCAAGCGTTTTTACAGCGCATCGTCAACGGCGGTGGGCGCATCCACCGCGAATATGCACTGGGGCGCAAGCGCACCGACCTGTTGCTGGAATGGCCTCTGGATGAGGCCAAGGGGTTTTATGGCGAAGTACAGCGGGTGGTGATTGAGTTGAAGATCCTGCGCGGCAGCCTCGACAAGATGATTGCCGAAGGGGTGGTTCAGGCGGCAGAGTATGCGCGGCAGTGTGGGGCGGAAGAGGTGCATTTGGTGATTTTCAACCGTGATCCGCAAATAAGCTGGGACGAGAAAATCTGGCATCAGGCACATACTGATGGCGGCTTACCCGTGGATGTATGGGGCGCGTGAGCAGAGAGGGGGCTATTCGTAACCGGACATTTCCAGATAACCATAGCCAAGCAACCGGCCACTGGCGGCATCCAGCACTTGCACCGCGCCTTCCCAATAAGTAATCCCGGTCTGCATCAACTGGTCATCCACCAGCGCTTCAACTCGCCAGCGGCGCTGTTGCTTCGGCAGATACATTTCCCACGCTATTGGATATTCCGCACCACTTTCTGCCCGCCAGTAGCGCAACGGCTGCAATTCTACATCCTCAACCGCCAGCGTTTCTGCCTGCCCATCCGGCAGCACCCACTTGCCTGCGCTGTGCGGGTCAGTTTCCCCCGACTTCTTGCGTAGCTGGTAGAACATCAGCTCATGGCCATCCTGCAATTGCAGCGAAAACCAGTCCCACCCTGCCTGATCCGCTCCCAACGCACTGGTGCTCCACTCCCGATCCAGCCACGAATTACCGCTAACAGTGAAATGCTCAGCGCCACGCCAGATGTCGCCCAGCGTCTGCAAACGGGTCAGGGAGTAATACCAGGAAGCATTGCCCGGCTCGCCGCTCTTCTGGCTCAAGCCGTGGTCGCCTTGCAAAACCGGCGGCTTTTCCGCATGCAATTGCAGGTTGAGAGTGAAATCATCGGTCTTGACGCCAATCGCCCACGGAAAATTTCCTGAGCCATCGCCAACGATCTGCCAGTCTTCCAGCCATACGCGAAACGGCTGGCTGGATTGCCCCGCCAGCCCGGCAGCCCCACGGGCAAAGCGCTGATCATGCCAATGCTCGCCGCTTGCCACATCCGTCAGCGCCACATGCGCCATCCACACCTGATTGCTTGCCCAGACAGAAGGTGAAACGGGCTTATCCGGCGTCAGGGCAATACGGAACAGCGTCACCTGATAGCCGAAACGCCGCCCGCCAGCGGTTTGCAGGTTGCCAGTGACATACCACCATTCATTGCGGAAATCAGGGTGAGCGGAATGATCTTGTGGAAACCGGAAATCACGGGAACCGGCAGCGCGGGCAAACCCGGCATCTGCCGCGCCGCCAAGTGCGGCATTCAGGTCGAAAGCAGCAGATTCTCCTGATTTGCCGCAGCCAGCCAGCAGCAGACACAGCAGGAGAATATATTTCACTCCTGATCTAGCAGGTTGAGCAGACCAATCAGAAACATCAGCCGGTCACGGGTAATGCCACCGAACTTGGCACGCAGCTTGTCCAGAATATTGGCAGCCACCTTATAGGACGCCACATCCACGGAATATTCGATATTCTTGAAAGCCTCGCCCCTGGCGAGGTGACGCAATATGTCGATTTCCTTCTGGCTCAGGGACTCCAGGAAGGGCTTCAGGAAACGCCGCGCCAGTTCCTGGTTGGCAAACACCTGCGCATGAAAAATCTGGGTCATCTTCAGCAGTGTTCCCAGACGCTCCTCTTTGAGCAACTGGAAGCTGGCGTCCTTTTCCGAACTGACAACGCTTGCCCCGGCAATGCCTATAGCACCAGTCATGGTCGGAATGGTCAGTGCATTGCGGATGCCGTACTCTTCGCGGGCGACCACGATGACATGGTTCTCTGCTGCGGAAATCTGCTGCTGGCGCTCATGTTCCCGCCAGTCCAGGATATTCATGCACTTTTCGCCCATCACCTTCCTGATGGTGAAATCATCCTCATCAAACCGCGCCTCACCATAATGCTTCAGAAAAGCCACCGGATAAGATTCCGTGAAAGCAAACACGGGCGGCGTCGGAAAATGGGTATTCAACTGAATATTCGGAATGTAGGTGTAGGTAGCCGCATCAAAACCCAACCCACAAACATAGCGTTCGTATAAGCCAAAACGCTCGTCCAGTGACGTTGCGGACAACAGCTCATCGGCAAACATTCCCAGATAATAGTGATCGACCCTCATCGTCACTGTAAGCTCCTTCGTGCCATGCGGCAGACCCTCCCTCAGGTCTGCCGCTGCACGTAACTGATATCCAGCGTTACTATTCCCTGCGTAACACCAGAAAGTTGATCCCTCCATCAAAATGCCGCTGGTGGCACTCTACCACCTCAAATCCGGCTTTCTGCGCCTGCCTGATCAAACCATCCATGCTGATAAAGTTAGCCTGTGGATTATTTGCCAGTTTTAGATTGTAGTGCTTGAATGCGTCAAAGTCAGGGTGTGCAACCAATTCTTTTTCAGCATTTCTCAACAATTTTTCCAGCGATAATTCCCTGTTAGGCGTAGCCAACACGAAATTCGCACCAGCATGGAGCATTGCGGCAATATGTTTCAATGTTAGCAAGGGATCCGGCCAGGCATAATAACTCTGTATGGATACTGCCGAATCAAACCGACCAGCTACATCTTCAATCATACTGTGCAGAATAGCAAACGAAGGACGGTGCAAAGTCTGAACCACCTGCCGGGCTACGGTAACCATTTCATGAGCATAATCAACCCCAATGTAAGCAGTAACCGACTCGTTATCAGCCAGCAATGGAGCAATTTTTGCGCTGCCGCAACCACAATCGACCACCGAACCTGACAGGTAGTTACAGGCATCACGGTATAAATCCAGTTGAACAGAAGTCGTAACCGAGGCATGTAGGCGCGCATAATTTTCCCACTCAGAAAGCGCGTAAGTAACCTCATCGTTACGCTTGAATGCATCCAGACTCATGGCAGTATCTCCCCGATATATTTTGACAAAAATGGCTTACTTTTGGCGATGTCCCATTCAAGAAATGAGAAGGGTTCATTGGTTCCGTAGGAATAGCCAATATCGCCCAGCAACACCCGCGCACCGACGGCCCGCTGGTAAAAACGGTTGCTTTTACTACGGCAAATGAACACCAGCGAATCAACCCCATGGACGACGCCGAGTTCGTAGTAGGTAAGCAGGTAACTGGGCAATGCACCCTGCGCCTGGCGCGAAATGGCAAACTTGCTGGGTTCGGCAATCACCTTGCCGGTTTCACGCAATTGGTCAACAACTGGCTTGACCAGCTCGTCGGATGGCAAACCGAGCCCGCCATCGAAAGCGACCCGCCCGGTGCTGACAACCTCGCCCTCGTCATTCTCACCGAACAGTACGCAGGCTTCCTGATCGTAAACATCATCCTGAAAGCAGGTTACGCCGGGGTAATGCTTGCTGTATTCGGTTTCCCGCAATTCCCATATTTTGTGGAGCTTTGCTTCCGAAGAAGCGATATTCAATATATCCGGCACTCGTGAAAGCGCCACGGATGGCTTCAACTCGTACATAGTGGATCTCCTTGATTGTTCAGGTGATCCCAAGCGCTTGGTCTCAATTCTTAATGCACGATAATTATGCAAATTGTCTGCTTTTCTATTCTGTGACAAATTCACGTTTTGGGATTTTTGCCCTACATCAGGTGAACCGAAAACCCTCCCGCAGCGACATGCCGCCGATCCGCCGCACGGGGTAAATACTCGCCAGCCACGCCGCCGCCAACGCCAGCAATACCGCCTGCACCGTCACCAGCGGAAAGAAATGGGTCTGCATCGTCCAGCCAAACGAACGCTGATTGATAATGTCGATCAGCACCACCGACATCAGCCCGCCCAGCGGCAAAGCCAGCAAACCAGCTAGCGCCCCGATCAGTGCCGCCTGCCCCATCACCAGCCGTTGCAACTGCTGCGGTGTAAAACCGGTCGCGCGCAAGATGGCATACTCACGCCCCTTTTCCAGAAACAACGCCATTAACGCACTGAACACGCCCACGAAAGCCACGATGATCACCAGCAGCCGCAACACATTGGTGATCGCAAAAGTGCGGTCGAACACTTGCAGGGAAATATCGCGGATGTCACGGTTGGAACGCACCGCCAGCGGCTGCCCTGCTGGCTGCAACTCACCCGCCCAGCCCCTGAGCTTTTGCCTGAGCGCCTGTGGATCGGCACCTTCCGCCAGTTTCATGCCGATGGAAGACACGCTGCGATCCTGCCAGTAGCGCTCATACACGCCGCGTGGCAATACCACCATCCCTTGCGTGGCGCTGTAATCACGGAATACGCCCAGCACCGGCAGCGCCACCTCACCTGCCAAATCGGTTTGCACCTTGACCGTCTCCCCGACCTGCTTGCCGTGGTGGTAGGCAAACGGTTCCGACACCAGCACACCTTCATTCGCCACAAAGCGTGGCCAGGCCGTAGCGCCGCCATCCAGAAACGCAAAACCCTGCTCACTGTGCTGACCGGCCTGCATTACCAGTGCGGGAATTTCCACCCCATCCACTGGCAGGCGGGTAGTGCGCCCAGTGCTGACCGACGCCACTTCCGGCAAAGCCCGAATCCGCGCCAGCCATTGCGGGTGCAGAACGCCATCTACCCGCGAAGCATCCTGCGTGGTGGCCGACACAAACAGGTCGCTGGCCAGTGTCATATCCAGCCATTCCGCCACACTGGCACGGAACGAGCCGATCATGATGCTTACCCCGACGGTCGCCGACACCGCCACCGTCAGTGCGATAATCGCCAGCGCCGTGCGGCTCAGGCTGGCTTGCACCCCGCGCACCGCCATACGCAGCAACAAGGATGACTGCAAACCCGGAATCCGTTGCAAGCCCCTTAAACCCAGCCGCAACACCAGCGGCACGCACAAGCTATAACCCACGATCAGCACAAACAGCCCCACGAAGCCGAACAGCAGGCTGTTGCCGGAAGCACCAATCAGCCACCCGCTGGCCAGCATCAACAACACACCGGTTACTGCCAAGCCTGCCCCGACGCGCTGGCCGCCCTGCTCCAGGGAAGATTGGCGGGAAACCTGCACAGGCGACACGCGCGCCGCCTCCAGCGCCGGAGCCAATGTCGCCACCAGCACCGCCAGCAGGGTAATGCCCAAGCCTTTCAGCACCAGCCCCGGATTCAGCAATAACTCATCAGCCCGCACACTCACGTACAAATCACTGATCGTTTGCGTCACCAGCACCAGCAAACCCTGCCCCAGCAACGTGCCCAGCAACACGCCAAGGATGCCGCCCACCAGCCCCAACAGCAACGCTTCCAGCAACAAATGGCGGAACAACTGCCCGCCAGTCACACCCAACATGCGCCCGATGGCAAAGCTTTGCCGCCGCTGCAACACCGAAAACGTCATGGTGTTGTAGACCAGAAACGCCCCCACCAGCAGCGCCAGCAGGCTCATCGCCATCAGGTTGGTGCTGAAGGCTTGCGTCATCTGGGTGAAAACCTGCTGGCGGGCAGCGAAAGATTCGAGTTTGAGGTTGGGCGGCAGGCGGGCTTGCAAAGCGGCTGCTTCGGCTGCCGTGAGCTTTAGCTGGATGCTGGTAAGGCCGGGGGAATCGCCCTGCGCCGTCGCAATATCCGCCACCAGCACATCGTCCCCCACCCTCACCATCGCGCCCGGCTCCGTCAGCAAGCGCCTGACCTCAGCGGCAGAAATATCCATCCCCGTCCCTTGTTGCAAGGGCGCAGCAAACGGATCAATGCCCAGCAAGGTATACTGCAAGCCGTCCTTCAGCACGGAAGTTTCCACCAGCGGAGCCGATTGCCGGTAGCCCCATTCCACCCGCAACTGACGGTAAAAATCGTCGGGGATGTTGCCGCGCAGCGCTGTGATTGCGTGCGTCATCTCGCCAGAAAGCACTTTCACCGACTGCTGAAAGGACTGCCGCGCCGTCTGGTTGGCCAGATCGACTGCAATGATCACCGCCGTTCCCAGTGCAATGCTCAGCAGGGTCAGCCACAACTGCCACGAATGCCGGGTGAAAAAGCGCCAACTGGAACGTATAAGCAAGCGGTTGCTCATGTTACAGGCCGCACACGCCGCCTTCGTACACATCCATGACGGATTTCAGCTCACGGTAAATGTAGTCGCGTTCGTCATGGTTGAAACCGGCCAGAACCTCCGGCACCTCGTCCTTTTCCAGCGCGTACAGCAGCTTGTTCACCTGGATGCAGCCGGTGCTGGCAATCTCTTCCACCACCTCATCCAGCCGCTCCTCATCGACAGGCACGGCAGGCACGATGGCTTGCGGGAAATTTTCCCCACCAAACCAGAAATCCATGCCTTTGGCGAGGAACTCATCGTGGTTCAGGTAGTGCGTACCATCGCAGGAAAAATTCAGCCCAACCTTGCCGTTGACAATATTGAGTGAACCGTAGCGCAGGTAAATGGTTTCATCGGTAAAGCGCAAGGTCTTGAACAACTTGAGGATTTGCCCAATCTCCTGCGGCAGCACAATGGCCCGCTCAAAATAGGGGCGGCGTGGGTAAGCCATACAAATGCCGGGGTCAGACAACTCATCCATGGTCAGAATGCGGTAGACATACGGGTCATCCACATGCCAGATGGTGGAACGGCTGCTGGAAAAATGGATTTGCACATGATGCACGCCGTGATCCAGCATCAGCGCCTCATGCACCGACAGCACGTTGTCGATGTGCCGATCCATCACGCTTTCCACCCGCTGCTGGAAAAACACCCCCTGACGGATCGCCGGGTCGCCCTTGATCTGCCGCCACTGGCTGGGTTCCTCATACATCACGTTGGAATGCGGCAATTCGCGCAAGTCGTAATCCACCCCCAGAAACCCGACCCGCTGCCCGCTGGCATCGCGGATGGTCTGGATCGCCGTTACCGACGGGCGTTTCTTGTTGCGGCTGATATAGGCTTCCGACAAATTGAAATCCAGACTGGCATCCTGCATGTTCGGCAGCATGTAAGGCCGCTCGGAACGGTCACGCCCACGCGCTTCTGCATCCGCGCCATAGCGGTTGATGGTGGAACTGAGCTGCACCCCGTTGGCATCCAGCACGTACACATACTTGCAGTGGTCCAGTGCGTTGAATGCCTTGCGCAAGCATTCGTCCAGCTTTTCTGCCTCATCCATTTGCGGCAGGATGCGCCCGGCATAGTCGCTGAGGGCTGTACCAATTAATTCGGTCAGCAACGCCCGCTGATTGTTGATTGAATGCTGGATGGATTGGCTCATGTTGTTTTCCTCTTTTTACCAGGTCACCGTCTGACCATCTGTGTGTAATTGCCCGTCACGCAACAGCAGGATGCGCCCTGCCCGTTCCGCCACCGCCTTGCTGTGCGTGACCACCAGCAGGGTTTGCTGCTCGCGCTCCGCCAGTGTAAACAATAAATCCAGCACCAGCGTGCCAGTTTGCGCATCCAGATTGCCAGTCGGTTCATCCGCCAGCACCAGCGCAGGGCGGTGGATCAGGGCGCGGGCAATCGCCACCCGCTGCTGTTCGCCACCAGAAAGCTGATCAGGAAACGCGCTGCCGCGAGTCGGCAACTGTACCGCTTCCAGCCACTGCTGCAAACGTTGCTGCTGTTGCTGGCGGGGAACACCCAGCAATTCCAGCGGCAACAACATGTTTTCCGCCACCGTCAGGGTCGGGATCAGGTTGAACTGCTGGTAGATGAAACCAATATGCTGGCGGCGAAACAGGGTCAGTTGCGGCTCACGCAGTTGCGTCAGGTTGCTACCAGCGATCATGATTTCACCACCGGCAGGGGTATCGATTCCCCCCAGCAGGTTGAGCAGGGTAGACTTGCCGGAACCGCTGCTGCCCATCAGCGCGACGTGTTCCCCCGCATGCAGTTCCAGACTGACATCCTGCAACACGGTGTGCTTGTGACCCGCTTCGGGATAGGCGTAGCGGAGATGATTCGCTTTTAGCACGGTCTAACCCCCATCCATCAAAAAATGCAGATGTAACACGGAAGGTGGGCGGGGGTAAAATACCTTTCAGCCTGTTGGTAAAACCGGCAAATAACCAGCCTCTGCTATGCTGAGGCCATGATGAGCAAGAGACAGACAGAACGATGAGTGGAAAACTGAAATTATTAATAGGCGGCCTGACGCTGGGCGTACTGGTCATTTTCGCCCTGGTTGGCGTGAAAAGCATGTTTGCCGACAAGGAACAGCCACCGGCATCCCAGATGGGCCAGGACGGCTGGGAGCCTTCCTATGCCCCGCCCATCCTCGGCCTGCCCGGCAGCAGCACTGACAACGCTACCGGCACGCCAACCGACAGCACTGCTGGCAGCACGGCCACTTCACAGCAGGACGTACCACTGGGCGAAGACGAAAAGCTGGACGTGGAACTGGTCGGCGAACCCGATACCACTGAAACACCCACGCAACTGCCGGATGTGGAATCCCCCACCGAGACCGTGCAAACCCCGGTTGAGGAACCTGCCACCATTACATCCCTGCCTGACGACCCTGCCAGCGTGGAACCGCCCACGCAACCAATGCCTGCTGCCGGAACCGGCAAACTGGAAATCGTGTTGCAGGCAGCGGAAAACGGCAAGCCGCTCAAGGCCAACGTTTACATCCAGCAAGCCAACGGCGTCAACGTCGACAAATCAGGCTATACCAGCACCGCAGCCTTCAACCTCAAGCCCGGCACCTATCGGGTAAGCGCCCGCACCGAAGGCCGGGGTACGCTGACCCGCAACATCACGGTACCGGCGGGTGCGGTGGTCAATGAAATTTTCCCATTGCCTGCGATTGCACAAGAGGCTCCCGCGCCACAACCTGCACCTGCCCCCGTGACGCAAACACCAACCCAGCCTGCCCTACAAGCGCCCACCAGGGGCACTGGCAAGATTCGGCTGGTGGCACTGGCCGCTGACGACGGCAGCCCGGTTCCGGTGAGTTTCACCATTACCCGCCTGAATGGTAGCGTGGTCGACAGCGTGAACAATGTATCGGTTGCCGAATTCGTTTTACCGACGGAAGAATTTGTCGCCAGCTTCGACTACCAGGGTCGGCAGGGCTACAAATCGCTGGTGGTGCAAGGCGGGCAAACCCATACCCACACGTTCAACATCCGCGCCGAGCAGCCAGCCATGCAAAACAACATGAACATGCCAGCCCCACCCATGCTCGACCCGCAAATGCAGATGCAGCAGCAACCGCAAAACGTGCAGGACATGATGATGCAGCACTTGCAGGAAGAACTGCAAAAGCATTTGACGAATTAGAAGAAACCCCTCCCGGCCTCCCCTTGTCAGGGGAGGAGATAAGAAACGGAGCGACCTCTTGTCCTTCCCCTGACAAGGGGAGGCCGGGAGGGGTTTCTTCCGGGAGAGTTTCTTCAATAATGATAGCGGCACATAGCAATCAGTAAATCCTCGCCTTCTACCTTGTAGACCAGCCGATGTTCATCATTGATCCTGCGTGACCAATAGCCAGACAAGCCATGCCGCAACGGTTCGGGTTTACCAATGCCATCAAATGGTTCGCGGGAAATCGCCTTGATCAATTCATTGATACGCTTGAGGATTTTCTTGTCGGTTTGTTGCCAATGCACATAGTCTTCCCACGCCTTGGATGAAAAGATTATTCTCATTCCTGCAACTCACGCACTTGCCCCTGCCCCTGTTCCAATTCAGCAATAGACTCCAGCAAGCGACGTGCATTGGCGGGGCTACGCAATAAATACGCAGTTTCTTCCATCGCCTTGTAATCTTCCAGCGAAATCATCACCACGGCTTGCTCGCGATTGCGGGTAATGATGATGGGTTCATGATCTTCGCAAACCCGATCCATCGTTTTGGCGAGATCCGCTCGCACGGCGGTGTAGGAAATGGCGTTCATGATCAATCATCCTGTACGTGATTATGTACATACACTATAGGCTAGCGGTACTCAACAATGCAATGTGAAATACATACCGACAAACAGAATGTGGCAAACTACGCGCATTGCAGAACATAACAAGGAACTCCCATGTGCGGCATTTGCGGTGAACTACGCCTCGACGGGCAACTCCCCGAACTGAAATACCTCAACAGCATGATGGCGAAGCTGGAAAAGCGCGGCCCCGACCACGCAGGCAGCTTTTCCGACGGTGGCTTGATGTTTGGCCATCGCCGCCTTGCCATCATCGACCTGTCGTACAAATCCAGCCAGCCGATGGTCGACATCGAATCGGGCTTGGCACTGGTGTTCAACGGCACGATCTACAACCACCCCGAATTGCGGGCGGAACTGAAAGCGCGCGGGCATCATTTCTTTTCCGAAGGCGACACCGAAGTCATCCTCAAAGCCTATGCGGAATGGGGTGAAGACGCGCCCAAGCATTTGCTCGGCATGTTCGCCTTCGCCATCTGGGACATGCGCAAAAAAACGCTGTTCGTGGCGCGTGACCGCATGGGCATCAAGCCGCTGTACTACGCCGCTGACGACAAAAGTTTCCGCTTTGCCTCCAACACGCAAGCGCTGCTGACCACGCCGGGGATTGATACCAGCCTCGACCCGCTGGCAATCCACAACCTGTTTTCGCTGCACGCCGTTGTGCCAGCACCACGCACCGTGTTGAATGGCATCCGCAAGCTGCAACCCGCGCACAGCCTCACCATCCACGCTGATGGACGACAAGAGCTGAAACGTTACTGGAATCTGGTGGCACGTCGCCCCGCCGAAGCGCGTTCCGAACAGGAGTGGATCGACGCGGTACACGCATCGCTGAAAACCGCCGTGCGCCGCCGCAATAATATTGCTGACGTACCGGTTGGCGTGCTGCTTTCCGGCGGCCTGGATTCGAGCCTGCTGGTCGCATTGCTCTCCGAAATCGGCATCCAAGACATCCGCACCTTCACCATCGGTTTCGACGACCAGCCGGAGGAAAAAGGCAGCGAATACGAATACTCCGACGCGGTGGTGGAACGCTTCCAGCCGACCCACCACAAGTTCCACATCCCCAACGAACACACCCTGTCACGCCTGCCAGAAGCGGTGGCCAACATGGCGGAACCGATGTTCGGGCAGGATGCGATTGGTTTTTACCTGCTCTCCGAACAAGTGTCGAAGCATGTGAAAGTGGTGCAATCCGGGCAAGGCGCGGATGAAGTGTTCGGTGGGTATTTCTGGTATCCGCAAACTCATGAGGCCGCGCAAAAGTTGGCTTCGACTCCGCTGGCTTCGACTCCGCTCAGCCACCAACAGGGAAACCGTGCCTTGAATCAACGGGGAGGCCGTTCCCTGAGCGGAGTCGAAGGGAACATCGCACTGGAGGCATTCGCCCCCTATTACTTCGACCGCGACCACAGCGAGATGGCGGAAATGCTGCAACCGGCTTTCCAGACCCATGACTATACGGGTGAACTGGTGCGCGATTTGCTGTCGACGCCTGATGCCGACGAACATCTGGATGCGGTATTGCGTGCCGATGTGACCACCTTCATCGTCGACGACCCGGTCAAGCGCGTGGACAACATGACCATGGCGTGGGGGCTGGAAGCGCGCGTGCCATTCCTTGATCATGAGCTGGTGGAACTAGCTGCGCAAATGCCACCCGAACTCAAGCTGCGCGACGGCGGCAAGTATGTGCTGAAACAGATTGCACGCGGGCTGGTTCCCGATAGCGTGATCGACCGCCCGAAAGGCTATTTTCCCGTGCCTGCGCTCAAATTCGTGCGCGGCGAGTTCCTCGACATGATGCGCGATTTGCTGGATTCGCAGGCTTGCCGCGAACGCGGTTTGTATCAGCGTAGCTATATCGACAAAGTGCTGGCTTCCCCCGAAACGCATTTGACGCAGATTCAGGGCAGCAAACTGTGGCACATGGCGGCGTTGGAGATGTGGTTGCAGAGCCAGGAACTGTAACCACACAGTGATGCTGAAGTTTACTCTTCAGCATCATCCTCATCATGTTGTGGAGAAGAAGTCTCTGGTAAATCTTTACCGTATTTGGCAATAAACGCTTCACAAGCTGAAACCATCGCCCTCTCCCGCGACTCCAAACTCCAATCCTGCTCAGGTTGATCTTCAGGCCAATCATCCAACACTGCTTGCATAAAGCCATGAGGAGACCAATCATGGGTTTTCAGTTCTTCAATATCAGCCCGCAACAACTGCTCATCTTCGGAGCTTAATCCTTCAGGAAAGACCCACTTCAGCCAGTTATCGTCATTGGCTGCCCATTTTTGTAAGCGTACAAGGTTTTCCCGATTTTGCAGCGTCTGTGGTAAACCACGCTCATCAAACAGTCCTAAATATTGCGGCAAGGGTTCACCAATACGTCCCCCACGATTCGTGACTAATTGTGGATTCTCGGTCTGTTCAGTGAACCAATCCCACGCTGCAAAGCTACAAGCGTAATTCATAATACCCAATGATACAGACATGAACTCATCATCAGTGATCTTTCGGTTATCAGATAATCGCTCTACTTGCTTGAAAATGTCAGCATATTTTTCATACCAAGGGAGTAACCGTAACAGTGACCGAGACAGTGACCGAGACAGTGACCGAGACAGTGATCGAGACATTAGTCTAGACATCGGTCGAGTCCGAGATTCTGACGGTAATCGAGTCCGTGACAGCAGCCGCGACAGCGACCGCTTGAGTAGTTTCGACAAGTACCATGATTCCGATTGTGATTGTTGCAATAGAGATTCAAATCCTTTATTGATTTGAGCAGTCTCTAAGAACTGTAACCATTGATAGAAAGCTAGAGCTAACCTTAAACGAAGAATAGTGTATGCACTTGTTGCATCCCTACCTATTAATATGGAAGGAAAACTACCGTTATCTCCCATAAAAATACTGATATTTTCTCCTCGCATCAACCATACGCTAAGTGGGGTATGTTGTTGTATTTTCCACAAAATTGAATGGTCATGCTGAAATGCCAAGTCAGTGTATAATTGACTCGCTGAACTTATCCATTGCTGTTTTTCATCTTTTTTCCATAGCCATTCATCACGACCGCAACAATATTCAACATATTTTATTAAGCACTCATCTTGCAAAATAAAATTATTATCTTTAGAATTTCCCCCCCAGCCAGTTACAATAATGATATTCAACAAAGCATGATTGCGTGCCTCTTGCATATCAAATCTTACATCCCAAGAATTATCCGATTCAGGCTTAACCCAACGGTCGTGTGCTTTGATTTGCCATTCAGCCATGTCTTCGGAAAAATTATCCTGTATGTATAACGGCATATTGCTATCGAAAGCACTAATCAAGTATTTCCATTGTTCTTCGGGAGCAGAATTGACAACCAATTCTTTAATATGCGTCAATCCATCAGCTTCTAATTCACTCCAGGATTTCAATCTATAAACTTCATCCATCAACGGGTGTATCATTGCAGCAGCCAATAATGCTGGCAACCATTGCTTGCGTTCATCTATTCCAACAGGCAATTCACGTCCAAGCATCGCCATATAAAACAAGCGGGCTTGCGAATACTGTGCGAGATCCAACAAGCCCAATAACTCAAAATGTCCTTGGTTCTGTGTGCGTTCAGCATGAACAGCTAATAACAGCAATGCCACTTCATACCAACTAGGTTTATCCAGCATATTTAGTACTTTTTCATTCCATTCTTTTTGCATCCGCAAACCGGACATGCGCCCTTGCAAATATTCCGCACATAGGTATTCTTGGAAGCTTAAATGTGCAAACTGGATATATCCATCTGCTGGCTCAATCAACAGACCCGCCGGGTATAAATAATACGCTAACAAACTTGCTGCATCATCAGGCTTAATCTCAGTGAAGCGAGGATTTTTACCTGCCAACACCTCTTGTAATGCTGCTAATAGATCTTCTTTTCTCCAAACAATCCGACGATCATCACCACCGTTCTGTTTTTGTTGCTCCGCGCCTTTTTGCATACTTAGCCATGCTAAATAACCCAAGGCAATGCGTGGCTCATTGCTATCCCATTGCGGCATAGGCTTTCCGTCCGGGCTTTCTCTTAAACGACGATTACGCTGCTGGCGTTCAAGGTATAAATCCACAATAGCGCGGTAGAGTGCCGCACGCCCATGGGGCATTTCGTTACGGGTACAATGTACCAATGACATGAGGGTGAGGAAAATCGGGCGACGTGCCAATGACAATAAATGTGGACGTGATGGGTCGGATAATGCTTTGCGGAAATCATCCGTACCCGCCTGAAATTTAGAAATCCACTCAGGGCGGGAGTGATACCACTTGGTTATAAAGGTATCAATTTGTGGGCGCGTGAGCGGAAGCACAAAACGCCATGCCTGCGGAATAACCGTTGCTTCTCCCACAACCGTGAAATTCTGCAAATCTGCCAAGCCACTAGGGCGACCTGTCAAAATAATTCGACTATGTTCAACAGCATGAGTAGCGAATTTGAAAACACGTTCCCGCAGCGACAAACAACCCACCTCATCTACACCATCAAACAACAATAAGGTGGTCAAATTGTCATGGACAAGACTGGCTTGCAGCTTATCAATATCCAGTGCTTCTGCATTGCGGGCTTGGGCATTCAACGCAACCTGATGTTCCCACCACATCGCCAACAATGCCTTTAACGAATCCGCTTCAGAAATGCGCGGCAATTCACGCAAGATGATGGGCATAACCAACACATTGCCAATCTGCTCCTGCATTCGTGAGCGAAACGGGCTGGTATAACTCCCGCATAACTCATTCACTAAGGCTTTTACAAAAGTTGTTTTACCCGCCCCTGGACGACCAGAAATCACCAAAAACCGTTGGCTCAACACCTCATCGAAAGCATCCTGTCCCAATTGATTTGCCTCTGTCTCCTCCTTAAACTTATCAGGTAGATTCATCGAGCCATCATCAACATCCTTTGCTCCCAATCGTAAAGGAATGTAAATCTGCCGCAAACTAATGGGGTCTGGGTCATCCGCCATTTCCATCAGCGGAATGCTGCCGTATTGCCGTACTAACCAGCGGTAATACACGCCACGCGCTTTGAGACGAGCATTTTTTTCAGCATTACTATGAGGGTCAATCATTATTCAGTCTCAGCAGGTGTAACAGGTTGAATGCACAGTAAGCACATATCCACAGCATCGGTTACCGCGAATACTTCCATCGCTAATTTAGCAAACATCTCATCAGAACGTTTGCGGTCAATGCGCTCCAAGAATAAATCTACAGCCTTATCCATGTCTAACCCCCTGTGTTTGCCATCATCTAGGGCACTCTCGCTGTTATGGCTCAGTACATGACTGAAAGAGCGTGAAAAATAATGTTCCATCATGCGCTGATCCGCATGGGAATAACCATCTGGTAACGCCAAGCCACCATCTGTTGAGTTATCGGTCAACACACGTAACAAGATTTGCAATGCCCACGGCTGACGCTCCAAGATTCGCCAAACCGTTGGGTGATACAACCCCAAATATTGAAACAGTATCAACTTACCCACCAGTTGCTCACTTTCTGGTTGCTCGGACAAACCATGCAGCATCCACGTTGCACATAAGCTATTAGTAAAATTTTTCAGCTTGCGGGGATTTGGCTCAATCAACTCTACCAACTTCTCAGCCCAATATTGGGGTTTTGGAATACTATGCTTTCTTAATTGCGCTTCGAGCAACGTCTGTACCTGTAACGACTGCGGTGCTGGTACACGCACGGTGGCTTGAAACAGTTTCTCCAGATACTCGCGGTTATGGTCTTCAGAACGGGTAGGCCAGTGGTGGCGCAAGGCTTCCAACACAGCAGCGGTATCCATACCCAACACAAACACGCAGCGTGATGTCCCCAAGTATAATTTAATCGCTTCTAATAACTGGATAACCACCGATTCTTCACAACGATCAAGCAATACCTTCGCCAAACCGGTGGTAAATTCATAGGTTAAAAAGCGAGCAGTCATTGTTACCATGGGCAATCACAACAAAGTCCAAAGAATAACAACAACTGCTCATGAACGAACTTACCATGCTTCTTGGCTGTCTGT
>JAHJJD010000062.1 GCA_018822845.1 Gammaproteobacteria bacterium | reverse complement strand
CGGTTGGGCAGTTGCGCCACCTGTTGCAAGCCATCCTTGCCGCCTTCCTTGAGGATGCTGAGGATAGCGGGTGACTTGCCGTAAGGCACGGCAATCGCCATCGACGGGTCGGTGAACGTGTCATTGTCGGTGATGACGCGCAGGTAGCCATCCTGTTCGCTGAAACGGAACGACGCTTCCTGCCCGCTGAGATGCCCCGGCACACTGCCGCTGCCGCGATAGGCGATGTCAGCGCCACTAAAGGCAAACTTGTGGATGTTGGTGTTGGTGCGCGCGCCTTGCGCCTGGTTGTACTGATAGTCGGTGGTGGCAAGGTACAGTGCTTGTGGCGAGGCATACAGCGTTTCCGCATTGCCCACATAGCAGCGGCTCTTGAAGTTGAAACCGGGCGAATTCAGGTCAACTGCCACTACACTGACAATGGAATTGCCCTGGTAGCGGTAGTTTTCCGGGGAAGCAGCAGGTTGCTGGCGCTGGATGTAGCAATCTTCGGCCTTGACCAGCGGGGCGCTCTTGCCGTCAGCCGTGCGGTAGCTGGGCAGAAAATCCTGCACGTTGAGCTTTTCCAGCATCTGTCGGGTTTGCTGTGCGGTGGCTTCGGGGGAAGCCGGGCGGGGTTGCCAGCCATTGGTGTCCAGATTCGGGTAGCTTTGCATCACCAGATACAGGGTGTCACCCACCCGGCGGCTGGCATTGAGGCTGCCATCCAGCTTGACGTGCAGGCTGGTGCTGGCCTGTTCCGGCTGGCGCACGTCGATGTAACGCAATTCGGTTTGCTGCGGCATCGGCATGAAATAGGGCATTCCGGGGGGGCGTCTGGCAGCCATCGGCATCGGCATCGGCATGGGCTGGTAAGTATCGCCGAGTGCCACCAGCCGCCGTTGCTTGCCTGCCAGATACAGGTTTTGCAGATTGCTGCCTTCCGGCAACGTCAGGCGTTTGACTTCTTGCAGGTTTTTGCCGCCCGCGTTGATCTGCATGATACGCAGGCTGTTGTTCTGGTAACTCTGGTTATTGGGTGCGCCGATGGCGTAGATATGGCGTCCGTCGGTTTTGATCAGGTCGGCCTCATCCACCCCGCGTTCTTGCAGGTTGGTGGTGGAAAAGGCGGGGCTGTTGTAGTTGCCTGCTGCCATTGCCTTGGGTGCGGCAGCAGGGGCAGGGGCTGCGTAGGCAACCGGCTGGGGGTTGCTGTAGGCTTGCGCCAGATAATCCTGCAATTCGCTGGCATTGGTACGTTTCAGGCTGCCGGAGTCGGTGTCAGCAGGTGCTGGCAGCATGCTGGTAGTACAGGCTGCCAGCCATGGCAGGCATAGCAGGGGTAAGGTAACGGTCAGTGTTGTGGTTTTCATGCTGATCCCCTTTTTCTTTTGAATATTATTATTATAGCCTATGGCCGGGGGTTGCATGCCCCAATTAAAAATCCCGCCCAAAATTAAAATACGCTTCCTGATCAAACCCTTCGGTCTTGCGCACGCCGATGAAGGCAGGCCCGGCAGGGGTTTCCCCACCCACAAAGACCGAGCCGGTGGCGCGCAAATTGCCCAGATCGACTGCTTCACGGTCTTGCCATGCCTGTTTCGCCCCGACCGATGCGCCCACATGCGCCTTCACTATCTGCGGGACTTCGGCAAGCTGGTGCATGTAGGTTAGCGAGCCATCCAGCGTGTAATTACCGATCAACTGGTCATTGTCGGCGAATGCAACCCGCCCGGTTTTCAGGGAATTGCCAGTGGTGTACAGCAGCCCGTCTTCGTTGTTGGCATTGGCTTCGACCCGCCCGCTGGCGATCAGGCGGTGTTTATCCTTGCTCCACACCCGTTCGCCTTCCAGTTCGATGCGCGCAAAGCCAGTGTCGCTGCCCATCTCTTTGACGCCGTGGGTAAACGCTGCTGTTACCCGCCCGCCCTTGGTGGGGAAGTTGGCGGAATCCAGCGTGTCGGCTTGGTATTGCAATTTGACCCCGGCTTCAGTCAGGGAATCATCCGGCAAGGTCAGCGTACCGGTTTTTACTTCCGGCTTGACGTGCTGGTAAAACACCCCGGCGCGGACTTCGCCGGTATTGCCCAGTGCCCGCCCGACATCGACTTGCGCCCCGGCTTCGCTGGCACGTAATTCGGCTATCTGTTGCGCTTCGCTGATGATGCTGGCGTCACGTTCCTGATACCAGATTTTCGGCGCGACGAAGGTTTCCTTATCATCGCGCAAAGGGTGATGCAACTCGGCCTTGGCGAGGATGCGTTCGCCGATTACCCCTTGCAGGCGCAATTCCGTACCCTTGTCGGTCAAGCCCTGACGCACGTATTTCAGCCCGGCCTGATAGCGGGTGTCGCCGTTGAAATCATCCCCCAGCGCGAAGCCGCCGCTGACCCGTTGCTCACCTTCAGTAGCTTTGTGCGCTATTACCTTGAGGTCGTAATCGCCATCGGGGCGCTGTTTGAGGTTGTAATCGACCAGACTGAAATAGCCGAGGCTGTAAACCCGATCCAGCCCTGCCTGCAAGTGCTGGTCATCCAGCAGCATACCCGGCTGGATGGCGAGTTTTTGCCGTACCAGCTTGTCGCTGAGGGAGGATTCGTTGTCGATGTCTACCCGCGCCAGCCTGACAGGTTTGTCTTTGATGGGTGCTGGTTTGGCCATTTGCACAGGCGTTTCCCCGCCGAGGCTGGCCGCCAGTTGCTGCAAGGCGGGCAGTTTGGCGCGCGCGCCTTGCACACCCAGCGGGATGGTAGCTTTCACCTTGTCGAAATTGAGGCTGCCAATCTCGCCGACTGGCGGCTGGATGAGAATGTCGCGTTCCGTCAGGCTTTTCAGTTGCGCCTCGCTGGTCTTGCGCATCAGTAAATCCATCGACTGCAAGCTGATGGCAAGCGCGGAATCCAGCTTGCGGTTGGTTTCGGGCGGGATGCTGGAAACGATCACGATGTCAGCCCCCATCTGGCGGGCGATGTCCACCGGCAGGTTGTTCGACACCAGCCCATCTACCAGCAGGCGCTTGTCGATGGTGACGGGCGCAAACAGCCCCGGAATCGACATGCTGGCGCGCACCGCCGTGGCCAGATTACCCTGTTTCAGCACCACGGTTTCGCCTGTGCGGATGTCGGTGGCAACAGCGCGGAACGGGATCGGCAAGCGGTCGAAATCCTGTATCTGGTTGACCGGGGCCAGCAGGCGGCGCAGTTCAAACATCAAGCGTTGCCCATCCACCAGTCCGGTGGGCAGTTTCACGCCGTCTTTGGACACACCCACGCTGAATGCGCTGAAAAAATCAGCGCTTTGCTGCTTTTGCTGGTAGGACTTGATCTGGTGGGAAGGGTCATCGCGGAACAGTTTCAACCAGTCGAGATCGTTGACCACTTTTTCCAGCTCCGCAGCGCTCATGCCGGAAGCGTACAGGCTGCCGACGACTGCGCCCATGCTGTTGCCTGCGATCACGTCGATGGGGATGTGGTTTTCTTCCAGCACCTTGAGGACGCCGACGTGGGCAACCCCGGCAGCGCCGCCGCCGCCGAGTACCAGGCCGATTTTGGGGCGTTCCCCGGCGTGGGCCAGACCGGTGCACAAACACCAGATAATCAATAGCAGGGTGGAGAAGGTTTTGGGAGTCATGTGTTGCCAGCCGTATTTGTGTTTATAGGGGCGGGTATCAAGGTTTTTGACAATTATGTGCTGTGTATCATAACCCCATGAAATTTTTTTCTGAAATTGTGTATCTGGCTGCATCCGCCTGACAGGTTTGCACGTATGTTTCCTTACCAACCACAACCAAGGAGCGTTCACAATGAAATCCAGCAAACTTTCCCTTGCCCT
>JAHJJD010000061.1 GCA_018822845.1 Gammaproteobacteria bacterium | reverse complement strand
TTTTCTTGTGATAGCGGTCATCGAAAATGATCAGTAGCAGGTCGATCGGGTTTTTCGAGGTTTCGATCTCGTTGCTGATCTCGATGTGGGAATTGTAGGCAGCCAACACCTTGTTGCGGATCTGCCCGATCACGGCGTCGGCGGTATTCATGTATTCGTGGATTTTGCTGCGGATTTCCGACAGTTCGCCGCTGATGCCGAACAGATTCCCTAGCAGCCGGTAAGCCCGTTCGGTGCGCTGTGCGCGTAACACCGGGTTCTGGATCAGGTCGGGAATTTCGTTAAAACATTCGATCTGCAACAGGTCAAACAACTGGTCGCGCACCGCCCGGTATTTGGCGGTTGTTTGCCGGTCGTGGCGAAAGACTTTGGCAGCTTGCCGGTTCTGCCTGCAAAACGGATGCTCAAAGGAAATCTGGTCGCGGACGGCGAAAGGGCCGTCCTGTTTCATGGCGATAAAGATTGATTTTTCGTCGACGATGCTCATGGATTCATCCGCCTTGCCAGGGATTGGTAGCTGCCATTGTACAGCAACATTCATACCATCCTGCCATGCAGATTGAAGAGGGCGACCACCGGTCGCCCCGATGTCAGGCGGTGGCTTCGGTGGTGGTGGATGATTGTTCGGCTGGTTCAGGCTCACGGTATTCCAGCGCGATTTCGGCCTCGCCCCTGACTGCTTCCGCCGTTAGCACGCAGCGCGACACATTTTCTGCGGAAGGCAGGGTAAACATCAGTTTGCGCAACAGGTTTTCCAGCACGCCGCGCAGGCCGCGCGCACCGGTTCCGTGCGCAATCGCTTTTTGCGCAATCGCCCGTAGCGCGTCGCTGGTGAAATCGAGTTCCACCTGGTCGAGCGCGAACAGTTGCTGGTATTGCTTGGTCAGCGCGTTTTGCGGTTCGGTGAGGATGCGCACCAGCGCGTCTTCGTCGAGGTCGTGCAGGGCGGTGATGACCGGGAAACGCCCAATGAATTCGGGGATCAGGCCGAAATGGCGCAGGTCTTCCGCCTGTACTTCACTGAACAGGCGCAGTTTGTCAGCCAGCTTTTCGGCTTCGGTTGGGTTGGCATGGGCGGCGTGGAAACCGATGCCTTTTGCGCCCGGCTTCAGGCGTTTTTCCAGCAGCTTTTCCAGACCGGAGAACGCGCCGCCGACGATGAACAGGATATTGCGGGTATCGAGGATGACCGGAGCCTGATCCTTGCGGCCTTTGGCGGGGACTTTGACGGTGGTGCCTTCCACCAGTTTGAGCAGGGCTTGTTGTACACCTTCGCCGCCGACGTCGCGCGTGCCGTGCGAGTTTTCACCGCTGCGTGCCAGCTTGTCGATTTCGTCGATGTAGACGATGCCCCATTCGGCCAGTTCCTTGTTACCGTCGGCGCTGTCGAGCAGGCGGGCGATGATGCTTTCCACGTCTTCACCGACGTAACCGGCTTGCGTCAGGGTGGTGGCATCGGCAATCACGAACGGTACGCCAACGATGCGTGCTAGCGTGCTGGCCAGCAGGGTTTTGCCAGTGCCGGAAGGGCCAAGCAGCAGGATGTTGGATTTATCCAGTTCCACCACCGATTTGTCGGGGTGGGAACAAATGCGTGGCTGGTCCGTTTCCAGACGCAAGCGTTTGAAATGGTTGTAGACCGCGACCGACAGGGTTTCCTTGGCGCTGTCCTGGCCGATCACGTAACGGTCGAGAATCGCCTTGATTGCCAGCGGTTTAGGCGATTCCTTGAGCGGTTCGCTCATGCTGCGCTTGCGGCTCCAGGTGCTGATGACCTGATGGGCAAGGCGCACGCAGGCTTCGCAGATGTGCCCGTTCATGCCTGCAATCAGCGGGATTTGCGGGGTTTGCACTTGTCCGCAGAAGGAACAGGCTGGGGTTTTGTCGCTCATGTCATACCTCCGTTGGGGCGCTGGCTTCGAGTTGCTTCAGCCAGGCTTTCTGGCAATTGCGCTGGGCGCGTTCCTGTAACAGGGCGCGGATTTGCGGTCTGGCTTGCGTCAGGGCAACCTGCCGCGCCGGGTAGATGTGTTCACACAGCAGCAGGTGAAAGCCGATTGCGGATTCCAGCGGCTGGCTGACTTGCCCCGCGCCCATCTGGAAGAGGGCAGCGTCGAGTTGGGGGAAAAGTTGCCCGCGCGGCACGATGCCAAGCTTGCCGCCTTCCATGGCGGTGGGGCATTCGGAATATTGCCGCGCCAGCTTGCCGAACTGCTTGGGGTTGTTGTTGCCGGTTTGCGTGGCGATCTTGCGGATGCGTTGCAGGGCGTTGTCGCGGCTGTTTTCCGGGTATTCGTCGTTGATGGTGATGAGGATGTGACGTGCGCCACGGGTTTCGGGCTGCATGAAGCGGTCACGGTTCATTTCGTAGTAAAGCTGCACGTCAATATCATTGATGTCGATGCTGCGTGAGGCAACCTTGCCCAGTACGCTGCTGAACATCAGCTCACGTTGTAACGCCTGGCGCAGGGTGTCGGGGGTGAGGCCGTTCTGGCTCAGGTCGCTGGTGAAATCGTGGTCGTCAGGGTAACGGTTGGCGATTTCCTGCACGGCGGCATCGACCTGAGTGGGCGGAACGGCAACCTGACTGGCTTCGGGGCTTTCCAGTGCGAGCGTTTCCAGATGGAAACTGCGGTCGGCGCGCTGGCAGACCCGGTCAAATTCGTGCTCATCCAGTTGCGGCAGGTTTTTCTGGAAGGTTTCCAGCGCGTTGCGTAGCAGGTGGTAGCGGTAAGCGGGGGGCTTGCCGAGGATGGCGGTGTGCAGGTTAGTCATCGTGGTTGTCCTCATCAGCGTGCCGCTGATTTCCCCCCATCCCCAGCCCTTCCCCCGCAAGGGGGGCAGGGGGTGAAGAGTTCGGTGTGAGATCATCTTGTTCCCTCCCCCCTTGCGGGGGAGGGTTAGGGTGGGGGGGAGTATATTCATCGAGCAGCTTTTCGGGGATTTGCAGCGTCCTGCCGGGGAAGCGCACGTGATAGGCGCGGCCTGATGGCAGATCGTCCAGTACCTTGAGGATTTCGCCTTCGTCGCCGGGGTTGGCGATCACTTCGCCGTCAATTTCCAGCGTGACTTTGGGCGTTACCTTGTCGCGGAACTGGAACTGGCTTGGGTCCCACGGCTCATCCGCGCCGATCAGTTCCTCTTCACGGCAACCGACCATTTTCTGCGCATCGAAAAAATGCACCGAGTAGATGAGCTGGTCTTGCAGGAAAGTGCCGACATCGCGCACGTAGCCGACACTGCCACGCTTCAGCAGCAGGTTGCCGATATTCGCGCCGGGGAAGGTGCCGTCATCGCGCACGTTACGGGTCACGCGCACTTTGTCGCCGTAGTCAAAGCGTGGACGCATGGTTTCACCCCTTGGCAAACAGGTCAGCCAGCGGGATGAAGGCTTCCTGCGGCCCCTGCATCTTGTAGATTTTCAGCGCCTTTTCGGTCTTGGCGTCGGAATCGACGAAATCGCCGTAAGCCTTGCCCAGCAGGCGGGTGTATTGCTCACGCAGGCCATCGTCATCCGCCGGTTTGGCCTCTTTCGACAGGTAATCGTGGAAGCGTTGCAGGATGTGCAGGCGGTAAACATGTACCACCGTCTGCTCGAAAGGAATGTCGAAGTAGGTGAGGAAGTCTTCGGCGCTGACCAGTTCTTCCAGGTCGAGTTCGAGGTCGGTATCGGTCATGGTGGTTCTCCGGTTGCTGGATGGGGAATACCAAGCAAAGGCCGTGCCATGTTTTATAACCACATGTTATTCAATGGGTTGAATGTTATTTTAACGGAGTATGTAGGGTTTGATACAGGGCTGGGAGGCTAGGGATTGTGGGGAAAATGACATTAAGAATGGATGAGTGGAGGTAATCCGTAACGTTCATGACGACGTTTTGCCCACTTCTTGGCAGCTTCAACGATACAAGGTAATATCACATACCATATGAAACTTGTGATTGATACCAACGTCATCATTGCCGGGCTAGGCTCAAAACAGGGCGCATCCTTCCAACTTTTGCAACGCATTTGGCAAGGTAGCCTGCCGTTTTTGTTGTCTGTGCCACTCGTACTGGAATACGAGGATGTGCTGAAAAGACCGGATACCCTTGCCGCGACAAGTTTAACGCTTGACGAAGTGGATACCGTGCTGGATGTATTGTGCCTACGTGGTAACGAAATCCTGATTCATTACCTGTGGCGACCACAACTGACTGATGCAAAAGACGATATGGTGCTGGAACTCGCCGTGAACGGCATGGCAGAAGCCATTGTGACCTTCAATGTAAAAGACTTTCAACCCGCTGCCTCGCATTGGAATGTCGCCACGATTACCCCCGGCGAATGCCTGCGCAACCTGAAACAACGAGAGGTGTAACCATGAGCCAATACGCACTGCGCCTGCCAGACTCCCTGTTGAAGCAAGCGCGTAAAACCGCCAAACGTGACAGCGTTTCCATGAACCAACTGTTCATCACCGCCATTGCCGAAAAGCTGGCAGTGTTGGAAGCCGAAGACCTGATTCTCCAGCGGGCAGCAAAGGCGGACTTGGGTGCGTTCAAACGCATTCTTGACCGTGTGGCGGATGTTCCCCCCATGCCCGGTGACGAAATTCTCAACTAAAGGTAAGAATAGCTTCGTGCCGAAATAGCAATATCTAGTAATTATTGGTAACTCAGCCCGCTGCTTTGCGTAACACCGAAACCCCTTGCTGCTCATACAAATGCTCCTGCGCCAGCACCAGCAGCGCCTTAACACCGAGCCGGTCATTGCTGTCAATGTCCACCAGTGTTTGCAGCCTGCCCACCGCATCCGCCAGTTCCCCCAGGCGCATTTCCAGATAGCCAGCTCCTTTGTGCGCCATCAGGTAGAAACGGGTCAGGGTCATCGACACCAGTACGCCTTGCCCCAGATGCAAGCGGGTCAGGTGCCGCCAGTCTTCCGGCAGGTGCAGGCGCTTGCCGCTGACACTGATGGCTTTCTGCGCTACTACCAGCGCGTCCGGCAGGCGGTGCTGGTAGTAGAAATAGCGGTACAGCGCGACCAGCACATTCAGGTCTTCGGGGGCGAGGAAGTAGGCGCGCAGCAACAGCGTTTCGGCTTCCGGCTCCGGGTAGACGCTGGCTGCTTCCTCCAGCAGTTCGGCGACCTCCGGGTCGATGGCGGCGTTGAAGTAGAGGTCTTCGGCTTCAAAATCCTGTAAGTCCATTGTTATTGTGTCCTGTTTTTAAAGTGGATTGTCTTTTCGGTGGGTTGGGGTAAATCGTCTTCGCACAGGTCGCGTGCGTCGCAATGGCGGCATTCTTCGCCTTCGTCCTCCTCAGGCTCGGGCAGGCAGCCGCGTTTTCCGGCGTTTTCTTCCAGCAGGCGGATACGATCCAGCAGGCACTGGATGGCTCC
>JAHJJD010000060.1 GCA_018822845.1 Gammaproteobacteria bacterium | reverse complement strand
GATGACAAAACCGAAGTTGGAGCAGACCTGGCCAATCCGGTCGACACTGATGGCGACGGCAAAATTGATGCCCTCGAATCCAGCACAACGGATTCCGACGGTGACGGTACGCCAGACGAGCAGGATGCGACAGACGGTGCGGGCGCAGCGGATGGCGATGGTGACGGCCTGACCGATGCAGAAGAAGCCACTTTGGGAACAGACCCAACCAAGGCAGATACTGACGGCGATGGCAAAGATGACAAAACCGAAGTTGGAGCAGACCTGGCCAATCCGGTCGACACTGATGGCGACGGCAAAATTGATGCCCTCGAATCCAGCACAAGGGATTCCGACGGTGACGGTACGCCAGACGAGCAGGATGCCGTTGATGGTGGTTCCTCTGGCGGTTACGTCAAGTTGAATGCTGACGGTTCTGTGGCAGCCAGTGGCGCAGCATCATGGTCATGCGTCCGTGCTCCTGACGGTCTGGTGTGGGAAGTCCGTACCAGTACTGGTGATGCGCATGACAAGGAATGGCTCTATACGCTGGGTTCCGGCGGTGTTTCCCCAACAGGCGGCAACTACCCCTGCGGCGGCATCAGCAACTGTGACACGAACACCTATGCTGCCTACATGAATAGCGCGAATGCTGGTAATGGCATGTGCGGCAAGAAAACCTGGCGTCTGCCAACCATCGTGGATCTGGTCGGTACTTCCGGCAGTGGCACGGGGCGTGACCCTGCTACGGCAAGCGCCGAGTACCCATTTGGCAAATTCCCGGAAGCGGGAGCCGATACCGGTATTACCAATTACAATGCAACGGTTGACCCAGCCATTGATACCACGCTGTTCAACGACATGAACTTCGCAGCTGGTGTTGCCACTGCCTTGTATCAGTCGCCGTTTGCATCATCCTCAACCTCTGCATCCGGTACGAAGGTGGCGGCAAGCTTCCTGATCACAACTGATCGTTCGATACAGGTATGGCCATTGGTTGGTGTAGAAGCAACAACGCTGCTGCATGTGCGGCTGGTGGCAGACTGACGGTTCTTCCTTAACCGGAAACAATAGGGAAAGCAGGGGTTCAGGCGAAAGCTTGAGCCTCTGTTTGTTTTAAAACCTGATCCTTCATCCAGTAACCCAGTTTTTCGCGTAATTGCGTCACATTGAGCGGCTTGCTGAGGTAGTCATTCATGCCTGCGGCCAGGCAGTCGGTGTGGATTTCTTCCGCTACATCCGCGCTCAGGGCAATGATGGGAATGGGGTGTGCCTCGGCGTTGGTGGCTTCGCGCTGGCGGATGGCGCGGCTGGTTTCTTGCCCGGTCATGCCAGGCATGTGTAAATCCATCAGGATCAGGTGAAAGCTTTGTTGTTCTATGGCATTGAGTGCTTCTGCGCCATTTTCGGCAAGATCCACGTGCAGCCCGAGTTCTTCCAGCCACAAACGCGCTACTTCGGCATTAATGGGGTTGTCTTCCACCAGCAACACCCGGCCACTCAGGTCGCTGTTTGTCTCCGGCGGTTGGGGTGGGGGCGGTTCGGGTAAGGATGGGGCAACATTGTCCGTGAGTGTGAATGGAAGGGTGAAATAGAAGCGGCTGCCCAAGCCAGGTTGACTGATCAGTTCCAGTTTACCCCCCATTAGCCCCACCAAACGGGCGGCGATGGGCAGCCCCAGACCTGTGCCACCGAAACGGCGGGTGGTGGAGCCGTCTTCCTGGGTAAAGGCGTCGAAGATGCGCTGTTGGGCATTTTCCTTGATGCCGATGCCGGTATCCTTGATGCTGAACTGGATAAACGCCTGGTTTTGCTGGCAGCGTTGCAAGCAAACATCGACGCTCACTGAGCCAATGGCGGTGAATTTGATGGCATTGCCGATCAGGTTAAACAGCACCTGGCGTAAACGGTGCGCATCGCCTTGCAGGCTGGTTTTACCGCGTAAATCCATGTGCAGTTGCAGGTGAAGCTGTTTGGCAGCGGCTTGTTCACGCAGCGCAGTGACGATTTCTTCCGTGAGTATTGGCAGGTCAAAGCCTTCTTGCTGTAGCTCGATTTTATTGGCTTCGATTTTGGAAAAATCCAGGATGTCTTCAATAACACCGAGTAAATGCTTGCCGGAGGTGGCGATAATGTCGGTGTAATGGCGTTGGTTTTTGCTCAGATTAGTGATTTTCAGGAGTTCGACCATCCCCAGTACGCCATTCATCGGGGTGCGGATTTCATGGCTCATCACGGCGAGGAATTCGCTTTTGGCTTTGCTGGCGGCTTCGGCAGCATCTTTGGCGCGTTGCAGCTCCAGTTGCGCATGTTTGGTTTCGGTAATATCGGCTACGCTGCCGACCATGCGCAACGCTTGCCCATCGGCACCCCATTCCACCACATTGCCACGATCCCTTACCCAGATAATGCTGCCATCTTTGCGCCGCATCCGATGCTCGTGGGAATACGGGCCTTTGCCTTGCAGGCAGTCTTGAATCGCAGCCATGATGTCGGCGCGGTCTTCTTCCAGCAGCAAGCCCGCGAAATCTTTCATCGAATGCTCGATTTCGTCGGTGGGGAAGCCGAACAACTCACACCAGCGCACATTGTTGACCAGATGGTTGGTGCCCACATACCAATCCCAAATGCCTTCGGCGGTGGCTTCCAGTACGTGTTTCAGGCGTTGTTCGCTGGCTTCTGCACGGGTACGGGCTGCGTACAGATCGGTGACATCACTGGCAAGAATGAGCAGGTTTTTGCTGCCATCCGGGCGCACGACAGGTTTTTTGATCGCTTGGTAATGGCGTATTTTGCCAGAGCGGGCATCGGTGGATTGTTCCATGACCACACGGGTTTTGCTCAAACTCAAGGTTTCCTGCATATCCTGCTGGTAAAACTCGACCTGCTCCCGGTTGCGGTTGAAAGCGCTGTCATCCTTGCCGATCAATTCATCCGGTGTTGTGCCATACAATTCGGCCAAGGTGCGATTGCCAAACAGGTAACGGCCTGCCTCGTCCTTGAGTGCGATGATGGAGGGGCTTTCATCCATAATGGTGCGTAACAGGTTTTCCCGTTCCAGCACGGCTTGGCGACACACTGCCTGATAGTTGTGTTGTCGCCACAGCAGGTAAACCAGTGTCGTGATTGCCAGAGCGGCGATACAGACGATGCCCAGTAAATAGCTCAGTGAAACCATTGGCAAACGCTCATTAGTATTATTGATTGATGTATGTTTCATCATAGACCCATCGTTCAAGCGTCTGCAACTTTTCCCGAACCACGTCTCGCGGAACCGGTTGAGGATGCCAGCCGTTGGCGTTTGCAGTACATTGACGAGTTGATGTAAGCCAAGGAATAAAGAACCCGATGATCATAAGCCCAACCCTGTGGCGCTGCCCCTTGTGTCATGAACCACTCAGCCTGAACGGGCGCAGTTTCGCCTGTTGCAACGGTCACAGTTTCGATCAGGCCAAAGAAGGCTACGTCAACCTGCTGCTGGTGAACCGCAAGCATTCTGCCGACCCCGGCGATAACCGGGAAATGCTGGAAAGCCGCCGCAGCTTCCTGCAACAGGGCTTCTATGCACCGCTGGCGGCAACGCTGGGCGAGGTGGTGCGCGCGCATTTTCCCGCTACGACCGAACCGCTGACCGTGCTGGATGCAGGCTGCGGCGAAGGCTATTACCTCGGCCAACTGGCACAGCAACTGGGCGGAAATGTGCAGTGTATTGGCACGGATATTTCGCGGGCGGCGATGCGCATGGCGGCCAGGCAATACCCGGCGATGCAGTTTGCGGTGGCTTCCAGCTTTGAACTGCCGTTGGCGGATGCGTCGGTGGATGTGCTGATGCGCGTGTTTGCCCCGGCGGCGGATGCGGAGATTGCACGGGTGCTGAAACCCTGCGGCCTGTACTTATGGGCCTACCCTGCGGCACAACACCTGTTCGAGTTGCGCAGCCTGATTTATGACGCGCCGAAGCTGCACAGCGTTGAAGAAAATCTGCCGCCAATTGATGGCATGGTGGAATGCCCGCCGCTCAACGTGACGTACCCCGTGACCCTGCCGGATCAGGCCAGCGTCGCCGCATTGCTCAATATGACGCCGTATTACTGGTCAGCCAGCGAAGCAAAGCAGGCGCATTGCCAACGCTTGCAGTCACTGGATTTGACCGTGGATTTCGGGGTGCGGGTGATGCGTAAAGCCGCTTGATGCGCTTGGTGCAGGCTTGTAGTCCGTGGTTTTGTGTGCAATATTGAGGTGCTACTTCATTTTTGCATGACAGGGTGTTTTTCATGATTATTCCGCGTCAGCTTTTGCCGGTGGTGAAGACCCGTGCCACACAATACCCCGTGATTACAGTGACCGGGCCACGTCAGTCTGGCAAGACAACCCTGTGTCAGCAGGCTTTCCCTGATAAACCTTATGCCAATCTGGAGCGACCGGATACGCGCGATTTTGCCCGCTCTGACCCGCGAGGGTTTCTGGCACAGTTTGCTGAGGGGGCGGTGATTGATGAGATTCAGCGTGTGCCCGAGTTGTTGTCGTGGATACAGGTCGAGGTCGATGAGAAGAAACAAATGGGGCGCTTCATTCTGACGGGTAGCCATCAGTTTGAGTTGTCGCGGGAAATTTCACAGTCATTGGCGGGGCGTACTGCCTTGTTGAAGTTGCTACCGTTGTCGATGGCAGAATTGCAAGAGGTAGACGCGCCGCTCGTGGCGGACAGTGTGTTGCACAAGGGTGGGTATCCGCGCATTTATGAACAGTCGCTTGACCCGGCGATGGTGCTGGGGGATTACTTTGAAACCTATGTGCAGCGTGATTTGCGTGAGCTGGTGCAACTGAAGAATTTACAATTGTTTGAGAAATTCGTGCGATTGGCTGCCGGTCGTACTGGGCAATTACTGAATATGCAGGGGTTGGCGGCGGATGTGGGTGTGTCCGGGCATACCATCAATGAGTGGATAAACCTGCTGGAAGCATCCTACATTGTGTTCCGCTTGCCGCCGTGGTTTGCCAATGTCGGCAAGCGTTTGATCAAGTCACCCAAGCTGTATTTTTACGATGTCGGGCTGGCTGCATGGTTGATGGGGATTACCCGTGAGGAACATCTGGCGACGCATCCGCTACGAGGGCATTTGTTCGAGAACCTGGTGGTGCTGGAAGTGTTCAAGGCGTTTTATAACCGGGGTGAGCGCCCCAATGCCTATTTTTACCGGGATTCTGCCCAGAATGAGGCCGATCTGGTGCTGGAATCGGGCGATGGTTTACGTTTGCTGGAAATAAAGGCGGCACAAACCGTAGCGAGTGACGCCATGCGTCCGGCGCAGAAAGTGGCAGGCATTTTGGGTGAGCGCGTCAAGCAACTGGCGTTGGTTTATGGGGGGGATGCCCGTCAGCAGCGTTCCACCTTTGAAGTGTTGCCGTATTTTTCTGTAGGGGACTGGCTGTAAGCATGTTGAAAAACGCCACTGCTGCGGTAGATACAACGGAAGATTTATGGGAAACCTTTACGTTATCCACATGGTAATAACACCTGACATTTTTTTGTTCGGTCGTATAGACTTTGTTCATGCAACTTTGGGCAAGGGCTATGATGTACCAGAATGACCAATGGAATGTAACTAACCAGCTTGGTATGGCTGCGGCGGGCGATGGTTTGGCAAAAATGATCTTGAGTGTTACTCCCCCCTTTACAACAGCAGTTGTTGGCAAATGGGGTTCAGGGAAAACCAGTTTGATGCAGCGTGCTTTTGCTACCTTGGGCGGCGACCCTGTTAGCAAGGCTGTTCCATTGGGGGAGATTCAACGCTATTCCGATACTTACCGTGATGCGTTGTCTTTACCAGCCAAACAGGAAATTCGCCAGCCAGAACTGGGGTGGGATGATGGATTATATGAGGCTGCCCGCAATTCCTTTTGTGTTTGGTATTCCCCTTGGCAACACCAAAACGCAGCTAATCCGCTAATTCCTTTGCTGTTGGAAATCAAGCAGCAAGTTACGCAAAAGCATCAAGGAAAAGAACAGCTTTCTGATATGACGAGACGTGGGGCTTTGGCCGCGTTGACCTTGCTGGAGCGGGTAGTTGATGGTGCATTGATGCTGACGGGGAAAACTGAAAATGTGGTATTCACGGGCACGACTGATGCGGTGCGTAAAGCCTGGAATGGTGATGGCGGCGGCTTGACCGAGTTGAGCGACGGGCAGCGTTTTCATTTGCAATTTGAAGATGCAGTTAAAACAGTATTGCAAAGTTTTGTCACAGATGCCACAGAACTGCACCCTGAGGCACGATTGATTATTTTTATTGATGACCTTGACAATACCTTCGCCACTAAGCCGCCATTTTACGTTCATGAACCCGCCCCAGGACTGGAACCTTCCTGATCCAGTCCTCAAAATTAATCACGTTGGCGGTTTCAGGAAGTATTTTAAATGCCTCGCGTGCG
>JAHJJD010000059.1 GCA_018822845.1 Gammaproteobacteria bacterium | reverse complement strand
GTTATAGGCGATTCGGGCGGTGTTGAAGGACTGAACAACGGCAGACTCCGGGCAGGCGGGTTACGCTTGAGGTGGCTGTTTGCCTGGAAAAAAACCGTTGGACGGATCAGGCAGTCTGGACGGCGTAAGCGGGATTAGCTGTCTTCAATGACAGTTGATTCAACTTTTATGGTACTACCGTAATCAACAACTGCACCTAAAGTTGTTTCTACCCAGCCGGGGGGAGGGGGTTTCTTTATAGACCCAGTATCTTGTCCATTGCTGCGGCTGATTGCCGCATCTCTTTCTTCAAGGATGCGATCTCTGACGGCTTGAGATGGTTTGTAATTCGCGAGGTAACGCGCTTCACTTTCCGTAAGCGCACCAAAACCATAACCCGTTGCTTCCCTGAAATCATTTTCAATATCACCATGCTGTTGCCTGAGCTTGTCAAGCGTTGACGTATCAAGCCTTAACCTAGCACTGAACTGTTTTCCGGTCAACGCCATTGCCCCCGCAACACGACCGCCATTCTGCCGAATATGCGCAGCGAGGGAAGCAAATGTGCCGCCCTGCGTCAACGTATCATCCACCAGCAGGAATAGCTTCCCGGACAAATCGCCCTCCCCCTCAAACTCAGGTACAGCGAAGATACGGTCAAGCCCTCCAAGACCAGTACGGGTAGGCTTATTGACCTGATAAACACTCAACTCAACCTTGCGCCCAGTCTTACCTTGCAACACTTTGGCAATCGCCAGCGGAATCTTGTTCCTGCCCGCCAGTTCCTCAGCCAATACAGGCAACAATAGCGTGTCATTGCCCCCAATATGGGCAATTTTCTCAGCAACATCATCGGTCACAAGCTCACTAGCCAACTTGATAGCTGCCGCCGTGTCTCCGGCTTTTGCCGCCTGATAATCCGGGTGTCCACCCAAATCCCCCAACTTGTAAGGGATGAGAACATCAGGAATATCGACGCTGAAATCATCACGTTTTGTCATATCAAACCACCGCATCCGCACTGTCGTCTTCGGCTGCGCCGAGTTCGATGAGGATAGCTTGCAGTTCGCTCATCGCGCCTGCCATTTCTTCCAGCGCGGCGGAGATCAGCACGTCGGGTTCGGGCAGGTTGGCGCTGTCTTCGCTGCTGTCGTCACGAATCCACGACAAGTCCAGCGAGTCGTCCTTGGCGGCAATCTCGGCGCGGGTAAAGCAGCGCAGACGGCAAGTGTCGGGGTTGCCGTGTTGGTCGACGAAGGCTTGGCGGGCGGTTTCATCCACGCGGGTCAGGTCATCGCCGACCGCAGCACGGAATTCCGCCAGATGGCTGGCACTGAACAGCGTGCGCTTGCCAAACTGCGGCATATTGGCGCGGAGGTCATACACCCACACATTCTGCGTATTGCCCTTGTCCTTGCGCACATCCAACGGCTTGCTGAAAAACAGCACATTGGTTTTCACCCCCGCTGCGTAAAAAATCCCGGTAGGCAGCCGCAAAACCGTATGCAGGTTGCACTTGTCCATCAGGTCTTTACGGATGGTGCGCCCGATGCCGCTTTCAAACAGCACATTATCCGGCAGCACCACCGCCGCCCGCCCACCCGGTTTCAGCATCCGCAAATACATCAGGTGCAAAAACGCCAGTTGCTTGTTGGAGGTGTAATGCACAAGGTCATCACGGGTCGGCACGCCGCCGCCCTGTTTCGTCCCAAACGGCGGATTCGCCAGAATCAGCGTCGCCAGCGGCAACGCCTTGCCCTCGTTGGAAAGCGTATCGCCAAACATGATCCCGGTGTTGTCATCATCCACCGCCAGATCGTGCAGCATCAGGTTCATCATCGCCAGACGGCGCGTATCCGGCACTAACTCCATGCCGAAAAAGGTATCGTGCTGGTACTGGTCATACGCCTTATCATCCAGCGAATCGACATCGTTGTGCTGCTTGATGTAGTGGTGCGCACTGATCAGGAAGCCGCCCGTGCCCGCCGTCGGGTCAACGATAATGTCATCCAGCGTCGGTTTCATCAGCCCGACCATCGCATTGATCAGCACCCGTGGCGTGAAATACTGCCCCGCACCGGATTTCTTCTCGGTCGCGTTGATTTCCAGCAAGCCCTCGTACATATCGCCCAGCCCCTCGGCCTTGGCACTGTACCAGTCCATCTTGTCGATTTCCGTCACCAGCTTGTTGAGCGTGGCAGGCTTGCGGATCACGGTGCTGGCATTGTTGAAAATCGAGCGGGTAATCAACGAGCCATGCGAACCCAGATGGATCAGCAGCTTTTTGTACTCTTCCAGCCGGGAAGCAGCGTTGTAACCCTCCAGATCAGCCCAGCGGAAGCCTTGCGGAATGTGTTCCTCCTGTCCGGTTTCCTGCACCATTTTCAGGAACACCAGATAGGTGAGTTCGTTGATGTACTCGTGATAGGTCACGCCATCATCACGCAGCAGGTTGCATAAGTTCCAGAGTTTAGCTACCAGGTCTTGGGTGCTCATGAATTATTGTCCGGGAAACAGGCGTTTAAAATCCCTGTGAAAGTTGGCAGGAAGGTCGGAAATGTAACGCCAGTAATCACAAAGGCCGTTAATGGTTGCCATATCCGTATGACCAGAATCCAGCATGATTTTCAGCAGCTCCAAGGTGGGCATCACCTTTGCGTCAAAGGTTTCTGCCAATGCTGTCATATCCTGATCGTCGGTAACAACGGGTATGCCAAGTTCAATGGCATAGGCGATATACAGTGCATCCACTTTTGATGGGCCGGGCAGTTCCGTTTGCACATGATCCCACAGGTATTCAAAAGTCGCGTCGATGGCTTTTTTTTGTTTTTTGCCGAGGGTGGGGAAATGCTGACGGTTTTCTGCAAACTCTTCTTCCGTCACCCAATGAAACTTGCTGCGCAACTTGTGGCTGGCTAGCTCCTGATTGAGTTCCGGCAGAATGTACAGGCAATACTCATTATCCCCAAAAGGCATAAACAACAAAGGACGAATGGTTTTTGCCAGCCTGAGATAAGCATTGGTATCAACGAGAATTTTGCTTTGCGGCATCAGGTCAACTCTGCGTGGATACTCCGCGCGTCCAGTAATGGCATATCCAGTACAGTTTGTACGAAGCCAGGGCTTTTATTGTATTGGCTCAGGTATTTTCTTAGCAGTTCAAAAAACGGGGTTTCAAATATGGCTTCTGTCTTGGCGATATAGTCCCGTGCGGTTGGCATTTTGTTCTCATCCGGCCCGGAATCACCAAACAGGGTTTCACTGAGGTTTTTATATTTCTTGTTAAAATTAGTAACTGCACCATGAAAAGTATTGCCCAGACTGATTTCAGGTTTACCTACCGCATTCGCATACTTGTTGACCTGAGCAATTACCGTATAGGGCGAAATGACCAATTGATCCGCCAGCGCAATGATATGGCTAATCTTTGCTGGCGATGTGCGCTGAATACTGATTTTCTCATAAGCACTTTCCGCCAACTCATGCGGATATAACAAGCTGGCGGCAAAAGCATCCGCAAAATCTTCTGCCTCATCACCCTCCAGATTGGGTGATAGGCAGTGACCGAGTTCATGCGCCATCCAGAATTTAAAATCGTGGATATTGGTGTCCAGATTCAGATATACCCAAGTGCTTTGGGAATCCGGCAGAAAAATATGCACCGCATTTTCATGGCGCTGCTTGCTGCCCCAAAGTACCGGGATAATAACTGCCTGAAGTTCACCGAAACGGCGGATAAGGTGCTTGAAGTCAACATTATCTGTTGCCCCAAGGTTAATGTCTTCCCGAACTTTGGCTGTTACCTTGCGCAGGTATTCATAATCACAACTGGGTGACTTGAGTACGGGCGGCATCTGCAACGTATCAAACGGCAAATAGGGAACCAACTGACGCAAAAAACGCCCCATTTCCTGGGCTTTTTCTACATGGTGATCTTTGGTTTTAGTGCCTTTCATCTTGCGGAAAGCAATTTTGGGTGTGAAGGGATCTTCCTTGATAACCAGTTCAGCAAAACCCAGATTCAGCAGCTTGCCGAGTTGCAGCAGCTTATTCGGACGGGGAAAAGACTTGTCGCTTAACCATTGCGAGACGGCTTCTCTGGATACATCCAGCTTCTCGGCAATTGCGGTTTGTGTAAGTCCCGCCTTCTCGATTGCCTCCCGAGCCTTTTCGGTATTCAGTCTTTTTTGCATACGCAGAGTATAGGTCAAAGTCAAGTTTTGTCAAGTTGACGGGGACGGCAAGCCCTATCCCCACAACGCCCGGTTGAACTGTTGCAAGACTTCGCCGACCGGCTTTTCAAACAGCTTGTTGGCTCGCTGGATGCCGCCCTGATTTTTGAACACGCCCTGATTCAAGGCTGGCTCATCGACGATGATATTGGCTTTCATCTGCTTGGCAATCAGCTCCAGCCACTGCTTTTGCGGCGTTTTCCATGCCTGTTGGCTGAGCATATTTACCATTGCCTGATCGACGCGCTGTTCCCACGGGATCAGGGCTTCACCCAAGGCGGCTTGGCGGATAAAGCCGATGATGCGGGCAGCAATGGTTTCGCTGGTGACTTCGTGCCAAGCGGTTTGCAAATCCTGTTCGCGGAAATGGTTGCGCTCCAGTTCCACCGCCAGCTCTTTCAGACTTTGGCGGGTGAGTTCCCATGGGCGTTGCACCACGGTTTGTAGGGCGACCATGCGGTTGCTGTTGGCGTTGATGAAAGCGTTGAAGGCTTGCAGGTAATCGTCCGGCTTTTGCCCTGCGCCATAACCCGTGGTGACATCAATCACCTCGTCGGCATGACCGGAAATCACCACGGGCTGGCTATTGCCGCCTGCCCCTTTGGCCTTGCGATCCAGCAATTCGCCCAATCCCTGATGCTGGGTAAACCACGCGGAAACCTCCGCCAGCGGCAGGGTTTTCAAGGTCTTGGCGAACTCGCTAGGCGACTGACCGACAATGGCTTCAAACTGGTTGGCTTGTGCGTCGCTGAGGTGGTTTTTCTTTACCTGCAATTTGGCGATGAACTGCTGCCGCGCCAAATCCTGCAACTTGGGTTCGGCATCGTGCTGCATTTCCTGTTGCAACTGGCTGAAGCTGATGTCCACATTGGTGACAACTGGCTTCATGGTGTTGACGCTTTCGAGCTGTTTGTAGATATCCACTGCGTCATAAATGCGGAACGGCCCTTTGCCGATTGCCGGGCAGAGCCGCGTTGCCCGCCCCAGCATTTGTTCAAACAGGATACGGCTGTTGACCCGGCGCAAAAACACCAGATTGCTGATGCTCGGTACATCAATACCCGTGGTCAGCAGGTCAACCGTCACCGCGATATTGGGCAGGCGGTCGTTCTTGTAAGAGCGGAGTTTGTCCAGCGGCTTGTCACTCGCGCCGGTAATTTTCTGGATGGCATCATCCTCGATTTCGCCGTGATAAGCCTCGCAAGCCGCTTTGAGGGCTTCCACCACTTCATCGGCGTGTTTGTCGGTGACACAGAACACCAGCGTTTTGGCTGGGGAATACGGATTGATGGAATCACTTTCGATCAGCCACTTGGCAATAGCCTTGGTGTTTTCCGGCGCGATTACCCGGCGGTTGAATTCGGCAACATCGAAGTTCAGCTCATCCGGCGTATTCCAGGTTTCCAGCGTATTGGTTTCCGGGCGGTAGACCTGCACTTCTTCATTCACCGCGTAATGGATGCCTTGTTCCGCCAGTTTGGTGTGGATGCGGATCGGCGGCAGATGGTCGTTGAGATGACCATCCAGCACCGCTTCCGGGTAGGAGTAACTGAATACAGGTTTACCAAAAATATCGCTGGTATGCAGTGCGGGCGTGGCAGTCAGACCGATCTTGAAGGCGTCGAAGTAGTCGATCACGCTGCGGTATTTGGACTGGTAATCCTGCTGGTTGCGGAACAGGATTTCGGTTTCGCCCAGTTCCCGATCCAGCAGGTAGCCGCGATGGCATTCGTCCACAATGATGCAGTCGTATTGCCCAACACCGGGTTTGCCTTCGTTATCGCCGGGATAGAGGATACGTTGCACTAACCCTTGCACCGTTGCCACATGCACTTTGGTGTCATCGGCGGGAATGGGTTTCGGCGGTTTGTCCTTATCCATCCCCAATACCTCGAAGGTGTCGGCGAAGGTGTTCAGGTTTTCCAGACGGACTTCGCAAAAATCAGCGGTAGCTTGTACGCCCAACGCCGAGCGGTCAACCAGAAACAGGATGCGCCGGAAGCGTTCCGCCTTGAGCAAACGGTACACCAGCGCAATCGCGGTTTTGGTCTTGCCCGTGCCAGTCGCCATTGCCACCAACGCACGGTCTTTGCCATCACGGATGCTGCTTTCCACGGCGCGGATGGCGGTTATCTGGTAATCACGCAAGCGCAGGTCATAGTCAAAGCCCATGCCCGCCAGCGTGTTTTCGGCCTGTTGCGGGGTTTGCCGCAGGTAAGTCTTGATTTCGTGCGGGGAATACCAGCCCTTGAGGGCGCGGCGACGGTTGGCAGCATCGCGCACATCCAGAAACCAGATGCCGCTTTCCTGTTCCAGTTGCTTCAGGTACGGGCGACCGTTGGTAGCGAAAGTCAGCGGAACCCGGAACTCATCCCACTGTGCATCAAGCGTGAACGCGCCTTTTTCCTGCAAACCTCTGGCGTAACGTTTGGCCTGATCAATGGAACTGTAAACGTGCTTGGCGTGTTTTTTGGCTTCTACTACCGCAACAGGCGTTAGCCCCATGAACAGCACGTAATCTGCCCTGCCATCTTTACCGTCAAAGTGGCAAGGCCATTCGGCAATGGCGCGGTTTTCATGCGCTACCGGACGCGCACCTTTGGCGTAACACAGGTTATCGGTATCTGCCAGCCAACCGGCTTCATTGAGCTGCGCGTCAATCAGGACACGGGTTTCGGCTTCACTCAACTCCAGCAGGGATTTTTCGATGCGCTGGATTTCTACCGCTTGTTGTTGCTGACCCTGTTGGGTAAAGGCTTGTTGCCAGCGGGTGTTGGCAGCATCCATTTGCGCCTGGTATTCCGCCAGCCGGGTTTCATTTTCAGTCGCCAGTGCTTCCCAAATCTGGCTTTCCGCTGCCATTTCCTCGGCGCGTTTGCATTCGGCGGCAGCCTTGGCGGCCTCCACCTGTTTGAGCTGTTCGGCTACCACCAGCCGTTCCGCCGCGCTTTGTTGCTGGCGTTGCAACTCGCTGACCATCTGTTCCAATCGACGCACGTCTGCGGAAGGGTCTTGGGGTTTGAGGAATGGGGCTGGCTTGAAACCCTTGGCCTGGTCGCCGCCGAAGGTGCGGTGATACCAGGCACTGAGTGCGTGGGCGACTTGCAAGGCTTTGAGCGCGTCGCGGTGGTTGCTGGAAGTGATGTTGTGGTTGGCTTCGTTACCCAGTTTGCGCAGGGTATGGAAAGCATCCTTGATACGCTGATCTAATCTCAGGGTGAAATCCAGTTCGCGTAGCAAATCGACCTGTTTGATTTCCTGCCCAAAAGCTACGCCGACACGCGCAGCAATGGATTGCGCCAAGGCTTCACCCAGTTGGCGCATTTTAATCAAGGTGGTATTGGGGTCGGCAACAAAACAGCTTTCGGCAGTTGTCGCCAAACGCACCAATAACGCATCGTGATGTTCCAGGAAGCCGAAATTACTGTCGCTGTTCATTGACAGCGAATATAACACCCGACCTTTGCAATGAGAATATTTTATCCGGCGCGGTTATTTATTCTTTGAGCAAACCACTATTGCCCGTTTCACCGGGTGGACTACTTTCATGTATTAACCACGCTGGTGTTTTTCGCCAATCAGCTCAATCTGATAACCATCCGGGTCTTCGAGGAAGGCGATGATGGTCGTGCCCGCATTCATCGGCCCGGCTTCGCGGATGATCTTGCCGCCCGCTGCCCGCATTTTTTCGCAAGCGGCGTACACATCCGGCACTTCCAGCGCGATATGCCCGAACGCCGTCCCCAGTTCGTACTTATCCACGCCCCAGTTGTAGGTCAGCTCCAGCACGGTCTGGTCGGTTTCGTCGCCATAACCGATGAAGGCAAGGGTGAATTCGCCCGCCGGATAGTCCTTGCGGCGCAGCAATTGCATACCGAGGACATTGGTGTAAAACGCAATTGAGCGTTCCAGATCACCGACGCGCAGCATGGTGTGAAGGATTCGCATGGTGGAACTCCTGAAAATACGATCCGCCCATTCTGCCCCGATCAGATGATGGCGGCAAATCTACTGTGTCTGCACCGGGGCAAACTCACCACCTTCAGCGAGTTGCCAACCGCGACATGACCAATTCCATATTCGCCACCGCCAGTGCCGGTTTGACCTCAAACACCTTGCGGCTATCAGGAAACTGCCGGTGCAATTGCGCCAGCGCCGTGAAGTAATCCCATGCCTGGGTGTAGTCATCCGCCCGGTTCAAGCCGAGGCTTTCGCTTTCGACAAAGGTGAGATGCTGGTCGGTCAGCCCGTTGTTGGCGTGCAGGTGGAAATGCAGCCGCACGCCTTTGCCCTCCAGTTCATGCAGCCATTGCAACCATTGCGGTAGGCTTTCCGGCGACCAAATCTTGGCATGACCGATGTCGAAACAGCAGTGGACGTAACGCAATTCCAGCCGTTCCACCAGTTCAAACAACCACTGATAAAATGCCAGTGAGTGGAAAGTATTCTCGATGTGAACCGGATGATCATATTCCGCGCAGAAGCGTTCCAGCAAGCGCAATTGCCGCGTCAGATGTTCGCTCAGAGCCTCACGAAACGCTGGGCGCTGGCTGACCGAATACTTGTGGACGTGGGTAATGGAATAAGCCGAGCCGATGGTTTTGGCGTAGGTAAATTGCTGATGCAATTGCGCTTCCTGCCTGCCCAGCTCAAACAGCGTGCTGTGGTAATGGTTGAAATGGGTGTTGATGGGGATCGGCTGGCCAGCTTCGCGCAGGGTAGCGCAAACGAATTCCCAGATTGCCTCATCGCCCTGATACAGGCCAACTTCCAGCGGGCGTTGCTGGGCAATGGCGGCGTGGATGACCTGTGCTTCCTCCGCCAGGTTCTTTTTCATGATTTTGTAGCCGAATCGCTGCATGGTGTTAACTCCAGTCAAGGGTTCAGCCTGCCGCCGGTTTCAGGCGTTCCACCACTTTGGTCGCATACGACAGGTAAAACTCGCCCTGCGCATCGGTTTCATGGTCAAGGGTGATGGGGAGTTTAGCGCCCAAACTTTCCGCCGTATTGAGCCGGTTCTGGAAAGCGGATTTATTGCGTGCCAACCAGATAAATTCGCGGTGGGCAGGCTCGGTGAACACCATCACCAATAACGCGGCATGGTCGGCTTGCATCACCGTACACAAGGCATTTTCAAAATCCTTCATGCGGGTGAGTTCTGCTGCGCTGGGCAAGCCTTTGGCGTCGAGTTCGGTAAACTCCCACAAAATGCTGAAGCGTTCCGGGTAGTTCCGAAACGGGAAATTCACCCCGACATCCAGCACCCGTAACAGGTGCAAACCGTCATCTGTGGCGGCCTGTTGGACAACCGTCCACACGGGTTCGGCTGGATTGCTGGAATTGTCTGACATGGTATTTACCTGAGCTTGCTGCAAACCCGTGATCTTAAGCTAAAACTGCGGGCAAACGCACCACCCCGGTTTTTCCGTCTTTACCCTTGTTGCCGACCCTGCGCATAGTGCCCCCATGATCAACATCCACCTGCCAACCAGCCACTTTCGTGGCGCGGATTGTCATGGTTCATGTCAGCTCATGGGTATAAATGCCTGCTTGCGCCTCAAGGGTATTGGCCAGATCCAGCACCCGCCGGTGGTGGGTAAACAGCAGCACCTGGGTGCTGGCAGCCACTTCCGCGAGGACTTCGAGGCCAACTTTGGTGCGTTTGTCATCAAAGCCGATGAGGATGTCATCCACCACAAAAGGCATCGGTTCGCCATGGCGCAGATGCTGTTCAAGAGTGGCAAGGCGTAGCGACAGGTAAAGCTGGGCGCGGGTTCCGTCACTCATCCTGTCCACCAGCACCTCGGCGTTGTTGGGGCGGACGCCAAGCAGGATGGGTTTGTCATCATTGCCCAACTCGTCGCGCAACCCCGCATAAGCACCCAGGGTGAGGCGGGAAAACAGCGCGCCTGCCCGCAATAAAACCGGCGTCTGGTGCTTTTTCCGGTAGTCTTCAATCCGCTGGCCGAGAATCAACGCGGCGATTTGCAGGCGCAGGTATTGTTCTACCCCGGCAACCATGCTGGCGAGATGCTGCTCGGCTTCTTCCGAGGCGCTGGCGGCGGAATCACTGCCGTTTTTGGTGTTGATCCCGTTTTGCAGGGTTTGCCGCTGGTCACGCAAGGCGTCACGCTGTTGATAAAGCTCAGCCAGTTCGGCGGCAACCTTGCTTATCCCGGATTCAATGGCGTCAATGTCGGAGGCATTCGCCTCCTGCTCCAGTTCCGCAATGGTCAAGCCATCCCCGTTGCGGGTAAGTTCCTGTTCCAGCGTCTCCTGCTTTTGTTGCAACTCGCGCTTTTTCCTGGATGCCTCGCTCGCTTTGATCAGGGCGGCGTCATCCCCTGCATCCGCTTGCAACCTTAATGCGGCAAGCTGCCCGTTTGCCGCAGCCAGGGTAATTTCCGCCTCCCTGATGGCGTCAGCTTCCAGTTTTTCTGCATCGCTTATTTTTTCAAGCCTGGCCCGCGCTTCACGCGCCTTATTCAGTTCCTGATGGAGTTGGGCGGCAATGACGTTTGCATCCTGCCCAGCCCGGTTGAAAGCAATGCCATCCACAAATTCAAGGACTTTTTTATTGAAATCTTCCTGCACCTTGTCTATGCCATAAATACGCCGCCGCTTTTCCTCCGACTGGTCGAATTTTTCAAAAAACGCCGTCAGTTGTTCCAGTGTTTCAAGCGCGTATTGCGGGTGGGCGTCAGGTTGCAAGCCCAGCCCATCGATTGCCTGTTCCCACTCGCTGACCCAGGTGGACTGTTCGCTCTCAAGCGTATGGATGTTTTCAAGCGCCTTGCCGAGACGGATTTCCACATCTTTCAATGCCTGGTTTAATTGGCGTTGGCGGTTAATGCCCTCTTCTTCCTGCCCAATCCGCTGCTCACACAGGCCAAGCATGGCTTCAAGCCCCATGCCCTGGGATTCAAATGCAGGATCAAAGCGGACAATCTGGGCGGCAATGGCCTGTTTCCGGGTTTCGCATTCATGAGCAAGGTTTTCTGCGCTGCCATGCAGGATATTGGCCGACTGGATACTGGATAACAGTTTTTCCACCCTGAGAACCCATTGCTTCATCTCGCGGGGTGTTCCCGGCTTTATCCCCAAGGGCAGCCAGATGTCATCCCATGCCTGTTGCTGGCTTTGCCGGACTGCATTGGCCTTTGCCAGCGTTTCCGCCCATTGGCTGAGGCGTGAATCCAGTGTTTTCAGCTTTATTTCAAGGTCGGTGCGCTTGACCACCTGATCGGCTTCCAGCCGTAATCTGTCCGCTATGTGGTCGGCATCCATGACTTTTTGCTCATACAGCGCGGGAATATCGGCATCCGCCAGCGCTGAATCAAGCCCTGCCCCACTATCGCCAGCCCCCCCCTTACCGACATAGCGATGTTTGAGCAACTGCCATAGCTGATCCCGATTGGCGCGCGACGCTTCCAGTGTTGCCAGGGTAGGCGCATCACTCATCAATAACAGCGCCGTCAAATCCTGCCCGGCCTGCTGCTTTTCTGCTTCCAGTTTCTGTTGCTCGCGGGCATGTTCCCGGATTTCATCGCTGATTTCCTGCCAGTTTGTTTCAAAGTCATCCAGTGTTTCAGGTACTGGCAGGGCTATTCGCAACAGGGTTTCAACGCTTCCACTAAAACGCCCCAGACGCTGGAACTCATTTTCACTGGCCGTCTTGCTTTCGGCAGCACGTTGCCGGGCTTCGGACAGCCTTTTTTCAAGCTCGCCTGCTTTGCGGGCAGTGATCACCGCACCCTTTAAAGCAACCAGGTCAAGGGTTGAACGGGGCTGTTCCGCCAATTGTTTTTCAAGGGCGTTCTTTTCGTTTTCTGCATCCTTGCGATTTAGCCCGGCGGTCTCTTTTCTTTGCGCCAACAGGGTATGCCGCCTGGCCAAATCAGCCACCCAGTTCTTTTTCTTGAGGAGCGGACGCAGCAGTTTGTCGGCCTCGTCAATGCCAAGGTCGGAACGCACGGCTTTTAACAGGTCGGTCGCCTCATTGCGCAACAGGCGGCGTTGACCATCCTGCTGTGGCCGGTCGTAAATGGTTTTTTCAACCGCTCCCAGCTCTTTATACAGGCCGAGGATAGCGGCTTCCTTATCCAGCAATTCATGGCGGATGTTCAATGAGCGGGCTTCTTCCTGCAAACCGGCAAGTCTGGCTTCAGCTTTTTCCTTGAGTTCGCTGGCGGTTTGCAATTTGCTGGCGGCTGTTTTGCGCTGTTCCTCAAAATCTTCCGGCAACACCAATACGTCCCCCAATTCCTGCATCCGGCTGAGAATGGCGCGGCGTTCGGCCAAGGCCCCCTTGACACGGTTCAAGCGTTCCAGGCGACTCTTTTCCTTGCTCTTGGCGGTAATGTCTTCCTCAAGACGCCTGATCTGTGCCAGCGTATTTTCATGTTCCGTTTTTAAACGGTTCCATTCGGCGACCGGCAGGCTTAACTCTTTTGCGCGCTTTTGCGCCTCCTTGAAATTTGCGATGGCCTGGTTCACCGGCTTGGTCGAGGCTCTGGGTTTGAACAGCGCTTCCGCGCCCGTTTGCAATTCAGACAGGATGATACGGGGGCTGGCGACGCCGAGCGCTGCGCCAAACAGCGCCTGCCCGAGGTCGCCGGACTGGTTCAGCAGTTCCTTGCCGCCCGCTTCCAGCCGTTCATGGTCTATGCCGTACAATTTCCCGAATAAAGCCTCATCAATGCCGTCGGGTAAAAAAGGCAATAAAACCGCATCCTCCAGAACATCATTGCCATCGCTGGCCAACAACGTACTTTTTGTGCCTTTGCGCCGGATGAACTCCAGCGTCCGGCCATCCGCCAGCCTGAGCTTGCCGCCGATCCGCAGTTGGGTGTGCGCATGCTGGTAATTATCGGTGGTGCGGGCAGGGATGCCGAACAACCAGGCGATGATGGCGCGCAGTGAGGTGCTTTTACCGGCCTCATTATCGCCGTAGATCAGGTGCAGCCCCGCAGACCCGCTGGACAAATCCAGGGTTTTACCGGTGAAAGCGCCATAAGCCATCAGGTCAAGACGGTCGATTCTCATTGCGCATCCTCCACGGTCAGCAACCTGCCAACCAGCAGGTGTTTGGCTTCCTTGACCAGACGCCCGATGGTGTGCGCATCCGCAAGATTCAAGGCGGATTCAGTAGCAAATACTTCCGGCGGGACTTTTTGCCTGAGTTCGACGATAACCTCCTGAAGCCCGTCAACATCATCGGGGTGGTCGGACATGGCCAATATGTCATTGAGCAGCCTGGCCAGCGCGTTGTCATCAGCCAGGGCGGTATCCAGATCCAGCTTGCCAGTGACGGCGTTTTCAACCCGCTCTACCCACACCTCATCGCCAGCCATCTCGGCTGCCAGCGCCCTGATTTGCTGTTCCAGCCGCTCTGGATAAGCCGAGAGCCTGTCCGCCATGTTGCTTGCGCCTTCCAGACGGATGCGCAGAGCCAGGGTGCATCCGTCCGCTGCCGCCAGTTCGTCTGCAATGGCCTTACGGGTACATTCCAGTACCTCGCGCATATCAGTGGTGCCGCTCAGGTCAATACGGCGCAGCGCCCAGCGCACCACATCCAGCGGGATTGTTTCCACCTCGCTGACAGCGCCATCCTCTACCGTCACCAGCACACAGCCTTTCGCCCCGGTTTCACGGCTATGGCGTCCCTGGATGCAGCCGGGAAACACGATCCACGGGTCGCGCGACACGAATTCCTGTTGATGGACGTGACCCAGCGCCCAGTAATGGTAGCCTTTGGAGCAAAGGTCATCGACACTGCAAGGCGCGTAAGGGGCATGGCCTTCGCGCCCGTCCAGACTGGTGTGCAGCAGCCCGATATTGAACATGCCTTTTGCGGCGGGAGCGAATCCTGCCGCCAGGTTGTCATGCACATGCTGCGTGCCGAAACTGCGCCCATGAATTACGGCACCTAAATCATCCAGTATTACTGTCTCCACTTTACGGGATGAAAGGATTTGCATGTTGGCCGGGCTGTCCAGGGCTTTGGTCATGCGGTTGGCGGCGTCGTGGTTGCCAGCAACCGCGAAAACCTTGATATTGTGCTGGCCTAACCTGCCTATTTGCCGACTGAGGAAAATGCCGGTGCTGTAATCCTTCCAGTCGCCATCGTAAATATCGCCCGCCAACAAAACAAATGCGACCCGCTCCTCAATAGCCCGGTCGATGAGATTTTCAAACGCCCTTCGGCAAGCGCCACGAATGGACTCCACTGGCGCTGAGTCATGGCGGGACAGGCCACGTAACGGGCTATCCAGATGAATGTCGGCTGCGTGTATAAATTTAAACATCCGTTTTCCCCTCTTGGTGCGCCCTACTTCCAGGCGATTCGCGTGGACAAGTTTACATCTGTTATACCGCCATCGTCAGATGAAAATGCGCGGAGCCGTCTGACACACATTCATCCATTAAATACTGCATTGCAACAAAAAATGTTACGTACAAACGCTAGCTATTCCGAAGCGGAATTGCGGGTGATGAAATGCCTGCAAACGGGTTTTACCCAAGCGTTCCGCCCAGAATGGCGCAAGCGTGCAGTGCGCCGAGCCTGTCACGCCTCCTGATCCAGCAGGCAGACCGCCGCCGGATTCCCCGTAAACGGAATCCTGTCGCGGGTCTTGGGCTTGTGGCTGCTGGGGTATGACATGGATGGCTCTCAAAATATGATCTTGAACATATTTAGCATCCTATTAGGATCAGCACTAAAACCCAAGGAGAGAATCATGCCGCAAACATTCGTGTTATACCCTGCTTTCGCAATGGCCTTGCTGACCTTTGCCGTCGCCATCTGGTTGTTACGCTGCCGGATCAAGGCCGTCAAAGCCGGTCTGACACCCGCCTATTTCAAGCTCAACCACGGCGCAAGATTGCCGGATTATCTGGTGCAAGCCACCCAGCATTACGACAACCTGTTTGAAATGCCAGTGCTGTTTTATGTCGTGGTGGTGCTGACTTATGTGACGCAACAGGCCGACTGGGCATTGCTGTTGCTGGCCTGGGCATATGTTGGCGCACGCATTGCACACGCTGGCATCCATTTGACCCACAACAAGCTACGCCAGCGGATGCGGGTGTTTTTGCTCAGTTATGGTTTGCTGGTGCTGATATGGGGGTGGCTGTTTGTCCGTCTGGTGACAGCTTAATCAAGACGCGCGGGCAAATCAGCTTCCACAGCCTGCTGAAACTCGCGTTCGCAAAGTTGCGGGATCAAGCCTGGCGGGAAATGCTGGAACAAGTGCGTTCAGCCACCCGGCAATGGTAAGCAATTGCGGCACAAGAAAGCGTACCGGGCGAGGATAGCCAAACGATGGGGATGCACTGCGGAGATTGATGGACGGTTGGGGTAGTTTATTAGCCAACATCCTTATCATTGAAATTACTATTGTAAAAGTACAAAAATAATGAAACTATATCGTTGTAATTTCTTAAAGAGGAATCACCACCATGAAGATCAACGCCCAAGACCAGCAACTCACCCGCGTGCGCATCCTCGAAGCGGCGGTGGATGTAATCACCATCAAAGGCTTCAAGTCCGCCACCATGCGCGAAATTGCCAAGCAGGCACAGGTAGGTGATGCCACCATCTACAACTACTTTCCCACCAAGGAAAAGCTGCTGTATGGCTATTGCGAATACGTGCAGCAACAGGTGATGTTGGAACTCAAGGAAATCAGCGACTTCCACGAATACAGCGTGCAGGAGCAATTGCAGCAATTGGTGGAAACCAACTTGCGGGTGTGGTTGCCAGCACGGGAGTTTTTGCAGCAAGTGTTCGAGATCAGTTTTGCCGAACCTGTCGCCGGGTTTACCAACATTGCCGAAACCAAACGCCTGTTCACCGCAATGGTGGTGGATATGCTGGATGCGGCGGTGGAAGCAGGCGAAATCCCCGACCAGCCCTACCGCGAACTGTTGCCGCGCCTGTTCTGGGATTACATGACCGGGATCATGGCGTACTGGCTCAAGGACACCTCGGAAGGTTTTGCCAACACCACCCAAGTGATTGACCGCAGTATGGAACTGGTGGCGAACATCTTGCAGCAAGGCATGGTCGGCAAGCTGCTGGATTTGGCATCGTTCCTGTTCCGCACCCACATCATGAGCCACATGGATAGCCTGAAAAACCTGTATCAAGCCCCCGACCTTGCCGCCGCCAAGCGCCGTTTCATGGAGGGCAAGTGATGCAAGACACCATCCCTGAAGGCAAATGGCAACGCGCAGGCATCGTCGGCTCGACCGCGCTCAAAGTCGGCTTGCGCGAAGTGCAGCACAAGGTCAAACGCCCGTTTTTGTCGGCACAACGCCAACAAGCAGCCAAACAGGAAGTTGACGACCACAACGCCCGCCAGCTTTTCGCCGCCCTCACCCAATTGCGCGGCACTGCCCTGAAAGCGGCACAAATGCTCAGCATGGAAGTCGAATTGCTGCCCGAACGTTACCGCCGTGAACTGGAGAAATCCTTCCATCAGGTTCCGCCACTCAACCGCGTACTGGTGCGCAAAGCGGTGCAGGCGCAATTCGGCAAACCACCCGAACACCTGTTTGCGACGTTTGATAGCCAAGCGTTTGCCGCCGCCAGTTTGGGGCAAGTCCATGCCGCTACTTTGCCCGATGGCACGCCGGTTGCGGTGAAAATCCAGTACCCCGGCATCCATGTGGCGATGGATAACGACATACAGTTGTTGCGCAAACTGGCGCGAAGATTACCCAATGCTGAAATTGCGCTGCAATCCTTGCAGGAAATCCAGGCGCGTTTGCGGGAAGAAGTTGATTACCTGCACGAGGCGCACACCACCGAGTGGTTTCGTGGACAGTTGGCATTGACGGGGGTCAGTGTGCCGCAGGTTTACGCTGAATGGAGCGGTGAGCGTGTCTTGACCACGCAGTTCATGCACGGCAAGCATCTGGATGACTGGTTAGCCACAAACCCAGGCCAAGCCCTGCGTGACAAGGCGGCGCAACAGTTGTACGACACCTTGGTGTATTCCACGCGCACCCTCAAACGCCTGCACGCTGACCCCAACCCCGGCAATTACTTATTCCATGACGATGGTTCGGTCAGCCTGATTGATTTTGGCTGCGTGAAACAGCTTTCCGGCACCTTCGCCGCGACACTGCCGCGCTTGTTGCAAGCGTTCCTCGCCGATGACTACGATGCCATCATGCGTGCCTACCGCGCACTCGGCATGGAACACAACCAAGCCAACCCGACGTGGTATCAGGATGTGCTGCGCCCGTTTGCGGAATGGGCAGCCCGCCCGCTGCGGGAAGAGCATTTCGATTTCGGCAAGCATTCCGATTACACCAGCACGGCACGGGAGATTATCCAACGTCTTGCGGGAACGTCAGGGCTGAACAAGGTAGCGGATGAGTTCATTTTCTTTGACCGCACCATTTATGGCTTGTGCAAGATGTTCGAGCGCATGGGGGCGACGGTAAGCATTCGCCAGCATTGGCTTTGAAAGTCGAATGGAGCCAAGAATACGTTCAATGCCATCTATTTGCACACACTCAATGACAAAGCCGTTACTTTGTACGCGAAACAGGAGTATTCGATTGTCGCAACGGCAGCTGGGTATGTAGACGGTTTCAAGACGCAACGCCCTGCCCAGTAGTCGGTTCATGATACCGTGACCGACCAGCAATACGCTGCCGTGTTCTGCTGCCAGTTGTGTCAGATGTTGGGTGGCGACCTGCGCCCGTTGCCGTGCTGAGGGGAATGACTCGCCGTTTTGGGCATACCCGGCAAACCAGGCTATGCGCAACACAACTACCCATACCGACAGGGACATGCTGAAACTGCCACTGAAACCCGTTTCATGCGCTGCCTGCGCTGTCTTGAAATATTAAAACTCTGCTTATTTTCGCGTCATTCATGATCTGAAATAATATTCCTTCAATTAATGCTGGTACTGACTCAGGCTTTTGATAAACTCTATGAATGCTTAATTCATTAGCCAAATTACGTCAACAATTGCCCACTGACACTATTCAAGGGGGCGACTTTGCTGACGCGCGAACCTTGCACATCAGTTGCGACAACGATCTGATGCATAAGCTGGCAGCCGCCGGTTTCGGGGGCGATTTTCTCAGCCTTGCTGACGCCTACACCCAAGGGCCGGTACCTGCACTCAACAATCAGGAAGGGTTCATCCGCATCCGTGCCACGTTCATTCGCACCAACAACGGGCGTAACCAACAACAGGCTTTTGCCGAGCTGAGCAATGATCTTCAGACACTGGAAACCGCGCGGAATTATGCACGTATTGCGTTCTGGTTTGAACACAACGCTTCTGATGCGCTGGCCTTTGTGAAGATGCTGCATTTTTTCAGCGACCCGGCCAAACGTGCACCGCTCATGCAGTGCGTGTGTGTAAGCGACTATCCCGGTGCACAAGGTTTCAACAACGGCATCGGATTATTACCCACAGAAGCCATGCCAGCCCTGTGGAAACAGTTCCAGCCTCTCAGTGAGGAGCAGTTTGCGTTCGGCAAATTGTGCTGGCAAGCATATACCAGTGCTACACCGGAAGCATTCGCCCACGTGATGGCCGTAGAAAACCCACCGCTGCCAACTATCATTCCGGCGCTGCAACGGCATATCCGCGAGTTACCGTGGATCACCAACGGGTTAAACCTGAGCGAACACATGACCCTGCAAATCCTGTCGGATCATGGCAGGCAGAATGCTGCCAGCCTGTTTTACCGCTGGTATAACAAAGTTTACGAGCCACTGCCCTTCATGGCTGACAGCAGTTACTGGCTGGTGCTGGAACAACTTGCCAACGCCCCCCGCCCAGCTATCAGGCTCATCAAGGGGTCTGCGCAGAAAACCGACTGGCTGGTTTCCCTAACGGAATTCGGGCAGCAATTGCTGAGGAAACAAGGGCACTGGCTGGACAAAAACCCCTATGACCGCTGGTTTGGCGGAACACATAACCACAGCAACCACGCTATCTGGTATTGGGATAACGCCGCCCGGAACATTGTCTGCACCTTGAGCTGATACCCCTCCCTTACTTGACCATCTCCAGCAGCTTGCTGACCGTATTCCAGTTGCGCGCTGTGACATTGGTTCCAAGATATTTCTCTACTTTTTCAGCCAGTTTGGAATGGCCAATACCATCAGGTGCATACAGGTAAAACACATTATGGAGCAGTTTGAAGTCTTCGGAAGGCAGCTTCAGTTTCGCCAGAGTTTCCAGATCGGGACTGGGAGGAACTGCTTCCATGAAAAAGAAATGCAACGCTTTGCCATTTTCCGTCGGGAACGGGTTGTTGGCGATGGCAACCTCAATGTCCGCAGCTTCCAGCAACAACACTTTGGGAGCAAAGCCCCTGACCTTGGCAACCTTGGTGCTGATTGATTTCGCCAGCGCGCTTGTCTGCTGCGAAGTATTCTGGAAAACCACGTTGCCACTCTGTATATAGGTCTGGATATTGTCGCAACCCAGCTGATATAAAATCTCGGCAAGGTCACTCATGGGCAGGATATGCCGCCCCCCAACATTGATCCCCCGAAACAAAGCGATATAGTTGCTCATGATGACTCCTTCCTTATAGCTATCCAATTAGCATAGATCAAAAGCCCCCGGAAGGATAAATCAGTTTATGGCCTTATTCTTTCTGACAAACGTTATTTTTCAGCAAGCTAGCTGCGCCTGACCCTAGGCAAGATGGTAAACCCACCACAGGTTCAGCAGTGAAAAGGAGATGAAGCAGCAGATAAGTTTGTATTCAGTCGTCATTGCGGTGATCTTTTCTATTGTTTTTATGCATGGTTGTATATTGTTTGCGTCCGGATTGAAGTTCTTCGACCTCTGTACCGACAGGAGGCACAATATCACCAGATCAATTAATGCACAATTAACCAGACGTGTGCGTAAAAAATAGCAGCCCTAAATGCAAAAAGGCGTCCCGCAGGACGCCTTTTTGTCTCTATGCAATATGCCAATTACTGGGCAGTAGCTGGAGCAGCCGGTGCAGCGACAGGAGCTTGAGCTGCTGCTGGCGCTTGAGGAGCAGCCATAGGCATTTGTGGAACCATCATCGGTGCAGAACCTTCCTTGGAAGTGTTGCTGTAGCCGTAGCCATTGCCGTTACCGTCGCCGTAGCCATAACCGTTGCCAGCACCGTACCAGTCGCCGTTGCCTTTACCGTTGGCAGCCATGTCAGTAGCCATGTCGGTCTTGCCTTTGCCTTTGAAGTTGATGCTGAATTCAACTTCGCCGTCAGCGTTGCCGTTGCCACGACCCCAGCCGTTTGCATCGCCAGCACCGTTGCCGTAGCCATTGCCGTTACCAGCAGCAGTACCAGTGCCGTTGCCATAACCATTACCAGCGCCGGAACCGTTGTCAAAACCGTCGAAGAATTCAGCGGAAGCAGCACCAGACAGGGCGATCAGGGCAGCGAATGCGATAGCTTGCAATTTCATAATGTGTATTTCCTAGCAAATTTCAATCAATGTTTGAGTATGTAAATATACTAATATTAGAAACATCTAATGTAAAGATTTTTTTTGCACCCTTAGGAACTTTTTTCAAATGGCTTGCAAGGCTTCCCCGATCACCTGATAAGCGTGGGCAAGTTCGGCTTCTGTCACACAATACGGTGGCAACAGATAAAGCACATTACCGAGTGGACGCAACAGCAACCCGCGCTCATGGAAAAATGCCTTGAGCTGCGCGCCAACTGCTGATGTATACCCGGCATCCTCGGCCACCACATCAAACGCAGCGATGCTTCCCATAACCCGGAAATGCTGCGCCTGCGGGTATCCGGCAAGTTGCGCCAGCCCCTGACAGTGCCATGCTTCGATTTGCGGCAGTTTCTGTAGCGTTTGCTCATCCGCGAACACTTGCAACGAAGCCAGCGCCGCCGCACAGCCCAGCGGATTGGCGGTGAACGAATGGCCATGCACCAGCGAACGGTCGAAGGTTTCGCCCAGAAATGCGCTGTATACCGCTTCCGTCGCCACCGTCACCGACATGGGCAGGAAGCCCGCCGTCAGCCCTTTCGACAGGCAGATGATGTCAGGCGTGACCTGCGCCTTGAGGCTGGCGAACAACGCGCCCGTGCGCCCGAAGCCGGTCATGACTTCATCGAAAATCAGCAGGATACCCGCCGACCGCAGTTTCGCCGCCAGAGCCTGAAGAAATTCGGGGCGGCACATGCGCATTCCGGCGGAACCCTGTACCAGCGGCTCCATGATCAACGCTGCGATGGTGTCGCCGTGATCGGCAAGGTATTCGTCCAGCCGTGCCAAAGCCGCCTGCTCTTTCGCCGCTACGTCTGAGTCTCCATCCCAGGTTGCCGGGAAAGGCAGTAAACCGACTTCAAACAGCATGCTGCCGTAAGTGTCGAAAAAGCCGCTGCCTTTGCCAGCCGACATCGCTCCTACCGTGTCGCCGTGATAGCCACCTTCAAACGCCAGAAAGCGGGTACGTTGAGTATCGCCCTGATTACTCCAGTATTGCACAGCCATTTTCAGCGCCACTTCCACCGCCGTCGAACCATTGTCGCTGAAAAAGACGCGGGTAAGACCGGTGGGCAGGCGCTGCACCAGTTCATGCGCCAGTTGCGCGGCTGGTTGATGGGTGAATCCGGCGAAAATCACCTGTTCCAGCGTTTGCGCCTGATGTGCAATCGCTGCGGCGATGGTTGGGTGGGCGTGGCCGTGGATATTGACCCACCATGAGGAAATCATGTCCAGGAATTCGCGCCCGTCTTCCGTGTACAAACGTATGCCTTTGGCCGATTTGACCGGGATAGGCTCAGGCGCGGTTTGAGCCTGGGTGAAGGGGTGCCAGACATGCTGGCAGTCGAGAGTCAGGGTATCAGACATATATTACTTTTCGTTGCATCAGCAGCTTATAGACTTGCCAACAAAACCTGTCAGCTTCCCAATTATGAGCTAGAATCCTTCCAGTGTTAGTGTTCTATAAATGTAGTGTCTAAAATTTGCCTATGAAATCAAACCAGTTTACCACGCAACTGATTGCGACAGTTGTGTTGCTGAGCGTTTCACTCAGCAGTTTTGCGGGATCATGTGACCAACAACATGTGAATGTTTTACGTCAGAAGGCTGCCGTTTACAACGACGCCATTACCACCTCCGCCATCAAGTACCGCATCAACCCCGCCCTGATCACAGCCATCATTACCGCAGAAAGTTGCTTCCGCAACGACTCCCGGTCACACAAGGGCGCGGGCGGGCTGATGCAACTCATCCCCGCCACGGCGAAGCGGTTTGGGGTGAGCGACCGGTTCGACCCGGCAGAGAACATTGATGGCGGCACACGTTACCTGCGCTGGCTGCTGAACCGTTACGGCGGCAGCATCCCACACGCCATTGCCGCCTATAATGCAGGTGAGGGTCGGGTAGACCAATACGGAGCGGCAGTACCATTTGAGGAAACAGCCACTTACAGCCGTCGCGTGCTGAATGCCTACAGTAAACTGGCCAGTAATGGGCGCAACAAAGCGCAGGCAAAACCAGTACTCGCCAGTTATCAACAGATACAGCCTGCGCCCAAACCTGCTCCGGTACAGAAGGCGCATGAAAGTTGGCCGTGGGATGAGTTTTAAGACTAAACCACACTCCCCCGCGCCCGCAACCACCCGGTCAGGCTGAAACGCTCACGCCGGGCAGGCAATACTTCGTGCCAGAAACGGCTGCTGCGGAACAGCACCAGTGTGCCTGCTTGCGGAAAAACATCCACATACTCGCCGCCGTCCGAGCCGTTGGTGTACAGGCGCAACTGTCCGCAATCGGCTTCCTTCCAGTCTTCATTCAGATAGAGGACTGCTGTCACCAGCCGCGCCGAAGTCCCACGGAAATTGTCCAGATGCCGCCGGTAAAACGCACCCGGCGGATAAACGGCGAAGTGTGATTCAAACTCGAACAGTCCCAGATACAATGCCTGGTTCAAGCTCAGACGCAAGTCTTCGATAAAAGCCTGGTAGGCAGCCAGCGAGCCATCTTCAGCGCGCTCCAGCCACTGCACCTGATCGCCACGCACGGATTCGTCCACGCCCAGCGCCTGCCCACGCCCAATACCAGCGGCATGGAATTCCCCCGCCGCCCATTGCGCCTGCGCCTGTTCGCGCAACTCGCGCACTGGCTCCAACGGCAGAAATTCCGGCAATACAATCCAGCCCGTATCAACCAACGCATCGACAATTACCTCAGCGTCAACACGCCCGAACAAGTTTTCAACCCCTGTTTCCATCGTCATCATCATCGCTTTAAACCTAACCCACGCGCCAAGCGTGTCTGACGTTGGCGCATGCCCATACCCTGCCGCGCATTCCAGTGGCGCAGCGGCGCAATGCGGTCAACCGCCATCAAACCCACCGCCCGCGCATGCGCCAGCGGGGCAAAATCGTTGGAAAATACCCGCACCAGCGTATCGGTGTAACGCACTACTGCCTGCTGATCCGGTTTGCGCAGAGCCTCATAACGTGCCAGCAACTCCGTCGCGCCGGGGTCGCTGCCCTCATGCGCCGCTTCCGCCAGCAACTCCGCCAGTTGCGCCACATCGCGCAGGCCAAGGTTCAAACCCTGCCCGGTTACCGGATGTAGTGCGTGGGAAGCATTACCGATCACCACCGCCCGACCTGCCACCTCCCTGGCCGCTTTTTGCAGCACCAAGGGATAGGTAGCGCGTTGCCCGACTTTGGTAAATACCCCTTGGCGATAGCCAAATTCCAGCTGCAATTTGCGCAAGAAATCAGCATCATTGAGTTGCATGGTAGCGGCTACGTCTTCCACCCGGTGCGTCCACACCAATGAATAACGCCCCTCCGTCAATGGCAGCAGTGCCAGCGGGCCACTGGCGGTAAAGCGTTCATAAGCAGTATTGCGGTGCGGTTCGGCGGTAGTGACATTGGCAATCAGCGCGGTCTGCTGATATTCGCGGCGGGTAACATCAATACCCAGCATATTGCGCACGCCGGAATTTGCCCCATCGGACACTACCAGCAAGCGGGCGTTCAACACATCCACCACGCCATTACGCTCGATGCTGACCTTGACTGCATCAGCCCCCTGTTCCACCGCAAACACTTTGGCAGGAACGATCTGTTCGACTTCCCCGCTGGCCAGTTCCTCGTACAGCAGCTTGCCCAGCACACGACTCTCCACCACGTAACCCAATGCTGGCACATGCTCTTCCACGGCCTCCATGCGGGTAGCACCGAAATGCCCCTGGTCGGATACATGGATGTGCTGGATGCTTTCCAGCCCGGAACGCAATTTGTTCCACACCCCCATGCCCTGATAGATGCGGCTGGAGCCATACGACAACGCGATGGAACGGTCATCGTAACTGGGTTGTTCAGCTACGCCGAAGTTGAACGCTTCGATCAGGCCGATTTTCAGGTTCAGGGGCTTGAGGGCCACAGCCAGGCTTGCGCCTACCATGCCACCGCCGACGATCAGGACATCAAACATGCATCAACGCCTCAATTTCATCCATTTCTTTCACCACATCACGGCTCAGCACTTCGTTGCCAGCTTCGGTAATCAGCACGTCATCCTCAATGCGGATGCCGATATTCCACCATTTCGGGTCAACATTATCGGCAGGGGAAATGTACAGGCCCGGTTCCACCGTCAGCACCATACCCGGTTGCAGGGTGCGCCATTCCTCGCCGGTCTTGTAATCACCCACGTCGTGCACATCCATCCCCAGCCAGTGGCCGGTCTTGTGCATGTAGAACTGGCGGTAAGGCTCTTCCCTTTCCGGCTCGTCGGCGATCACTTCCGGCTTTTTCAACACTTCTTCCAGCGTACCGCTGAAAATGCCCAAATCCAGCAAACCCTGAGCCAGCACCCTGACGGCGGCCTGATGCGGATCATCCCACGTTTTACCGGGGTGGGCTTGATCTATGGCAGCTTTTTGCGCATCCAGTACCACCTGATACAAGGCTGCCTGTTCCGGGCTGAACTTGCCATTGACCGGGAAGGTGCGGGTAATGTCAGCGGCATAGCATTCGTATTCCGCGCCTGCGTCAATCAGCAACAGATCACCATCGTGCAAGGCTTCATTGTTTTCGATGTAATGCAGGATGCAGGCGTTTTTGCCACCACCCACGATAGTGGTGTAGGCAGGCTCCATGCGTTCGCGGCGGAATTCGTAGAGGAATTCGGCTTCGATTTCGTATTCGTATTTGCCCGGTTTGCACACCTGCATGGCGCGCATATGGGCACGGGCGGAAACCTGCGCAGCATGGCGCATGACCGCAATTTCTGCTGGTGATTTGAACAGGCGCATTTCGTGCAGGATGCGGTCGAGCATGACGATCATGTGCGGAGCGCGGATACCGGCGCGCGCCCTGGCCCGCAAGTGGTTGATCCAGCCCAGCATACGCTGGTCAAATTCGGGATTGGCACCCAGGTCGTAATGCACCTGGTCGCGTCCGGTCAACAATTGCGGCATCAGCGTGTTGAGATCGTTGATGGGGTGGGCGTCATCTGCACCGTGCAGGTGTTTGACGCCTTCCGTCCCGGCACGGATACCTGACCAGCGTTCCGCCTGTTCATCCTTTTCGCGGCAAAACAGCACGTATTCGCCTTCCTCCCGCCCCGGTGCGAATACTGCCACCGCTTCCGGCTCGTTGAAACCGGTCAGGTAGTGGAAATCGCTGTCCTGCCGGAAGGGGTATTCGGCGTCACGGTTACGCACTTTCAGCCCACCGGAAGGGACGACGGCGATGGCGTCCTTGCCCAGCTTGTCCAGCAAGCGGCGGCGGCGGGCGGCGTATTCTTCCTTGGGTATGATTGGTTTTGACATAAGTCCCCCCTCAATGCACCTGCGGCGCAGCCTTCATCGGCTGCATTTCCTCGTTCATCATCAGCACGCCGACGCGCAGGTATTCGAGAATTTCGGCCAGTGCGTTTTCGGATTCTTCCTCGTCATCCAGATCAAGTTCACCGGAAGTGCCGATGCGCACCACATCTTCTGCCCATTCGCGGGAATCGGTGGGCAGCTTGCCCATATCCTTGATGCCCGCAGCGGCCAGACCGAAAGCAAAGCCCTGACACCAATCCTGCATCGCTTCGACCTGCGCCTCCAGATCGTCCTCGTCTTCCGGCAGGAATAGCTCAAAACCCAGGCCGCTGTCGTTCATCTGCTGACGGGTAACGACGAAAAGTTGCCGCAGCAGGGTTCGCACTTCCTGAAAGTAAAAATCCTGCGGGCTGCCTTGCAACACCTGCGAAAGCCACATATCCTGATTGGTGGCCTGATCCACCACCAGCATCCCGCAACAGACGCCATGAATTTCAGCGCCGGATATATCGGCCTCAACTCGACCCAAAGCACGCTCCATAGCGACATAATCAGGTAGTTCGTCGTTCAAAACTTTGCTCTCCGTGACAAAAGGTTATTATGATGTGATTGACCTTGTTTCGCACTCTTTACTACCATTATTGTATGAATGCACAAACCCCTGACATGAACCTGAAAAATCAGCTTACTTCTATCGAGGAGCGGGTCGAACGCCTGCTTGGCTTGGTCGAGAAACTTGGTGAAGAAAACAGCGACCTGAAAAAGCGCGAGAAGGCACTGGCTTCCGAGTGTAGCGACCTGCGCCGCCGCAACACCAAGGCCAGCAGCCAGATCGAAGAAATGATTCAGCGCCTCAAACAACAACCCCCTGGGGCCTGAACACATGGACAAACATATCAAACCAGTCATTGTGCGTATTCTCGACAAGGAATACATGGTGGCTTGCCCGGAAGGCGAACAGGAAGCGCTGTTGGCCTCCTCCCGCCGTATTGACAAGGAAATGCGCAAGATTCGCGATTCCGGCAAGGTGCTGGGGACTGACCGCATCGCTGTCATGGTGGCGCTCAACCTTGCCCACGAACTGATGCATGGCAACCATAACGCCACACCCGCTGCAAACCCTGAAATGCTGGAACAGCTACATACCCTGCAAGGCCGTATTGACGTTATTCTTGAGAAGCACAAAGCCTAAGCATTTGTCAATTCTTCCCAGCGGCAAGCAAATGTAATAGTATGGATTCCAAGGGCACCTCTGGAGGACTCGTGAGAAGGTGGGTAAAATCCTTGAGCCTAATTCTCTACCCCGGGAGTGTTTGTAAGGGTCTGGTGTGCATGACCGCAAGACGGTAAGCCTGAAGACCTTTCGGCACACCCACTTTGAACCTCTGGTTCAAGGTCGAAACCTTCCACGACTCTTTGGAGTGTGCCCCCGTTAATCATCTTTTTGCTTTCCAGCCATTTTTTTCAACCATCCTCCCCGCCTCCCTGCTATATTCGTAAATGCTAGGAGGAATCAAACATGTCAATACATCAATACCTTTCAGCCATCCTGTTGGCTGTAGTTGTATCGCTTGGGCTTGTAAACAGCGTCCACGCAGAAGACGAAACTGCCACAGAGCAGATTCACCAGTTGGTCATCCAGATCAATTCCGACAGCATGGATGAGCAGGATCATGTGCTTTCCAACATCGTTAACCTGCAAAAATACTATGGCCTGGATAATATTGAAATCGAAGTGGTAGCCTACGGCTCCGGCATCTGGCTGGTCACGGACAAAAGCAATTTCGCCAACCGGGTAGAAAGCCTGATGATGCAAAATGTGGTTTTCACCGCCTGCGGCAACACCATGGATTCAGTCGAAGCCAAAAGTGGCGCACGCCCGACCCTGCTGGATGGCGTGGAAATCACCAAGGCGGGGATTGCACGGATTATTGAGTTGCAGGAGCAGGGGTGGAGTTATTTGAGTCCGTAAGGCAGTCAGGGTAGGTGCAATTCGCGCCAGTGCAGTGGCAGGCATTGGCGGCAGATTGCAGGATCAGCTCAGGCATGAGACTGGAAACCCCGAGGTAGGGAGCCATGCGCATCTGTACCTCAGGGTGTTCGCGCTGCTTTTCCCGCACCAACTCCGGTACGTCGGTCACGACGTGACGGCCAGCGGAAAGGAAAAACGGCATGATGGTGACCGTGGTCGCACCCTGATCGATGCACTGCTGGATACCATCAGGAATGGACGGCCCGGCAAGCTCAAGAAAAGCACTCCCGACATAACCGTAGGCATCACCGGACTGTGTGGCTACCTTTGCGGCCAAGGCGCGGATTTCGTCGTTGGATTCAGGTCGGCGACTGCCGTGGGCAATGATTAACAGGGCTTGCATGGAATCTTCCTAAAAGATTGAGAGGATACTAGCTCTTGCAGGCACGGGGAATTCGCTGCACTTCCGAGGTGGCATCTATCGCCGCGCTCCACGTCTGCACGGGCGCATTGCTGCCGAACGGCTCGTCGTAGTCCAGCCAGAACACTTCCCGCGCTGCCTGCTGCTCGGTGTAATGCGCATCGTAGCCGAGGTAGCGGATGTATTCCGCGTGCCGCTTGGCTTTGTTGAGGTTGTTGAAAAAGCCCAGCGAAATCGCGTTCCGGTATGGCCCTTCGTTGATGATCAGCACATCCTGCACGTCGAAACCAGCGATGTCCTTGGCGACCTTTTCGGCTTCCTCGTAACCAGCCAGCGGCGGAATGTAAACGAGGAAATTGAGCGTTTCCATACTACGCATGGCGCGTACCTGCACTGCCAGGCCAAAGCCACGTACCTTGCCCCCCACCAGCTGTGCTGCCCGTTCACTGTTGTAAGGGCCAATGGTGTAGCAACTGCTTTGCGTGCCTGCGCTATTACTGCTGTAGACGACGTTTTCCACATCGTGCCGCAGTTCCAGTGCCGGGATGTCAGGCTCAACCAGTGCCGGATGTACATCGGAGGCATCCGGCGACAGCACCACGTTCCAGGTAAACACGGAAAGATTGAACAAAAGCAGCAGGATCAGCAACTGGTACATGTTTGCTGCTCCGTAATATGGCGCAAGCCGCGCATCAACAGGTCAGGCTGCACGACACAGCCACCCGGCAGCCAGGGGCGCAGGTGTTCTGCATCGCCACCAGTGAGGACGCGCAACGGCGGCGTCGACATGGCGTGTTGCATACGCTTGCAAATGCCTTCAATTGCACCGACCAGACCGAACAGGCAGCCACCACCAATCGCCCGCGCCGTTCCATCGGCAAAAATGGTGGGGTGCTCAAACGAGAGGGAAAGCCGGTTCTGCGCGCGCGCAATCAATGCATCCGCCGACAGTTGCAAGCCTGGCAGGATCAGGCCGCCCAGATGCCGCCCATCCTTTTCCACCGCATCGATGGTCACGGCAGTCCCACAATCGACCACAATGCAGGCTTTCCTGCCCGCCATGTGGTGCGCCGCTACCAGCCCGACGAAACGGTCAGCGCCCAGACTGGCCGGGTTCTGGTAGCCGGAAATAATGCCGTAAGCCGATTCCGCCGAACGCACAACGTGCAGGCTGATACCCCGTTCCTGACAGGCTTCCTGCACGCTTTGCTCAAACAGGTGGGTAAGCACATGCACCAGGGTAATACGGCCAACGGCAGGGTAAGCATCCAGCAGGTCGATAAACGCAGCCAATGCCGGGCGATCAGCATACGCCTGCGCCTGCTGGGCGGAAATAGCACCCACAGCATCAAGCTCTGACCATTTCAGGCGTGAGTTGCCTGCATCTACCAGCAAAATTGTCACATCCTCACCGATACGTCTGCCGAAGAAAAAGTTTTTATGGAACCGCCCCGTAATCTGACCTGCAATTGTCCCTGACTATCAACCCCGCAGGCAACACCTTCCGACACATGGGAACCAGAAAGCACCCGCACCGGGCGCTGATCCAGCACATCCCGACGCTGCCATTCCTGCTGGAATTGCGCCACATCCAGTTGCGGAAATGTCTGCAAGCGCGCCAGCAAGCGTTCAATTATGACGGAGGCCAGCGTATTGCGGTTCATTGGTGCGCCATGTATTTCACGCAGGCTAACCCACGGCTGGTCTATCGCAGCACCTGTTTCCGGCAACATGTTGACGTTAAGGCCAATGCCGATCACGATCTGCTCCAGCGAACCAACCGCCTCCAGCAGGATACCGCCCAGCTTCCTACCAGCATAGTACACATCATTCGGCCATTTCAGGCCATGCCCTGTAATCGCGCAATCTTCGAGTGCATCCACCACTGCCAACCCGGTGACAAGACTCAGGATCGGCAGATTTTTGGGCACTTGCGCAAAACACCAGCGCAGGGAAAGGTAGAGGTTGACGCCTTCCGGTGATTCCCATTGGCGGCCACGTCGCCCACGCCCAGCAGTTTGCCGTTCCGCCAGACAAACCTCACCACACTGCCCCTGTTGCAGCATCCAGCGGTTAGTGGAATCGAGTTCAGCGAATACCTGAATATCATGCAGCCACTGGGTTGCAGCACCCAGTTGCTGACGGATAATGCTTGCCTGTAAAGCATCAGTGATGGGCTGCATCGGCAACATCCTCCCGCACATAAGCCAGCGCCAGCAACCAGCCGATACCGGCCACGACTGTAGCTGCATAAAAGGTGTAGGTTTCGCCCAGGAACTCCCAGCCATAGCCGCTCAGCAAACTGCCCAGTGCGCCACCAACCCCAAAACTCAGACCTGAATACAATGCCTGCCCCCTACCCTGCAAACGCCCTGGAAACTGATGGTGAACCAGATGTATGGCAGACGCATGGAACAGGCCATACGTCGCCGCATGCAACACCTGCGCCAGCAACAACATGGGCACATTGTGCACCCATGTACCCAGCATGATCCAGCGCAAAGCGGTCAGGAACATCGACAGCACAAACAGGCGCGCCGTACCGAAACGTTCGATCAGCGGATGCATGAACAGGAACAGCACCACTTCCGCAATCACCCCCAGTGCCCACATCCAGCCGATAAAGGTACGGGTATGACCCTGCCCTTCCAGATAAATGCTGAAAAAGGTGTAGTAAACCCCGTGGCTTCCCTGTTGCAACGCGCACGCCAGCAACAGAATCCACACAGCCGGTTGCCGCAACACTTCACGCAGGCGGTTGTTTTTCACCGCATGGGTAGCGTGTGGTTTGTCCCGCACCAACCAGGTGGAAAGCCAGATGCTCACGAACAGCAATAACATGGCATCCACCACCCGTCCGATACCCTGACTTTCCAGTAGTGGCGGCAAACCCGCCACCATCACGATGAAACCGATGGAACCCCACAACCGGATCCAGCTATAACGCCCCACCTGCTTGCCCAGATGATTCAGCGTCAACGCCTCGAATTGCGGCAGGGACGCATTCCAGAAAAAGCCGAAACCCGCCATTACCACCACCATCCACCAATAGCCCTGGTCCCGATACACCCCAAGGAAACACAGCACTCCCAGCAAACTGGCCAGCCGGATGATGCGCAAGCGTTCGCCAGTATGATCAGCCAACCAGCCCCACAGGAATGGTGCAACCACTTTGGTTGCCATGAATACTGCCATCAACTCACCGATCTGTATCGGTGAATAGCCCTTGGCTGCATGCAAATACACCGTCCAGTAAGGCACAAACACGCCCAACGCCGCAAAGTACGCAAAATAAAAAAACGACAAACGGAAGTAAGGCGCAGAGTTATTCACTGAACTTCAACATCAAAAACAGGTCTAACAAGTGTACGTCGTTCAGGCGCAGATTTTGGAGAATTCGTCATGCGTACATTTCGTATAGGCGTGTTAGTCCTGATCATCGGCAGTGTCCTTGCCTTGCAAGCTTGCCACAACCCATCACGAGCCGATAGCAAGTATCGGGGCTACACCAACAACCCCACCTATTTTTACGACAACTACGACAGTCGCTGGAACAACGGCTGGAATGACCAGTGGAAGCGCAATCATGGTACCAACTGGCGCAATAATCGCGACGGTGACTGGAACAAAAACCGGCATAACCAGTTGAACCGTCATCACCGCCTCAACAGGGGCAACTCCCCAGGCATCAAGTGGAACAGGGATAGAAGCTGGAATAACAACCGCAACTTCTACCGCCGGAACAAGTGACAAAATTTCCTGATAGCCCTGGGAATCAGACGACGCTACCGGGAATATCCGCAAGGCTGGTTGTTACGTCCTGATTTTGCGCCCGGTGCCGCAAGGCATGATCCATCAAGGTGATCGCCAGCATCGCTTCACAAATTGGCGTTGCACGAATGCCGACACACGGGTCATGACGTCCCTTGGTAATGACCTCTACCGGCTCGCCATCCAGATTGACTGTACGCCCCGGAATCCGCATGCTCGAAGTCGGCTTGAACGCGGTATGCACCACGATTTCCTGCCCTGAAGAAATTCCGCCCAAAATGCCCCCCGCCTGATTGCCGAGAAAGCCTTCCATACTGATTTCATCGCGGTGCTCGGTGCCCTTTTGCGCAACGCAGGCGAAACCCGCACCAATTTCCACACCTTTCGCTGCATTGATCGACATCATCGCGTGGGCAATGTCTGCATCCAGCCGGTCAAAAATTGGCTCACCCCAACCCGGCGGCACGTTGGAAGCCACCGTAGTAATTTTTGCGCCAACGGAATTGCCTTCCTTGCGCAGGGCATCCATATATTCTTCCATCTCCGCCACCTTGCTGGCGTCGGGGCAGAAAAACGGATTATTGGGGATTTCATTCCAGTCCAGTACATCTGCCACGATCGGGCCAAGCTGCGACAAATAGCCGCGAATCAGCACAGCGTAACGTTCCTGCAACCACTTCTTGGCAATCGCACCGGCAGCCACCCGCATTGCGGTTTCACGCGCCGATGAACGCCCGCCACCACGGTAGTCGCGGAAACCATACTTTTTGTAGTAGGTGTAATCTGCATGACCGGGGCGAAAGCGATCCATGATGTCGCCGTAATCCTTGGAGCGCTGGTCGGTGTTGTGAATAATCAGGCCGATGGGCGTACCAGTCGTCCGTCCTTCAAACACACCAGAAAGGATTTGCACCTCGTCAGCTTCACGCCGTTGCGTAGTGTGGCGGCTCTGACCCGGTTTGCGCCGGTCAAGGTCAATCTGGATATCAGCTTCCGTGAGGGCGAGTCCGGGCGGGCAGCCATCCACGATGCAGCCGATTGCGGGGCCGTGACTCTCACCGAAGGAGGTCACGCTAAACAGTTTTCCGTAGCTATTTCCTGACATGGGGCAATTGTAGCAGTTATTCCAGATCCTTAGCAGTAGTTTGAGGCTGGTTAGTTATTGACCATAACAACGAGACATGATATAAAATTAACCACAAATGATAAAAATAACCTTCCCAATTCATAACGACGCAAACACTAAAAGAGGGGGTGCCCGTCCCCTCTTTATTTTTGTCACACCAAAAACACTTACCAGGATAAAAAGCGCCGGGAGGTAGCCCCCCCCACGAGAGCGGCAGAACGGAAACAGGGGGAGAGACAGCCGGGAAATTCCCGGCTTTTCTTTTACAAACTGACTATATTAATAAACAAAACTTTGGCATCATGGTATGAGTAAAAAATAAGGAAATTAGCACGGAGCATTCTCTTGGGCGGGAATGAAGTAACGTTGCTGCTGTCACAATTATAGCGATAATAAACATGGGGAAACGGGTTATGACCAAGTGCATGATGCATCAAATGGCTGCCATGGCAGTAGGGATTGGCGCAGGAGCAACTGCATTTACCATGCTGCCAGAACTCGAATGGTACGCAACTGGCGCTGTCGCGCTCAGCGGCTATGTAGGTGGACTGCTGCCGGATATTGACGACGAAAATTCACTCAACTTCAGGATCACCAAAACATTGACGCAGTTGGCGGCAATCATTGTACCATCCATCCAGTTTTTTTACCGGCCAACCGATCTGGTGCTGTCGGTAGCGCTTTCCCTGTTCATGGTTTCCCGTTTCTGGAGCTTGCTGCATGACGTTATAAACCGTGGCAGCCGCACACACTCGGTTATCTCCGCCGTCTGCCTGTCGATGGGCGTTGCCTGGGTCGCTTATCTGACAGCCGGTTATGTTGTTGCCCTGCCTGCATTCATTGCCGCCGGAACCGGTTATTTGCTGCATTTGTTGCTGGATGATCTGCAACGGGCGGCAGAAAATGGTCTGAATGAATTGCCGGAAACAGCCTCTGCCCTGACAGTGTGGGGAAGGGGCAAAGCCATCGAGCTTTACGGCATTATCGCCGTTGGCCTGATTTGCGGCTTTGCCCTGTGGGGAATTTGACGATTACTGCTGCGGTTGCTGCGCTGCGATATCAGCGTGCACTTTGGTCATATCCAGTTCACGCACCTTGCTGATAACCTGTTCCAGTTGCGGTTCGCTCAACATGCCTGCTTCTGCAAACAGGATGACCTGTTCACGGAAAATCATCAGGGTAGGAATGGAACGGATCTGGAAGTGGCCAGCCAGTTCCTGCTCTTCCTCGGTATTCACCTTGGCGAACACGATATCAGTGTGATTGTCGGAAACCTTCTCAAAGATTGGTGCGAAAGAGCGGCAAGGCCCGCACCACGGTGCCCAGAAATCAATGATTACGATGTCATTGGTGGTGATGGTCTCTTCAAAATCCTGCGCGGTCATTTCCATGGTCGCCATGGCATTGCTCCTGTATATGAAATAAAAATTCGTGTCATTCCCGCGGGGTTTCGCCCCAACGCGGCATCAGCGTCTGCGGAATATCCAGATGATCCAGTACCCGCGCCACCATGAAATCAACCAATTCCTGCACGGATGTCGGGCGGTTATAAAAGCCCGGATTGGCGGGCATGATGATAACCCCCATCCGCGCCAGTTTCAGCATGTTTTCCAGATGAATTTCGGAAAATGGCGTTTCACGCACCACTAAAATCAGCTTTTTACGTTCTTTCAGACAGACATCCAGCGCCCTTTCAAGCAGGTTACGACTGCTGCCACAGGCAATCGCAGAAAGTGTTCCGGTGGTGCAGGGGCATACCACGGTTGCATCCGCCACACCACTGCCACTGGCAATCGGCGCGATCCATTGCTCCCGTTCAAACGCCTGCAACTGCCCCGGCTGCGCGCCGTACAACTGGCTGAAATACGCCTGTATTTCGCTGGCGCGCCCTGGTAACTGATGCTCGGTTTCCATGTTCACCACCAGCTGTGCCGGGCGTGACAACAACAGATAGACACGGCAACCAGCCTGTAGCAGGAGTTCCAGCAGGCGCAAGCCATATTGCGTACCGGATGCGCCAGTCATGATCAGGGTGATGGTTTTCAAACAGGCAATACCTCAGTCGGCCAGTTTCGCCAACAGCTTGTCATGGATGCCGCCAAAACCGCCATTACTCATAACCAGAATATGGTCTCCTGCTCGCGCCAGTTGCGTGGCGGCAGCAGCCAGCTCATCAATATCATGCAGTAACTGGCCTTTTTCACCCATTTCCGCCACTACATCCGCCAAATCCCAGCCCAGACCTTGTGGCTGGTAAAGAAACACATCGTCAGCCGCTTGCAAGGATGCTGCCAGTTGCGCCTTGTGCGTACCCATACGCATGGTATTGGAACGCGGCTCAAGCAGCGCAATAATGCGTGCCTTGCCCACTTTTGCCCGCAAACCCGCCAATGTCGTCGCAATCGCCGTCGGATGATGGGCGAAATCATCGTATACCATCACGCCACGCACTTCACCACGTATCTGCATCCGCCGTTTCACACCCTGGAATTCAGCCAGTGCCGCAATTGCATGCGCCGTCGGCACACCCGCATGACGCGCCGCTGCAATCGCTGCCAATGCATTATTGACGTTATGCTCACCCAGCAATTCCCAATGCACAACGCCCTGCTCTTCGCCCTTGCAGAACACACGGAATTCACTGCCATCGGCTTGTAGATACTCCGCTTCCCAGTCGCCATCGGCAAAGGTTTCAACCGGCGTCCAGCAACCCATCGTCAAAGTATCCGAGAGATTGGTGTCTTGTGCATTGACAACGGCCAAACCACTGCCCGGCACGGTACGCATCAAATGGTGAAACTGGGTCTTGATGGCTTCCACATTAGGGAAAATGTCGGCGTGGTCATATTCCAGATTGTTCAAAATGACCGTGCGCGGGTGGTAATGCACAAACTTGGAACGCTTGTCGAAAAAGGCTGTGTCGTATTCGTCGGCTTCCACCACAAAGAAGGGGGATTCACCCAGCCGGGCTGATATGCCAAAATTTTCCGGAACGCCGCCGATAAGGAAACCGGGTTTCAAACCAGCATATTCCAGAATCCAGGCCAGCATGCTGGAAGTCGTGGTTTTGCCATGCGTTCCCGCTACCGCCAATACCCAGCGATCACGCAGAATGTTTTCCCCCAGCCATTGCGGACCGGAAATGTAAGGCAGATTGCGGTCAAGCAGATATTCCACCACTTCCAGCCCGCGTTTCATGACATTACCGACCACGATGGCATCAGCATCTTCGGGCAAATCCTGCGACTGATAGCCCTGCATGATGTCTACCCCCTGCTCCGCCAGCATGGTGCTCATGGGAGGGTATACATTGGTATCCGAACCGGTGACAGCGTGGCCTTTTTCACGCGCCAGCAGGGCAATACCGCCCATGAAGGTTCCGCAGATACCCAGAATATGAATTTTCATCCGTGTATTCAGCCTTTATGTATATGGTTGGCAATGGCTTCGTTAATCGGGATAGGCCTGGAAATGCCGTAACCCTGGCCGAAGTCTACACCAATCTCGCGCAGAAGCTGAATGACCCGGTCAGTTTCGACATACTCTGCAATAACGCGAACGCCCATCATATGCCCCACCTGATTGACAGAGCGCACCATCGCCTGCGCCACTTCATCCGTGAGGATATCCTTGATGAAACTGCCGTCGATTTTCAGGTAATCCACCGGCAGGGATTTCAGATAGCTGAAAGAACTGACCCCCGTTCCGAAATCATCCAGCGAGAAACTGCACCCAAGCTTTTTCAGGGTGTCAATAAAAGTCCCCGCCAGATCAAGGTTGTGGATAGCGACACGCTCGGTAATCTCAAAACAGATCATATCAGGACAGACACCTGCCGCCTGGATTTCATCCAGCACGAATTGCAGGAAATCCGGCTCATCCAGACTTTGCCCCGACAGGTTGACTGCAAAAACCGGCAGCGGCACTTGCTGGGTAATATCCCTGAGTGCATGTAGCAGCGTTTTAACAACCCAGCGATCCAGGCGCGGCATCATGGAATAGTATTCTGCTGCCGGAATGAATTCATCCGGTGGAACCGACTGATTATTCTCGTCATACAGTCGGATCAGCACTTCATAATGGTGGAAAGGCCGCCGAAATTCTGCTGGTGACAAAGGATGGATGGGCTGAGCCACCAGCTTGAAATTCCCTGCCTCAAACGCTTTTTTCAGGCGTCCCAGCCAAACCATATTCCCACGCTGCTTGAGCACTTCCTGATCATTTGGTTTATAAATATGGATGCGGTTGCCACCCTTGGACTTGGCAACACGGCAGGCAGCATCAGCCACCGAGAGGATACGGTTGGGGGTCGCAAGCCCTTTGTAAAAAGGTACGAAAGCAATACTGGCCGTCACCCGCTGACGCATCTTGTTCCAGACAAACTCATGGTTTTCCAGACGTTGGCGGATTTGCTCAGCAGCGCGAATCACCACAGAAGGTTCCTGCTCCTGGAACAGTATGCCGAATTCATCACCGCCCAGACGGGCCAGAATGTCACGGCGACTATCAATTTCTTCCTTGAGCATCCGGGAAATGCGTTCAATCAGCACATCACCAGCACTATGCCCCATCGAGTCGTTGACCAGTTTGAACTGATCCATCGAAATCAGACAAAAACAATGTTTTACCCCATGCTGCCGAACCTGATCGATTGCCACTTTCATGCGCAATTCGAAGCTTTTGCGGTTCAGCAACATGGTTTGCTGGTCATGCATTTCTATGTGATCCAGCCTTACCTGCATGGCGTGCAGCTCCGTCTGGTCGCGTAACAGCAATATATAAAGCGGCTCATCCATCTCGGCGTAATGAATCGGGTGCGCCGTGTAATTAACCTGCAACTCCCCCAACCCTGCCACATTCAACAAGGCTCGTTGTACGATGGAGCGATCGCTCTGCTTGGCTTTCTCCAGCCAGGGAATCTGCTCGCGCGAAAGTGGATCAATCAGGGAGAAGATCTCGGCATAATGCTTGCCGCGCGCACTGCGGATCTTGTACTTGAGCACCCTTTCTGCCGCCGGATTGAGGAAATCCACCATACCCCGCGCATCAACTACCAACGCCAGTTCAGTGACATCCGCCAATGCTGACACCAACATGTTTTGCTGCGCAAGATACAATTCACTTTCCATTTTGCGCCGCGCAATGAACAATGCCGCAGCGCACAGGGTGGCAACAACCGCCAGCAGCAGATAAGCCAAAATGGTAGAGTTTGACAACAGATCAAGCACTCACGCCCCCAGATACAAAAATTCCGTTATTTTTAGATGTTTAATGCAGCCAATGATAGGCATTGCCCACCTCCATGTACAGCATTCGGTGAAGAACGGACTATTACAGCCTGAAGACAGCAAAACCAACGTATAAAAAATTGGGACGAGCGACACTTTTGCCCGGAGTCATTACGCCAGACAAAGCAATAGAAGGACAGGATATAAGCCTAGGGTTGGCGTCACATAAATACTGCCAACCCCAAACATAAGACAGGAATCAGACTTTTTCCTTGATACGTGCAGCCTTACCAGTACGACCACGCAGGTAGTACAGCTTGGCGCGACGCACATCACCACTGCGCTTCACTTCGATGCTGGCGATGCTGTTACTGTAAGTCTGGAACACACGCTCGACACCTTCACCGTAAGACATCTTACGCACGGTGAAAGATGAGTTCAGGCCACGATTTTTCTTGGCAATGACAACGCCTTCGTAAGCCTGCTGGCGTTCCTTGTCGCCTTCCTTTACACGCACCTGAACCACGACGGTATCACCTGGATTGAATACAGGGATTACCTTCGTCATCTGCTCTTGTTCAAGTTGTTGAATAATCGTGCTCATGATGATCCTCTAATGAAGTTTCGTACTTCTTTCAAACTCGTTTATATACTCGTCAAGCAACGCCTGCTCACTCTTCGTCAACTGTCGTGCCTGCAATAAATCCGGCCTGCGTTGCCAGGTTCTGCCGAGCGCCTGTTTTTTGCGCCAACGGGCAATATCCGCGTGATTGCCACTTTTCAGTACTGCCGGAACATTCAGCCCTTCCAGTACTTCGGGGCGGGTATAATGCGGGCAATCCAGCAATCCGTCAAAAAACGAATCCTGAACCGCTGAGTCATCATGCCCAAGCGTTCCCGGCAACAAGCGGGTTACTGCATCAATCAGCACCATTGCTCCCAGCTCACCGCCACTGAGCACGTAGTCGCCAATTGAACATTCCAAATCCACTTCCAGCTCAATGATGCGCTCGTCGATACCTTCGTAACGCCCACAAAGCAGGATTAAACTTTCTTCCGCTGCAAACTGGCTGACCATTTGCTGGTTCAGGGGCACACCTTGCGGACTGAGGTACACCACTTTTCCCGGATTTTCCTGTCGAGCCGCCCGAATGGCCTGTAACAGGCAATCAGCCTGCATCACCATGCCGGGGCCTCCGCCGTAAGGCCGGGCATCAACTGTACGGTGAACATCGCTAGCAAAATCACGTGGATTCCACTGTTTCAGTTCAATGATGCCCCGCTCTACTGCCCTGCCAGTTACGCCGCTGTTTACAACAGCCTCTACCAACTCGGGAAACAGTGTGATGACATCAAACCGCATCAGCCTAGAACTCCGGATCCCAATCCACCAGAATCTTGTTTTCTTCCAGTGAAACTGCCTTGACTACATCATTCATGATCCACGGCAGCAGGCGCTCCCTGTCTCCGTTTACCACCATGACATCATTGGAACCGGTTTCAAACAATTGCCCAATCTTGCCTAGCGCAATACCTTCGGTGGTTACCACGTCCAGACCAATCAGGTCTGTCCAGTAGTATTCACCGTTGCCCAGATTACGCAACTGCTCACGGGGAACAGCGATTTCGCAACCAATCAGGGTTTGCGCCTGATCACGGTCAACCATTCCCTCAAACAAGACAACAATGCCTTTTGCCTGGGACTGGCTCGCCGCAATCCTGAATGCCTCCCATTCACCCGCAATTTTCAGGAACCAAGGTTCATAACTCAGGATCCCATCACGCTCGCTGGTATAGGAAAACACTTTCACCCAACCCTTAACGCCAAATACGCCGGAGACTTTCCCCAACGTCACCATCTCGGGTATGGACATGTTATTCTCAGGCAGCAGCAGTTTCGGCTGTTTCTTTCAGCAGCCTGGCGACGCGATCGGTAGGCTGTGCGCCACAACCCACCCAGTAAGCCACGCGATCCTGCTCAATGTGCAGGCGGACTTCCTGACCACGGGCAACCGGGTTGAAGTAACCGATGCGCTCAATGTAGCCACTGTCACGCGGCTTACGCTTGTCGCTTACGACGATATGGTAAAATGGACGCTTTTTCGCGCCACCTCTAGCCAGACGGATATTGACCATTATTAAACCTTAAAAACCAAATCAGTTAACGAGGACAGAGTACCTGCCCGAAGTAAACGCGCAATTCTACGTTAATTTCAGAAAAAGTGAAGCCTTGATTGCGCTGCTTATCAAGAAAAAGCCCCCGGCATGCGGGGGCTTAACTTATCGAAAGCCATCCTGAGAGGCAATTTTAACGGGCAGAAGCGTAAACCGCCCTCCCATTACCAGGAAAATAGCGGAAATGGCCCGTAATCGGCATCTTGAACAGCACATCTTCCATCCTTTCCCCCTCCCCAATGTTATGCACAATCAGGTGGCGATTAGGGTCGGCAGAAGATTTACGGTTGACCACAATACCAATATGTTCCTGATCCCCCCCCAGACTCCAGGTCACCAAATCACCTGGGCGGTAATCTGCCGAATTGGAGGTTACCGGCAGCCTGCCCCCATGGCGAGTAAAATACGCTTTGAGATTATGCACCCTGCGGTGATCAATATTGGCATCAGGCGCACTCAAACCCCATTTGGACAAATTTGGATAGGAATAGAAATTCCGCGACATATCTTCATGCACCAAGCGCTGAAGATCGACACCCAGCTTCCGATAGGAACGGATCACCGTATCCGTACACACACCCATACTGGCAGGAACATCACCATTTGGATAACTGATAGGAATATAACGCCCATCATAATAAACCCGGTGACGCAACCGATCCAACGCCGCATAGGAAAGACGCTCAGGCGTCGCCAAAGTCGCCCGCGCCGGAGCGGAACGTTTAACATCCACAGCCTTGGCTTGTTGGCTGGAGCAACCTGACACGCCCCCCACAACCAGAATGACTCCCAGCAGAGTCAACGCCGTTAATCTGGAAAAAACAGGCGCTTTTACACTACCACTTTTCATTTACCCCTCTCTTGCAAACGCAACAGAACACTACAACACAATCAGACTCCCTACCATGCGTCATATATTAATGGTTATGAAAATCGACGCTTTACGGCGAGTTTATCCCGCCTAAAGAGTACCCAACCTTAATAGGATGGGCACCCTGAATTATACGGTTCTTTTGCAACACCCCAGCGGAATGGCAATGGCGCATGAGGATCAGACACCAGCGAACCTGCATCTACATTCTGGCGCAACTCGCGCAAGGTCATGTAATACTCTTCACCCAACGTCATTTGCACCAAGCAGAAGTTGTTCAGGCTTTTCATCTCCTGTGGTGGCGGCTGATCATTGGAGAATACTGCTTTTGCCCAGCGTGCTGGCTGCGAACGCGGGTCAAACCGCCCAACATGATCCAAATGGCGACGAATGGAATCAAAGAACATTTTCAGGCGCTTATCACGACCAGGGGTAGAATGGTCGTCATATTCCTTCGCATTCAAGCAGCGACGGCCTTCGTTGCGAATTTTCTGCAAATACCACAAGGCATCATATACATACACACTGCGGTCATTGGCATACATGCATAGCGCAAGCAACAAGCGCATGGTTTTTTCATCCGGCTTTTCTGCGCGCTTGCCCAGTTTCTGGGAAATGATGTCAGTAAACGCAACATAGTCATAATTCAGGTCTGCCGCAAGGCGGAACTGCTCTTCGCTATAACCAGGCTGCGCTGAAGCTGGCGCGCCAATGTTTTGCGGCTGCTTGAAACGGCGATACCCATCCCCCAGACGTTTGTCCTCAGGCACATAGAACGGGAAAGAAGGGGTACGCAGCAGGTAACGTGCCTGCTTGGGCGTAGTGGACGCCATGACTTCAGCAATCCCCGCATCCGTCACCTCCACAATCTGGTAGGAATGCACACCCGGAGCCACATACACGTCACCCGGCTTGATGTCATT
>JAHJJD010000058.1 GCA_018822845.1 Gammaproteobacteria bacterium | reverse complement strand
TGGACGGCGCGTGTATTGAGGCGCTCGTCTCCCAAGTCGAGATCATTGAGTTCGGTGGCTGACCAGTTCATAGGCTCAAATGGTTTATTTTACAGTAACTTGGTGACTTGTGTATAAGGAGATGGGTAGAACCACAATTCCAGCAGCAGGGAAACATCAAATCTCTCGGCATGATAAGCAAAAGACTGGTTGATCAGGTTGTGACCTTCTTCCAGTTTGCCCTGAGCCAGCATGACTTGAGCAAAATTGCCCAGAATATTCGAGTTATTCGGCACTAACGGTGCAAGTTGTCGGTGACGCTTTTCTGCTTCAGCATAATCCTTGTTGATGTATTGCAATAGAACGGTGTAACGCCACAGTGCATCAATATGTTTAGGGTCAAGTGCCAACGCTTGTTTCAGTAATTTCTCTGCCTCAGCATAGTTTTCCCGACCATATTCAAACGCTGCAAAGGCAGCAAACGCATCGGCACTTTGCGGATTTTTCTTGATGGCTTCCTGATGACGTTGCTCCTCTTGCAACAGGCTGGCGGCATCCGGGGCGACGGGTGCTGTGGGTGGCGGTGGCTCGGCATTGGCTGACTCCTCAGCCGAATAATCCTTGATCTTCCCCAAGTTATACAACGCCAGCTTCCCCGACGTGAGCGGCACGGCAATCCAGCAACCCGTCGGCGTACAACGGAAGTCGAAGTCCCAAAGCGGTGGTCCTGAAATCCTTTCAGTCGGCAAACGCAAACGGAACAGTTCGCTTTGCGTGTCCAAATCCCACAACCGCACGGTCATGTCACTACTCACCGTTGCCAATTGGCGGCTGTCCGGGCTGAAAATGGCTTTGTACACCGTCTGTTCATGCCCGTTCAGGCGCAGGGGTGTGCCAGTGCCGCTGGTGGGGTAGACGCTGACGGTGGCTTCGCGCCCCACACTGGCGAGTTGCTGTCCATCCGGGCTGATGCTTGCCCACAGCAGCGCATCGTTGGCTGTGGCAAGGGTTTTCGCCGTCGGTGGTTGGGTGGTCAAATCCCAAAGTTTGAGCTTGAAATCGTGATTGCCTGAACTTAGCAAATACTTACCTGATGAGCCAAAATTGACAGATTCCACGTAACCCTCATGCGCTTCCCACAACTGCGGTTTCCTATCACCCACCAGATCAAACAAGCCGATATGCCCGTCATAGCTGGCAGTGGCGAGTTGGGAATCGTCGGGGGAGAAGGCGACGGCATGGACAACATCCTTATGCTCACTCAAGGTCTTTTCCAGTTGCAGGGAAAAACCGTCACCCTCATGGACTGACCAGACTTTGACAACACCATCCATACCCGCTGACGCAAAGCGCGAGCCGTCACTATTGAAAGCCAGACGTTGCACATCACTGGAATGAACATCCTTTATCTCAAACAGCAGTTCTGTGGTTGGCAAAGCATAAGCCCGCAAACTGCCATCATTGAACCCAACAACCACTGTTTTGCCATCAGGTGAAATCGCATTAGGCGTTGGTTCACTGGGTAGACCAACCAACCATTGCCCCGGCAACTCCCCACCCCAGCGTTTCACCGTGCCATCATTGCTGGCACTGTACAGCAGCACGCTTGCTTGCTCCTGCCACAATGCCAAACCGCCCACTGCCGCCGTATGCCCTTGCAGGATGCGCCGGGTAATGCCAGTTGCCACATCCCACAGGCGGATGGTGTTGTCGCTACTGGCAGAAGCCAGCAGCCCGTCAGGCAGGAATTGCAAGCCATACACCATGTTCTGGTGGCCTTTGAGCCGCCGCAGTGCTTGCCCGCTGGCAGCATTCCACAGGATGATGCCCTGGTCGGCACTGGAACTTGCCAAGGTTTGCCCATCCGCGCTGAATGCCACCCCTTGGGCAAAACCATTATGCCCCGCCAACACCTGTAAACTGCTGCCTTTGCGCCAATCCCACAAACGCACGGTATTGTCATAAGACGCACTGGCAAGCCGCCCCCCATCCGGGCTGAAAGCCAACCCCTGTCCGTCGGCAATCATCTGGCTATGCCCTTCCAACACCCGCAACAACTTCGGCGAACCTTCTTGCTCCTCTCCGCTTTCCCACAAGCGAATATTGCCATCACCATGCCCACTCGCCAGCACCTTGCCATCAGGGGTCAACGCCAGTGCAGTCACTTTCGTACCTTCGACCTGCCACTGCTGCAACACCTTGGCGGCTTGCCCCGCCTGCGGCAATGCCCAGCGGATAATCTGCCCATCCGCACCACCGGAAAACAACCAAGGTTGGGTAGGGTGGAAAACAATATCCCACACATCATCGGCAGCAGGATCATGCCCTTCCAGCTTCTCCACCAGCTTACCGCTAGCACGTTCAAACAGTGCCACCGTGCCACGCTCGCCGGAGGCTGCCAGCCAATGCCCGTCCGGGCTGATGGCAACATCGCCAGCCAATTGCGGCAAAGGCTTGTCGCCATCCTGCAAGGTGGCTTGCACTGCCCCGCCCATAATGGCGGTATAGCCCGCCAGCAGGTCGCGGGCATGACGGCGCGGCGCGGGGATGTCCGCATCCAGCGGGCGGATGCCGTCCAGCTTGGTGGCAGTCGCCGCGAAATCTTCCACCTTGGTCAGCAGTGAGGCGTGGGTCAGGGTGGAGTCAAACAGGCTCTCGGTACGCGCCTGCTCAGTCTTGCGCACCTGCACGGTCTGTTGCTCGGCACGGTTACGCTCAACCGCCCCCCACACCGCCAAGCCTGCCGCAATCAGCAAACCCACCAACGACAACCCAAACCGCCGCCGCGCCTGTGTCAGTTCCGCCTTGCGCCGCGCTTCTTCCGCCTCACGGACGCGCTGTTCCTCCGCTTCACTCTCACTGAGGAACTGCATTGCCAGGGTGAAATTGTGGTACTCCGAACCATTCCCCCCCATCCCCAGCCCTTCCCCCGCAAGGGGGGCAGGGAGCGAAGAGGAAGACGCAGCAGCGGTAGAAGGGAGTGCCTCTTGTTCCTTCCCCCCTTGCGGGGGAAGGTTAGGATGGGGGGGTGAGACGGAGGAATCCGCCGCAGGCGCATACCTCCCCGCCCAAGCCCCATTCGGCTGCGTCTTCTCCCGCCACTCCCGCACCACCGCCAAATCCGTCCCGCGCCACAATTCGCCACGCCCATCCGCATGACGCTGCGCCCCCTCCAACAGCCGCAAATACATCGCTGCCTTGTCACCTTCCGCCGCCACCCAGCCTTGCAGCCGCTGCCACTGGCGGATCAGGCTCTCATGGCTAATATCCAGCACCGTATCCGCCGTCAACGCCACTTGCGGTGGCGGCATCAGGAAATTGCGCCCCGGCTGGCGGAATGTATCGACAATGCGCGTCAGGGTCGGCAAATCCGCCCCGGTCATGTCCAGCAATGCCTGCACCTTGAGCGGACGGCGGATGTCCTGCCCATCCTTGCTGCGTTCGGTGAGGGCGCGGAACATCGCTTCAGCAACCGCCTGCCCGTCAGCATCCAGTTCCTGCCATGCCTGTTCCGCGTGGTCATTCAACGCCCCGCGCAACCCCTTCAACCCCCGGTATTCGTCGAGCGTGAGGATTTTATCCGCATCGTTTTCCCACAGCCGCATCAGCGCGTGCTGCAACAACGGCAACTGGTCGGGGTCATTACCTGCCTCATTCAACAGATGGTTTGCCAGCGCATCTTCAACCGACCCGCCAAACAATTGCGCAGGCAAGCTGATGGCATCGCGCAACTGTTCCCGCGACAAACGCGGCGTGAGATACAGCCCGTCGTTAATCGCCTCCGGCAAACCGTGGAATTCCGCCGCCGCCCCCAGAAAATCGGAACGCATGGTGATAACCACGTACACATCCGGGTGAGTGCAAGCTTCCAACAACAGTGCGACGAAAGCCGCCGCCTGATTTTCCTCCTGCTCACGAAAGCGGAACATTTCCTCAAACTGGTCAACCATCAGCAACAAACGTGTGCCAGCGGGCAGCGGTGCGTGATTGAGGATTTCATGCAGGCTGCGCGAACCCCGGCGTAATTCCGCTGCTAAGGCTGCTGGCGCAGCCTTTCCCCCCTTCCCCAGCCCTTCCCCCGCAAGGGGGGCAGGGAGCGAAGAGGAAGACACCGCGTCGTTGGAAGGGATCGTCTCTTGTTCCTTCCCCCCTTGCGGGGGAAGGCTAGGATGGGGGGGATTCTCCCAGCTTCCCGCAAACACCTTGTCCGCCAGCAACCCTTCCGCCAGCCGCACAAACGGCTGATCACCGGGGCGCATTTCGGCAATCGCCCAGCGCGAACCGACTTCGCCCATATAGCCTTTTTCCAGCCCCGGCAATAACCCGGCTTTCACCAGCGAGGATTTGCCGCTGCCGGATGCGCCCAGCACTGCAAGGAAATGGTGTTGCTTGAGCCGCGCCAGCAAATCATCGACCTGTTGCTGCCGCCCGAAGAAAATGCGTGATTCGTAGCGTTCAAACGCCCGTAAACCGGGGTATGGCTGGAGTTTGGGGCGGCTCATGCTTCCACCTCCGCGAGAAACTGCTCAAGGGCTTGTCATCCTGCTGAAAACGTTCCAGCTCGACCACAAAAATGCGCCCGTTGACATCCGGGTGGCTGTGCAAAAACAGTTCCAGTTCCTTTTGACACCAGGGCGAAGCCAGCCAACCGGTGGAAAACAGGATCACCAACGTATTTGCTTGCGTCACCTGTTGCTCGATTTCCGGCGTGACCGCATCATTGCCCTGCAAGCGGAAATCCTTCCAGAAATGGTAATTGTCCTTGCGCCCCATACGGCGGTTTAATTCACCGCGCAAATCGTTGGTGAAATGCGTAATCCAACCCTGTTTCTGATTGGCAACGGGCTGGTCATCCACATGAGCAAAACTGATGAAAATATCTGGCGGCACAGTTGGGATTCCTGTTGCGAGGTTATAAGACACACCCACAGGAAATATAGCCCGAATATGCCGGATTGTTAACCTTTATGGACAAGAATATTAGCTCCCCTCCTTTGCAAAAGGAGGGGCTGGGGGAGGATTTTCTTCAATAAATCAGCGAAAACATCTTGTTACGATACTTCTTCACCAATGGATTTTTCACGCCAATCAATTCAAAAGTAGCAAGTAAACCTTGCTTTCCAGCCCCATCCTGGAAGTTGCTGTCTTTTTTGTGGACGTTGAAATACAGCTCCAGCCCACCTTCGATGTCATCCGTGGCGATACGGATTTTGGCCAGTTCCAGCATCGCTTCGAGGTCGTCGGGGTTGGCCGCCAGACGCTGTTCGAGCGCGGAAGTATCCACCCCGCTGACTTGGGCTTGCAGCATGGCCTTTTTGGCTTCGGCCAGTAGCTGGCTGAGGATTTCATTATCGATGGCGTCGGGGGGAACGCCTTGCAGCATGGTTTCGGCTTCTTCCGCACGATCCTGCTGGATCAGCATCCCGGCCAGTTCAACCACCGCTATGTAGAAGTCTGGCTCGTGCTGCACGACCTGTTCCATCAGTTGGGTCGCGCCAGCCTGATCACCTGCTTCGTACATTTGCAGGGCTTGCTGGCGGTATGGCTCGGTCTTGCGCACCCGGTGGCGGTTGATGATCTTGCGGATTTCGCTTTCCGGCTGTACGCCCATGAATTCATCAACGATGCGCCCGCCCTTGATCACCTTGACGGTTGGCAGGTTACGCACGCCGAATTGCTGCGCCAGTTGCTGGTGCTGGTCGGTGTTGATCTTGACCAGGATGAAACCGCCTTGATACTCGTCGGCCAGTTTCGCCAGCATCGGCATCAGCGTCTTGCACGGCTGGCACCAGTCGGCCCAGAAGTCCACCAGCACCGGTACCTTATGGGAGTTTTCCAGCACCAGTTGCTGAAAATTTTGCGGGTTCGCGTCGAAAATGAAGGGGGAGTCAGCCATTACCTAAATCCTTTGCAGTGATGCCTACACAATGTGCCAACAATATGGGCAGAACGGGAAAAATCAAGCATTACTGCTTCCCTTCTTCCTCTGGCAGCTTGCCTTCCTGCACATCCTGCTGCATTTGCTGAAGCTGTTTGAACATTTCCACGGTTTCAGGTGGTACGTCGTCACTTTCTTCCAGCAACTGGATGACTTCAGGCGTCAAACCTTCCTGCTGGATTTTCTGCATCAGGTCTTCGGGAATGCCGAGGTCAGCTTCTGCACCTTCACCCATCATGCCTTCACCGGCACCAGCGGGAGCAAGCAGTTGCACCAGATCGGCGAAACTCATCTGCTTGCCGTTGAGGGTGACATTTTCACCAGCCAGTTCGATGCTGGTCTTGAGCTTGTCACCATCCTGCGCGATCAGCCCCTGCTCCATGTAAGGCATGACCAGCATGTCGAAACCTTCCGGCAGCATCGCCTGATCGGTATCCAGCATGATCTTGCCCTTCATCATTTTTGCCCAGTCGTTGGGGCCATAACTGACCAGTTCCATCATGCCCGGCGAACCCTGCCCGGTGTAGGTCAGGTCGATATCTGCGTTCAGCTTGCCCTTGGGGGATTCGGCCATCAGTACGTGATGCATGCGGCTCTTGTCGGTTTTGAGCAACTTGCTGAAAATGGCACCGACCATCTGCTCACTTTTCTGGCTGATGTTGGCCATCAGTTCCTGCATTTTCTGCTGGCCTTCTGGCGTTTCCATCGCTTCGCCATTCCAGTCCATCTGGCTTTGCATGTTGGCCATTTCAACCTGGAGCTGGTTTACCGCTTTCAGACCTTCCACATCCAGCCCCTGAAAATCGAGGCTGTAATCCAGTTTGCTGAGCACGTCATTGGTGCCTTGCACATTATCCAGCAGCAGTTTGACCTTGCCTTCGGCGGCACCATCCTTCACATCGCTATTGCTCTGGATATTCATGTCGAAAACGAAAGGTTCGGTAGTGCCTTCTGCCAGCACTGAAACCTGCGGTGCACGCACCTCAAAACTGCCCAGCATCTGCCCGCCGACCACACCAGCAACGTCACCCGACACATCCAGCGAAGGCATGGTAAAGGTGGAACTGGCCTCCTTCACTTCGAGCTTGCCCACATGGCCGGTAAATTTGCCCATCATGTCAGCGTTGGTGTCGCCGTCGATTTCTGCGCCTTCCAGCGCGATGGTTGCGCCATCCTGGTCAATTTTCATCGGGTTGAGCACTACATGGGAAACCGTGTTCCCACCAAAACCCAGCACCGAATAGGCATCGAACGGCTGTTTGCCTTCAAACGCGGTTGTCACCCATTGGCGCTTTTCCTCAGCCAGCGCCTCTGTATCCAGACGGGTATTGATGCGCGCCATGCCGAACTGCACAGGGTTGCCACCACCGAAAAAGACTGGCCCGTTGGTGATGTCATTAACAAACTGGAGTTCGCCGAACATTTCATCCAGTGGCGGTTTGTTGACCTTCAGCTTGGTAACAGCCTTGGCACCGAATAAACCTTTTTCATAACTGACGATTTCCTGCTCAATCCCTTCCGCAGCCGTCTGTTCATTTTGTCGGTCGATGAAGTGGCGTAATTCGGACTCGGTTTGCTGGCCTACAAACCAGCTTGTACCGGCCCAGACGATACCCAACACGACAGGGACGGACAAAAGTAATTTTTTCATTAGGAAACTCCTGAATATTCTGTATTTATTCCGTTAGCAAGGCAGCACAACCGGAGTATGGCCAACGCATGTGCCGAGTGTAACAGACATCCCGGACTTAACGCCCCAACATCTGCTTCAACGGCATACCCGACAGGCGCAAAGTGGCAAAATAGCTGACCAGTGCAAGTATGATCAGACCAGTCAGCCAGAAAATCTTGTCCCAGACTGCCGCAGCCTGCCACCAAATATCCGCTGGCGATACAAACCACAACAATGCGCCCATCACGACACAAGCCAGGGTAATTTTGAGCAGGAACCCGCCCCAGCCTTTTTCCGGATCAAAAATCTGTTGCTTGTGCAAGTTGTAAAATAGCAAACCGGCATTCACGTAAGCCGCCAGCGCAGTAGCCAGTGCCAAGCCTGCATGTGCCCCCGGTGTGCCGGAGAAATGCCATGGCAGCACAATCACCATGTTCAACAGTATATTGGAAACAATCGCAATCATGCCGATTTTGACTGGCGTTTTGGTGTCCTGCCGTGAATAAAAACCGGGTGCCAGTACCTTCACCAGAATGAAGGCGCTCAGACCAAACGAATAAGTCGTCAGGCTCATAGCAGACATTTCCACGTCTTTCCACGCATACGCGCCATGCATCATCACCGTCGCCAGAATCGGCTTCGCCAGCAACATCAGCCCCAACGTGGCAGGCAGGGAAATCACCAGCCCCATCCGTAGCGCCCAATCCATGGTGTGGCGAAACTGCGTCGCATCCGCTTTCGCATGATCGCTGGAAAGCTTGGGCAAAATTACGGTTCCCAGTGCCACCCCGACAATCGCCAGCGGCAACTCCACAAAACGGTCGGAATAATACAGCCAGGAAATACTGCCGACCGCCAGAAATGACGCCAGCAAGGTATTGATCAGCAGGTTCAATTGCGCAACCGAGGAACCGAACAGGGTCGGAATCATCAGTTTCATGATGCGGCTAACGCCCTCATGCGCCCGACGGATGCGAAAACGCGGCAACAGCCCCAAACGGGACAATGTAGGCAACTGGAATACCAGTTGGGCTATGCCTGCAAAAAACACCCCCCAGGCCAGAGCCAGCACCGGCTCGTCGAAATAAGGCGCGCCCCAGACAGCCGCCGCAATCATCACCACATTCAGCAAGGCAGGCGTCAGTGCCGGAATCGCAAATTTGTGAAAGGTATTGAGGATGCCACTGACAAAAGCCGTCAGCGAAATAAACAGAATGTAAGGAAACGTAATCCGCAGCATATCCACTGCCAGATCAGGGCGCGCCTCCGGCTTGCTTTCAAAGCCTGGTGCGAAAACCCACATCACCACGGGTGCGGCCACCACCCCGATTACGGTAATAACCAACAGGATCAGCCCCAGATAACCCGCCACATGGTCGAGTAAATCCTTGAGGGTTTCCCTGTCCTGCTTTTCCTTGTATTCCGACAGCACCGGCACGAATGCCAGCGAAAATGCCCCCTCGGCAAACAACCGCCGCAACAGGTTGGGAATACGGAAGGCGACGTAAAACGCATCCGTAGCCCCATCGACCGGAAAATACCGGGCAACAATCATGTCGCGCAGCAAACCCAGCACGCGGGAAACCATGGTCATGGCGCTGATCACCGCGCCGGAACGCAAAAGGCGGCTCATACAGTTGAGTGACATCCAATAAAACGAAGCCGCGATTGTGCATCAATCAGGTGCAAAGGTCATGCAGGAAATGTGGATTCATGATGAATGGAGCGGGTCTACGCCCTGCTTTCCGCAACCGTTTTCAAGCGTTTCTGGTCAAGAATGCGGATTGCCTGATTCCGTTCTTCCACCACCTCGTCCCGCTTCCATTGCGCGAAAAATCGGCTTACCGTTTCGATGGTCAGCCCAAGCAACTGGGCGATTTCGAGGCGGGACAGCACCAGCGGCGTCCATCTATCTGCGGGTGTCGCCTCACACCAGGAAATGAGGAAGGAAGCAAGCCGTTCCGCTGACCTTTTGGCACCCAGTTCCAGCAGACGTTCGTCGGCATGCTGCAATTCCTTGATGCAGCGCACCATGATCAGGCGTTCGACTTCGGGGCGTTGAGCGCCCAGCAAGCGCAGGCGTTCGACCGGTATACGGCAGGCTTTGGCGTGCTTGAGGGGCACTGCGCTGTGGTTGTAAACCGTGTCGACCAGACCGTCGAAGCCGAAGATTTCGCCCGGCTTGACGATACGGATGATTTGATCCTTCCCGTTGATGGTGGATTTGAACAACTTCACATGGCCGTCACGCAGAATGTAAAGATGCCTGGCGTTAGTCCCGGCCACGTAAATCGACTCGGCAGCCGTATACAGCACGCTTTCACTCGCCATGCGCTTAAGGGTATCGCTGAAATCCCCACCCAGTTCGGCAAAAACCGCGAACTCATCTACCGGGCATTCGCTAATGGCTCCGTCATTGGCCTGATAATCCATCATTAAAAATCCACTCTGTACCAGCGTCCAGTATTTAGCACCAGACAATCAAGGCGCATTGCGATTTCGCAAAAGTATTCAGGACTTTGTTTGTTCAACCAACAGTTTGTTGATACTGGTCAAATAATGATAATGACCCTGGGCTGCCAGTAATCCGGCGTGGGTTCCGGATTCGATGATGTGACCTGCGTCCATGACGTGGATATTGTCCATCTGCTCCAACCCTTGCAGACGGTGGGTAATCAGCAGCAGGCTTTGCTGGTTGATTTGCACATGCCCAACAATATTGTGCATCACTTGCCGGGCAGTTTCAGGATCAAGCCCTTCCGTTGGTTCGTCGAGGATCAGCACAGGAACGTTTTTCAGCAAGGCACGGGCAATCGCCACCCGTTTGGCCTGCCCACCCGACAGACGCACACCGGTTTCGCCCACCCAGGTATCGTAGCCTTGCGGCTGGCTGCTGATGAAATCGTGGATCAACGCCAACCGGCAGGCAGCTTCAATGGCAGCTTGATCGGCATCCGGTTTCGCCAGCAGCAGATTGTCGCGGATGGTGGCATTGAACAAGTGGGTTTGCTGGGGAACGACAGCAATGTGCTGACGCAGAGCCTCCCCGCTGTAATGCTGGATCGGCTGACCAGCCAGCAGGATTTCACCACTGGCGGATTCTCGAAAGCGTAGCAACAGACTGGCCAGCGTGCTTTTGCCAGAGCCTGTTGCACCGACAACTGCCAATTTGCTGGCGGGCGAAAAGTCGAGGGTGATGTTGTGCAGGGTATCAGCGTTTTCACCATACCGGAAAACAACATCTTTAAATGCAAAGTGGAATGTATGTGGCATTGGCAAAGGCTGTTGCGGCTCCAGCACAGCTGGCTGCATATCGGTCAGCTCGAAAATTCTCCGCAGCGCTGCCAGCGTTTCACCCAGCGTCTGGAATGCCAGCGGCAATGGCATGACTGCCTCGAAACTGGCCAGTGCGAACAGCGCCAGCATCGCCAGTTCCGGTGGGGCAAGCCTGCCGTCGGACACCAGTGGAATCGCCACCAGCAGCATTCCCCACATGGCCAGATTGGCACACAAGCCGAGTGCACCTTGCGCAACACCCTGCAAGCCGCTCATGGCCTGCTGCTGTCGCGCCAGTTCATGTGACAGCCGGTTGATTTCGCTGGCATGGCTGGCGGCTGCACCATACACCAGCAGTTCGCCCATGCCCTGCAAGTCATTGACCAGTGCAGCACGCATTTGTGCCTTGGTCGCCACGATCTGCTGGCCCGTGGTATGACCCAGCCGGTTCATCAGCCACGGAATAAATACGCCCGCCACCAGCAGCAGGGTTCCTTCCACCAGTGCCAACAACGGGTGGTAGAACAGCAGCACAACGACAAACACCAGCGTAGCCAGCATCGCCACCACCAGCGGAACCAGCAGACGCAGGTAAACCGTATCCAGCTTGTCGATGTCGGCGCGGATGCGGCTGAGCAGGTCGCCACTGCGGTAGGCTTCCAGCCGCGCCGGGGCCAGCGGTTCCAGTTGCTGGTAGAACCACACACGCAGTTCAGCCAGCAAACGGAAGGTGGCTTCGTGCGTGACCAACCGTTCCCCGTAGCGCCCGGCGGTACGCACAATGGCGGCAAGGCGGATCAGCGCGGATGGGGTGAAATAGTTCATCGTCACCCCTGCCGCCCCCGCCATCGCCATGGCGCTGATGAACCAGCCGGAAACCGCCATCAGCCCGACATTTGCCAGCAAGGTGATGAACGACAGAAAGATGCCGAGCACCGTCCATCCCCAATACGGCTTGAACATCCGCAACAAACGCAACAGGTCGTTCATGCTTCACCTCCGTAAGCTTGCACCATCTGACGGTAGACGGGTGAAGTTTCCAGCAGTTCAGCATGGGTTCCCACTTGCGCTACCTGGCCGTGGTCAATCACCGCGATACGGGAAGCGGAACGCACGGTGCGCAGGCGGTGGGCAATCATGATCAGGGTACGGCCTTGTGCCAGTTTCTGCACGGCAGCCTGGACGAGGGTTTCGCTTTCCATGTCCAGATTGGCGGTGGCTTCATCGAGGATCACCAGCGGCGCATCCTTGAGGAAGGCGCGGGCCAGGGCGATGCGCTGGATTTGGCCACCGGAAAGCCCCTGCCCGGCCTCGCCAACAATGGTTTCATAGCCTTGCGGCAAGGCAGCGATGAAAGCATGTGCCTGCGCCTGTTCGGCAGCGGCTTGCACAGCTTCCAGACTGGCCTGCGGGTTGCCGAGGCGGATGTTGTCGGCAACCGTACCCGGAAACAGTTGCGGCTTTTGCGGCAGCCAGGCGAATTGTGCGCGCCATGCCTCCGGCTCGATGGCTGGCAGCGGCGAGTCACCGATGAGGATTTGGCCGGACTGGGGTTGCAGGAAACCCATCAGCAGGTTGATCAGGGTGGTTTTGCCGGAACCGCTGGGGCCAACGATGGCGAGGGTCTCGTTGGGGCGGATTTCCAGCGACAAATCTTTTAGGGCCTGGCGTCCGTCGGGGTAGGTGAAGTCAATATTTTGTAAGCGGATTGGGAGGCTTGCAGCCTCCTTACCCCCCATCCCCAACCCTTCCCCCGCAAGGGGGGCAGGGAGTGAAGACGCCTCCTCCCCCAATATCTCCACCATCCGCTCCGCTGCCCCAATCGCTTCCATCCGCGCATGGTACTGCGTACCCATATTGCGCAGCGGCAGGTAAAACTCGGGGACAAGCAACAGCACGAACAGACCGTAGAAAAAGTCCATTTCCCCCCAGAACAGGCGGAAGCCAATCAGCACGGCGACCAGCGCGATACTGACGGTAGCAAGGAATTCGAGCGCGAACGAGGACAGGAACGCAATCCGCAGTACCGACATGGTTCCCTTGCGGTATTCGTCGGAAATCTGCGCCACCACCTGCGCTTCGCGGCGGCTGGCGTTGAACAGCTTGAGCGTGGTCAAGCCCTGGATCACGTCGAGGAAATGGGCGCTCATGCGGGCGAGGGATTTCCACTGCTGCTGGTTGCGCTTTTCCGTGCCCTTGCCGATCAGGATCATGAACAGCGGAATCAGCGGTGCTGTCACCAGCATGATCAAGGCAGAAATCCAGTCACTGCCAAACACAAAAACCAGTATCGCCAGTGGCACCAACACAATCAGTGACATGGCGGGAATGTAGCGGGCGTAATAGGCTTCCAGCGCCTCCACCCCATCGCTGAGCGTGTTAATGATGTCGCCGGAACGCTCATTACTCAGCCAGGCAGGACCAAGCTTTTGCACATGACCGTAAAGCTGTGTACGGATGGCGAGTTTGACCTGGATAGCGGCGTGGAAAGCAGCCTGCTCCGATGCCCACGCCAGCCCTGCGCGCAGCAGGAAAATCGCCAGCATCCCCCAGAGCCAGGGCATTACGTCCGCAAGGGCAGCTTTGCTGAATACGACGGCGTTGATGGTAGTCGCCAGCAGCCACGCCTGCGCAATCAGCAGCAGACCAGCGCTCATGCCGATGGCGACAGCAGCTTTCAGCCAGAAGCCGGAGTGGGTCTTCCAGTTGTTCAAGGCTGTGGTGATGGCCGGATCGGGTTTGCCGCGTCTGGATTCAGTTTCTCTTGTCATCGGGGGTAGATTGTAGGGATGGGGAAGCTGCCGGGCAATAAAACTTACTTCGACTTGCAGAGTGATGCCGACGGATTTACCTGCATCCGACCTCGGGTAATTACTGACTGAAGCGCAAAGGATTTATCCTGCATCCGGCTTATACTTGGTGGTGTAGAAGCCATCAGGCTCGCGGGGAACAGAGAACGGGGGGTAATGAAAAGGGAGCGGTTTAATCGTTCCCTTTTTTATTGGGCTAATGCAGCGGATTACACAGCGTATTCCGCCACCAGACGAAATTCCCCGCCTGCCGGAACCTCCACCACATCATCCACCGCATTGGTGGTTTCGACACAGACGAAACGGGTGTAATCGTCATCCTGCAAGTCAGCCATGCTCGCGGCAATTTCTGCCCACGGGTTCCACACCACCGCTGTCTTGTTGCCGCTGGAAGTGATGCGGATGCTACGGTTCAGCGCACCATCTACAATCGCCAGTGCGGCTGGAACGTCGAGGTAAACACGGTCGACTTCCGCCGCGATTCCCACCGCGCCATCCTGCTGTTTGATTGCGCCGCCTGCGCCTGCCGCCTTGTCGATGTATTGCGTGCCTTCCAGCCCGGTAACACGGGTTTGCGCAATGTCGCCGACCGAGAAATAGGTATGCATGGCCTGGGTAATGCTGAATGCCGCATCACCGGTGTTGTGTGTCACCAGCGCCAGTTGCAGGGTTTTGCCAACGGTGATTTCCATCGCCAGTTTGAAGGCGTGCGGCCAGATAGCCAGTGTTTCAGGGGAAGATTCCACACCCAGCGTTACGCTTGAGGAACCATCCGCATTTTCGCTGCTGCCCCACACTTCCCACATACGATTACGCATGAAGCCGTGCGCCGGACGGCCCTTGCCTTCCGGATCAGCGCCGAACCATGGCCAGCAAATGGGCACACCGCCCTTGATCGCCTTGCCTGCTGCGTAATAAGCCTTGTCGCTGACAAACAGCACATCCGCCGCGCCCTTGGGCGTAAATGACAGCACCTGCCCTGCGTACACCGAAATCAGTGCCTCCGCATGCTCGTTGCTGACATTGATCATGGGCAAGCCGCCCTTGCCTTCTATCTGGGTAATGGTCATGGTGCATTCCTGTTTTAAATTACTTGTCAAATCTGGCCGGATTATAGGGCAAAACAAAAAAGGGAGTGCATGAAAACACTCCCTTTTACCTTGCTCCTCCCGGAGTCAAACTACTCAGTCATCCTGCTCCAGACCGCCGTGCATCTCAAGCCACATGACATTGATAATGCCGAAGGAACAGGCCAGCAGTACGCCGAGAAGCCATGCGAAATACCACATAGTAAACCTCCTTAATAAACCGCGTGATCGTTGTCACGGATAAACTTGACGGTAATCTTGCCCCACAACTGTTTGTAGCACCACACGGTGTAAAACAGGATGATCGGCACGAAAATCATCGCCGCCCAGAACATGATCGCCAGCGTCAGATGGCTGGAGGAAGAATCCCAGATCGTCAGGCTATGGTTCGGGTTCAGGCTGGAAGGCATGACGAACGGAAACAGCGAAACCCCGGCCGTCATGATCACCCCGATTACGCTCAGCGAACTATGAATGAAGCTCAGCACCGGGCGATCTTTCCCCGCCAGCAACAACACCCCGAATGCGCCGAGGAAGCCCGCTACCGGAGCCGCAATCGCCAGCGGATAAGTGCTGTAATTCGCCAGCCACGCGCCCGCCATCGGCATCACGGTTTTCGCAACCGGGTTGGGCAGTGCGCTATGGGAAGGTTCCTGGGTAATGGCGAAACCATCAATGCCAGCCCACAACCAGATACCCGCCAAACCGAAGGTGATCAGCACACCCATAGCAGTCATTTGCGCCGCCTTGCGGGAACGCGCATACACCGCTTCATCGGTACGCATCATCAGGTAGGTCGCGCCCTGCATCATGAACATCAGCAGGCTGACCAGCCCCACCAGCACCGCGAACGGGTGGAACAGGGCAAACAGCGAACCGTAACTACTGATGCGCAGGAATTCATCGAACTCGAAAGGCACGCCCAGCAGCAAATTGCCAAATGCCACCCCGATCACCAGTGGCGGAATCACCCCGGCAGCGACCAGGCCCCAGTCCCAGGTATTACGCCAGCGCGGGTCAGCAATCTTGGAACGGTAGTCAAAACCAACCGGACGGAAGAACAGCGAGAACAGCGTCAGCACCAGCGCCCAGTAAAAGCTGGAAAACGCCGCGCCAAACGTGATCGGCCAGGCCGCAAAAATCGCCCCTGCCGCCAGGATCAGCCACACCTGATTACCATCCCAGTGCGGTGCAATCGTATTGATCGCCACCCGGCGTTCTTCATCGGTTTTACCGACATAACGCAGCAACGCGCCCACGCCCATGTCGAAGCCATCGGTCAAAGCAAAACCGATAAACAAAACGCCAACCAGTACCCACCAGATGAGCTTGAATGTTTCATAATCAAAAATCATGTTCGTACTCCTTACACCCGCTCGTTGAGTTTGTCAGCCATGACAGCGCCTGCATGACCACCACCACTTTTCTCGAAATGGTAGCGCCCGCTGTGCAGACTGCTTGGCCCCTGCTTGGCGAACTTGATCATCAGGTACATCTCGGCAATCAGCAGGATCGTGTAGAAGAACACGAAGCCAGCGATACTGCCGATCAGATCCCATTCCGTCAGCGTCGAAGTACCGAGGAACGTCGGCAGCACCTCACCAATCGCCCACGGCTGGCGACCGTATTCGGCCACGAACCAGCCGGACTCGATCGCAATCCACGGCAACGGCAGGCTAACGGCAGCCAGACGCAACAACCAGCGCTTTTCAAACGCCGTCTTTTTCGCGGTGTAATAGAACGCCAGTGTAAACACCAGCAACATGAAGAAGCCGGAAGCAACCATGATGCGGAATGTCCAGAACAGGGGGGCGACATTTGGCACGGTGTCTTTCGCCGCCATCTGGATTTGCGCTTCGGTCGCATCCACCACATTCGGCGTGTAACGCTTGAGCAGCAAGCCATAGCCCAGATCGGCTTTCAAACGGCTGAAGCTTTCCGCATCCACATCGCTGGCGGTGCCTGCGCGCATTTTGGTAAACAGGCTGTAAGCGAGGATGCCGTTGCGGATGCGCTGGGTGTTTTCTTCCACCAGATCGTTGATGCCCTTAACTTCCTCACTGAGGGAGCGGGTTGCGATCAGGCCAAGTGCATACGGAATTTTCAGCTCGAAACTGTTTTCACCCTTCTCCTGATCCGGGAACGCAATCACGTTGAAACCGGCGGGTGCGGGGTGGGTTTCCCATTCAGCCTCAATCGCGGCCAGTTTCATCTTCTGCACATCGCCCGCCTCGTAACCGCTTTCATCACCCAGCAGGATGACGGAGAGGATGGAAGCGAAACCGAAACCGGCGGCCACCGCAAACGAACGGCGCGCAAAACCGATGTCGCGACCCTTGAGCATGTACCAGGCACTGATGGACAGCACGAACATCGCCCCCGTCACGTAACCCGCCGCCACGGTGTGGATGAACTTGACCTGCGCAACCGGGTTCAGCAGGACGGCGGCGAAGTCCACCATTTCCATGCGCATGGTTTCATAGCTGAATTCCGCCCCGACCGGATTCTGCATCCAGCCATTGGCGATCAGTATCCACAGCGCGGAAAGGTTGGTGCCTATCGCCATCAGCCAGGTGACGGACAAATGCTGCACCTTGCTCAGACGATCCCAACCGAAGAAAAACAAACCAACAAAGGTCGATTCGAGGAAGAAAGCCATCAAGCCTTCAATGGCCAGTGGCGCACCGAATACATCGCCGACGTAATGTGAGTAATATGCCCAGTTGGTGCCAAACTGGAATTCCATGGTCAGACCGGTGGTGACACCGAGGGCGAAGTTGATACCGAACAACTTGCCCCAGAACTTTACCATGTCCTTGTACACCTGCTTGCCGGTCATGACATACACTGATTCCATAATGGCCAGCATGAATGTCATCCCCAGCGTCAGCGGGACGAACAGGAAATGGTAAAGGGCAGTTACGGCGAATTGCAGCCGTGACAGATCGACGACTTCATCAGTTATCATGTTACCTCCTGCGTGATGAGTCTTTATTCCGTTTGTGACATACCGAAGATGCCGGTCGCTCTAATTCCCGACACTTTCAGTATGGAAATAGACCCTAGCGAAAATCGCAGCGCAACAACATTGATAACGATCAAACGGCAAGACAATCAGGAGTATTTCCCATGACATACGGACGTTGGCAATTCTGGATCGACCGTGGCGGCACCTTCACCGACATCGTGGCACGCACGCCAGATGGCGAACTGCGCACCCACAAGCTGCTGTCGGAAAATCCGGAACGTTACCCTGACGCCGCGATTCAGGGCATTCGTGATCTGCTGGGGGTGGAAAGAGGGCAAGCCATTCCGGTGGAACAGATAGACACCGTGCGCATGGGCACGACTGTTGCCACCAATGCGCTGCTGGAACACAAGGGCGAACCCGTGCTGCTGGTTACGACACGCGGTTTCGGTGATGCCTTGCGCATTGGCTACCAGCAACGCCCCAACTTGTTCGCGCTCGACATTGAATTGCCACAAATGCTCTATGCCGAGGTGCTGGAGGTGGAGGAACGTATTGCTGCTGATGGGGAAATCCTGCAAACACCGGATGCAGCGCAAATCCGCCCTGCCCTGCAAGCCGCTTATGCCAAGGGTTTGCGCTCGGTGGCGATTTTGTTCATGCACGCTTATCGCTACCCGCAGCACGAGCAGCAAGTGGCAGCGCTTGCCCGCGAAATCGGTTTCACCCAGGTTTCCACCAGCCATGCGGTCAGCCCGCTGATCAAGTTTGTGGGACGCGGGGATACCACGGTGGTGGATGCCTACCTTTCGCCTGTGTTGCGCCGCTATGTCGAGCAAGTGGCGCGGGAACTACCTGATACCAGGCTGTTTTTCATGCAATCCAATGGCGGGCTGACCCACGCGGATCACTTTCAGGGCAAGGATGCGATCCTGTCAGGGCCTGCGGGTGGTGTGGTTGGCATGGTGCAAACCGCACAGGCTGCCGGTTTTGATCGACTGATTGGTTTTGATATGGGCGGTACGTCGACTGACGTGTGCCACTTTGCGGGCGAGTACGAACGCACGCTGGAAAGCCATATTGCCGGGGCAAGGATTCGTGCGCCGATGATGCTGATTCATACTGTGGCAGCGGGTGGCGGTTCGATATTGCATTTCGACGGGCAACGCTTCCGGGTGGGGCCAGACTCCGCCGGGGCGAATCCGGGACCTGCGGCTTACCGGCGGGGTGGGCCGCTGACGATTACTGATTGCAATGTGATGCTGGGCAAGTTGCAGGCGGATTATTTCCCACAGATTTTCGGCCCCGAAGGCAATGAAGCGCTGGATGTCGATACTGTTTGTGCGAAGTTCAATTCGTTGGCTGAGCGGAGTCGAAGCCTGACACCCGAACAGGTTGCAGAAGGCTTTCTCGCCATTGCCGTCGAAAACATGGCGAATGCGATCAAGAAAATCTCTGTCCAACGCGGCTACGACGTGAGCGAATACGCGCTGTGCTGCTTTGGCGGCGCGAGCGGGCAACATGCCTGCCTGGTGGCGGAAGCGTTGGGGATGAGCAAGGTATTCCTGCATCCGTTCGCTGGCGTGTTGTCGGCGTATGGGATGGGCTTGGCGGATGTGCGGCAGATTCTGACCCGTAGCGTGGAAGCTGTGCTGGATGGCGGATTGCTGGCTGGTCTGGAAAGCTTACGGGCGGAATTGATGGCGGAAACGGCGGCGCATATCCGTGAGCAAGGTGTCAGCACTGCGCATTTGCGGCATGAAACGCGGCTGCATTGCCGGTATGCGGGGTCGGATTCGAGTTTGCTGGTGGCTTGGGATGGAGAGGACGCGAGTGCGATCCGTGCGGCGTTTGAGGAGGCGCATCGGGTACGGTTTGGGTTTGTGACGGCTGAGAAGGCGGTGGTGGTTGCCAGTATTGAGGTGGAGGGGATTGCAGGGGAAAGGAATCCTCCTCTGCCTCATGTTCCCTTCGACTCCGCTCAGGGAACGGCTACAGTCCATCCGGTGTTTATGCGTGGGGAATGGCGGGATACGCCGTTTTATCAGCGGGAAGCATTGCAAACAGACCAATCCATTAGTGGCCCGGCGGTGATTCTGGAATGTACCGGGACGGTGGTGGTGGAACCAGGTTGGACGGTGCAATTGACCGGGCAAGGCAATCTGGTGATGGAACGCCTCCCCTCTTCGCTCCCTGCCCCCCTTGCGGGGGAAGGGCCGGGGATGGGGGGTAATTCCCCCGACCCCATCCGCCTGGAAATCTTCAACAACCTGTTCATGTCGATCGCCGAGCAGATGGGCTTTGTACTGGAACAAACCGCCGTGTCGGTGAATATCAAGGAACGGCTGGACTTTTCCTGCGCGATCTTCGACCCCGATGGCAATCTGGTGGCGAATGCGCCGCACATGCCGGTGCATCTGGGCAGCATGAGCGAGAGCATCAAGGCAGTGATCAGTGCCAATGCGGGCGCAATGCAGCCGGGCGATGTATTCGTGCTGAATGACCCGTACCACGGCGGCACGCACTTGCCTGACATTACCGTGGTCAAGCCGGTGTTCGAGGAAACGGGCAGCGCGATCATTTTCTACGTCGCCACCCGTGGGCATCATGCCGATGTGGGCGGGGTTACCCCCGGATCAATTCCGCCGCAAAGCCGCACGATTGAGGAGGAAGGTATCCTGCTCACCAATGTCAAGCTGGTAGAGCAAGGCCATTTCCGCGAGGAAGCAATTCGTGCCTTGCTGGCATCTGGCACGTACCCCGCCCGCAATATCGACTACAACATTGCCGACCTGAAGGCGCAACTGGCGGCTTGCGCACGCGGCGAATCCGAACTGCGGCGCATGATCGGGCAGATGGGGTTGGCAACGGTGCAAGCCTACATGCGCCATGTACAGGACAATGCGGAAGCCTCGGTGCGGCGCGTGATCGGCAGTCTGCGTGATGGCAGTTTCCAGTATGAGATGGATGATGGCAGCCTTGTGTGCGTGCAAATTACCGTGGATACGGCAAGCCGTTCCGCCACGCTGGATTTCACGGGAACCAGCCCGCAGCACCCCGGCAACTTGAATGCACCGACGGCGATTACCCGTGCGGCGGTGCTGTACGTGTTCCGCTGTTTGGTGGCGGACAATATCCCGCTCAACGAAGGTTGTCTCAAGCCGCTCAATATCATCATTCCGCCCGGCTCCCTGCTCAACCCGCAATACCCGGCGGCAGTGGTGGCGGGCAATGTGGAAACCTCGCAATACGTGGTGGATGCGCTATTCGGCGCACTCGGCATCATGGGAGCGGCACAAGGTACGATGAACAACGTGACGTGGGGCAATGCCCGCCACCAGTATTACGAAACCCTGTGTGGCGGCGCGGGTGCGACGGCGAATGCGGATGGCGCGAGTGCGGTGCATACCCACATGACCAATTCGCGTCTGACTGACCCGGAAATTCTCGAAACGCGCTTTCCGGTGCGGCTGGAAGCTTTCCACATACGCCCGCATTCTGGCGGCAAAGGCAAACAGCGCGGCGGCGATGGCGTGGTGCGCAAGACCCGCTTTCTGGAACCGATGACCGTGAGCCTTGTGTCGGGGCATCGCAAGGTTGCGCCGTATGGCATGGCGGGCGGCAGGCATGGGCAGCGCGGGGTCAACCGGGTGTTACGGGCGGATGGTTATCTGCAAACGCTGGAAGGGATTGCGCAGGTAGAGGTGGAAGCGGGCGATGTGCTGACGGTGGCTACACCGGGTGGCGGTGGGTATGGTTAATAATCCACCTTGCCGCGCCCGGCTTTGGTCTGGCTGTGTTTTTTCTTGCTGTCCAGCCGCCTGGTTTGGGAACTGCGGGTTGGGCGGGTCGCCTTGCGCTTTTTCTGCACTTTGGTGGCTTCAAGGATGAGCTGGCGCAGGCGTTCCAGCGCGTCGGCACGGTTTTTTTCCTGGCTGTTGTGGGTTTGCGCCTTGATGACAATCACGCCATCGCTGGAAATGCGCTGGTCGGGGTAGATCAGCAGCTTTTCCTTCCAGACTTCCGGCAGGGATGAGGCGTGGATGTCGAAACGCAGGTGGATGGCGGTTGAAACCTTGTTGACGTTCTGTCCGCCGGAACCTTGGGCGCGGATGGGCTGGAGGTCGATTTCTTCGGGGGGTATTTTGATTTGGCTATAGCGCGTTGAATGGGTCACAACGATTCCAACCATGTCAGCCACTCGTTGAAGTTCGGGCATTGTTCACGAATGGTTTGCAGACCGATACTCTCCGCAATAATTGAACCATGCTCCACTTTCTTGTAATGATGCGCAAAGATCGCCCCCAAACGTTTAGAGGGTGCAGTTAAAGGGCTATCATTAATCAATTCAGGATTATCAAAGGCATTGCATATTGCCTGTAACTGTCGTTCCGCATCAGTGTTCCAACCGTCCTGCACCCATTCAAACTGACTGACATCACTGAATAACAAGCCTTCAAACTCATACATTTGCACGTAGGGAAGAAACTTTTCAGCTATATCGGCTTGCGGCATGATGCCCTGAGCCATCATTGCTATAAACGCCTCAAGTGCTTGCCGTGAATCCTGTTCACGATCCTGAAAGCCATAAAAGTCCAGTAACGTCGTTATCTTATCGAAAGACCGGAAATTGTTACGGACAAAATGGGCAACCCGCTGGCTGGAAACATTCCCACGCAGGTTTTCCACAAACACATAGACGCCTTTGTCGAGCAGATAAGGTTGCAGACAATCCCGGACAAATGCCGCTTCTGTTTGCCCCTCACAGATCACCAACACCCGACTCATACTTGCCCCCCCAGCACATTACTCAACCAAAGTTCGGATACTGAAAACTCATCATCCAGCCATTGCTGATAGGTTTCTTTGGCTAATTTGCGTAGCCGGGTAGCGCCCTCTTCAAGATCAGCGACGACAATATTGTCCAGCTCAAAGCAATCCACCATAAAGGGCGATTGTGTCGCCAGAATAACTTGAGAAGTATGTGAAACCCTTTGGATCATCGCAGCAATCAGGGTAATCGCATTGGGATGCAAACCTAACTCTGGCTCATCCAACAAAATAATGTCCGGCAATTGTTCAACGGGAAGGTTTAACAAAGTAATCAGGCAAAACAGACGCAACGAACCATCAGAAGTCAGGTGCGCCCCCATGATTTTATCACCCTGCTTATGCCGCCAGCGCAACATGACTTTACCGTGCTGCGGCTCAAGCACAAAGCCATCGAAGCTGCTCAATACACGGCTGATTTGCTTTTCTATCAGCTTAAAGCGTTTGGCATGATTTTCACGCAAGGCCAACAATATAGCCGCCAAATTATCGCCATCAGAATTCAGAAACACCGAATCACTGGTGTCATGGTGCTTCTTGATGCCAGCATTTCTGGCAGTATCATGGAATTGATAGACCCGGCAACGTTGCAGAAAATACCCCAACACTTGTGGAATTCCGCTTTTCAACAGCTTGCCATCAGCCAGAACAGGTTTTCTAATTCCTTGATAAAATACGCTGGATACATCAGTTGAAGCCGATGGTAACATCATCCATTTTTCATCACTTAAGCGCGTATGTTCATACACAATGCTCATCTGATCTGAGGTATCGGCGAGTAGTTTGGATTGGTACTCATAGCGGTCTTGCTGACCTTCGATAGTCAAGCTCAATTGGCAAGTCACGCTATCCGTGGTATCTTTGCCCATGAACAGGTTGTCATCTGCGCCACTTTCGCGCAATACCCACTCCCTCAAGCTACGCCCATCCATCAGCCAACGCATCATCTCAAAAAACTTGATGAAGTTGGATTTGCCTGCACCATTTGCACCAATGAGCACTGTCAGTGGTGACAGCTCAACCGAAACATCCTTGAGGCTACGGAAACCCCGAATCTCGACATGATCCAGATAGCCTTTGAGTATTGATTCGTTCATGAATCAGCCTTGTGTAATGGGTAGTAGTAATAGGTCGAGTGTACTAGAAAATTTGGCGCATTGGTTCCCTAAAGCTCACTGCCAATCAGACGGGCTCTTCCTTGCCTTATGCTAAACTCCCCCCTGACCCACCCGAAAGGAACACCCTCATGGACAACCCCGTCCACCCCCTGCAACGCCTGTTCACCTACGCCCGCCAATACCGCCCCGACGTAATCAGGGCGTCGCTCTACTCCATCCTCAACAAATTCTTCGACGTATTGCCGGAAGTGCTGATCGGGGTAGCGGTCGATGTGGTGGTCAACCAGCAGGATTCTTTCGTCGCCAAGCTGGGCATTGCCGACCCCAAGCAGCAGATCGTGGCGCTGGCAATCCTCACCGCAATTGTGTGGATTGCCGAATCGCTGTTCGAGTACCTGTACAACCTCAAGTGGCGCAATCTGGCGCAAAACCTGCAACACGACCTGCGCATGGATGCCTACCGCCACGTGCAACAGCTCGACATGGCCTGGTTTGAACGCAACCGCAGCGGCAACCTGCTCTCGGTGCTCAACGAAGACATCAACCAGATGGAACGTTTCCTCAATGGCGGCGCAAATGACCTGATTCAGGTATTCGTCGGCACCTTGATGGTCAGCGGAGTATTCTTCGCCCTCACCAGCAGTCTGGCAGCCCTCGCCCTGTTACCGATTCCGTTCATTTTGTATGGCGCATTCTGGTTCCAGAAACGCTTGGCTCCGCGCTATACCGCGATGCGCGAAGCTGCCGGGGCACTGGCGACCCGCCTCAACAACAACCTGAGCGGGATTGCCACCGTCAAGGCGTATACGGCGGAAGATTTCGAGGCCGAACAGATTCGGCAAGGTTCCGACCATTACCGCAACCGCAACGCCGAAGCGATCCGCTGGTCATCGGCGATTACCCCCGTGATCCGCATGGCGATTCTGGCTGGGTTCACCGTCACCCTGTTGTACGGTGGCTTCATGGCACTGAATGGCGAAATTGGCGTGGGCAGTTACTCGGTGCTGGTCTACCTGACCCAGCGCCTGTTGTGGCCGCTGACACGACTGGCGGACATGACCGATCTGTATCAGCGTTCGATGGCCTCCATCCAGCGCGTGCTGGATTTGCTGCATACCCCGGTTGAAATCAGCTACGCCGGTGTAGCGTTGGAAACCAGCACGGTGAAAGGCGAGTTGGCATTTACCGGCGTGAGCTTCACCTATCCCGGACAGAACCAGGCCGCCATCAGTGACCTGAACCTGAAAATTGCAGCCGGTGAAACGGTGGCTTTTGTTGGCAGTACCGGTGGTGGCAAAAGCACCCTGATCAAGTTGCTACTACGCTTCCACGATCCACAACAAGGCAGCATCCAGCTCGACGGGCAAGCGATTGCCGGTATTCAGTTGCAGGATTTGCGCCGCACCATTGGCTATGTTGCGCAAGACACCTTTCTCGCCGATGCCAGTGTCGCGGAAAATATTGCCTACGGCAGCCACGCTACGCCCCGCAACGCCGTGATTGCAGCAGCCCAAGCCGCCGAAGCACACGAGTTCATCAGCCAGTTGCCGCAAGGTTACGACACCCAGGTTGGCGAACGCGGCATGAAACTTTCCGGCGGGCAACGCCAACGCTTGGCATTAGCACGCGCCATCCTCAAAAATCCACCCATCCTGATTCTGGATGAAGCCACTTCAGCCGTGGACAATGAAACCGAAGCCGCCATCCAGCGTTCCCTCGACCGGCTGGTGGTCGGGCGCACCAGCCTGATCATTGCGCATCGCCTCTCGACGGTACGCCATGCGCATTGCATTCATGTGCTGGAACACGGGCGTATTAGCGAATCCGGCACGCATGATGCCCTGCTGCAACGCAATGGCACGTATGCTGCCTTGTGGCGTTTGCAAACCGGGGAGCGGGAGATGAAAGAATCGCCTGCGGGGCAGGCTCCTACAGGGTAGCCTCGATGCTGCATTTTGATTTTTCCCATGGCTCCCGCTTGACGGGTCATTTACAAAACAGTTTTCAACAAGGATTGCACCCATGTCCAACACAAAGCAGGGATTGATTGTCCTGGCTATTTTTCTTGCTCTTGCGCTCTTGTGGTTCGCCCGGCAAGACCCTGAATTCAACAACCTGAACAATGCATTGAAAGCAGATCCAGAACTTTCCGCCTACCCTTACCAGTTCCGGGCAATCAAGCTGGAAAATGGTGTTGCCACCCTCAGCAGCCCGCGTTCACCGCAGGTTTCTGTACTGCAATTCTTCAACATCGCGTTCCCAAACCTGGACACCAGCAACCCTGACACGCCAGAAATGATTGAAGCACAGAAACGGCTGGCTCATTTACAGGAAAAGGCCGGAAAGCTGGTGAAGGAACAGCCCGGCGTTCAGGAAGTACAGTGGGAAATCGACAAAAGCTGGTATTCCAGCCATGGTCTGATGGTGGAGTGAGCGTCGCCGGGCTTCGACTCCGCTCAGCCCTCGGTTGGGTGGCACGACCCGTTGCCTGAGCGCTTGTGCTGAGCCTGTCGAAGTAGAGTCGAAGGCAACTAGGCGGCTGCCATCACAGGCCGCCCGGCCAGTTTCAGCGCCAGTTCCAGCATGTCATCCCACAGGCGCTGCGGGTGGCGGGAAACATCACGCCCTACCCCTTTGCTGTGGCGGTCAAGGCGGGCGGCATGGGTAAACAGCAGCGTCCAGTCGACTGTCATCATGCGGCGCAAGGCATTCTGGAACAGCGCCTGCCGGTTTTTCGGCATGCGCATCAGGATGCCCTGATTGGATGCATTGTTGCGCACATTTTCGCACGCCGTGTAAAGCTGGCGCAGCAGGTCGGCCAGTGCCCAGATCATCAATGGCGGGGCAGTGTCTTCTTCCTGCAAGACCTGCATGATGTGGCGGATACGGCGCGCATCCTGCGCCAGAACCGCTTCACTCAGGTCAAACACACTGAACCGGGAATTATCCGCCACCACGCTCATGATATTGTCGGCAGAAATCGGACGCTTGCCGAACAGCAAGACCAGTTTGCCGATTTCCTGCACCGCTGCCAGCAAGTTACCCTCCACCCGTTCGGTCAGGTAACGCACCGCTTCGTTGTCCGGCTGCAATCCTGCGTTGCGCATCCGTTTGGCAATCCACGCCTGGGTTTGCGCGGGCGACAAATCCCATACCTGCACCAGCACGCCCACCTGCTCGACCTTTTTCACCCACGCCGCACTCTTGCAGGCTTTGTCCAGCCTGCCGGTTTGCAGCAACAACACCTTGTCAGAAGGCAGATAGTCGAGGTAATGCTGTAACGCCTTGCTGCCGGAAACACCCGCCTTGCAGGTCTGCATGCGCACATCCAACAGCTTTTTATCGGCAAACAGGGAAAGCGCCCCGGCCACGTCATACAACACATTCCAGTCGAACTGGGCATCAACGTTGAAGATGTCACGCTCGCTGAAACCCCGTTCCAGCGCCACCCGGCGGATGGCGTCGGCGGTTTCCATCACTTGCAGGGGTTCATCCCCGGCAATCAGGTAAACCGATGCCAGCGTATGGCGGAGGTGGTCTTCAATCTGTTCGGCGCGGACTTGCATGTTTTGTGCTTCCTGATACTGTTATTTACTACCGGGTGGTACTTTCCACCTGTTACTGTCTACAATCCGACTCGACAAAATTCCTAACCCTGACAGCAGAAACCAGTTAATGCAACAGATTATCCATTTCCACCCCAGCCGTACATACAGGCTGGGCATTGTGGCGACACTCTTGGTGGCCAACCAGGCAATTGCCAACCAATCCGGCATATGCATGTCACAAGTTATTGTTCCCGCCCAGTATAGCGCAGCGTCCGAACAGGTTACTGTCTACGAAGGTAGTAGCACCTATAGCACTACGCCGGTAAAACTCGGCTATGGTGAACGCAAAATCAAGGTTGTCGATGCCTACGTCGAGTACGAAATCATCCCCGCAAGCTTCAAGGAAGTGACCGAAACCATTGAAGTCGAACGCGAACGGGTGGAAATCGAGACGCTGCCCGCCACTTACCGCACCGAAACCAAGCGCATCAAGACCAGGGACGCCACCAAGCGCTGGAATCCGGCCTGTACGCCAGTGCTTGCTGAAAGTCAGGCAAGCATCCCCGCCAACTGCCTGCTCGAAGTTCCGGCGGAATACACCGAAGTCACCCGTGAAATCATTGACATGCCTGCCCGCACCATCAAAAAGATCATTCCGGCACGCACTGAAACCATTACCCGCAAGGTACAGGTGGAGCCTGCCAAAGTCGTGCGCAAGGAAATTCCTGCCGTATATGCAAGCGTCAAACTGACCCGCGTCGAGGAACCGCCCAAAATACTGGCATCCCGCAGCGCATCCAAAGTACAACATATTCCTGCCGAAAAGATAATCCACCCGGAAACCTTCCGCCAAATGCCCGCCCTGTGTGAAAGCACTGCTGGAAAGGATGAAATCATGCGACTGCAACAGCATCTACACCAGCTCGGCTATTACCAGGACTCTCCTGATGGGGAACTGGGTCCCAAAACCCGCGCCGCCGTGACCCGCTATCAGGAAGAAAACCGTCTCGCCAGCGGTGCCATTACCCTGGAAACCCTGCAAAAACTGCAACTGCGATAGAGAGTTGGAGTTGTTTCCTGTTACACTGGCGCATACTTAAAAATAGCCGAAACATAAGGAGTCATCATGTCAGAACAGAGCGGTATTCTGCTCGGCAAGGGCGAAGACAAGGTTTACCTGAACCCGCGCTTTGCCAACCGCCATGGCCTCATTGCTGGCGCAACCGGCACCGGTAAAACCATTTCCCTGCAAGTGCTGGCGGAAGGTTTTTCGCGTATCGGCGTGCCCGTATTCATGGCTGACATCAAGGGTGACCTGACTGGCATTGCCGCCCCCGGCAACCCCCATCCCAAGGTAGATGAACGTATCCAGAAAATCGGCATCGATGATTTCACATTTGCAGCCTGCCCAACCGTAATCTGGGATTTGTCCGGCGAACGTGGGCATCCGGTGCGCGCCACCATCTCCGACATGGGGCCGCTGCTATTGGCGAGGCTGCTTGACCTGAACGACACGCAGGAAGGCGTGTTGAACATCGCGTTCAAATTTGCCGACGATCAAGGCATGTTGTTGCTGGATCTGAAGGATTTGCGTGCCATCCTCCAGTACGTCGGTGAAAACAGCAAGCAATTCAGCAATAGCTATGGCAATGTCAGTTCCTCCTCCATCGGTGCAATCCAGCGGCAACTGCTGGTGCTGGAACAACAAGGTGCTGACAAGTTCTTCGGCGAACCAGCGCTGGATTTGTGGGATTTCATGCGCACCGGTGCCGGTGGTTACGGTAACGTCAATATCCTTGCTGCCGACCGCCTGATCAATACTCCGCGCCTGTACGCCACCTTCCTGCTGTGGCTGCTGTCCGAACTGTTTGAAGACCTGCCCGAAGTCGGCGACATGGATAAGCCTCGTCTGGTGTTCTTCTTCGACGAAGCCCACCTGTTGTTCGATGATGCCCCCAAGGCACTGGTCGACAAGGTGGAACAGGTGGTGAAACTGATCCGTTCCAAGGGCGTGGGCATTTATTTCATTACCCAGAACCCGCTGGATGTACCGGAATCCGTCCTCGGCCAGCTCGGCAACCGTATCCAGCACGCCCTGCGCGCTTTCACCCCGCGTGACCAGAAAGCCGTGCATACTGCTGCCGACACCTTCCGCCAGAACCCGAACCTGGACACTGCCGAAACCATCATGCAAATGGGTGTCGGCGAAGCACTGGTTTCCGTACTGGAAGAAAAAGGTATCCCCAGCGTCGTGCAACGCACCCTGATGTGCCCGCCACAATCCCGTATCGGCCCACTGACCGATGCTGAACGCGCTAATGTGTTACGCACCAGCCCGTTTGCAGGCCGCTACGACAATATGATTGACCGCGAATCCGCCTACGAATTATTGCAACGCCGTACCGAACAAGCCGCCACAGAAGCCGCAGCCCAGCAAGCCGCCAAAGAAGAGCAGAAAGCAGCGCGCCGCTACAGCACCAGCAGCAAGCGCGAAGAAAGCAGCATGATGGGTGATATTGCCGAAGGTTTGCTGAAAAATGCCGTGCGTGCCGCCACCTCCAGCGCAGGCCGCCGGATAGGTACACAAATCGTGCGTGGAATCCTTGGTTCACTGTTCAAGGGGCGTTAAACACGTTCCCGGCAAAACGCGCCAGTTTTGCACCGAATTGCTGCATATCGTGACAATTCGGTGTAGAATGCCGCCAATTTAAGGTATCTGCAACATAGGGCGGATGTTTGATGGCGACGATCCTTTTGCTCAATGGACCAAATCTGAACCTGTTGGGGAAACGCGAACCGGGCCATTACGGTAGTTTGAGCCTGCCCGAAATCGAAACCCGCATGACCTCACTGGCCAACCAGCAGCAGCAAACGCTGCTGTGTTACCAAAGCAATTCCGAGGGTGGCTTGGTAGACCGGGTTCATCAGGCCATGGACGAGCAGGTTGATTTCATCCTGATCAACCCTGGCGCTTACACCCACACCAGTGTTGCTTTGCGGGACGCCCTGCTGGGGGTTGCAATTCCTTTTATCGAAATACACCTGTCCAATGTGCACAGACGGGAGCCTTTCCGCCACCATTCATATCTGTCAGATATTGCTGAGGGCGTCATCCTGGGCCTCGGCGCATTGGGCTATGAACTTGCACTGTATGCCGCTATACAGAAACTCAACAAACATGACAGGGCATTAACCCATGATGGACGTTCGTAAAATACAAAAACTCATCAGCCTGCTGGAAGGCAGCGATGTTGCTGAAATCGAAATCAAGGAAGGCGAGGATTCCGTCCGTATCAGCCGCATCAACACTGGCATGACCCTTGCCGCACCAGCACCACAACATTACTATGCTCCACCCGCGCCGCCCGCTGCGGCTCCCGTAGCACCAACTGCCGAAGCTGTACCAGTCGCTGTCCCCCCATCCGGCCACACTGTTGAATCACCCATGGTAGGCACTTTCTACCGGTCTTCCTCACCCGGCTCCAAGCCGTTTGCGGAAATTGGCCAATCCGTCAAGGTTGGCGACACGCTCTGCATCATCGAAGCCATGAAAATGCTCAACCAGATCCAGTCCGACAAGGCTGGCATCGTCAAGGCCATTCTGGTTGAGAACGAGCAGCCGGTCGAATTTGGCCAGCCGCTGTTTATCATTGAGTAAGTTTGTGATTGGGCAAGCCACCCTTGAGGTGAAAACATGTTGAAAAAAGTACTGATCGCAAACCGGGGCGAGATCGCCCTGCGTATTTTGCGTGCCTGCCGTGAACTCGGCATCAAGACCGTAGCTGTACATTCCACCGCTGACCGGGATCTGAAACACGTGCGTCTGGCTGACGAATCCGTCTGTATCGGCCCGCCACGTTCCATCGACAGCTACCTGAACATCCCTGCCATTATCAGCGCAGCGGAAGTGACCAATGCCGACGCCATCCACCCCGGCTACGGCTTCCTGTCCGAAAATGCCGACTTTGCCGAGCGCGTGGAATCCAGCGGTTTCATCTTCATCGGCCCGCGTGCGGAAACCATCCGCCTGATGGGTGACAAGATTTCCGCCAAGGATGCCATGCTTGCCGCAGGCGTACCCTGCGTCCCCGGCTCCGAAGGCGGCACGCCGGAAGACCCGGATGAAATCCTCAAAATGGGCGAGCGCATCGGCTACCCACTGATCGTCAAGGCAACAGGCGGTGGTGGCGGGCGTGGCATGCGCGTTGTCCATGCCCCTGACGAACTGGTTCACGCCGTTACCATGACCCGCGCCGAAGCCAAGGCTGCATTCGGCAATGACGTGGTATTCATGGAAAAATTCCTGCAACACCCGCGCCATATCGAGTTACAGGTGCTGGCCGACTCCTACGGCAACGCCATCCACCTGTGTGAACGTGACTGCTCCATGCAGCGCCGTAACCAGAAAGTGGTGGAAGAAGCCCCTGCCCCCGGCATTACTCCCGAAGAGCGCGCCCGTATCGGGGAAAGCGTCGCGGAAGCCTGCCGCCGCATCGGCTACCGTGGTGCTGGCACATTTGAATTCCTTTACGAAGATGGCGAATTCTATTTCATCGAAATGAATACCCGTTTGCAGGTAGAGCACCCGGTCACCGAACTGATTACCGGCGTGGATCTGGTCAAGCAGCAATTGCTGATTGCTTCCGGCGAAAAGCTGGCCCTGAAACAGGCTGACATTAAGCCACACGGTCACGCCATCGAATGCCGCATCAACGCTGAAGACCCCACCAACTTCACCCCCTCACCGGGCAGGATTACCCGTTATCATGCACCGGGTGGATTAGGCGTGCGCGTCGATTCCCACATCTACGCCGACTACAGCGTACCGCCATACTACGACTCCATGATCGGCAAGCTGATCGTACATGGCGAAGACCGCGAAACAGCCATCAACCGCATGCACGGCGCGCTCAGCGAAATGGTGGTGGAAGGCATCAAGACCAATATTCCGCTGCAAACCCGTATCATGGAAGACCCTGCTTTCCGCGCTGGTGGTGCTGACATTCACTACCTCGAAAAAATGCTGGGCATGAAGAAATGAGTTGGCAGCAAATCATTTGCCAAACCACTTCCCGCTTTCAGGATACCATCGTGGGGCAGATGGAAGCCGCTGATGCGGTTTCCATCACCTGGCAGGATGCCGAAGATGACCCCATTCTCGAACCCAAACCGGGCGAAATGCGCCTGTGGGACAATCTGGTCATCACTGCCCTGTACGAGATCGACGTCGACCTGAGTTCCCTGCTGCTGACGCTGGAGCTCAACAAGGGTGACTGGCAGATTGGCTCCGTGCAACTGGAAACTATCGAAGACCAACCGTGGGAACGCGCCTGGATGGACAGCTTCCAGCCCATGTGCTTCGGCAAACGCCTGTGGATTTACCCAAGCTGGATTGAAATACCGGATGATGACACAGTAAAACTGCTGCTCGACCCCGGCCTTGCTTTCGGTACCGGCACCCACCCTACCACGGCATTGTGCCTGGAATGGCTGGACGGGCAGGACATGGATGGAAAAACCGTACTGGACTACGGTTGTGGTTCCGGTGTGCTGGCCATTGCCGCCCTCAAGCTCGGCGCAAAGCATGCGGTTGGCACTGACATTGACCCGCAGGCATTGCAAGCCACCCACGACAATGCAGAACGTAACGGCATTGCCCCGGCGAGCCTGCACACCTGTTATCCGCAAGACCTTCCCAGCCAGACATACGATGTGGTCATGGCCAATATCCTCGCTGGCCCACTGGCTGAACTTGCGCCTGCCTTGCTGGCAGCCTTGCGCCCAGGCGGCCAACTCATTCTTTCTGGCATATTGGCGGAACAGGTTGATTCCATTACCGATACGTACCGGGGTTCACTGGATAATCTGGGTATTGAGCAAAAAGACGACTGGATCAGGATTTCAGGGGTTCGCCGTTAATCCGTATTTTTTGCCCACAACCTGCTGGCGGTGTTAATTTCTACACCCTCAGGCATGTATTCCTGAATAATTATGACTAAAATAAAGCGAATACTTAAAATGGCATGGAGTCATGTATACACAGTGTAATCACTGCAAGGCGATTTTCCGCGTTACCATGAAAGAACTCACAGCCGCTCAGGGGCTCCTGCGCTGCGGTGAGTGTGACGCAATATTTGACGCCATGAAAAATCTAAGCACGACCCTGCCGGAAGAGCGACGCTTTGCCCATGCGGACAAACCAGCCACTACCGCAGGGATTCCTGCCACGCCTGAAACGGATGGGAAAGAATTTGGCCATATTGTAACGGATGGCAGTTTTTTCAGTAAAAAAACGTTAAATCCGGCCACCAGCAAAACACCCATGCCGCGCAAAACTGACTCCAGGCTTGCCCACAGGATTTTCAGCTCACGCAATTTCCTGCTTGTCGGCGTTGTCGCGCTAGCCTTACTCCTCATGTTGCAATTTCTGTACACAGAACGTAACTGGCTTGCCCGTAACCCCCTGACGTCTACATTCACCCGTCAGGCATGCAGCATACTTGGCTGCGAGATCAAAACTCCACGCGATGTCTCCAGAATCAATTTACTTAGCCGCAATGTTTACTCCCACCCCAATACGCCTGATGTATTAACGATCAGTGTTTCCATCCAAAATGACGCAGTTTTTGCGCAACCTTATCCACTAATTGAAATTAGCTTCCTCGATAAAAATAATCAGGTTGTTGCGCTGAGGAGGTTCACACCTGAAGAATATATAAATAATTTCAATGAAGATCTTATGGAAACTGGCATTCCTAGCGAATTGGTACTAAATATTTCTGATCCGGGGGAAGAAGCTGTCCGTTTTCAGTTTCGCTTTATGTGAAAAAACCAGGTGTTTACCACAAGTAATTCGGCTATAATCCGCGCGCAAAATTTGCAGCCATTCATGCCTGCCTCGAACGCCAGGAATGACGCGGTATTTACGCCATCGTCCATCCTGATTCATTAGCTTGTTGGAGAAAAAAATGGCAACTGACAATGTAACTTACATGACAAGGAAGTCAGCGTTACCAGTTGAAGGTATCGAACCCTACATCCCTGAAGTGGGTGAAGAGTATATGAGTGAAAAGCAACTTGAACATTTTCGCAATATTCTCATTGCCTGGAAAAAGTCCCTGATGGAAGAAGTTGACCGCACGGTTGATCACATGAAGGAAGATGCAACCAACTTCTCAGACCCCGCCGACCGCGCCACCCAGGAAGAAGAGTTCGCTCTTGAACTGCGCGCCCGCGATCGTGAACGCAAACTGATCCGCAAAATCGAAAAAACCATCGCCCGTCTGGATGCGGACGACTATGGGTACTGCGATGCCTGTGGTATTGAAATCGGCTTGCAGCGCCTGGAAGTGCGCCCTACAGCCGAAATGTGCATCGACTGTAAAACCACCCAGGAAATCAAGGAAAAGCAAATGGCTTACTAAGCCTTGTTGACTGTTGGCAGATTTGCGCCATCTCCCACCGGGCCGTTGCATTTCGGCTCACTTGTCGCCGCCATAGCCAGTTATCTGGCAGCACGGCAAGTCGGTGGGAAATGGTTGCTCCGCATCGAAGACCTTGACAAGCCACGCGAGCAAGCGGGGGCAGCTGACAGCATCATTCAAACCCTGCAAGCTTTCGGCTTCGAGTGGGACGCTGAAATCCTCTACCAGAGCCAGCGTCTTGCCGCCTATCACGAAGCCCTCGCCCACCTGAAGCCTCATACCTACCCATGCTACTGCTCCCGCAAGGATATACAGCAGCACGGCCATATGGGCGAATACGGCCTGATTTACCCCGGAACCTGCCGCAACCGGCAACAGACACCTTCCACGCAACAACATTCCATCCGCCTGCGCACTCACGACAAGCCAGTCTGTTTCACCGATGCAGTACGCGGCGAATACTGCCAGCAACTGGAAAGCGAACTCGGTGATTTTGTCATCCTGCGTGCCGACGGTTTTTTCGCCTACCAGCTTGCCGTTGTGGTGGATGACGAGTTTCAGGGCGTAAACCAGATTGTGCGTGGCGCAGACCTGCTGGACAACACACCCCGCCAGCTATATTTGCAGCAACTACTGGCTTTCCGGCAACCGGTTTACGCACACGTACCACTGGTGCTGAATGCCCAAGGACAAAAGCTAAGCAAACAGAACCTTGCTCCGGCCATTACAGCCGAACACCGCATCCGCACACTGCTTGCCGCCATGCGATTTCTGGGTCAGACTTGCCCCACCACCAACAGTTTTGCCACACTCACGGAATTCTGGGACTGGGCCATCGCCAATTGGGACATGAGCAAAGTTCCACGCATACACGCCCAGGCATTCACTGACGACGACATAGCAACATGAACACAACAGCAAACCACTGGCGGGTATTTCCCCGCTGGATGATGGAAGAACACGAAACCGACATCCTGTTCAGCGCCCAGCTCTCCACCGGACGAGCTACTGAAGTCACCTCACGCATCCACAAAGACCCGGCAACCTTAGCTGTACTGCTGCAACTCCTCGGCGACACACGCACCGCCCTGAGCGTCAGAATAGGTATCGGCGTCGTCATGGAAGATCTGGCAGGAACCGACCTGTTACGTGAACAAATCCCCACGCTGGGAAAACTCACAACACACAAAAGCGCCAGCATCCGCGCCGACGCCTGCCACTACCTATGGCTTACTGGCGACAGCGCCGCCCTTCCCCATCTACAAGCCTGCCTACAAGACAAAGACCCCGAAGTCCGCGAAGTAGCCACCGACGCCCTCTCCTCCCTGACCACTTAACAGGCACAAACCAAGCCTCAGCAGCGTGGGAGGTACTTCCTGCAAACCGCAGCGCTGTCTGAGCACAGCGAGTTTCGCAAGGTTTTCAGGAAGTACCTCCCACGCTGCGCCCTACGAAGTCCACCCCAAAACCTAAACCGGATACCCCGCCAACCGGTTAATCTCCTGAGCCAGGGTAATATCCTTCTGCGTCAACCCATCCACATCATGCGTCTTCAAACTGATCGCCACAGTTTTATAGACATTGCACCACTCTGGATGATGATTCATCTTCTCCGCCACCAGTGCCACCTGCGCCATGAAGCCGAAAGCCTCCACAAAATCCGCAAAATTCAGCACCCGATGTAATTTGCCCTCACGCAGCACCCAACCCGGTAAACCTTCCAGAATACCTGCCAGCGCCTCATCACTCAGTTTCTCAGCCATTGTTTGATTCTCCCAGCAACACGACAGCATGGGCGGCAATGCCTTCCTTACGCCCGGCAAAACCGAGTTTTTCTGTCGTAGTCGCTTTCACATTGATTTGTCCAACATTGCTCTCAAGATCAGCAGCAACATGTTCCCGCATTGTAGCAATATGTGGCATCATTTTCGGTGCCTGCGCAATGATGGTGCTATCGAGATTGATCACCCGGTAACCCCGCGCCTTCACCAACCCATAAACATGCCGCAGCAGAATGCGGCTGTCGATATTTTCATACTCCGCCGCCGTATCCGGAAAATGCTGCCCAATATCGCCCATCGCCAGTGCACCCAGCAAAGCATCACAGATGGCGTGCAGCAACACATCCCCGTCGGAATGCGCCTTGAACGCATGTGCATGGGGAATTTTCACCCCCCCCAACACAATATGGTCGCCTTCGGTAAAAGCATGCACATCATAACCATGCCCGATACGCATCATGCGGAAGCTTCCTCTTTAGCCTTTTTGCCCAGCACTTTCGCCGTCATGAAACTGCCTGCGTACAGGCTGACGCTCAGCGCCAGCATCACATAACCATATACCTCTTCGGGTGGGCTAACAGCAAACCACACACCCATCGTGGCATAGATCAGCGAAATCAGGACAGCATGAACACAGGTGGAAATACGCCCGTGAAAAATACCCCGCACCAGATACATCAGGGGTGGCAAAAACACCAATAGCTCAAGCCAGCGCGGCAGGTATTGAACCGGTGTCAGCCAGCCATTCCAGAGAATGATCCAGAAAATCAGCCCGACCAGGCCACCGACCGACAAAATTCGCCAAAGCGGTAACCATTTCATAATTTATGCGCCAGTTGAGCCAAACGTTTGCCAAGTGCATTGCACAGGCGCTTTTCCTCATCCGTCAGCGGACGGGCATTGTCACTGCCAGCAAGATGTGAAGGCCCGTAAGGAGTACCACCACTTTGGGTGCTGATCAGGTCTGCTTCCGCATACGGCAGCCCGGAAATAAGCATGCCGTGGTGCAGCAGGGGGAGCATCATGGTCAGCAAGGTGCTTTCCTGGCCGCCATGCATACTGGAAGTCGAGGTAAACACGCCCGCCGGTTTGCCGCTCAATGTTCCTGACAACCATAAACTGCTGGTCTTTTCGAGGAAATATTTCAGCGGAGCCGCCATATTGCCGAAACGCCCCGGACTGCCGAGTGCCAACGCATCACAGCTTTTCAGGTCATCCAGCGTGACATAGGGCGCGCCATTGGCTGGAACGCTGTCTGCCACAGCTGCGCAAACCTCGGAAACTTCCGCAACCGTGCGCAACACAGCCTCACTGCCGGGAACACTTTCCACCCCACGGGCAATCTGTTGCGCCATGCTGGCAACCGCACCATGACGGCTGTAATACAGGATCAGAACTTGTTTCATAGGATGTCGAGCACCTTTTCAGGCGGGCGACCAATCACTGCCTTGCCGTGGCTGACCACAATCGGGCGTTCAATCAGGCGCGGGTTTTCCACCATGGCCTGAATCAGTTGCTCACGGGTCAGTTCAAGATTGGCCAGATTCAGATCGATATATTCAGCTTCTTGCTGGCGCATCAGATCGCGTGGTTCCAGACCCAGCATATCGAGCAAGCTGCCAAGGGTTGCTGCATCGGGTGGAGTTTCCAGATATTTCACGATACTGGGAGCTACGCCTTTGCTTTCCAGCAACTCCAACGTCTGGCGGGATTTGGAACAACGCGGATTGTGGTAAATCATTACGCTATCAGTCATGTATGCCTCCTGATGATTTGCCGTGCAATCTAGCGGGATGAACGACGGGGTGCAAGAGGAACGGAGGTTTCTACAGGATTAGCGGCAATTGAACCAACTTATTAGATTACCGGCAATGGCGTCGCGGTAACCGGCAATACTGCGCTGGGCAACGCCATTTATGGCAATGGCGGGTCGGGCTTGGATGCCAACCTGTTGGTAAGCAATATCATCCTGCACCCCTTGAATACTGATTTTGCAGGAAATTATATCGTAAAAGGCGGATTTTCACCCTGACGGTTTTATGAGAGGAAGGCAGCCCGGTTATGCGGCGCTATCCCCTTTCAGGAAAAATTCCGCCAGTGCGAGGTCTGCCGGGCGGGTAATCTTGATGTTGCGGGCATCGCCTTCCACCAGCAAGGGATGCAGCCCGGCATGTTCCAGTGCGGAAGCTTCGTCGGTAATGTTTGCACCTTTTTTCAAGGCGTGAGTCAGTGCTTCCCGCAGGACGCCGAGTCTGGCCATTTGCGGCGTCAGGGCGTGCCACAAACCGTTCCGCTCTTCTGTGTGGGAAACATGGGGGGAATCCGGCTGGGCGCGCTTCATGGTATCGCGTACCGGTACGGCCAGCAGCGCTCCACCAGTTTCAGCGGAATTGCGCACCGCCAGCAACCGATCCAGATCGGTACGGCCAAGACAGGGCCGGGCGGCATCATGCACCAGCACCCAGGTTTCCGGCGCTACGCTCAAGGTATTCGCCAGATAATCCAGCCCGTTCAGGACAGAATCGGCGCGCTCCTTGCCACCCGCTGCCGTGAATACCCTTCCACTTTCCTGCGGCAGTTCCGGCCAATACGGATCGCCTGTGCTGATGGCAACCACGATGCCTGCAACTTCAGGATGAGAGCTGAAACAGGCCAGGGTGTGCTCGATAACGGTTTTCCCGGCCAACAGCAAATACTGCTTGGGGCGGTCTGCCTGCATTCGCGAACCCACCCCGGCTGCCGGGATGACAATCCAGACCTTACTCGACATACGGGGGAGCTTTGGCTGGCTGTTCCTGCACGGTGGAAGGTGCCTTGGGGTCAGATTTCAGGATAACCTGATAAAACGTTTCACCCTTCTTGACCATGCCGAGTTCACTGCGGGCATGGGACTCGACGGCAGCATCCTCGCTGGACAGATTGTTGACATCCATCTGCAACCTTAGCTTCTTTTCAGCCTGTTCATCATTTTGAACCTGCTGATCCTCAATTTTTTCCTGCAAGCGCCAAATGTCAGTGTAACTGCCTGGGCCTACCCATAGACGGAAAAACAATCCAAGCACCAGCAGCCCCAGAATCCAGAATAATATACGTGTCATGTTCATGGTGGTGTTTCAGCAAAAAATATGGCGGGACATGCCCGCCATAGAGAATAGCAGATTCTACAACGCTAATCAGGACAGTTGTTTGAACGCAGACTTGCCTGCGTAAACACCCTTGTCACCCAGCATTTCTGCGATACGCAGCAACTGGTTGTACTTGGCGATACGATCGGAACGGGACAATGAGCCGGTCTTGATCTGGCATGCATTGGTTGCAACAGACAGATCCGCAATCGTGGCATCTTCAGTCTCACCCGAACGGTGGGAAACCACAGCCGTGTAACCAGCCTTGTGCGCCATGCTGATCGCTTCCAGCGTCTCGGTCAGGGTACCAATCTGGTTGACCTTGATCAGGATGGAATTGGCGATACCTTTGTCAATGCCTTCCTGGAGGATTTTGGTATTGGTTACGAACAGGTCGTCACCCACCAGTTGCACACGCTTGCCCAACACGTTGGTCAGGTGCGCCCAGCCAGCCCAGTCGCCTTCCGCCATTGCATCTTCAATGGTCAGGATAGGGTACTGGTTAACCCAGTTTTCGAGATAAGCCGTGAAATCTTCCGCGCTGAAGCTCTTGCCTTCGGATTCCAGCACGTACTTGCCATCTTTGTAGAACTCGGAACTGGCGACATCCAGACCCAGCCAGATGTCTTGCCCAACCTTGAAACCCGCCTTGTCAATGGCTTCCAGAATAACTTCGATCGCCTGCTCGTTGGACGACAGGTCAGGAGCAAAGCCGCCTTCATCACCAACCGCAGTATTCAGGCCGCGCTTTTTCAGGACAGATTTGAGGTTGTGGAACACTTCCGCGCCGTAGCGGATTGCCTCCGCCATGCTGGTCGCGCCAACCGGCAGGATCATGAATTCCTGCATATCCACGCTATTGTCGGCGTGCGCGCCACCGTTGATGATATTCATCATCGGCACTGGCAGTTGGTAGGAATCAGCCTTGCCGAGGTACTGATACAGTGGCAGACCCTGTTCGTTGGCCGCCGCGTGCGCCGCTGCCATGGAAACTGCCAGCAATGCATTTGCGCCCAGACGACCCTTGTTTTCGGTGCCATCCAGATCGATCATGGTGCGGTCGATGCCTGCCTGATCCGTGACATCCATACCCGCGACAGCTTTAGCGATTTCACCGTTGACGTTGGCAACAGCCGTCTGCACGCCCTTGCCGAGGTAACGTGCACCACCATCGCGCAATTCGATGGCTTCACGGGAGCCAGTGGATGCGCCGGAAGGCACTGCTGCACGCCCCATAGCACCGCTCGCCAGGATAACATCCGCTTCTACGGTTGGGTTACCACGTGAATCGACGATTTCACGCGCCCTTACTGCTTTGATTTCAGACATTTCTCTATTTCCCAATAAACTTACAATGTATTTTCTAGCAATTTTTGTGCCTTGATGACCTGATCAAGCGCCACCAAGGTTGTTAGCAATTCTTCCATGCGATCCAGTGGCCAAGAATTCGGCCCGTCACTGAGTGCATTGGCCGGGTCAGGGTGAGATTCCATAAAGAGTCCGGCGATACCGACCGCTACCGCAGCGCGTGCCAGTACCGGTACATGTTCGCGTTGCCCACCGGAAACATTGCCCTGCCCGCCCGGCAGTTGCACGGAGTGGGTCGCGTCGAATACGACCGGGCAACCTGTTTCGCGCATGATGGCAAGACCACGCATGTCGGAGACAAGATTATTGTAGCCGAAAGTATAGCCGCGTTCACAAACCATAATCTGCTGGTTGCCAGTAGCGCGGGCTTTTTCCACCACGTTCCCCATGTCCCATGGCGCGAGGAACTGGCCTTTCTTGATATTGACCGGCTTGCCAGTACGCGCAACGGACTGGATGAAATTGGTCTGACGGCACAGGAAGGCTGGTGTTTGCAGCACATCGACCACGCTGGCAACTTCATCCATCGGCGTGTCTTCGTGTACGTCGGTCAGTATCGGTACGCCAACTTCGCGTTTGACCGTTTCCAGAATGCGTAAACCAGCTTCCAGCCCAACGCCACGCGCGCTGGTATGTGAGGAACGGTTGGCCTTGTCGAATGAGGACTTGTAGATGAACGGAATGCCCAGCCGCGTCGTGATCTCTTTCAGCTTCGTTGCGGTCATCAAGGCCAGTTCTTCCGTCTCGATGGCACATGGGCCGGAGATCAGGAAAAACGGCTGGTCGAGCCCAACTTCAAATCCACACAGGTTCATGCCGGGCGTCCTCCCGTTCTGCTTTCATGGTTCCGGCGGGCGGCGCGGACAAAACCGCTGAACAGCGGATGTCCCTGACGCGGGCGCGAGGTGAATTCCGGGTGGAATTGACAAGCCAGGAACCAGGGATGACCTTTCAATTCCACCATTTCGACCAAATTGCCGTCGATGGATTTGCCTGACAGTACCAGCCCGTGCTTTGCCAGCACTTCACGATACTGGTTGTTGAATTCGTAACGGTGGCGATGACGCTCAATGATCTGCTCTGCGCCGTAGGTTTCGCGCGCCAGGCTACCTGCTTCCAGTACGCAGGGCTGGCCACCCAGACGCATGGTGCCACCCAGGTCGGAATCGTGCGAACGCTTTTCAATGGTACCGTCTTCGGTTTGCCATTCCGTAATCAGGCCGATCACCGGATGGGGGGATTCCTGCATGAATTCCGTGCTATGCGCATTTTCCAGACCGGCGCAATGGCGGGCGAATTCGATTACCGCGACCTGCATACCCAGACAAATGCCGAGGTAGGGAACCTTGTTTTCGCGCGCATACTGCACGGCACGGATTTTGCCTTCCACACCACGTTTGCCGAAACCACCCGGAACCAGAATGGCATCAACATGATGCAGTACATCAAGGGTCTGCTCATCGTCGGATTCGAGCTTTTCCGAATCGATGTAGTGGATTTTGACCTTGGTGTGGGTCTGGATACCGGCGTGGGTCAGGGCTTCGTTGAGTGATTTGTACGACTCTGTGAGGTCGACATACTTGCCTACCATGGCTACGGTGATTTCGGCTTCCGGGAATTCCATCGAGCTAACGACATTTTTCCAGTCGGACAGGTCGGCTTCCGGCAAGTCATTCAAGCCAAATTTTTCGGCAACAATGCGGTCGAGTTTCTGCGCATGCAGCCACAGTGGAATCTTGTAAATGTTGTCTACATCGACGGCGGAAATGACTGCACGCTCTTCCACATTGGTAAACAGGGCAATCTTTTTGCGTTCATTTTCCGGCAACGAGCGTTCGCTGCGGCACAGCAGGATGTCCGGCTGGATACCGATGGAACGCAATTCCTTGACCGAGTGCTGGGTAGGCTTGGTTTTCAATTCCCCGGCAGCGGCCACATACGGCAGCAGGGTCAGGTGGATGAACAGGGCATTATTACGCCCCTCTTCCACCGCCATCTGGCGAATCGCCTCCATGAATGGCATGGCTTCGATGTCGCCAACCGTACCGCCCACTTCCACCATCGCAATGTCGGCATCACCCGCACCCGCACGCACGCAACGCTTGATTTCGTCGGTAATGTGCGGAATGACCTGCACCGTCGCGCCAAGGTATTCGCCACGACGTTCCTTGCGGATAACGTTTTCGTAAATACGCCCGGTGGTGAAATTATTGAGCTTGGTAGCCTTGAAACCGACGAAACGCTCGTAATGGCCGAGGTCGAGGTCGGTTTCTGCGCCGTCTTCCGTGACGAATACTTCGCCATGCTGGAAGGGACTCATGGTGCCAGGGTCAACGTTGATATAGGGGTCAAGCTTCAGCATCGTGACCTTGAGACCACGTGCTTCGAGGATTGCACCGAGGGAGGCGGAAGCAATGCCTTTCCCCAATGAGGAAACCACGCCGCCAGTGATAAAAATGTATCGTGCCATAGAGGAAAAATACGCACCCGTTGTGTCAACAATATGCGGGCGCATCCTACCACAGACGGGCGGTTTGCCAAAGTAAAACGCTTGTCAGAAGAACCCGTCCCTTATTGCTGGACGTTACAACAGCCCGAAACCACTTTCTGGTTATTCAACACCGCCGTAGCAGCATACGGATAATTGGTATCCGACATACCATCGCTGCAAGCAGGTACTTTTTGCAGGAAGGTCTGGGTGGCATTAGGGCCATCAGCCCCCGCAATTACCGCGATCGTGATGTTGTTGGCGGAAGTCTGACGGAACGTGACTGGCACGCTGTATTTCGGCCCATCCATCATGTCGACGCTCAACAGCCTTTCCGTAATGGTAATACCCCAGAAAGGCTCGGTACCAGCACACTTCAGGGTGATGCTGCCACTGCCGCTGGAAGGCGGAGTCGGCGTACCGGCAGGAGGTCCCGGAACTGAGGGGCTTCCCGTCGTCAGATAAGACTTGTTGACCCAGCCGCCCTGGCCTGCCCAATAAACCCTGGCCCAAACGGAACGGCCAACCTTGCGTTCTTCACCGGTAGCGACAACACCCGTACCACCAGCCGGAATCGTGGCGACCACCCGGTTGCCAACGCCCGGCCCGGAACGCATGTTGAGTTGTTGTCCCGCCGGAACCCTGGTAACAGAATAGACTTTCACTTCGGCAGCTTGTGCTGGCTGAATACTGGCTGCGGAAACTGCCAGTGCCAGCGCAAATGCAGACATGCCAATCAGGAAAGGTTTTTTCATACTTCCTCCGTGATCATTGAACCTGATTTTAAAAATGGATGGCGTAGTCACAAGTGTAGCCCGTTTTCACCAAAACTGGCCGGGCAGAAGCACATTAATGCAAAAACTTCCACACTATTTGCCGGTTGTTTGCCTGTTGCAGAGCGGGGATAATAAGCCGTTTCAACGCTGACACGACGGATACGATGGCAGGCAAAATCTTTATCGAAACACACGGTTGCCAAATGAACGAGTACGATTCCGCCAAAATGCTGGACGTACTGCATCATGCTCAAGGCATGGAATTGACCGATGACCCGGAACAGGCAGATGTTTTATTGATGAACACCTGCTCGATCCGTGAGAAGGCACAGGAAAAAGTCTTCTCGCAACTGGGCCGCTGGAAAGAGATCAAGCAGCGCAACCCGCACGTCGTCATCGGTGTTGGCGGTTGTGTAGCCAGTCAGGAAGGCGAAGCCCTGCGTGAACGCGCCCCGGTGGTCGACGTGGTGTTCGGCCCGCAAACCCTGCACCGCCTGCCCGACATGATCCGGCAGGTGCGCTCGGAACATACCCCGGTGGTGGATATTTCCTTCCCTGAAATTGAAAAGTTCGACAACCTGCCGGAACCACGCGCCGAAGGCCCGACCGCCTTCGTCTCGGTCATGGAAGGTTGCAGCAAGTACTGCACGTTTTGCGTCGTGCCCTACACCCGTGGTGAGGAAATTTCCCGCCCCTTCGACGACGTGATTGCCGAAGTTGCGCAACTGGCGGCGCAAGGCGTGCGTGAGGTCAACCTGCTGGGGCAAAACGTGAATGCCTACCGGGGCAAAATGGATGACGGCTCAATCGCTGACCTTGCCTTACTCATTACCTACGTGGCGACAGTGGATGGTATTGACCGCATCCGCTACACCACCTCGCACCCGAATGAATTCAGCGACAACCTGATCCAGGTTTACGCAGATGTGCCGGAACTGGTCAATCACCTGCATCTGCCGGTGCAAAGTGGTTCCGACCGCATTCTGGCAGCGATGAAACGCAATCACATGGCGCTGGAATACAAGGCCAAAATCCGCAAGCTGCGTAAGATTCGCCCCAATATCAGCCTGTCATCCGATTTCATCATTGGCTTCCCCGGCGAAACCGAGCAGGATTTTGCCGACACCATGAAACTGATCGACGACACCGGATTCGATTTCAGTTTCAGCTTCATTTACAGCGCCCGCCCCGGCACGCCTGCCGCCAGCCTGCCCGACGATGTATCGATGGCGGTGAAAAAAGCCCGTCTGCAACACCTGCAAGCGCGCATTCTGGAACAGGCGCACGCCATCAGCCGCAACATGGTCGGCACGGTGCAGCGCGTATTGGTGGAACGCCCGTCCAAGAAAGACCCCAACCAGTTTGCCGGGCGCACCGAAAACAACCGCTGGGTCAATTTCGACGGTCATCAACGCCTGATTGGCAAATTCGTCGACATCAAAATCACTGAAGCATTGCCCAACTCCCTGCGCGGCGTGGTCGTTGCCGTGGAAAGCGAAGCTGCCAGGATGGAGATGCTTCCCGTCTAAACCTGCATCACTTGCCATTGGAGAAACGCATGAAAAAGCTGCTGATAGCCCCCCTTGTCACTGCATTACTGCTTTCACTGACTGCCGCGCACGGCGAAGAAGAAGCAAAAAAAGCCCCTGACGCCATCAACGTCAAGCAGATTTCCATGGAACTGGCGACGGACATTGCCCGCGAAGCCGTACTCGCCTGCCGGGAAAAAGGCTACAACGTGGCGGCTGCGGTAGTTGACCGTAGTGCTTCCGTGCAGGCACTGTTGCGCGACACCATGGCCAACCGCTTCACCCTCCAGGTTGCCGAGGAAAAAGCCAATGCAGTCATCATGTCAGGCGTCAGCTCTGCCGATTTCCGCACCAACCGCGCCGACATCAAGGACGAAATGAACGAGGTGGATGGCATCATGGTGCTGGATGGCGGTCTGAAAATCGAAAGCGGCGGCTCATTGCTGGGTGCGGTTGGAGTCAGTGGCGCACCGGGCGGTGACAAGGACGCCGAGTGCGCACAGGCAGCGCTCGACAAGCTGGCGGAACGGCTGGAGTTTATGGAATAAAGCCCCCTCACTCATCGTGCAGGCGTTTAAAGCTGCTTGGTAATTTGCTTGAAAGCCAGTTCATAGCTCATCCAGCACCACCTTGATGCTGGGTTCATTTTCACGCTCACGCACCTTGGCGAGCAGTTCCAGATCATCCAGACGCTCCATCAGCATTTCATACAAGGTGGGAGGAATGCAGTAAAACGCAGGTTCATTGTGGTTCAGCACAGCAACGACATTACCTTTGTCATAGGACATGACCTTCATCGGGTTCGCCTTGAACTCGGAAATGCTGGCGACGGTATCGGCGAGGATTCGGGTTGGCATATTCCCACCATAAAATAGACCTGAATTAGAGTCTGATAATAGTATGAAATTCAGGAAGAAACCCCACCGGCAAATGTTCGGCAGTCTCCCTACTAACATACCGGGGGGCATTGGCTTTTCGCCATGATGCAAACGCATCAAGGACAGGATGGCAGTCTGGTCAACTGCCGCTACTGCTGACGTTTGAGCTGAGGCCAAGCGGAACCCGATGTTGTTGTTCCGGTTGTCCGGCGTGTTGTTGTTGCGGTTAGCAGAACGCACGTTCCTTGGCGTGTTGTTCCACGAGCCACCGCGCAACACGCGGTTGGCGCTTGACTACCACCCACTCATTTACATAGCCGGTGACGGGTACAAACGCAAGTTTTGCCTGCGCCATTCATCGCTGTCAGCATGGAGCGTGATGGCATGGACAGACTGGTAAACCTGCTGCAATTCCAGTTCGGTAATTTCTCCATCCAGCCATGCTTGCTCCCATTGCAGGCGCAACTGCTGGTAACGCTGGCGTTTGCGACGGCTAAGCAAAACCGCTCCGGGCAAAACCCGATAGCCACAATAACTGACTCCCCGGCTGCTACAGTTGATTTGTGGATCAGGTTTGACCTGTAACTGGCGCTGGTCGCGCAGCCAGTCACGTAGTTCCACCAGCTTGACTTGCGCTGCCTCCCGACTGTCGCAGCAGAACAGCGTATCATCCATATAGCGGACATGCCCCCATACCTTACAAAACTCCAGCAGGAAACGGTCTGCGCCATCCAGATAATAATTGGCGAAATGCTGCGAAGTCAGGGAGCCAATCGGTAAACCTTTTCCCGGTTGGGCAGGACAAGAATCAATGATCCGCCACAACAGGTAGAGGAAATCATCCCCCTTGAAACGGTGCTGTAACAGCCTGTAAAGAACATGATGGTCAATGTTGGGAAAATAACCGGAAATATCCACTTTCACATACCACGGATAGCGCCGCAGGTTAGCCTGTACCTGCTGGATGGCTTTGTGTACCCCCTTCTCTGGGCGACAAGCGTAGGTGGTCGGAACCAGTGTGCGTTCAAACACTGGCTCGGCCAGATTCATGATGGCGTGGTGCAACACCCGGTCTTCAAAGCAGGCAGCATGGATCAGGCGTTCTTTGGGGTCGTGGATGTGAAACTCGCGGTAACGGCCATAAGGGACTTTGGCCTGCATAATGTCATCTGCCAGTTTACCGAGATTGTAGTCCAGACGGTTGGTAAAACGGATGACATCGGGGCGATGGCGCTTACCGCGTGCGGCTTTCCATACAGCCAGATGGAGATTATGCCAGTCTGTGATGTCTGCAAGGTCAATCTTTCTGCGTTTCATTGTCGCCTTTATCCACTGGTTTACTGGCCGGTGGGAATTCGGCTTTCAGCAACTGCAAAAACTGTGCGCCATACTTTTCCAGCTTGGCGTCACCTACCCCGTCAATCTTTGCCAAAGCAACAGCAGTGTTAACCCGTTCTGTCACCATTTTGGCCAGTTGCGCGTTGGAGAATACCGTATAAACGGGCACTCCCTCTGCTTCGGCCAGTTCACGACGTAAATCGCGCAAGCGCGAATAGCGGGCAAAATCTTCCGGCGGGAGAGCTTCGCGGTAATCAACCCGCCCTTTCTTGTCGACGGCTTTGGTGGGTTTGGCAGGTGAAGAAGATGGCTCCAGATAGGTGACACAGACCGACCAGTAACAATAATCGCCACGTTCAACAAAACGTTTGTCTATGGAAATCAGACGGTGGCGTGTACAGAAACTATCGACCACGGATTGATCATCGTCAGGCTCCAGCGCATCCACACTGAAAAATTTCAGTTTCATAGCTTTTCCCTTCCGTGGAAAAAACACGCTTATCAACAACAAAAAACGCGAAGCAAGGGGCTTGCAGCCCCCTGCACCCCCGCTGTGGCACGTCCTGCTCCACCAAATGCCGGGGCTGCTCCGACAACGCCCCTGCATTTGGCTACGCTGGCCGCGCCACAAGAGCTGCCTCCGGCAGCCTGCGGCATCCCGCCGTCCTGAGTAGCGGCCTATTGACCTGAGGCCAAGCGGAACCCGAAGAGGTTGTGCCGGTGGCCCGGCGCGCTGTCGCTGCGGTAAGCAGAACGCACGTTCCTCGGCGCGTAGTTCCACGAGCCACCGCGCAACACGCGGCCGGCGCTATCGCCAGACTCCCAAGAACCACCATCAACTGGCGCACCTTTGTAATCACTATGCCAACGATCCTGTACCCATTCCCACACATTACCGTTCATGTCATAAAGGCCATAACCATTCGCTGCAAAGCTGCCTACAGGAGAAGTATAGACCCATTTATCCTTACCACTAGCCAACCCATCACAACATTCATCCTTGCCATAATTAGCAAATTCATGACTCGCCTTATCGCCCCAAGGATAAGCGGTATCCGTACCACCACGTGCTGCGTATTCCCATTCCGCTTCCGTTGGCAGTCGGTAAGTTTTACCCGTTTCCTTGTTCAACCACGGGATATATTTCCGGGTAATATCATCCCAACTGACATTGATCACTGGAAGGTCGCCACGCCCCCAACCCTGATCTTCGACATGGGGACAAACTTTAGCTTTCTCGCATTCGTCCCATTGGTCAAACGTCACTTCATACTTACCCATCTGGAAACTGTTAACAGTGACTTTGTGAGCAGGTTTTTCATCATCGACACAACCGCCTTCTACATCGTCACGCTTGCCGTCACAGCCCATCATGAAAGTACCGCCATCAATTGCAACCATCTCAGGCTCAAAAGGTTTCTTGTCAGGAGAGGCAGTCGGTATTTCTACTGATGCTTGAGGGGCTACTGTAGGAGCTTGCCCCGCAAGCGATTCTTCCTTGGTTTGCTGTACGGGGGAATCGCCAGCAGGGCTGGCTCCTACAGGGGAATTTTCCTTTTGATGCCAGTAATAACCGCCTCCGCCCAGAACTGCGGTGGATAGCAGAAGAACAGGAATCAACGGGATTTTTTTGCCGGGCGAGTCTGGGTTGTTGATTTTGGCTTGGCGTTCGGCTTCTGCACGAGCTTTTTGTTCAGCGGCACGTTCCTGCGCCAATTGCTTTTGCCTGGCGGCTTCACGCGCTTTTTGTTCAGCGGCTGCTTTTTCTTTTGCCCGCCGTTCCTGTTCTGCGGCTTCGTGGCGCTGGCGTGCTTCAGCTTCTGCACGGCGTTGTTGTTCAGCTTTCTCGCGTGCCCGTTGCTCAGCAGCTTTCTTTTCATTAGCAAGCTGCGTCTTTTCTGCGGCAGCTACTGCCTCTAGCCGGGCTTGCTCAGCATCATGCTGCGCCACCAACTCCCCGACTTTTTCAGCCAGCCGGATAAACTGCAAATCGTTGACATCACCATCCCAGTGAGCAAAGTCCCCTGTCTGGCGCATGGTGAAACCCACTGGAATATCCACCGCATCAATCTGGATCGGGAGCAACACATTGCGTTGTTTGCCGATATTTGCCTCTTCCAGCACCCATTCAGAATCAACAGACGCTTTTGACCACACCACCACTACACACTTGCTAGTGCGTATCGCCCGGTTGATCTTTTTACTCCAGTGCTCGCCGATGTCGATGGTGCGGTGATCCCAAAACACCGACCAGCCTTGCCGTTCCAATGCCTGAAACAGCGGCTGCAAGCGCTCGCGGTCTTGTGTCGAATAACTGAGGAAAATGTCGTGCATTCGGTTTACTGATCATTCGTTCTGATGAACGGATCATAAACCATATTGAAAGTAATTTCTGCGGAACGTCGGGAGAAGAAACCCCTCCCGGCCTCCCCTTGTCAGGGGAGGAGCTAGGAGAGACGGCACTTTCTTGTCCCTCCCCTGACAAGGGGAGGTTAGGAGGGGTTTCTTTCTTTTTCTTTACACCGAAGCAATCCGCCCCAGTGCATTCTCCAGATTGGCCATGCTGGTCGCGAAGGAAATACGGATATGCCCTTCCAGCCCAAATGCAGACCCCGGCACCACCGCCACGCCCGTTTGATCGAGCAGGTAGCTTGCCAATGCGGCGTCGTTTTCCAGCCCCAGCCGCTTGATCATGCCTTCCACATTCGGGAAGCTGTAGAAGGTGCCATCGGCAGGCAAACATTCCACCCCATCCATCGCATTGAAAGCATTCAGCACAAACGCATGACGCTGTTCAAACGCACTGACCATGGTCTGGATGAAACTCTGGTCGCCATCCAGCGCCACCACGGCAGCATACTGCGAAATGGAAGTCGGGTTGGAAGTGCTCTGTGACTGCACCATGCTCATCGCCTGGATCAGCTTTTCCGGGCCGCCCGCGTAACCGATACGCCAGCCAGTCATGGAATACGCCTTGGAAACGCCATTCAGCACAATGGTGCGCTCGTACAAGTCGGGGCAAGCGTTGAGAATGTTGACGAACTGACGACCACCGAACATGACGTGTTCATACATGTCGTCGGTCGCAATCAGCACCTGCGGATGACGGCGCAACACTTCGCCCAGCGCAGCCAGTTCTTCCAGCGTGTAGGCCACGCCAGTCGGGTTGGATGGGCTATTGATCACAAACAGACGGGTTTTGGGCGTAATCGCAGCTTCCAGCTTTTCGGCAGACAGTTTGAAACCTTCGCTCTGCCCTGCTTCCACAATTACCGGCTCACCATCCGCCAGCAACACCATGTCCGGGTAGGAAACCCAGTACGGTGCCGGAATGATGACCTCATCACCCTTGTCCAGCAGTGCCTGGCACAGGTTGAAGAAACTTTGCTTGCCGCCACAGGAAACCAGAATCTGTTTCGGGGTGAAATCCAGCCCGTTGTCGCGCTTGAACTTGCGGATAATCGCCTGTTTCAGCGCTGGCGTGCCATCAACAGCGGTGTAACGGGTTTCACCTTTCTGGATGGCTTCGATACCCGCCTGTTTGATGTGCTCTGGCGTGTCGAAATCCGGTTCACCCGCGCCGAGGCCGATGATGTCGCGCCCTGAAGCCTTGAGTTGGGCCGCCAATGCAGTAATGGCGAGCGTAGGAGATGGTTTGACGCGCCCGACGCGCGCAGAAAGTTGTATATCCACTGATAGACCAACCGTGTTGTGCTTTTTCAAAAACCCCGGCAGTGACTTACTTGCCGTCCCTTGGTACCTTTTTCGCGGTGCGCTATGTTACTGCAAGATGAACGCATACATAAGACACCAAGTCAATTTTTTGCGATCAAAACTTTTACAACTTCCCCAGTAAAACCGCATCAGGGTAGCCGTCGGCGGGCAAGCCGAATTTCTGCTGTGCCTGTCGCACTGCATGACGGGTTTCCTCACCAATAATGCCATCCACTTTGGAAATGGGGAAACCTTGCGCCTGCAATTTTGCCTGTAACTGCTTTGTTTGCGCCACCGACAGGCTGCGTACTGGCGCATTTCCCGCCCGCATGGCTGGCGCGCCCGCCAAACGGGTAGCGAAATAGGCTGCCGTCGCGGAATAAACCGTCGACTCATTCCATTTCAGGAAAACCTCAAAGTTGGGAAAAGCGAGGAAGGCTGGGCCATTGCGGCCCATCGGTAATAGCAAGGAGGCTGAACCGCTACCGTTCAAATCCCCACCACCGGCAGTTTTGACACCTTGCGCCGCCCAATCAGATAACGGCAGCTTGTTATCCAAACGCGCCTGCGACCAGTCCATGTCGGCAGGAACCCTGACTTCCAGCAACCACGGCTCGCCTGCCTGCCAACCGCTTTCCTGCAACATGCGCGCACCGGAAGCCAGGGCATCAGCGCTGGAATGGATCAGGTCACGCTGCCCATCCCCATCAAAATCCACGGCATATTGGTCGTAGCGGGAAGCCAGCAACTGCAACTGGCCGATTTCCCCCGCCCATGCACCACGCATTCTGGCTGGCGTCAAATCGCCTTTCTGCACCAGATTCAGGGCACTGAGCAATTCCCCCCGGAACAATTCCGGGCGGCGGCAATCGTGTGCCAGGGTCAGCAACGAACGCAAGGTGGAAAAGTCGCCGGTCACTGCGCCAAAATCGGTTTCCAGCCCCCAGAAAGCCGCCAGCACTTCAGCAGGTACAGCGTATTCCTGGCCAATACGCTTGAACAACCCGGCATGTTTCTTCAGCAGTGCCTTACCCTGCGTCATGCGGTGGCTGTTGACCTTTTTGCCTGCGAAACTCAGGAAATCCAGCGCAAACGTCTGTTGCGAGCGGTCGCGCTGGATCACGGCTGGATCAGGCTTGAGACCTGCGAGGGTTTTGTCCAGTACCCCGGCTTTTATACCTGCCGCAGCCGCTTCCACCTTGAAATCCGCCAGCCAGCCCACAAAATCGGGGGAAGCACAATCCGCCCATACCGGTTTGCCCAGCATGGAGGCAATCAAACCCATTAGCACCAAAGAATTACGCATGACCTTCCTTTCCACAGACATTTCCGACTACCCGAGTATAGGGCTACAATCCGTTGCATGACGACAGAAAACCAGTTCCAGCTTAATACCAGTTATCAGCCAGCAGGCGACCAGCCTGAGGCTATCCGTTCACTTGTGGAAGGTTTGAGTGATGGCCTGCTGCACCAGACCCTGCTGGGCGTAACGGGTTCCGGCAAGACATTCACCATGGCCAACATCATTCACCGTACCCAGCGCCCGGCCATTATTCTTGTGCACAACAAAACGCTGGCGGCACAACTTTATGGAGAAATGAAAGAGTTTTTCCCCAACAACGCGGTGGAATACTTTGTTTCCTATTACGATTATTACCAGCCGGAAGCCTACGTTCCCTCCAAGGATGTTTACATCGAGAAAGATGCATCCATCAACGATCACATCGAGCAGATGCGCCTGTCAGCCACCCGCAACCTGTTTGAACGCAAGGATGTCATCATCGTCGCCACGGTATCTTCCATCTATGGTTTGGGCGACCCGGAATCCTACCTGAAAATGCTGCTGATCCTGGTGCGCGGCGACCGTATCGACCAGCGCACTGTGCTGCGGCGACTGGCGGAAATGCAGTACACCCGTAACGATCTCGACCTGCAACGCGGCACCTTCCGGGTGCGCGGCGACGTGATCGACATCCACCCGGCGGAATCCGACCGTGAAGCCATCCGCATTGAACTGTTCGACGACGAAATCGACAGCCTCAGCTATTTCGACCCGCTCACCGGTGAAGTGCTACGCCGGGTGCCACGCCTGACGGTTTACCCCAAAACCCACTACGTCACCCCACGTGAAGTACTGCTGGCAGCCGTTGACCACATCAAGGCAGAACTCAAGGAACGCCTGGCTGTATTGCGTAACAACGACCGGCTGGTAGAAGCCCAGCGCCTGGAACAACGTACCCAGTACGATATCGAAATGATCGTCGAAACTGGCTACTGTTCCGGTATCGAAAACTATTCCCGCTACCTGTCGAAACGTCCCGCTGGCGCACCACCACCCTGTCTGTTCGACTATCTGCCACATAACGCCATCGTATTCGTGGATGAATCACACGTCACCATTCCGCAATTCGGTGGCATGTATAAGGGCGACCGTTCACGCAAAACCACGTTGGTCGATTACGGCTTCCGCCTGCCCTCCGCCCTTGATAACCGCCCGCTGCGGTTTGATGAATTCGAGCAACTGATTCCGCAGGCCATCCATGTTTCAGCCACTCCCGGCAACTACGAGCACGAACATTCCGGCAATATCGCCGAACAGGTGGTGCGCCCGACTGGACTGGTTGATCCGGAAGTGGAAGTCCGCCCGGTGTTGTCACAGGTGGATGATGTCATGTCGGAAATCAGTGAGCGGGCAAAACGCAACGAGCGCGTGCTGGTCACCACCCTGACCAAGCGCATGGCGGAAGATCTCACCGATTACCTGATGGATCACGGCATCAAGGTGCGCTACCTGCACTCCGACATCGACACGGTGGAACGGGTGGAAATCATCCGTGACCTGCGCAAGGGCGAATTCGACGTGCTGGTCGGCATCAACTTGCTACGGGAAGGCCTTGATATACCGGAAGTTTCACTGGTTGCCATTCTGGACGCAGACAAGGAAGGCTTTCTGCGTTCCGAACGTTCCCTGATCCAGACCATCGGGCGGGCAGCGCGCAACTCAGAAGGCAGAGCCATCCTCTACGCCGACAGGATCACCGACTCCATGCGCAAGGCGATGGACGAAACCAGTCGCCGCCGCGCCAAACAGGTGGACTGGAACATCACACACGGCATTACCCCGCAAACCATCCGCAAACGCATTGCCGACGTCATGGAAGGCGCTTATGCCAACGCCACCCGTGGCAAGGGCAAAACCCGTGGGGAGAAAAAAGTGGCGGAACAAGCGGCTGAATACCGCAGCCTGACGCCCGATCAGGCACTCAAGCAGATCAAGAAGCTGGAAGAAAAAATGTTGCAGCACGCCAAAAATCTGGAGTTCGAACAGGCAGCAGCAGTGCGTGACCAGATTGCACACATCCGGGCGCGTGTGTTTGGCCTGGAATAATCCCCAACCTGTAACCTAAGCCCCAGCGGTTTTCATCAAATCTGCCTTGCGCGGCCAGGCATTGATAACGGCATGGATCAGGGTTGCCAGCGGAATGGCGAAGAATACGCCCCAGATACCCCACAGCGCACCAAATACTAGCACGGCGGTAATGATCGCAGTCGGATGCAGGTTCACCATGCCTGAGAACAACAGCGGCACCAGCAGGTTGCCATCAAGAAACTGGATCACACCGTAGGCAATCATCACGTACATGAAATCCGAGTTATAACCCCACTGGAAATACGCCACGATCGCAACCGGCAAGGTTACGACTGCGGCCCCGACATACGGGATCAATACCGAAATCCCCACCAGAAATGACAGCAACATCGAATACTCCAACCCAAACGCCAGAAAAGTAATGAATGTCACTATCCACACAATCAGGATTTCCATGAACTTGCCGCGCACATAGCCCACAATCTTGCCGTTCACTTCACTCCAGACCTCGGTCACCAGTTCGCGGTCTGCTGGCAGGAAATCGGTAAACCATTCCATAATGCTTTTCTTGTCCTTGAGGAAGAAAAACACCAGCAATGGCACCACCACCAGATACACCATGAAGGCAATCAGGTCGACCACGGATGACAGTGAAAAGCTCAATACCCGCTGGGAAAGCTCAGTCAACTGGTTGCGCAGACCATTCAAGAGCTCCACTATCCATTGTTCGGAAATAATGTTGGGATACTTTTCTGGCAGTAGCAGCAAGGCGCTCTGCCCCGCCGCCAGCATACCCGGAATTTCCAGCACAAACTGGGTTGCCTGCTTGAGCATGAGCGGAGCCAGCACAAACAGCACGATCAACAACACCAGCACAAATACATTGAACACAATCAGCACCGCAATAAAACGCGGTAACTTGAACGTGCGCATGAAATCCACCCCGCCATCCAGCAGGTAGGCAATAATCACAGCCGCCAACACGGGAGCCAGCACATTTCCCGCCAGCACGATGATGCCAAAGCCGAGCAACAACAGGAAGGCAAGGATCGCGACCTGGGGATTGGAAAAATGTTGGTTATACCAGTCGTTCAGTAGCTTGATCATAAGGATTCAGACTCGCCAGCGCTCAAAGGTTCTGCTCGAATTCGGTTTTTAGTGTGATGTAATGCTGTTCAAACAGGATTTCCAGCTCATCAATCACAGCAGCAGCAGCCTTGCCATGCAGGACATGTGCCGCCATCAGGTTGGAGGTTTCATTGAGCAGACGATCACGTGAAATCATGTGGTAGGTGGCGGTCAGCCGCTTGATGGCCTTGACTACACTTTCCTGTTCCGGGCGCGGCATGGCCTCTGGCACAGGAAATTCCGTCATGGGTTCGATATCTTCAGAAGGGGACGCCGCCAGAAACTCGGCAAAACGCAACAAGGATGCCTTATCCTGCGGGTTCAACTCGCGGAACAATTTGCGCAAACGCTTTTCTTCAGAAGAACCGGATTGTTGGGGCATACCGGGTAACATGCAGACTCCCTGATGAGTAGAGGAACCGGAAAATAAAATCAGGAAGTGATCTTAACAAACAAACGATGCGACGTGTCACAAACATTTTTTGGGGGAGGAATTGCCCTGTTTCATACTGGAACAGGGCAGATACAGACTCGGGGTCAGTCGTGGGCGTGTCTTTCGCAATAACTGCGGGCAAATTCCAGCAGTTCTTCCATCGCACGCACCTTGAACTTCTGGCGCTGGCGAACGAATGAAAAGTCACGGCTCAGTGGCGGATCAAGCGGCACCGCTACCAGCGAGCCCAGTTTCAGCTCCTTACTGATACTGGCGCGGGAAACAATGGTAAGCCCCATACCGGCTTCCACTGCACCCTTGACGGCTTCCGGGCTGCCCAGTTCGAGGCAGTTGTTCATGGCGTGCTTGTCCATGCCCAGCGAGTACATGTAGTCCAGAATGACTTCGCGCGTACCGGAGCCTTCCTCACGGCAAATGAAGGCATAAGTCATGACATCCTTCAGTTTGACGCTTTTTCTGTCTGCCAGAGCGTGTTTGGGCGGAACGATCAGCACCAGATCATCCTTGCGGCAGACTTCCACCAGCAAGTTCTTGTTGTTGACCAACCCTTCCACTACACCGAGATCAATGACATTGTTTTCCACCATGGAAACGATGCCTTCGGTGTTGGAAACCCGCAAACGCAGGCGCACATCCGGGTTCTGGGAATTGAACTCCCCCAGCAGGGCGGGCAGCATGTACTCGGAAATGGTCGTACTGGCACCGATGGTCAATGAACCGCTGATGTCGTTGGTCATTTCCCGTATGGCATTTTCCATTTCACCATACAGCTCGAAAATCTTTTCCGCATACTCGAAAACCACCCTGCCTGCTTCTGTCAGGGAAACCCGGTTATGGGTGCGGTCGAACAGACGGGTGTCGAACTGATCTTCCAACTGACGAATCTGGAACGTTACGGCTGGCTGCGTCATGTGCAGCACCTCCGCAGCCTTGGTGAAACTTAACAATCTGGCGACTGCGTGAAAGACCTGCAATCTTCTGTCTGACATATAGTTACCTATTCTCCTTGATCAACCGTTATCCAGTTAAAGGATCCTACGTGGAATATAATTTTAATATATATCCAGCTTCCCCCACCGGTCATCCGTTACCTGATAATCTCGGCTGATTTGCCGATCAAAAACATGTATCGTTTAGAAATTACCTATTTAAATAAACTCGTTTTCAAATAGGATAGAACACTTTCTGCATTATGCTAAATCTATGTGTAGAATTTGTTCTCATAACAGATAAACGCTAACCAAACTCCAGATAAGCGGCACATGGTATAACCATCAACACAGTTATTAAGTATATTTAAATGACCGTTTATTCGCCGTCATCAGATATTTTGCTTTTAGGTTCCTTGTCACGTCCAGGAATACGTGGGTCGTCATCGTCCATCAAGATACGGTGGGCTGGCCCTTCCAGATCATCATACTGACCACTCTTGACCGTATAGATGAAGGCTATTACCACAATAATCATGACCCCGACCGCGATCGGAATCAGCATGTAAAGAGCTTCCATAGTTTTAATCCCAGTTTAAGAGAACCCTGATTATACAGGAAAAAGTCAGCTTTTAAGACGTAGTGCATTCAAGACTACAATAAGGGAACTGGCGGACATGCCAATTGCAGCCATCCATGGCGCTATTAACCCGGATGCGGCCAAAGGAATTGCCAATAAATTATAAAGAATAGTCCAGGCAAAATTCTGCTTGATGATAGCCTGCATCCGCCGGGCTGTCTGGATGGAGAAAGGCAGTTGATGCAGGTTCTCCGACAACAGCACCATGTCCGCACTAGCCTGCGCCAACTGGGAGCCGCTACCCATCGCAATGGAAACCTGCGCCCCAGCCAGTACGGGCGCATCATTCACCCCATCGCCAACCATGGCCACCACAGCACCCTGCTCCTGTAAACCGCGCAGGTATGCCAGCTTGCCATCCGGCAACTGCCCGCCATGCGCATGGGGAATATCCAGTTGCTGCGCAACGGTGTTCACCATTTCGGGCGTATCGCCACTCAGCAAGGTGACATCAACGCCCAGGGAACGCAGCTCCTGCACGACACTCCCTGCCTCCTCGCGCAGCCTGTCAGCAAGCGAGATACAGGCAAGCCAGCCATCCTCAGAACCGAGAAATACTTCAGAACGGTCGCTGCCCCTGCGCATCTCTGGCAGGGCGGTGCCAGTCAGTTCACGCACAAAACTTTCCGTACCAATGCGGTAACGCTTCTGCTGATAAATGCCTTTCACACCCCGGCCAGATTCAGCCGTCAGGTTGGAAACCCGCGCCGGGCTATCGCTCAGTCCTGCAATGGCATGGGCAACGGGGTGTTCCGAAGCCGTTTCAAGCCCCGCCGCAATATGCTTGCAGAAACTGGCCGTTGCATTGCCGAGTGTCTGAAAATCGACAACTTCAAGCTGACCGTGAGATAGCGTGCCAGTCTTGTCGAAAATGATGTGATTGATGCGCGCAAGGGTCTCCAGCGCATGCCCTCGCGTCGTCAGCACACCACGCGATGTCAACAGGCCGGTAGCAGCCGTCAACGCTGCCGGAGTCGCCAGCGAGAAAGCACACGGGCAGGTGATGACCAGCACCGACAGGGCGATCCAGAACGCCTGTGACGGATCATGTTGATACCACCAGGCAAACACCCCAGCGGCAATCAGCAGGATAATGGGCACGAAACGGGAAGCCACTTTCTCCGCCAGTCTCGCCAGTTCCGGCTTTTCAGCCTGGGCGCGTTCCAGCAGGCGGATGATGGAAGCCAGCACGGTATTGTCACCCACCTTGTCGACCTGCATGGTCAGGGGGCTTTCGATATTGAGCGTGCCACCCACCAGCGCATCGCCGGGCTGCTTGCGGCAAGGCAGGCTTTCCCCCGTCAGCAGGGACTCATTGGTGCTGCTGACACCATCCGTTACCAATCCATCTGCTGGTACTACTTCACCCGGCCTGACCAGTAGCAAATCACCTGGCTCCAACTGACTAACAGGCACCACCTCCTGCTCCCCATCCCGCAAGCGGGTTGCAGTGGCAGGCATCAGCCGCACCAGTTCCTCGGCTACTTGCCCTGCCTTGTGCCGCGCCGCCATCTCCAGATAACGCCCGCTCAGCAGGAAGAAGGTAAACATGCTCACCGAGTCGAAATAAACTTCACCACCACCCGTGATGGTTGCCCACACACTCGCGCTGTAGGCTATACCAATCGCCAGCGATACCGGCACATCCATGCCGAAACGCCCGCGCCGTAAATCCCGCCAGGCTGAGGCAAAGAATACCCGTGCCGAATAGAACACCACCGGTGTGGTCATCACCAGACTGATCCAGCGCAGGAAGTCACGCATCCCGGTTTCCATGTCGGAAGCCACCCCGATATACATGGCAACGGCAATCATCATGACCTGCATCATGCCCAGACCCGCTACGGCAATGCGGCGCAGTGCTGCGGATTTTTCCTTCTTTTGCAGGGATTCCAGACGACCCGGATCAAACGGGTGAGCGTGATAGCCAATTTCAGAAATAGCCTTAAGAACATCACTCAAGTGAATGATATTATTGTCCCATTTCAAAGTAGCGCGATGCGTGGAATAGTTTATGCCAAAGTCGATCACACCCGGCAACTGCTTGACATGATGCTCATTCAGCCACACACAGGCAGCACAGACAATGCCTTCCAGTATCAGCGATGCCTCACGGGTATTACCATCGGTATCGCGCACAAAGGATTTCTGCAATTCCGGCGAATCGTAGACCTGTAGCTTGCGCAATGCTTCCGGCACCAGATCTTCAGGCTTGTCACCAATCGTGGTGCGGAAACGGTAATAGTCCGTCAGGTTGTTTTCCACAATTGCCGTAGCGACTGCCTGACAGCCCGTGCAGCACATGTCCCGCTTGCTGCCATCAATCGCCACCCGGTAATGCGCACCAGCGGGGATCGGCTGACCGCAATGAAAACAGTCGGAAGATTCCACATGCAAGCTGTTATCGGTCATATGGCCTACGGTTTTTCCTCTACCCAGGTTTCACCCTTGATTTCGTGGACTTCCTCGCCACGGGTGACGGTAATCACCATCCCCCACATGCCCGGCGCTGGTAGCTGAACCGGCAAGCCATAATGTCCCGGAGCGCTTTCCGGCAATTCAAGCTGTACGTCGAGTTTGTTGTCAGAAGGCCGCAGGAAGGAAACAACAACCTTGCCACCGGTAACCGCCTGCCCATCCCTGTCGGAAATCTGGATACGGAACAGGCTGGTCTTACCCAAAACGGGTTTTTCCAGCCAGCCATCGCCAATTTTCCAGCCACGTTCTTTCTGGGTTTTCAGTTGCGCAATGTAGTTATTGTAGAGATCGTATTTTTTGTCGAAATTGTGTGAAACCGTACCTGGGAATGCCGAGACTACGTTTTTCGCACTTTCCCGCTGTGGATCCGGCAGGAAACGCCTGATGAAATCAGCACTTGCCCCACTGTTTGCCAACGTAATGATGGTTGAATCCACCATCACCAGAATCATGAAAAACCCGACAATGATGCCATGTCCCCAGTGGAAACCACCGCCACCCGTCTTGCCTTCGCGGCTACCAACAACCACCCCGAGCAAAACTGCCGTCATGGTATAGAACGCAAAATGGATGGCAAATACATCCAGCCCCACCCAGTGCGTGGCTGCCAATGGGATATAGATTGCCTGCACCACCAGAATGGTCAGCAAGGAGGACAGCTTGCCTGGACGTTTCAACGTCTTGTGAAAGAAAAAAAACAGGGCGGACGAAATCAGTACGCCCACCCCTAGTGTCAATGCAATATTTTGATGTTCCATCCAGGCTTACGGTGTCATGAAGTGTGAAGGAATAATAACCGGCTCAGTCACCTTGCCTTCCAGTGGCGTCAAACGGAACTGGAATTCACGGTTCTTCTGAGTATCGCCGGGCTGCATAGTATAACGGATTTTTGTCAGCACCCGCATACTGGAATCCGGCTTGAGGCTCAGATCGGTAATTTGCCCCATCTCCAGTTCTGCACCCGGCAGACCTTCAATGGCCAACTGATATTTGGCTGGCTCCATCGTCTTGTTGTTGATCTTGACCTCATAGCTGTTCTGGATACGGCCATCTGACAGGGTAACAAACAATGGGCTGCGAATTTGTACCGCCGTTACTTCCAGCAGTTTGCTGCTGGCGATACTCCAGACCAGATAAACCGTGGCAAGCAGGGTTGCCAAACCATAACCGACGGTACGCAGCTTGAGGATTTTGGTTTTCTCGCCTTGCAGGCCATGTTCGGATGTATAGCGAACCAGACCGCGTTTCCAGCCCTGCTTGTCCATGATATTGTCGCAGGCATCAATGCACAGCGCGCAGTGAATACAACCAATCTGCAAGCCATTGCGAATGTCGACACCTGTGGGGCAAACCTGCACGCACAAACCACAATCCACACAATCGCCGTGCCCAGCCTGTTGACGGGCGGCCTGATCGCGCATTTCCTTGATCGGTTTGATACGCCCTGCCGTACCTTCGCCCCGGTTACCATCGTAAGACACGATCATGGTGTCCTGGTCAAACATGACACTCTGGAAACGGGAGTAAGGGCACATGTGCAGGCACACATATTCTTTCGCCCAGCCAGCGGCCAGATAGGTCGTGGTCATCAGAATCAATACGGTTGCATACATTGCAGCCGGAGCCTGACCGGTCAGGAATTTGCCTGTGAGTTCGAAGGCATCACCCCAGTAAAGGGCGAAGCTCAAACCTGTCCACATGGCCAGAAACAGCCATGCGGCATGGGTCAGAACAACCTTGCGGATTTTTTCCCCGTTCCATGGTTGCTTTTCAAGACGCAAACGGGCGACACGGTCACCCTGGATAAACTTCTCGATCCAGCGAAAAGCATCCGTCCACAGGGTCTGGAAGCAGAAATAACCGCAGAATACCCGCCCGAACAGGGTGGTAACAAAGAACAACAAGACCGCAGACAGGAACAGCAAGGCCGTCAGCCAGAAAATGTCCTGCGCATGCATGACCAGATCGAACATGTAGTAGCGACGCCCTGGAATATCGAACAGGATCGCCTGATCCGGGCCAACCTCACGAGTCCAGCGCAACCACGGCAACAGGAAGAAGGTGGCGTAGGCAAATACCAGAATTCCTGTCTTGATGGTGCGGAAACGCCCTTCCACGGAACGTGGCTGAATGCTGTTTTTCGGCTGAATGACTTGTTCAATACTCATGTTCTGGACTATCCAATCGTTCAAATCGGCAAGTATCAGACCCCTGACACCCGGTAAAAGCTGCATCTTACGCAGGTTTGACGAGGTTGCCTTGCGCTTCATCAAATCTCAGGGGCGAACTTTAACATCATCTAATATTTGGATACAGGAAATTGCCGCCGCACAACGCAAAAAGGCCGGAACTTGGTCCGGCCCTTCGATCTGCGTTACAAACAAGCGCTTACTGGGCAGCTTGTGCACCACCAGACATTTGTTGCAGGTAAGCAGCCAATACCTTGATTTCGGTATCAGACAGGTTACGACCTTCTGCCCCGAAGACAGGCATCTTGCGCTGTACACCGTTGTTGATAACCGCTTTCACTGCTGCCAGTTTGGCTTCCGGAGCCTCTGCCGCTGGCAGGTTGGCAATCGTCCAGATTTTGTCAGTCAGATTCGCGGAACCTTGTGCATGCATGCCAGTGCCTTCCTTGGTGTGGCACATGTAGCAACCACCCGCTTCACCCTGGAAGATTTTCTGGCCTTCAGCCGCAGCCGCTGCATCAGCAACTTCACCAGACAGGCTCAACACATAGTTGGCGACCTGATTCAACTGATCTTCGTTCAAAGTGCTTTTGTAAGCAGGCATGTAACCCAGGCGACCGCCACGAATGGTGGTTTCAATGCTTGCCGTATCACCACCCCACAGCCAGTCGTCATCCACCAGGTTCGGGTACTGACCAACAACGCCCTGACCACCGGACTGGTGGCAGGCAGCACAGTTATCACCGAACATACCTACGCCGTAGGAACGGACGAATGAAGACATGTCAGGGTCTTGTGCAATCTGCTCGTAGGACGCAGCGCCAACCTTGGCCAGATATTCCTGTTGCTTGATGGCTTCCTCACCGTTTTGCATGTCGTGAGCCAGCAGCGCACGCATGTTCCAGTGGGTAGATTTCTCTTCGCCAGCATCAGTCTTGTAGGTAATGTTGTTACCGATACCCTTGGTATAGGAACCAAACATTGGCCATGCCGGATACATGATCCAGTAAACAATTGCGAAAATGATAGTGCCGTAGAAAGTCCACAACCACCAGCGTGGCAGCGGGTTGTTGAACTCTTGCAGCGTTTCATCCCAAACGTGGCCGGTAGTTTCTGCGCCGGTCAATGGGTCTTTTACAGGATTAGCCATAACTATTTCTCACCTTTAGCTCGGGCGGCTTCTGCTGCCTTGACACGCTTGTCTGCTTCGTCTTCGTCCATCAGCGGCATGTAGCGATAGGACTCAAGCCTCTCGCTACGTTTGCGGCTGGAATAGACATAAATGACGATGCCTACAAAAGTCGTAAAGAAGATCAGCAGCGCAACCGTCTTGCTGTTACCCAGATCCATGATCCATGTCCAGAAGTCTGTCAGCATTTGATCCTCACCTTGTCAGCATAAGCCACTATCCAGTAGCACAGAAAATTAACGGAACTGGATGAAGTGGTCTTCATCGAACTGTTTGAAATCAACCATCGTACCCAGCACTTGCAGGTAAGCGACCAGAGCATCCATCTCACTCACGTTGGAAGGATTGCCATCATAGTTGCCTGCCTGGGCTTGAGCCATCAGGTTGTTTTCTGCCTGGTTGATGTCGAGCGTCTTGGCGACTTCCTCACCAAACCTTGCCACATTGGCCTCGTATTCAACCTTGGTTTGCGAGTAAGGCACGCCCACCCGCTTCAACGCAATCATACGACCCTGAAGGTCAGAAGTATCCAGCGTCGTTGCTTGCAACCATGGGTAGTTAGGCATGATGGACTCAGGCACAACTGAACGTGGCGCAGTCAAATGCTGTACTTGCCATTCGTTGGAGTACTTACCGCCCACACGTGCCAGATCCGGGCCAGTACGCTTGGAACCCCACTGGAATGGGTGGTCGTACTTGGATTCAGCCGCCAGTGAGTAGTGACCATAACGCAGGTCTTCATCACGGAACGGGCGGATCATCTGCGAGTGGCAGGTATAGCAACCTTCACGGATGTACAGGTCACGTCCACGCTGTTCCAGTGGTGTGTAAGGACGCACGACTTCAAAACCTGTCGCCGGGTCTTTCACATCTTCCACTGTCTCATTGATGTAGTGCAGCGGCACAATCTCAACCAGACCACCGATACTAATCGCCACTAACGTCAGGACAATCAACATCCCGGAGTTGGTTTCGATACTTTCGTGTTTAAACATATCTCAACTCTCCCTGATTACGCTTGAGCGGCAGCAGTTGCAGAAACATTTTCTTCCTGCTTTGCCCGTGTGATGGTCATGTAAATGTTGTACGCCATGATCAACATCCCGGACAGGAAGAACAGGCCACCAACGGCACGCGCAACCAGTGGGCCATGCATGAAGGCAACAGTTTCAACGAAGGTGTACGCCAGATTGCCGTACTCGTCGAATGCACGCAGCATCAAACCTTGACCGATACCGGATACCCACAGTGCAGTGATGTACAGGATGGTACCGATGGTTGCCAGGAAGAAGTGCGTATAAACCAGTTGCAGGCTATACAGGGTAGTGTTCCACAGACGCGGGATCATGTGGTAGAAGGAAGCGATGGAGATCATTGCAACCCAGCCCAGAGCGCCGGAGTGAACGTGACCAACCGTCCAGTCAGTGTAATGTGACAGGGCGTTAACGCTCTTCAAAGACATCATCGGGCCTTCAAACGTAGACATACCGTAGAACGACAGTGCCGTGATCATGAACATCATGATCGGGTCAGTACGCAGTTTGTCCCATGCGCCAGACAGCGTCATGATGCCGTTGATCATGCCACCCCAGGATGGCATCAACAGCAGGATGGAGAACGTCGCTGCCAGGGTAGAAGTCCAGTCAGGAATCGCAGTCCAGTGCAGGTGATGAGTACCTACCCACATGTACATGAAGCTCAGCGCCCAGAAGTGGATGATGGACAAACGATAAGAGTAAACCGGACGACCTGCTTGCTTGGGTACGAAGTAGTACATCATCCCCAGGAACGCTGCTGTCAGGAAGAAACCTACCGCGTTGTGACCATACCACCACTGCGTCATCGCATCCTGCGCACCTGAGAACAGGCTGTAAGACGTCGCAGAAGTCAGGCTAACCGGCACTGCCAGGTTGTTGAAGATGTGCAGCAGCGCAGTCGCCAGGATGAACGACATGTAGAACCAGTTGGCAACATAGATGTGTGGCTGGTTACGCTTGATCAGGGTGACAGTAAAGATCAGGAAGTAAACAACCCAAACCACGGTGATCGACAAGTCGATAAACCAGACAGGCTCTGCATACTCACGGCCTTGCGTGTAGCCTTGCAGATAGAGCAAACCAGCGATCAGGACAGACAGGTTCCAGCCCCAGAAAGTGAAGTTGGGCCAGAATGTGCCACCCGCCAAACGGGTTTGACAAGTACGCTGCACCACATAGTAGGAAGTTGCAAACAGCGCGTTACCACCGAAACCGAAGATAACGCCACTGGTATGCAGCGGGCGCAGACGCCCGAACGTAATCTGGGCAACATCGAAGTTCAGAAATGGCCAGGCCAGTTCTGACGCGATATAAACCCCGGCGATCATGCCGAGGATACCCCAGAAGATTGAAGTTATCGCGAATTTCTTCACGATATCATAGTTGTATTGCTCTGAAGAGAGTGCAGCACTATGAGCCATCGTATGCCCTCTGGTTGACAAGATTAAAAAAGAAAGAATAAAGCTTTAAAACGGCGCAAGCATACAGGAAAAGACCAGATAAGAAAACGTTAATACTGCGTGAAAACACACACCCACCCGGTACACTCTCCCGTTAACACCCCGCACATTGACCTAGGTCAAGAAAGCATAAAAACCCACACCGTAACAGCATTAACAATCGCCACCGTAACGGCTGCCGAACCCATGTCCTTGGCACGTCCCGACAGCTTGTGCGGTTCCATGCCAGTACGGTCTACCACCGCCTCAACTGCCGAGTTTAACAATTCCACGATAAGCAGCAACAGCACACTACCGATCATCAGAACCTTTTCCACCCCGTTTTCACCCAGCCACAACGCCAGTGGCACGGCAACAGCCAGTACCCAGACCTCCTGCCGGAATGCCTCTTCGTGCTTGTAGGCCGCACGGAAGCCCTGCCAGGAATATTGCCCAGCCATGATGATACGTTTCAGACCCTTGTTGCCGCTGTATGCCATATGTATTCCTTTGTTTGGAAGAAACCCCTCCCAACCTCCCCTTGTCAGGGGAGGGGCAAGAAGCCAGTTAGTTCAATAGGTTATCCAGTTGCTGGTAAACATCCCTACCCTGTTGGTCTTGCGCCAGCGCCAGCAGGAACAGGTTGTTGCTTTTTTCTGCCCACAAAGTGCCGACCGCCGCCTTTTCGCGGGCATCGTCGGCTGTCTCCAGATGTGCGCCTTTGTATTCCACCACCAAGGTACGGCCATCCTGCAATTCCGCCACGAAATCGGGGTAAAAGTAGCCATGTGCCAGCGGCAAACGGAATGAGGACGCTTCGCGGTTAACCAGATTGCGCACCCAGAACCTGACGTTGGAATGCAGGTCGATGACCTGGGCACAGGTGAATTCCTCACCACTAGCGCTCAGGTCTTCGATGACCGGGTAATAGTGTTTGCTGAAATGGTATTTACCCCGGTAAAACGGCAGCCGCGCCGGGTACAGGCCGGGCTTGAATGCACAGCGATAAATTTCTGATACGTCAAGCAAACTGGCGTCCTCAAACAACCAGTAGCGGAACCCCTGCTGCGCTGCTTTGTTACGGCAAAATGCAATACGATCCTTGACCGCGCGCGCCAGCAGGAACTTGCTACGCACCAGCGCCGTGAGGGAAAATCCGCGCTCTTTCATCAAATGTCCAAGCAGTTGTACCAGCCAGCGGATCATTTCGGCAGGGCTGACATCCGCCTGCCGCACTTCCCGATCCAGCCAGCGCACCAGCACGGTTTCGTCAATGTCGAGTTCGATCAGGTTGAGGTTCGGGGTGTCATTCTGTTCAGCCAGTTTGTAACTGACATGCCCGCCTTGCAGGAATACTTCAAAGGTGCGCCCGGATTCACGGATGTCGAACTGCGGCAGTTCCAGCGGAAAATCCAGCAGCGACCAGCCACCCTTGGTGTAGAGGAAGGATTCCGGCTCCAACAGGTGCAACTGGTTTTCTTCACGCACGCACAGCAGGGGCAATGAAGCAAACATTTCGCCACGTTCCGCCGGGGCGAGCCGGGCTTTGGCCCGCAGGTTGTGCTGTTCCACCTGCTGCTGGACTTCAGCTTTTTGCTTGCCGCTGAGACCTTGCAGGATCAGCTTTTCGGTAGGCTCGTCAATCAGGCCGCAAGCGGTAAAGGTGTCACCGTTACTCAGGGTGAATTCGCCGCGTTCTTCGGCAACAGCGGGTTTTGGCTGTTCAACATCGCCATCAAACAGGCCGTATTGGTTGCCATGCTGCAAATGCTGCGGGATTTCCAGTGGGTCGAAACCCATGCCCTGCACCATTTTGTCGGTCAGCATGGCGGCAGCTTTGGCGAAATTGGGCGAAACCAGATGGGCGTAAGCACGATTCAGGGCTTCATTCTGGCGGCGTTGCGCATATGGCATCCGCAAGACGCGCCCCAGCAATTGTTCGGCATCCTTGGCAGATTTCACATCCTTTACTGAGCAGAACACATAGGCGAACGAGCAATCCCAGCCCTCTTTCAGCGCTTCCACCGTGATGATGTATTCAATCGGGCAGGCCGGGTCGAACAGGTTGATGCCATCAAGTTCGCGCTGGCTACCGGTGACAACGGCAATTTGCTGCGGCTCCACGCCTAACTGTTCAGTCAGGAAAGTTTTCAGCACTTCATGGGTGACTTCGCCGCTTTTGTTTTCGGCCTGAAACAGCACCAGTGGGCGGATGGAATCGCCGGATTTGACAGCTTCCTGCGCCAGTTGCTTGCGGGTCAGCACAGCATCACGTACTGCACCCTCCCACTCGTTGTGTTCGCTGAGCATGATCGGCAGCTTGATCATGTTGGCGGCTTTCAACTGCGAAGCGGAAACATGGTGCAGTACGTTGGAGGCGGATTCACGGCTGGCATCCGGGGTGGCGGTAAACTCGACCACGCAGGCGGGGTGGATGCGCTTGAGGGTGTCGAAAGTGAGTTTGGTACGGGCGTTGTGCGCTTCGTCCATGATCACCAGCGGCTGCTTGAGCGCCAGCAGGTTGGCGAAGGAATATTTGATCCGCCCCAAACTTTTAGCGGTCAGTCCATTGGGTTTGAGATCGGCTTCGGTGACTTTTTCCAGCCGTTCATCGTGCGGATTGACCCCGGCGAAATGCGGCTCGAAATCTTCGTGGTAGGCGTAGACCTTGCGCCCGCTGGTGTCTTCGACGCGCAGGGTGGCGAGGGTGCCAACCACCACGATGGTCTTCGCACCGATGTCCTGCTTGCGGATGCGGGTTACGTCGCCGATGTCCAGCACCAGTAGGCGGTCGACACCGAATTCGTCTTCCAGCGCAGCGCGGTAAGGATGTCCCGGTTTTTGCAGTGCTTCCAGCGTCTGTTCACGGATGGTATTGGTAGGAACCAGCCACAGCACGATGGGGAAATCCTGCTCCAGATACGCGCGCTTCGCCACCCCAACAGTGTAAGAGGCCAGCACGGTCTTGCCGCCACCGGTCGGCAGGCGCAGGCACACATACGGCACATTTCCGAAAGTGTGATGCAGATACGGCAAGGGCTGGCGGTTCTGGCGTTGCTGGGCGCGGGTGAAGGCTTCCTCCACCGGCATCAGGCGGGCTTCTTCGAGGAATTCGCGCAGGGTTTGCAGCGTTTCTTTCTGGTAGTTTTTAAGCTCGAACATCAGGCGGCTTGTCGCTGCGGTTGGCTCATCAACATGCTGTCAATACTCAACTGGTAATCCAGATCAGGCCATTCAATGCCCGTACCCTGGCAGATAAAAGTGTAATTTTTCAACTGGGTAATAGATGCCTGTTGTAATTCCCGATACCACAACATCGGCGTCAGAATCACCCGCCCGTCTTCTAGCTCGACATGCAGGTAACGGTCGTCGAACCTGACTGATTTACCCTTGGTTAAAGTACTCATCCCAGCGTCTCCCGAATTCATCCTGGTTTGCCTCAACAATGGCAAGCGCCTTTTTCAACTCTTTGGGTTTCATGTGGTTGTTTGTCACCAGCAATGTACCCAGTTCAATTTTGGCGAAGCTGTCGCCTTTCATCACATGAATGTGTTTCGGATCATGTTCGTTCGCGTAGAAGAAGAACCTGAAACCCTCCTCAACCAATAAAGTTGGCATGTATCCCCTTTATTTTACTGATTATTCATCTTTTAGTAATTCTTGAAGCTTTTCATCTGTCAGCCCATTGCTGCTAGCCTCAGCAGTCAATGCAATAGCAATTTCATCCAGAGATTGGTCTGTCATCCCTCCAACCGCATAACCGGTATAAGGCCGCTTATAGGGTGCATGAAAGGCCAATACAATAGCCTCTTTCGGCACACCCAAATTTACAAGTTCAGCAGTAATACCATCCTCTGTAACATCATGCTGAATCCATATCTGCGCATCTTTGATGTCAATATGCACTGAACAATGGTAGTAACGATCATCATTATGCCACCCAACAACCATTAACTGATAATGATCACGTTCAAGATCAAACAATAGTTGCCGCTCTACACCAGAAATTGCAGGAACAATAGATGCCTTTTCTTGCAGCACCTGCATCACAAGCCGACGGTAAGTTTGCACTTTATCCATTCTCACGTCTCCATCACCCCACCCGCACATCATACGGTATCTGCTTGAACACAATCCCCTCTGCTGCCAGCCTTCCTGCCCCGAAACGGCTGGTTTCGCCGTAGATGACGCGCTTGCCATCGTGTTTGGGCAGTCCGTCCAGCACATTCTGGGTAAGGACGTTACCACCTTGCGGGCGGCGGTCGCCGAGAATGCCGTTGTAAAGCAAGTAATACGCTGTACCTTCATGGATGCCAAGCAGCGGGGAAAGCGTCTGCGGTGTAATCCACGGGGTGCGGGTTTCCAGATACCAGATGTAGGCTGCGAGGGTGGGAAAGCGAATGGCTTTGTCGATCATGCCGAATTCGTCGAATACGGTTGCGCCGAGGCGGCAGAAGGTGAATCCGCCGCCACCCTGCCAGTTGACGGCTTTGGAAATGCCGCCTTGTTCGCCGTCCACCACTTTTTGCAGGCGCGGCTGGCAATGGGTCACCGCATGTCCGCCCATTTCCACGCCGATGTAGCTGCGTCCCATCTTGTGCGCCACGGCTGCGGTCGTCCCCGATCCCAGAAACGAATCCAGCACCAAATCCCCCGGATTCGTCGCAATATGCAAAATCCGCTCAATCAACCGCTCCGGCTTTGGTGTTGAAAATGGCGCATCACCAAACAAATCTTGTATTTCTCTACTTGCTTCTTGATTATGACCAACATCCTCATGTAACCACATACTCTGAGGAATAACGCCTTGAGCAATCTCAGATAAAAATCGCTTTATCGCTGGTCGTCTACTGCCATCATCACCGAAGAAAATACGATTATCCGCCAACAATTCTTGGTATTTTACGGGTGAGAATGCCCAACATCGGTTCTTTGGAGGCAAGTGCCGAATCCCCGTCGGAGAGATGATCTCAAATATATTGTCACTTTGCCCTGTTTTAGCGAACTGCTTACCTCGCTGCCCAGAAAGCAAACTGATAGATGAATTTTCTGGCTTCCACATTCCACGAGGATCATTATCAGGATTGCGGTATTTACTTGTTTGCTCCTTTGAGCGTTCAAGCAAACCAAAAACTAAATTTTCTTTTTTCATCCCATAAACAAGCACATGCTCATGAGAGTCTGACATCAGAAAAGCATTACTTCTCGGTCCATAGGCTTTTTGCCAGACAACGTTGGCGATGAAGTTTTTGCGGCCAAAGATTTCGTCGAGCATGACTTTGAGGTAGTGGCCTTCGTTGTCGTCGATGGACACCCAGATGCTGCCATCTTCGGCGAGGAGGTCGCGCAGCAGTTCGAGGCGCGGGTACATCATCGACAGCCATTGGCTGTGTTCGAGGTTGTCGTCGTAATGCTCAAACGCGGAGCGCGTGTTGTACGGCGGGTCAATGTAGACGCATTTCACCCGCCCGGCATACAGCGGCAGCAAAGCTTTGAGCGCTTCCAGATTGTCGCCCTGAATCAGCAGGTTGTGATTGGGTGCGCCGTAGCTGAGTTCCGGCACAGCTTCGAGCAGGCGGTACGGCACACGGCTGGCAGTCTGGAGGGAGTCAGGCTTGTTCAGCCAGTCAAGCAGGGGCATTAATTCTCTTCCCTATCCAAGACTTTGTAAGTCTTGCGCATTGCACTCTCCACCTTACGCAGTACTTTATATAGGGCATCCAAATCCGGTTCGGCAGCCGTTGCACCTTCAGCAAAATCCAGACTGGCTTTCACCAGCGCAAAAGCTGGCGCATACAGTGCAGGGTAGTCATTGCCCGCCTTCAGGGCTTTGGCCTGTTCCTGTAGGGAGCGGATTTGCGGCTGCCAATCATGCAGGACTTTGGGCTTGGCAGGTTTGCTGGCAGGAGCGGCATCAAAACTTTCCACGATGCGGTTATTCTGCTTGGCAACCAGATAACGTTCCTTGAGGTCGGCAGTGTAATGGCTGCCAAAATAGACATTGTAACCGTGAAACAGGCCGTCGTAGATAATTTTGCCCTTGAATGGCAGCAATACGGCTTTCACCGCTCTTGGCAGTTGGGAGGGGTGGATCATTTCATCCAGCGACTGGTAAAGCCCCAGCACGCCATACACCTGTTTGTCTTCCCCCATCGGGATGAAAATCGCGTACTTTTTCAAAAGGCGCTCAATGAAAAATTCGCCCCGCACAAACCACTGCCAGCTCGACACGATGGCCAGCTCTTCGGGGGACAAACCTTGCGGATTTTCCTGCACAAACTGTTTAAGCAGGTGCAGATTGTCATACACCGCATCCCTGACCTGCGCCTTTTCCTCAAAATTACAATCATTCTGGTAGCTGGCAACATCGCGGTATTCAGGCAACATCCCCAGCTTTTCCTTGACGAAAAACTGTAACTCCCACATCAGCCTGAAAAATAGGTCAGCATCTTCTCTGGATAATTTCATGCTTTCTCCCGGCTTTTACTGCATACAACATTTCTTGTACTTCTTGCCGCTGCCGCACGGGCAAGGGTCGTTGCGCCCGATTTTGGGTTCGGCACGGATCACCTGCTCAACCAACGGCTCTTCGTCCTCATCAGCCTCTGACACTTTCCGCTTCTGCTGGTAATTCGGGCGCGGCGTATCGCGTTGCGGGCGCAAGCCCATTCCCAGTTCCACATCTTCCAGATCACCGCACACAGAGCAATCCAGCACATCTTCCGCAAACGCAGCACGAATCGCAGGCATCGCCCCCACCGCTTGCAAGTCGACCAACTCCGCTACGATCAACCCGTTCAAGCCCCGATCCTGCTTCGCCGTATGTTGCAGGCAATACACCAGCCGCTCAATCACGGGCTTGCGCAACTTGCCATGCTTTTTGCCGATTTCCACCAATGACTGCAAGGCCAACGGAATTGCGAACTCATCGTTACTCATATCCAGCACATACGCTACCAGCGGATCCATTGCCACACTGCCCGCTGCTGCAATAACGGATGGAATTTCATCCTGCGCCCAATCGTCTTCTGCCAGCAGATCGAAAATGCCCATCAGCTCATGCAAACCCGCAGGCATCAAATGCAGCAACGCCCGCCACGAATGCAAGGGAACCCAGTAATCAGCTTCCTCGCTCTCCAGAAAATGGCTATCGGCCACCAACGCCACCAAGGTAGGCGCATCCTGCGCAGTAAACCCATAGGCTGAGTAATCGCGCCATGGCCGATTATCCGGCGGCTCACCCAAGACGGCCAAAATATTGATGATGGTTTGCTTATCCATAGTCACTCCTTTGTGTGGCGTCGAGCATAGCAAAACAGCGCACAAATCGCGCCCCTACTGACGCTGCCAGTTGGTCAGCAGCAGACCCGCAGCCACCAGCACCATCCCCGCCACATGATAAAGCTGCAAGCGCTCCCCTAGAAACAGCACCGCCAGCAAAATCCCGAATACCGGCAGCAGGTAACTGAACTGCCCGGTACGCCCTGCCCCCAGTTTCTGGGTAGCATGGTTCCAGAACAAATACGCCAGCAATGACGGAAACACCGCCACATACAGCACGCTCAGCGAGCTGACCAGAGTGATGGGCATGGTGCGCACGGTCAGGCTTTCATGCACATACAGCGGCAATATCGCCAGCGCCCCCAGAATCACGGTGAAACCGAGGATCGGCAAACCCCTCAGCCCGCCCGGCAGTTTGCGCAGCAGGATGGTGTACAGCGCCCAGTCCAGCGCCGCCGCCAGCATCCACAAATCCCCGGAGGTGAAATCCAGTTGCCGCAATACAGCCACATCTGCGCGGGTAATGATGGCCAGCACCCCCAGCAGCGAAATGACGACACCCGCCCACTGCCGCAAGGTGCTGTGTTCCTGCAAAACCGCACTGGCCAGCAACACTGTCAGCACGGGCGTCACCGTTTGCAGCAGCACACCATTGGTCGCGGTAGTGGTTTGCAGGCCGACATACACCAGACTGTTGAAACCCGCCACGCCCAGCAACGCCAGTGCACCGACCAGCTTCCAGTGCGTGCGCAACAATGGCAGCGCATTACCCATCGCCCGCCACGCAAACGGCAACAGAATCAGCCCCGCCACCGCCCAACGCCAGAACGACAAGCCCAGCGGCGGCACATCCGCATTTACTGCCCGTGCAAGGTTGAAATTGCCCGACCAGAACAGCACGGTCAGCACCAGCAACAGATAAGGGGAAACACGATCAAGCAAACCGGTTGGCATATTACTCATTTCACATTGGCAAGAGGGCAGACTATCATGCAGCACCATCCTCGCACAGCCGGAGCCTGCACCCATGTCCCAGCCGTACACCCGAATTTTCCTGCTCAGCCACATGCGCGCCTACACCAGCCTGTTGGGGCATATCCTTGGCTCGCATCCACAGATCAACGGCTATTACGAAATGCACCTGAACTACGCATCAGCAGAGGATCTGGCGCAGCAGCAACAGCTTTATACCCGGCAAGACAGCCTGAAACCCGGTAGCCGCTACCTGTTCGACAAACTGCTGCACAATGATTACGGGCTGAACCTGCCAGCCCTCGGGCAGGAAGACGCCATCATCCTGCTGGCCTTGCGCCAGCCGGAACCGACCATCAAAAGCATCCTCAACCTGTTTGCGAAAAAGGACGTGAATGACCTGTACGCCAACCCCGCCGGGGCAACGGCGTATTACATCGAGCGGCTGGCGAAGCTTGCCGAATTCAGCCAGCAACACCCGCAGCGCTACCACTACTTCGACGCCGAACTGATCCGCACCGATACCGATAACGCGCTGGCGAAACTGGCGGAATGGCTGCGGCTGGATTCACCACTTTCCGCGCACTATCAGAAGTTTGCCAAAACCGGGGTAGCGGGCGCGGGCGATACCTCACCGGTCATCCAGAGCGGCAAGGTTATCCGCCAGGAAAGCGAATATCCCGACATTGTGCTGGACACTGGTTTATTGCAGCAGGCAACAGCGGCCTACGAAGAATGTCGCCAGCAACTCATTGATAATGGGCACGCATCTATGGAACGTGCACGAAACAATATCCCCGACCCGGCGTAACCGTGAAGAGGGCGTATGCAATACGCCCCTACAGGGGACGATCTCCGTAGGGGCGTATTGCATACGCCCTCTTTGGGAAGTTATTTCGTGCACGTTCCTATGCAATGAATAATTGATCCCAAACCGCCCGTTCACCACGATACTGCATCAACGCATCCATAATCTGCCGCTTGCGCGCCTCCCGATGTGATGCTGACTGGATTTGCTGCCAAGCCTGCGACTGATCGCTGAAATTTCGCTCAATATTGCGCAGGAACTGTAAGACCTTGTGCATGGCTGGTGTCTCATGCCACCAGTGCTGTTCCTGCCTCACCCACTGTTCCAGCTCTGGCAAACGGCCATTCACTGCCTCATGTTTGGCCTGATACAGCGCCAGCATGTCGGCCTCCACCTTGCCCACCACCTGTTGCAGCAGGTTTTCATCCAGCAACTGCTCCAGCGTGTAATGTTTCAGCCATTCCACCACCGAGAACAGCATCAAGTCGCCGAAAAACTGGCGCTCGAATTCGTCGGAAATGTCGATGGCGGCATCCTGCTGCTGTTCCACGCCAGGGCGGAAATCATCCCTGGCATCATCCGTAGTGCGCCGATGCAGCATCGGCAGGTTGGCAGAAGCGAAACGCGCACCAATTTCCGCCTGAATCAGCCGCCCCGCCGTCGGCCCCGACATGCGCAGCCGTAAATGCCCAAATGGGATGATGTATTTCAACCCATCGAAATTGACGATGTAATTGCCGGGGTAAATGGTTCGCGCCGGAGCCAGTTGCGTCGGTTTGCCGTCATCCTGGAACGCCGTCTTGCGGGTCAGGTGTTCACCAAAAAAGAACGCCTGCAAACGCTCGGCAAACGTTTCCAGACAAGCCGCATGATCGTGCTCCCCTGTCAGCGGGCAACGATAATCGAAATACTCAACCTGCGGCTCAAAGCCAAACATCTTCGCCATGTCGTGATAAGCGGCATCGCCCGGCAACGGCGTATCACGGTGGAAACTGCACTCACTGTGCGGCGCATACCCGGCGATTTCATGCAGGAAAGCCGTCACGTCAGCGAGAAAATTGGCGGCCATTACCGATGGTGAAACCGGCGGATCACCCACCAGTTTGCCGGTCAGCATCAGGGTATCGGTCTGCTGGAAAATGTCGTTGATATGCTGGAAATAATTGATTTCCGGCAGGAACAACTGGTCGCTATCCACCAGATAATACAGGGTGCGGGTTTTGTCTTGAGTCAGCTCCAGCATTTTCAGGTAGCTGAGATTGCGGTTGGCTGCCTGCCCCTTGCGGTAAAAGCGCTCTGCCGGTTGGGTGGTCAATAACCTGCCCAAATGCTGGCGCTGTTCTGCGGAAATGCCTTGCAAGACTCGGTATTGTTCCGGCAAATCAAAGTGAATCACCCCCAGCCCTTTCGCACGGTACTCCGCCACCAAAGCTTTATGCGCGGCGATGTGGTGCGGTTCTCGGCTGTCTTCGGCAACCACAACCGTGATGTTGCCGGGGTAGCCGTGCAATGCTCGTTGCTGCTGGATACTTTCCAGACAGTGGCGCAAATGCGCGGGGCGGTCAGCGACGGGGATGCTGAGAATAAAATCAACGGCATCGGTCATTGTGTTAAGGTTTTGCTGATTCATTCCACCGCCCAATTCATGGTGGGCTTAAGGGTTCTACTGTTCACAACCTGTGGGCGAGCATCCACGGCTTTCAATAACATTTGCAAACGCAATTTGAGATCGGCAGGGTTCACGATTTGCGGAAATAATCGGCTCGCTTTTTGTGGTTGCTCCAGATGTAACACCACTTTCAGACGCTTGGCCTGCAAGAGTTTTTTGGCAGTACTTTGCTCGACAAGATCCTGTGCCCCAAAACGGGCGGCAGCCACACCTGCCAATGTATCCCGAACCTTGAGGGCAATTTCATCGCCTAAATCAGACGGTTTAGTGCGCCGATGAATCCGGTAATCTTTTACTTCGATTAACCATGCCGTTTTATCAGAATCTATATGCACAATATCCACCGCTTTTGTGCCGCAGCCAAACGCATTATTGAAACGTTTGCGATAAAATGCCCATTCATCGTACTTGCTAACAATAGTGTTATCAGGAAAAGTGAAGCATAAGCGGTCTTCGGTAATCACTTGCGGCATATTCACTGCTCCAAAGCCATATAACGGTCGGATTGCAGTAATTCTTCATCCAGCAACACTAGCGTTTGCAGGTCGTCAACAGCATTACCCTGCTCAACTTCAACCCCATCAGTGCCTTGCTTCAGTGCAAAATAGCGTTGTGGCACTGGCTTTTTCTCTGCTGCTTGTAGCACTTCCAGCTCTCGTAACAGAAACAGGGAATGGGTAGCAATAAATATCTGAATGCCAGCTTTTGCTAATTGCAAAATAACACGAGCAACCAATTTGATCAGTCGTGGATTCAAGTTCGCTTCTGGTTCATCCCAGAACAGATAGCTGTCTTTTTGTAATGCGCCAACAGCGACAAGCTGCGCCAACATCGCCAGCTTGCGAATGCCTTCTGCCACCATTGGCATTTCCACTTTTCCAAAATCACAAACAAGGTAGAAACGCCCCCTTTCCAGCAAAACTTTACCGCCCATTGCCTCTTCTAAAATAACCAATAAGTCGGTCATTGGTTTTTTTAACAGTGGCTCTCCCAACAACAAACAAGTGTCTCGGTACGTTTCTTCAAATTCAAGATAACGTGCTTCGTACAAAGAAATAAAACCAGGATAAATAGTCAATAATTCACGGGCAGGTATAAAAGAAACCTTTACTACTTCCCATTGCTCAGACGGGAAAGGTTCAAAAGTAACTACTTCTTTGAATTTCTTTCTATGGGTAAATGAGCAATTAAATTTTGCATCGGTAAAAGAAAGCGAAGCACCGCCTGAGAATGGTGGCTGTTTTCCAGCTCGCACAAAACTTGCCATTGATTCTGCACGAAATACATTCATAAGTTTGTCGACGTAATCAACTTTTAATGTGCTTCCATTTCCTTCTGATGCTGAATTTTGCCCATCTTTTCTGACTTGTGCGTTATTTTCAGCAATCACCGCATACGCCAACTTAAGTACATGCGACTTGCCTGTACCATTTTCGCCGACGATCACATTCAATCCTGCTGCAAACTCGAAGCTGGCTTTAGAAAAAACAGTAAAATTTTCAATATCTAAGCGTTCCAGCATGGCTTCTCCCATTAATCCTGATGGATCACAAACTTATTGGCAATCATAGCACAACCCACTCTCCTGCATGGCGCTACCGCCTTGAGGAATAATTCGGATAGGCTTCGCGGTCAACCATCAACTCAATCAGGTTGATGCCGTGATGAAAATCGGCCTGCGCGAATACCTGACCAAGATCAGCCTCGCTTTCAACCCTGAAATGATTGATCCCGAAGGATTGCGCCAGCAAAGCATAATCGGGATTCTGGAAATCGCAATCGAGGAAGCGTTCCTGATACTGCTGGTGCTGGTTTTTACGAATCAAACCCAGCGTCTGGTTGTTGAACATCACGATATTCAACGGAATGTTGTAATTGACCGCCGTCATGATTTCCATGCAACACATCTGGAAACCGCCGTCACCAAGGATGGCGAAAATCGGCTTGCTGGTGGTAAATTTTGCCCCAATCGCCGCCGGTATCGCGTGCCCCAGCGAGGAAACCCCGGTGTTGGGCACGAACAGGTCATCATCTTTCACCCGGTAAAAATTCTGCGCGAAAATGATGTTGTCATCGACCAGCACGATGCCTTCCGCGAAATGCTGCTCCAGCCGCGCAAACAGGCTTTTCACCAGCGCAAACTTTTCGCCGAAAATAACTGTGCCTTCCTCAACCGCCTGCTGGTCAATGCGCTGTTTGAACGCCGCCAGATCAGGGCGCGGCTTGGGTTCCAGCCCCTGCGGCACGCAACAGGCGTTAATGGAACGCAGGAAATCCCCCAGATCGGACTGGATAGCCAGATCGGCCTTGAACACCTTTTCCAGTTGCGCCACATTGCGGTCAACCTGGATGATCTTGCGTTCGTTCAGCAAATCGGACTTCCACACATAGCTGGTGCGTTCGTTGAAGCCAGCACCGAGCAGGATGATCAAATCGGCTTTCTGCATGAAGTAGTGCAAGGCATGGCCGCTGGAAGTCACGCCCAGACTGCCCAGCGACAGGTCGGAACGTTCGTCAATCGCCCCTTTGCCCTTGAGGCTGGTGGCGACGGGGATGTGCAAATGGTCGCTGAATTTGCGCAATTCGGCACGGGTCTTGGCCGATTGCAGGCAACCATACCCTGCCAGAATCACCGGATGTTGCGCACGGCGGATCATGTCAGCGCATTGTTCCAGCACTGGCGGCGCAATTTGCAGTTTGGGCAGCGGATTCAGGGTCGGCAGTTTTTCCAGAATGGATGCATCCACCAGTTCCTTTTGCACATTCACCGGAATGCTTAGCACCACTGGCCCCGGCACATCCGCCACCAGTTGGCGCGCCGCCTGATTGAGCACATTGACCAGATAATCGGTGCGTTCGATCAGTTTGTGGTAACGGGTAACGCCGGAAAACAGCGCGGTCTGGTCGATGCTGCCGCCCTCCCCCGAGCTTTCCTGCAAGCCACCGCGCCCAAAAATATGGGTCGGCGCTTCGCCGGTAATCGCAATCAGCGGCAACTTGTCGGCGTAGGCGTTGGCGATCCCGGTAATCAGGTTACTCGCGCCCGGCCCGGCAGTGGTGATGCACGCACCGATGCGCCCGCTGACACGGGCATAGCCGCCTGCCATGAATGCAGCACCTTGCTCGTGCTTGACCAGCACCGTCTGGATGCCGGAGCCATACAGGTCGTCATACACCGGCAGGATATGCGCACCGGGCATCCCGAAAATGGTGTCAACACCCAGCTGTTGCAGGAATTTGACGATGACTTGGCTGACTTGGATTTTCATGGGCTTCAAGGGCAGGTTGTACCGTTAAGGCAGGAAGTCATCGGAGAATAGCCGCAAAGGGGGAGTGAATGGAACCCTGCTCAGACAGATAACGCAAATAATGCACCCGTGTAGTGCATTATTTGCTTGCAGACTATTTTTTGCAGGTTGAAATGCCCAGTGGCAGGTAGGCAGGGCACCAACCCAGCAAACCAGTCAGCAATGGCACTGCGCCCACCGCACCCCACCAGCTTTGGTAGTACACACCCAGCGCGATAATGATCAGACCTGCGATAATACGCAGCGTTTTATCTGTAGAACCGACATTGCACGTCATAATGGACTCCTTTTACCAATCTATGGAACACATTGGCATGATGGCAAAAGGCAAACCGGCCCGTCTGTAACTAAGTCACACAACTACAGGATTTGAGCCTTGTGCTGCAAGCCCGCCCGATCCAGCAGCGTCACTGTTCCACGACTCAGGGCCAGCAGGTTTTCCCGCTCGAAATCCTTGAGGATGCGGCTGACCACTTCCCGCGCCGTACCCAGTTCCGAGGCCATTTCCTGATGGGTGACGGCTATTTGCGGCTGTTGCGCGCCCAGTTTCAGCAGTAATTCCGCAATCCGCGCATCCACCCGGCGGAAAGCCACTTCGTTAAGGATCGTGATGACCTCCGCCAGCCGCTGTGACATCAGGCCAAACACATAGCTGCGCCACACCTCATGTTGTGCTACCCATTCACGCAGTCGGGCAGCGGGAATGACGGCAACTTCCACGGCCTGTTCCACCACCGCCAGCGCGGGGAAACGGGTCTGGCTGAGGATGCAGGAAGCGGTCAGGATGCAACTGTCATTGCGCCCGATGCGGTACAGGGTGATTTCCCGCCCGTTTTCGCCCACCTTGTATACGCGCACGCTGCCGGACAACACGATGGCGAGTTGCGGGCAAATATCGCCCTCCCAGCACACATGCTGCCCCGCCGGAACCGTGGCGTAGCTGATATGTGGCTGGAAGCTGGCGCAGGTTTCCTCCCCCAGCCCCGCCAGAAAGGGGAATGCATCAGCAAAACGGGATGTGGCCAAACCAGACATGGATTACCCCTGATTACTGCCGGGCAACAGCTTTGCCTTCCTTGATCCAGCCGGTGATACCGTGTGTCACGTTATAGACCTGCGAGTAACCCGCCTGCGCCAGCATCTCAGCCCCGGCGCGGGTACGGTTGCCGGTACGGCAAATCAGCGCCACTGGCTTGTCAACAGGAGCCACTTTTTGCAAATTGGCGAGGAAATTCGGCGCGACTGCCCCACTTTTTTCAAACAGGGTCAGCAGCTTGCTGCCTTCCACCACGCCGGTTTGCTGCCACTCTTCCGGCAGGCGAATGTCCACCAGCGTTACCCCCTTGTCCAGCAAGGCTTGCAGTTCAGCATTGGAAACATTGTTCACACTCCCCTGCTGCGCGGATGCTTCAGCTGTGTTTCCAGCCTTTTCACCCAGCCCCTGCGCCTTTGAACACGCCCCCAGACCGGCAGCCGTGCTGATCGCCAATACCATTGCCAAAACCTTGACTGCATACATGATTGATCGCTCCATTTTGTTTAGAGGTATTTAAGCAAATACTTATTTTGCAACTAAATGGGGGTAATTACCAGACAACACTGAGCCTGATAGTGAGATGGAGGGGAGAAGTAAAATCCCTGTCTGGGTAATGCGCCGCATCCGAAGACCGCGTGTGCCTGAACATAGGATTGAGGGAAAGGGTTACATCTGTGACTGCAAGTAGTTCTGCAAGCCGATCTTGTCAATCAAACCAAGCTGCTTTTCCAGGTAGTAGGCGTGATCCTGCTCGGTATCTTCCAACTGGCTGCGCAACATTTCTCGGGTAACGTAATCCTGCTCGTCTTCACACAGTTTGATCGCCGCTTTCAACGCGCCTGTCACGTGATATTCCAGCGCCAGATCGTTCTTTAACATGCTGGGCACATCGGAACCAACATTCAAGGGATCCTGATTGTTCAAATCCGGCACGCCTTCCAGGAACAGGATACGGCGGATAATGGCGTCGGCATGGCCGGTTTCTTCCTCACGTTCATGTTCATAGTGTTCGTACAGTTTGCTCAAGCCCCAATCATCGCACATGCGCGAATGGATGAAATACTGGTCGCGTGCCGCCAACTCACCTGCCAGCAGGGTTTTCAGCACATCAATCACACGGTCATTTCCTTTCATCTTGCTTTCTCCTTAATCGTTCATCATGGATTGCAGGTAGTTTTGCAGGCCCGCGTTGCCAATTGCCCATTGCTGGGATTCCAGCCAGTCGATCTGCTCCTCTTCCTCTTCCAGGATTTCCTGCAACATGTCGCGCGAAACGTAGTCCTGGGCTTGCTCGCATTCGGCAATGACCTTGCGCAGTTCCGCCACCACTTCACTGGCAAGACGCAGGTCATTGGCGATGATTTCCGGCACGTCCTCCCCGAGGTAGAGCTTGCCAAGGTCTTGCAGGTTGGGCAGCGCTTCAAGGAACAGGATGCGTTCAATCAGTTCATCGGCCTGTTTCATGGCCTTGATGGAACGCTTGTATTCCTTGTCGTTGAGTTTGCCCAAGCCCCAGTTTTTGCACATGCGGGCATGCAGGAAGTACTGGTTGATCGCTGTTAGCTGGCTACGTAGCGCCAGATTCAGCGAACGGTTGATGTCGGGGTTTCCTTTCATAGGCGTCTCCTGATTATTCGGGTTGATTTTATAGGCGAATGTCCATCGTATCGCCCGTAGCGGAAAGTGGTCAATTATATATTTTCTTTGTGCAACAATTACTTATTTAGTATGCGGCAAAGCTAAATGAGTCATTGGACAGGTATTAATTTATACCCTAGCCCCAGCATCGCCAGAAACCACACAATACTCGCCCCGGTCGGCAAATCCAGCCACGCAGACACAGCAATCCCCACACCATATCCCAGCACGCCCAATAGGAAAGCGTTACGCAGGGATGCACGCTGATCCCGCCACACCGCAAACGCAGGGATCACCAGACTGGCAAATACCAGATACACCCCCACTACCTGCACCGAAAACGTAATAAGCACCGCAAACAGCAGGTAAAACGTTTGCCGCACAAACACCCGTGGCAACCAATGCGGTTTCAGCCATGCCAGCAGCCAGTAAGCAGCCGCCAGCACCCCCAGCGGGATCAGGTCGGGCCAGTTTACCCACAGGATCTGCCCGGTCAGCAGTTCGCGCAGGTGTTCGCCACCCTGCGGGTTATCCGCCAGTAACAGCAGGCCACCGGTTGCCGCCAGCACGAACACAATGCCGATCAGGGCTTCCTGTTGCTGTTGCAGATGCGCTTCCGCCCAGCCCAGCAGCCATGCGCCAGCCAGCGCGGCGCTCAGGGCGATGAGTTGGGTTTCCCAGCCGTGCACTTCCCAGCCAAGCGTGTGGGCCGCAATCACCCCCAACCCGGCGATCTGTGCAATTGCCAAATCAATGAAAATGATGCCCCGGCGCAGCACTTCACGCCCTAGCGGGATGTGGGTCGCCAGCACTAGCACCCCTGCGGCGAATGCCGGGGCGAGGATGCTGAATTGTAATGCCCAGTCCATGCGCGTCACACCGCGCCGGTCAGGCGCTGGATGATGTCGTCAAACAGCCTGAACAGGTCGCTGGCCTCGGGCGTACCGCCAACCGTGGAGGGCAGCAAGACCGCCGGAATACCTGCCTTGCCGGACAGCCACTGCGCCGAACGCGGATTCTGGTAGGCGGAATAAATCACCATGCTGACCGGGGTGGTTTGCAGTTGCTGCAACACGCTGGTCAGGTGCGCTGTAGTCGGTGGGATGCCCGGTTTGGGTTCCAGCGTGGCAATTTCTTTCA
>JAHJJD010000057.1 GCA_018822845.1 Gammaproteobacteria bacterium | reverse complement strand
CTGCCGTGAACTTCGGGGTCTACAGCGGTATTGCTGAGGCTGCCGCTGGCGAGTTCGCTGGCCAGGAGCTGGTTGAGCCAGTAGGCGGTGGTCTCCAGGCGGGCGTTGTTGTTGCCGTCTTCGTTGAGGAAGCGGTCGCCGTTGATGTTAAAACCGATGTGGTAGAGACCGTCGGCTACAGTATTAATCGCGTTGTCATTGAACAGGCGAGTGACGCCACCATCGTTTTGGACTAGGTGAAAACCGGTTTCTTCACTGGCCTCATCATCGCCATGCAACTCAATCCACTTATCATAGTAGTTCGCCTGAATATGGGAGTTGAGGTCGTGCATGTCGGAGGCGGTAAATGTTCCGTCATTGGCTACGCCGGTTGCGCGGATCGCTTCTACCAAGATGCCGTTCAGCGCATCCGCAGCCCGCGCGCCTTCTTCTATTTCCTGTTGAACCAGCCTGCGGTTAAGCTCCGGATCGTTCATGATCAGGTCAACGATCTGATCCAGCCCTGTACCGGTTGTACCTTCTGGCAGAGGATTCAGTTCAGGCATACCACCTTCCGGCATGGGGCCATATTCTGCCAATGCGGCATTAAAATCCTGCACAGTCTGGAAGAAGTTTTCTGCGCCCAGGACTTTACCATCCAGTTCGATGCGTAACCCTTCTGCACCGTAGTTTTCGTAGTAGAAAAGCTCTACCTCATAAAGGCCACCGTCAAAGTTATCTACTTTATTGGTGGCATAGAAAGGTCGGGGGCTTTCATAAGAAGAGAATTCCTGACCACCGAGCTTAAGCAAATAACCGTCATCGGAACGGACAGTAATACGGTGTTCGCCTTGCGGAATGTATACGAAACCTGTCAGGTGAACGGCAGCAGTTTCCATAGCCGTATCTGCATTGCCGTGCGTGAGTTCGCCATTATCGCCCAGGAAGCCTCCGACAGTACCGTGTTGGTTAGCCCCGCCAAAGTCAATCTGGCTGGCAATAAAGCCATGAGTTGCGCTGTTGTTGGCGACATACTCCTGTAATTGATCCAGTGAGTAGAAACTTTGGCTGCTATCAAAAGCTCGTCCGACCAACCCGGTTCCTTCATATACCGCAGGTTGATCAGTATCAGCCAAAATGGGAGAACCGTCATTGGGCGACTGTTCTTCTATTTCCCTCGCCCCATAGGTATCCAGTGCATCAGTGAAGTCTTCCACAGTACAGTAAAAACGTTCAGGACCAACCACTTCACCGTCAATTTCCAGACGTAAGCCTTCGCCTCCACCATTTTCGTAATAAAGCAGCTCAAACTCATAGAGACCGCTGGCAAAATCGCCGTTCTGGCTAGTGGCATAGAAAGGCCGTGGGCTTTGATATGAGGAGAAGGTTTCCCCGCCTAGTTTAAGGACATAACCATCATCGGAACGAACGGTAATTTCATGTTCACCTTCGTCGAGATAGATATAACCGCTCAAACGTACACCAATGCTGGTCATATCCGTACTTGCGCTACCTGAGGTGAGGGCACCGTTGTCTCCCAGAAAGCCTCCAACATCGTTGTCATTATTGTGGTTGCCGTAGTCGATGGCTTTAGCGTTAAACGTGTGGGTTGGGGTCCCTGTGCTGGCTATATGGTTTTCCAGATCGGATACGGAGCTAAAATAGGAATTACGATCAAAGATTTCCCCGATCAGCCCGGTTCCGGCATCCGTATCAGGCATGGCTTCGGCTTCAAGGGTAATATCCCCTACACCAAACGCAGGTAACGGGCCTGCCTGATTGATTGCTTTTACCTCGGCACGATCCAGGGCGCGATCGTAAATAGTGAAGTCTTCAATCGTGCCGTCAAAGTAATCCCAAGTCCAGGTCGGATTGCTATCGGAACGCCCCTGTCCGGAAGCGCCAACCAGTAAATCTGCGCCATTCGTTACCCAGTTAAATTCCAGTTGCGGATCATTATCGACCTTGACGCCATTGAGGTAGAGCTGGACTCCTCCATCCCCAATGCTTAAAGTCATGTCGTAGCGTTGCCCGGCTTCGATAAAATATTCACCACTATCAAGATAGGTGGCTTTACCATCATCCTGAATACGGACATACAGCTTGCCCTGACACAGATAGGCTACGACTTCGCCATTACCTGTGCCGTAGGCATCTTTGCTGAAAAGTGTTTGTGTTCCACTGGCCTGGGGGTTGTCAGCAATAAAGCCTAATGAGATGGTGCCATTGGCAAGAGCCAGTTCCGCAAGGCTTTCAGTCTCCACATGGCCTGAAGGCTGATTCCACGCAGGACGGCCATTTACGGTGACAACATCATCCAGATGAAAAACAATGGCCTGACTGATAGCATCCGGGTCAACCGTGATCGGGTCGCTCATCAAAGTACCTGCTTTAAGGTCTTGCGTGAGCAGGTCATTAAGCCATTCTTTTACGGTACTGAGGGTTTGATTGCGGTTGCCATCTTCGTTGAGAAAGTGGTCCCCATCAATGACGAAGCCGATGTGGTAGATACCGTCTGCTACCGTGTTGATGGCATTCTGTCCATAGAGTTTTTTGAGCGCCCCATCGTTTTGAACCAGATGAAAACCGGTTTCTTCATCGCCTTCATCATCACCATGCAGACTGATCCACGCTTCCTGGTAGTTATCACGAATATAGTTACTAACGTCACGCAGATCGACTTCGCTGATTTTACCTTCATCAGCCGCACCTGTGGCCTTGATCGCTTCAACCAGGATTTTGTTCATCTCATCAGCTGCGTGGGCTGCGGTGTTTATATCCGAGGTGGACAGACAACGGTTTAATGCATCATCACCACCGATAATTTCAACCAACCGATCAAGCCCGGTACCGGTGCTTCCATGTGCATAGGGATCAATCGCAGCATTCTTGAGTGTGCCCGCCATCAGGTCAGTGGCCAGCAAGTCATTCAGCCAATCAGCAGCCTGTTCAAGCGAAACGTTGGAATTTCCATCTTCATTCAGGAAGCGACCGCCTCGAATCTCAAAACCAATATGGTACAGGCCATCCATGACAGTATTAACGGCATTCTGGCCGAATAGCTGAGTGACCGCGCCATCGTTTTGTGCCAAGTGGAAGCCGGTCTCTTCGTTGCCCTCGTCATCACCGTGCAGTTCTGCCCAACGATTCTTGAGCACTTCATCATTACGGATGTAGTTGCTGATCTCATACATGTCAGCAGCATTGATCCAACCATCATTCGCTACACCGGTACTCCTGATCGCTTCGACAAGGATGCTATTCAGCTCATTGGCAGCGCGTGCCGCTTCGGCAATCTCGCTGGTGGGAATGCGTCGGTTAAGTTCCATATCATCAACCAACAGCGTAACCAGCCGATCAAGACCAGTATTTGTATCCCCGGAGGGATGAGGGGATACAGCACTATTGCTTAAATTCCAGCCAAGGCTTATATCTTCTTTTAAAGACTTCAGTAAATCCTTAATTTCCATTTCTTATTCCCTCGCGCATTCGGCATGAATATAGATTTTACGATTGATACTAATAAATCAAAATTATTAATGCTACTTGCGAAAGCCCGAAATCAACTCTATTAGTTGACATTTGAATTTAGCTGAAAATCAAAAACATAAGGAATAAGTCTGCACTAGAGGAGGCATGATGGCTGAGAGAAAATTAATATTTCCTTCCAGAAGTAACAGGCCCACATCTACCTCTCTTGACATGAGTCAAGAAAACTGGAGAAAGAATTTTTCATTCAATTGGAAAATCAGAATACTTTTCTAGCTTCTATTCAAACGTCCGAATAGAAATGCCATATCCAGCAAAGATTGAGGTAGTGTTAAAGAATATTTAAAAATTCTGGACATGCTTTCATAGCGACACATTCGACGAAAGTTCAGATTAGTCGCAACGCTTTATGAAGTATATTTTGCGTACTTTATTATTAACAGGGAAGTAAAAGTATCAAATTCCGATAATCAGATGGCGATATACCGCCACCCATCCCGCATGTGCTGCACCACGAATTCCACCGCAGATGGCGCAACCTCCGCATCATCAACCAGTTCCACCAGTTCGCCGCGCTGCTTGAAGGAATACAGCGTGTTGCTGCATGCAACAAACTTCAGGTGTGGGTACTTATGGCTCATTTGCATGATGCGCCCCTCGTGTTGGGTCGTTCCCAGACGCAACAAATCAATGCCTTCCGCGCTGGTCACCACGTAGACGCCACCGCCACTGCCCTCTACCTCGCCAGCGAGATGCTCGGCCTTGTCCAGTGCCTTATCCAGCTTGGCTGGCTCATGTGTATCCAGGAATACAATAAAGCGGTTATCGTAAGCTGCCGCATTGTCCAGCGTAATGCCTTCTGCCGAAGATCTGCCTGACAGGTAATCCTTGCTTGCCGCACCTGCCAGCAGCGCCAGTGAAACAGCCAGCACATAACCAGCGGCATGTCGCCAGCCCGACGTTCGGTGGGCTGGGGCGCGCCCGGTAGCTACCGGCTCCGGATAAGCCAGCTTCACCAGATGTTTGATGCGCTGGATTTCGCACAGCTCTTGTTGCAGGTTCAGATCGGTTTCCAGCCGCGACAACACGTAACGGCTTTGCTCCGTATCCAGTTGCCCGTCAGCGAGGGCATGGAGCATGTCACGGGTGGAATACTGTTCCCAGTTCATTTCACTCTCCTCAGATAGTGAACCTTGTCCGTATTGCGGATGCCTTGCAGGCGCTTTTTCATGCTTTCACGGGCACGGCTCAGACGGCTCATGACCGTGCCCACCGGAATGCCAAGAATCAGCGCGACCTGCTCATAACCGCAGCCTTCCAGATCGATCAGCGTCATGACCTGGCGCTGCCCCAGAGGCAGGGAGGCGACGGCATCCTGCACCTGTTCCACCAACTGGTGTTCGGCAAAATGCCGTTCGGGGCAATCTGTACAGGCCAGTTCAACGTCGTCAATGTCCATTTCCGGCTTGCGGGTACGCAGGTATTCCATCCAGCAGTTATGCAGGATTTTGTACAACCACGCACCGAGGCGTTCCTCATCACGCAATTGATCCTGCTTTTCCAGGGCACGGGCCAGCGTGTCCTGTACCAGGTCGTCCGCCAACGCATGATCGCCACACCACGCCAGAGCCATCCGGTGCAGTTTTGCCCGGTGCTCGGTCAACTGATTGCCAAAACGGTTGAAGCGGAAATACTGGCCTAACATGGCGTCCTCATTTTTCTGTTATAGAAGATGATGCAGAAAAACCGGAAAATATTCCAAAAAAATGGAATATTTCTGCCACTGTACCGTCACCTGCTACTGTGAGCAAAACATTGAAGCGCAAGAGAGGAGAGAATAATGAGCTTGACCCGCCGAGAATTTATGCAGATGCTGGCGGCAGCCAGTGTTGCCGGTTTCAGCCTGAACAACGCCTTCGCTGCTGATGACGCCAGCAAGGAAGGCAGCAAAACCGCTATCAAAGCACCAGCCAACCCGTATGAACTGCCTGCTTTCGGCAATGTATCCCTGATGCATTACACCGATTGCCACGCGCAGTTGCTGCCGATCTATTTCCGTGAGCCGAACGTAAACCTCGGCCTTGGCAGCATGAAAGGCGCTGTTCCACATCTGGTGGGCGAACACTTCCTGAAAAAATACGGTATTGAGGCGGGCACGATGGATGCCCATGCCTTTACCTACATCGACTTTGAATCTGCGGCCAAGAAATACGGCAAGGTCGGCGGTTTTGCCCACCTGAAAACACTGGTTGACCAGGTACGTGCGCAACGCCCCGGCTCTTTGCTGCTGGACGGCGGCGACACCTGGCAAGGTTCCTGGACTTCCCTGAAAACCAACGCGCAAGACATGGTGGATGCACAGCTCGCACTGGGTGTTGATGTCATGACCCCACACTGGGAAATGACCTTCGGTGCTGACCGCGTGAAGGAAATCATCGAGAAGGATTTCGCAGGCAAGATCGACTTCGTTGCCCAGAACGTCATCAGCACCGACTTTGAAGAGCCGGTATTCGACCCGTATGTCATCAAGGAAATCAACGGCACGCCCGTTGCCATCATCGGCCAGGCGTTCCCGTATGTGCCAGTCGCCAACCCGCGCCACCTTGTGCCGGACTGGAGCTTCGGCATCCGTGACGACCGCATGCAGGAAATGGTCGACGAAGCACGCGGCAAAGGTGCGAAAGTTGTTATTGTCCTGTCCCACAACGGTATGGACGTTGACCTGAAAATGGCCAGCAAGGTTACCGGCATCGACGCCATCATGGGCGGCCACACGCACGACGGCGTATTCCAGCCAGTTGTGGTGGAAAACGCTGGTGGCAAGACCCTGGTCACCAACGCCGGTTCCAACGGCAAGTTCCTCGGCGTGCTCGACCTTGATGTGAAAGACGGCAAGGTAGCCGATTACCGCTACAAATTACTGCCGGTGTTCTCCAACCTGCTGGAAGCCGACAAGGGCATGACCGACCTCATCCAGAAAATCCGCGAACCTTACAGCAAGGAACTGGCGGAAGAACTCGCCGTGTGTGATGACACCCTGTACCGTCGCGGCAACTTCAATGGCACCTTTGACCAGTTGATCTGTAACGCGCTGATGGAAGGGCTGGACGCACCGCTGGCATTCTCCCCCGGCTTCCGCTGGGGTACATCTGTCCTGCCGGGCCAACCGATCACGTTTGAACACGTGGCCGACCAGACCGCCATCACCTACGGCACGGTTACCCGCAATGAAATGACCGGCGAAACCATCAAGAACATTCTGGAAGACGTAGCCGACAACCTGTTCAACCCCGACCCGTACTACCAGCAAGGTGGTGACATGGTGCGCGTGGGTGGCCTGAAATTCAGCTTCGACCCAACCGCCAAGATGGGTGAGCGTGTTTCCGACATGGAACTGGATGGCAAACCGCTTGATGCCGCCAAAACCTACCCGGTCGCAGGCTGGGCGAGCGTGCAGGAAGAGGTTCCTGAAAACAAGCAAATCTGGGAAGTGGTGGCCGACTATCTGCGTGACAAGAAAACCATCGGCAAGGTGGAACTCAACACGCCGAAACTGAAGAACGTCGACGGTAACGAAGGTCTGGCATAACTATTTAGGTAGAGCGTTTCCTAACTCCTGCCGGGCATCAGCCCGCGCAGTTGGGCGAACCGCAAGGTTCGCCCTTTCTTTTACTGTTCCCTATCGGCATTGCCCGTCCACAAACCCACGCACCCTGCTATCAGCGCAAGCTGTACAGTCATTGGAAAATGTCACCTTTTCCTCTGATGGACAAGGTGTGGTTACACAGCGGACGCTGTTATCCCTGGACGCACAAACCGGTGCATAGACTTCGTAGCAAATTTCCGGGCGTGGTTCCCGGCACTCCGTAAACCGGTTGCTAACGTTGCTACCGGAAGGAACGTCCGGTTCCTGCGCATCCGAGCGGCTACACCCGGACAGGGAGAGCGCCAGTAACACGCTCCCCAGCAGCATTCCTGACCTTTTCATACATGACCTCGCGAATCGATTTATTCTGAATGACACTCAATAGCTTGCGACAACCCACTGTAATCCGTACTCTTGTCACATCCTTTCGTCTGGAGCCTGCACATGAATCTGGAACACGCCCGCTTTAACATGATCGAACAACAAATACGCCCGTGGAATGTATTGGATGAGACCATTCTTTCCACGTTTGGTTTTATTCCGCGCGAAAATTTTGTATCAGCGGAATACCGGAAACTGGCTTTTGCAGACGTTGAAATACCGCTTGGCAACGGTGAATACATGATGCACCCGCGCGTCGAAGCCCGGATGCTACAGGCACTCGCCATCACCCCCGATGACAACTGTCTGGAAATCGGTACGGGCAGCGGGTTTGTCACTGCCTGTATGGCCCATCTTAGCAAACACGTCGACAGCGTCGATATCCATGCAGACTTTACCCGACAAGCGGAAGAGCGTCTGCTCAACACCGAGCTGAAAAACTACACCCTGCATACCGGTGACGCATTGCGTGACTGGACGTCAGGCGGTCTTTACAATGTGATTGCCGTAACGGGTTCCGTACCCACCTATTTGCAGCGCTTTGAGGAACAGCTTGCCCCCGGTGGCCGCCTGTTCATCGTGGTAGGAACCGGCTCATCCATGCGGGCCATGCTGGTAACACGGCAGGAAAATGGCGAATTCATCCGCGCCAACCTGTTTGAAACCAGCCTCAAGCCACTGGTTGGGGCAGACAGCGGCAGCAGTTTCGTATTCTGACCATGCGCCAGTGGACACCGCAGGAATTGGCCGGACATCTGGAAAAACCCCGGCAGTCACTGCGAATACTGGATGTGCGTGAGTCTTGGGAATACGATATTGCCCGTTTCGAGGATTCGATCCTCATCCCGTTGGGCAGGCTATTGCAGGAAATGGAGACACTGGATAAATCACAAGAATGGCTGGTAGTTTGCCACCATGGTATCCGCAGCGCCCATGCCTGCTATTTTCTGGAGCGAAGCGGCTTCCAGACAATCAATTTGACAGGTGGCATTGATCGGTGGGCAAGGGAAATTGACCCCGACATGCCGATTTACTGACATACGAGACGTACAACACCATGAAAACACGCACACTGGCGTTACTGGTTGCATCGATATTGGCGGTTAGCTCCCATGCAGCATTGGCTGAAAACCTGTTGCAGGTTTATCAGCGCGCCAAGGGTTATGACGCCCAGCTCAAGTCACAGGAAAGCAGCTATCTGGCCACGCTGGAAAAAAAGCAGCAGGCACTGGCTGGCCTCAAGCCACAGGTCGGCCTTTCTGGAACAGCAGCCTACGACACCAGCCGCAACACCATTAGCGGCAGTACGGTTGATGGCTCGGTAGGATCCTACAAACTGGAGTTAGGCAAATCCCTGATCAACAAGGGGCTGAATGCAACCGTGGGCAAAACCGACGCACTGGTCGCCCAGGCGACAGCAGCACTGGAATCCTACCGCCAGGATCTGATTACCCGCGTTTCTGACGCCTACTTCAATACCCTGACCGCCCAGGATAATCTCGAATTTGCCCGCGCCGAAAAAGCCGCGATTGGCCGCCAGCTTGAGCAGACCAGGGCATATTTCGAGGCTGGCCGTTCCGCCATTACTGATGTAAAGGAAGCCGAATCCAGCTACGCCGCCGCTGTTGCACAGGAAATCACCGCCATCCAGCAACTGGATGTGGCGCGTGAACAGTTGCGCGTCCTGACAGGCGGTTTCTATCAGTCGCTGAATGCGCCGCGCACCAACATGCCGCTGAACATGCCCAACCCCAACAGCATTGAAGCCTGGGTCAATACCGCCAAGCAGAACAATTACCTGTTGCGTGCCAGCAAACAGGCCATTGCCGTGCAGGAAAAGGAAGTGGAAGTGCAACGCGCCGCCAAGTCACCGAACCTCGGCCTGTTTGCCAACCATACGGGTTCATACGCCAATAACGACACCTACAATGACCTCAAGACCTATGACACGGCGGTCGGCGTCAACCTGACCGTGCCGCTGTATACCGGTGGGGCCATTTCTTCCAGAATCCGCGAAGCCCAGCACACGCTGCGCCAGACCCAGCAGCAATACGACCTTCAGGAACGCCAGACCGAGCAACTGGCCCGTTCTGCGTTCCTGACCGTGCAGTCCAGCATCAGCCAGGTCAAGGCCAACCAGCAGGCGCTGGCTTCAGCCGAAACAGCCGCCGAAGCCACCCAGGCCGGTTTTGAAGTAGGCACCCGCACCGCTGTGGATGTACTCAATTCCCTACGCAACGTATTCCGCGCCCGCCGTGACTACGCCAGTGCGCGTTACAGCTATTTGCGCAATATGCTGGCCTTACGCCAGGCGGCAGGCACTCTGAGTGAAAAGGAAGTGGCTGCCATCAGCGCACTGATGACCGTTCAGCCCAAGGCAGCCACAACCAGCAGCACGCAGGATCAGTCAGCGGAAACGCCCGAGCCTACCGAACAGCTTGCCGCGCCCACAGAAGCTGCACCGGCAACCAGCAATCAAGGTGGCAACCAGTACTACGTCATGCCGGAAAACCTTGGCCGATAAGCACCGTCAGGGTTTCAGGTAAGCAAACTTCCAGCGGCAAGCGGATGCAGTTTCCAGCGCACTAAGCAGGGCTGCATCCGGAACCGCTTCCGCCTCATGCACATTGCCCACCATCACCCAGCGCCGCAACTGTAACAACGGTTTGCGGATTGGCTGGAACAACGTTATTGCATCGTCCACCGGCAGGCGCACATAGCAGAAAGGCTTGCTGGCGTGCGGCTCCAGCTCAATATCGGGCGAACAGCCGAGAAAGCAGATGTGCTGGAGGAATTGTGCGCCGCTGGCGTATATTCCTGCCTCCAGTTCAGCGCCGACAAATGCTTGCGCTTGCAATAGCGGCAACAGCGGGACGCTGGTTTCGGATACGGGGTATAGCAGCAAGGCGTAAGCAGAAAACTGCATCGGCTTACCTCAACATGCTCAGGCCCTTGGTGAACCCCATCAGGGACAGCGGCAGTTTGACCGGCTTTTGCTTGGGTTCCAGCCTGACCGACAGGGTTGCCTTGCTGCCTTTCCTGAACTGGTGGAGCATGCGTTCATCCAGCGCGAAACCGGCGCGGCAGGCGGCCTTGTCGCAGGAACCCTTGAACTTGATGGGTAGTTTAGCATCGACCTGCAACTCCAGCCCTTGCTGAGGTGCGGAACCTGCGGGCAGATCGAAAATAATGGTGGGCAGCGGTTTGCCCGGTGCATAACCAATCGCCGTCACCAGCAACGGCTTGTCGCCCTGGCTTAGCACCTGTTGCAGGTAACACATCTGCCCTTCACAGTTGCCGCCCCAGTCGCCGAAACGCATCCCCTGAATACTGCCTGCCGCTTGTGCCACAATGCTTCCACCCAGCAGGCCAGCCAGCAACAATCCTTTTAGTGCGAAACGCATGTCCGTACTCCTGTTGAAAAAACGCAGCCAGTCTAGCATGTTGCGCGGCTGACGCATTACTTGATGGTTTTCAGGCGCTGGACAAGCTGGTTGGCGGCATCTTCCAACTGGAAGCGTAACCATTGATGGGCAGGGTCACGCTCGTAACGTTTGTGCCAGAGCATGGACATGAACACTGACGGTGTATTGAAAGGCAGTTTCGCCGAAGCAAACGGAGCCAGCGGCCCCAGACGTAACATACCCGGAGCCAGCGCCAACAGGTCGGAGCCACGCATGAAACTTTCCATGTCGGAATAGCTGGCAACCCGCACGGTTACCCGCTGTTCAAGCTCTTGTGAAACCGGGTCAGGCAAGGGCAAGCGGCGCTGCTCTTCGACCGGATTCAGGCCGATATAGTGCGCCTGGCGGAAGTCAGCCAGCGTCTTCGGGCCTTCGCGCGCATCACTGTCATAGAAGCAGCGTAGCTGGTCGCTGAACAGGCGCTTGTGGAGGATGTCGGGGGCTTCCTGCACGACCGGCGACAGCAGCAAATCCGCCGTACCGTTACGCAGCAACATCGGGGAAGGGATTTCATCCACGATGGTTTGCAGGGAAAATTCACGGGCTTCGCCCGCCACTTGCCGGTAAAACTCCGGCAGCAACAGGTCACGCAGGAAGTCATTGGTGCCAACCGTGACATGCAGGGCAGCATTTCCGGGCTGAAATCCTGTCACGCAGGTCAGTTCGCGCATTTGTTCCAGCAGCGAACGTGCACCCTCCGCCAAGGCACTGGCGCGGGCAGTTGCGACGATTTCACGTCCGCCAGTGCGTACAAACAGTGGGTCGTTGAACACCGAACGCAGCCGGTTGAGGCTGTTGCTGACCGCCATGCTGGTCACGCCCAGCTTGCTGGCAGCACCTGTCACGGAACCCTGTTCCATTACGGCAAGAAATATTTGCAGGGAGCGCCCATCCAGCGCGAGGTAGTCTTCATCCTTCATGCCCATGATGTTAGCAGGTTGTTTATATTTGCGTAATTCAGGAATACGCCACTCCATCAAGATTATTATTGGGATAGTCGGAAAACCCCGTCATTGTTTACCACCTGCTGCTTTTTTCCGGGAGCCGGAACGGTTATGCTGACCAAATGAAATACACCAACGCAACCTATATCGCCCAGACCCGCTGCTGGCTGGAAAATGTCGTCCTCAGGCACAACCTGTGCCCGTTTGCGCACAAACCGTTCAATGCTGGCCAGATACGTTACGTGGTCACCGATTCTGCCCGCCCGGAATTCCTGCTGGAAGACCTGCTGAATGAACTGGAATCCTTGCGCGCCACACCCGTGGAGGAAACCGAAACCATCCTGCTGATCCACCCCAACACGCTGGAAGATTTCCTCGACTACAATGACTTCCTTGATGTGGTGGATGCATTGCTGGCTGATGGCGGTTTTGAAGGCGAATTCCAGGTTGCCAGTTTCCACCCTGATTACCAGTTTGCTGATACCCAGCCGGACGACGCCGAAAACTACACCAACCGTTCGCCTTGGCCAATGCTGCACCTGATCCGCGAAGACAGCCTGGAAAAGGCTATCGCCAGCTACCCCGGTGCTGACGCCATTCCCGAACGCAACGTCGAGACCATGAACACACTCGGCACGCAACATCACCAGGCTGTGCTGGAAAACTGCCTGCAAACTACAGAAGAATAAGCATAACCATGCAAAGCCATGTGCACCGCATCCGCGCAGAAGTCGCGGCTTAAACACCAGTGTTTCTCCTCGTAATGGAGCGCAGCGCAGCAATCCCTTATCATGGATTGAACAAGCACTATGATCACCAAAGGAGTTTCACATGTTCAAGGCCCTGTTGCTAAGTGAGATTGAAGGCAAAACCACGGCACAAATCCACCAGCTTGAAGTAACCGACTTGCCGGAAGGCGAGGTGCTGGTCGATGTCGCCTATTCATCCCTCAATTACAAGGACGGTCTGGCCGTCACCGGCACAGGCAAAATCATCCGTTCATTCCCGATGGTGCCCGGCATTGATTTCGCTGGAACAGTGGCGGAATCCGCTTCCGACAAATTCAAGCCCGGCGATGAAGTCATCCTCACTGGCTGGGGCGTAGGCGAACGCCACTGGGGTGGCTTTGCGCAAAAAGCACGGGTGAAAGCCGACTGGCTGATACCCATGCCCAAGGGGCTGGATGCGAAGAAAGCCATGATTATCGGCACGGCAGGTTTCACCGCCATGCTGTGTGTCATGACGCTGGAAGAGGCCGGGCTGAAACCGGATTCCGGCAAGGTGCTGGTCACTGGTGCAGCGGGCGGCGTTGGTAGTGTTTCCGTCCAGTTGCTGTCGCAGCGCGGCTACCACGTCGTCGCTGTCACGGGCCGCCCTGAATCGCAGGATTACCTTGCCGCTCTTGGCGCAAAAGAATTCATTCCCCGCGCCGTCATGGCCAGACCCGCCCGCCCGCTGGAAGCGCAAACCTGGGCAGGGGCCGTCGATGTGGTCGGCGGTGAAATGCTGGCGCGGATTCTGGCGGAAATGGAATACGGCGGCACGGTCGCAGCCTGCGGGTTGGCAGGAGGTCATGAGCTGAATACTACCGTCATGCCGTTCATCCTGCGCAATGTCAGTCTGCGCGGGGTCGATTCCGTCAGTTGCCCACTGGAGCGCCGCACCCTTGCATGGGAACGCCTCGCTGCGGAATTGCCTGAAAGTGCTTATGACACGCTGGGTTGCGCGATAGCGCTGGAAGAAGTGCCGCAGGCGGCGCAAGACATCATTGCAGGCAGGATTCAGGGCAGGATGCTGGTCAATATGGCGCTGTAAGGTAGGTGGCTGCGTCAACGATCAGCTGTCCGAAGTAATACCGTTTATCGATAATTTTGTCCGGCTGATCTGCCCCTTTTATTTCCGGCATTTGCATATCCATGATAATAATAGAATCCCTCCTCCCCGACATGTCTGCAAATTGCAGTCAGATCGTCTATATAAGGGGATGTATTTCGAGAGTCTTGCGGAAAGCATTATGAAAAACAGAATTCTTGCGATGATAACCGGGCTGTTGCTGGCACTACCGGTTGGTGCGGCAACTTACGGGCCGGTTGCTCCGGGCGAAACCTTGTGGAGTATTGCCAGCCGTACACGCCCCAGTTACGACATCAGTACCCAGCAGATGATGCTGACGCTGCGCATGAAAAACCCGCAAGCGTTCACCACCCAGAACATCAATTCCCTGAAAAAAGGGGCTATGCTGCAATTGCCGACGCAGGCCGAACTCCAGCGGCTGAATCCTGTGCAGGCCATGCGTACTGCCAAATCGCACAACAAATCCTGGCAGACGCCAGTGGCTTCCAAGCCAGCGGCAGCGACTGCGCGCAAGGCCAGTGGCAACCGCACCGTCAAAACCTCCAGTGCCCAGGCCAGTCTTGGCAACGCACGTCAGACCCAGGCACGTTTACGCCGCGAAATCAGCACGCTGAAAAAACAGCTTGGCCAGGAACAGCAGCGCGGCAAACGGCTGGCCTCACAGGTTCGGCAGTTGCAGGCGTCCAGTGGCAGCGCCGCCGGGGCGGGAGCGTCCCCTGATGTTGCCCGCTTGCAGGCAGAGCTTACCGACCTGAAATCGGTGTTGTCGGACAAGGATAACCATATCAAAAACTTGCAGATTTCCCTCAAGGAAGCCAGTGAGTCAATCAAGCGCCAGCACAGCGAAAATCTGGCACTTTACCAACAACTCAAAGCGGTTGACCCGAAAAGTGTTGCTGCAAAACCGGCAGCCCCCACCTCCAGCAAGGGTGAGCTGACACTGGCTGGCGTTGGTGCAGAACAGCCAGTCACCAAGGAAGGCAAACCTGCCGTGTTTACCGACCAGCTTACCGGTAAGCAACAGCAACAGCCCGCAGATGCGGCACCAGCAACAGCGCCAGCCAAAAACGGCGTTCCGCTCAAGGATTTGCTGGAGCCTTCCCCGGCGAATAGCGCCCCAGGCCAAATGGCTGGTGACCATGCACCTGTCAGCAAGGATGCAGGTCAAGGCAGTGCGGCAAAGCCTGCCGGAGAGTTCAAGGGGCCGTCGCAGATTTCATTCATCATTGCCCTGATTTCGTTGCTCTTCATTCTGGCGCTGTTATGGCGTGCCTTTAACCAGCAACGTGTGACCAAACGCACGGCGGAACTCCGCAAACAGGAGGCGGCTCCTCGTAACCAGGAAACGGCTAGCGGTAATGACAAGCCTGCCCCGCCAGATGGACGCCAGGAACCCGAAATTGTTTTTTGACAGCCTCTCCTGACAGGCAGTGTGGATAACCTGCCTGTCGTTTTTCTGATAACCCTATCTTATTGTTCCAGTTATCTTCCAGCTGATTTCTTCGAGATTTTCCCGTAGTGCGTAAAATCAAAATTTACCCGATAAGGAACGTGCACGAAACAACTTCCCTAGGTTAAGCGATTGCAGAGGAAGGAACAGCGGTGTAGTTCCATTTGGGTAGATGGCAGTCAAAGATGATGGGGATGTTTGCCTTGAAACTGTCAGCGTACTTGCGTCCTGTCTG
>JAHJJD010000056.1 GCA_018822845.1 Gammaproteobacteria bacterium | reverse complement strand
TACTACTGATCAGGTAGATGAGGAAGGTGTCTTTCAGAGCAGGTGTGATGCCTTCATTTGCCAGCAGGAAATGCACGTCGAACAGGTCACGCGGGTGTTGGCGGTCGAGGGCGGCGCAGAGTTTTCCGGCGTAAATATCAGCAGCATCCAGCAAATTCATCCGGGCGTAGCCATACTCAGCCTGCACTTTTGGAGCCAGCACTTGTGCGTGTAATGGATTCAGGACTCCCCGCAGCACAGGGGAGACTTCGATTTTGATGGAAATAGTGTTACGCATGACTTGAAGGCGAATGCACTTGTCGATTTTTGGTAAAACACTTTCTGCAACGACAACATCCGGCAAGGCATTCCGTATCCGGATTGCAATGCGCCGCATGGCCGCATCCATCAGGGTCAGGCTGGTTTCTCGCTCTTCTACTGGCACATACACGAGATCAAGGTCAACCGATAAGCGTGGCATGTCGCGTAAAAACAGGTTGATGGCTGTGCCACCTTTCAGGGCAAAACAGGTTTCCTGAGATATATACGGCATGACGGTCACCAACAATCTGACCTGTTCAGAAAAAATCGGGTGCATCCTGTTCCTCAAGCATATGGCGGGGTACGGTAATCTGGTAAGTCTTGTCCAGTGCGCCACCCCGGATGATCATGCGCTTGCCACTGCCAAGGTTCACATCCGTCGTTTCAACGTGTGCCAGCCACGGATGTTGCTGACGGTGAGCAAACCATAAAAACAGCCGCTTGCTTTTGATATTGTTGCAAGTCTGTAGCAGGCTGTTGCAGAGTGCCGGGCGCAGGGTTGGTGATGACTCGAAATATTTGTCCAGTAACGAAAAATCCGCTTCATTACTGACTTGGGCAAGCAACTCGAATATCGCCAGTTCGGGCGTGGCGAAACGTAACGGCCAGTCCCAATGACCGAAAGGCTGGCTTGTCAGCGCTTGTTCGGGTAGTTGTTTGAATCCAGCGGTTCCACATGCCTCGAACTGAGGGGTGGTCTGAATCTCCAGCAACCAACCGGGTAACTTGCTGATACCGTAGAGTTCGACCGTCTGGATGCCACCTAATGGCAAATAATGGGCAAAACCTTGCAGATCAAGCGCGGTACGCCCGCCGATGTGGCTGCTATAGCCCAACTCCTGTAACGAGTAAGCCAGATGTTGCCATTTAAGCGGAGGGCCAGGGCGGCGGTATGCGCCACGCCCGACGCTTTCCAGTTTGCCGGAGCGGATGAAGTAATCCATGCTGGAACGGGCAAAACCTTTGGCTTGTAACCAAGAGCGATCTACTACCAGCCCATCGGGCAGGGAAAGCATGAGGTTTTTGGGTTGTTGATCTTGCATAGCCAAAGTATGCAATTTCTTTCATTAATAAACCATAGTTGCGGACTTTTCTTAGCTCACCAACTCCCGATACCTTGCAAACAAATACCCCAACCTCTCCATATCATCTGCAAACCTCTCCTTCCGGTAAGCTTGCTCCACCGCTTTGTCGAGCGCGTTGTGCGCCTTGCGCAGGTCGGGTGGCATGGAACGCGGGTCGTACAAATCCGCCAGCGTTGCATCCGGGTAGTTTTTCCGCGCATCCAGCACCGTTTGGGCGGCGGCTTCGACTTTTTGGCGTTGTTTGGCGTCGGGGTCAGGCCATGGGAAGTTGTTGTAAACCAGCTTGGCGGAATAGCGGTAATCGCTTTTCAGGCGTCCGCAGACTGTGCGCATCCACGCCATGTGCATTTTCGATTCCAGCACGCCGAATTCGTACAGGCTGGCGTCGGGGATCATCAGGTTGAGGTTGGTGGAAATGGTGTTGCTGTCGAAGAAACCCATTGGCACGTATTCGCGCCGCTCGGATGAAACACTGGGAACGAGGATGTAGGTTTGTGGCAAACGGGTATCGCGGAATTCAGCCGGTCGTTCTGCATGTACCCGTGTCGATTCGGCCTTGCTTGCCAAACGGAATTGTTTGACCAGCTCAATGCGTTTCAAGACTTCCGGCATGGCTCGCAACTCATTTGGGGCAATACCGACCAACCACAAACACCAGCGTTCCTTGCCATTCAGGAATTCATCTGCTCCCAGACAGGGTTTCAACCACTTTTCGGCCTTTGGCTCTTTCGCCAGCAACTCGGCTTTTTCAGCAGGCGACAACAGCAAACCACCACCATCCAGCGGCATATTACCAAACCACATGGGCGGGACTTTACCCAATGGCTGATTGCGGCTTTCCAGTACCACATCAGGGGCATCAGTCAGATAGGGATTGATGTTGCCAGCCGTGATTTCGGCTGGTTCGCCCTTGATGTCAGGGTAGTCGAAAATGCGTTTGCCGTCGGTGTCGTAATCGGCAAAACCGACGATGACTACATGCACTGCCGCTTTGCCGCGTGCTTCCGAATCCCATGCAAAGGTACGGTGTGCGAAATGAATGTGGATGCCTGCGTCCAGCAGTGGTTGCCACAACGGCGCGACCTGTTCGCCCTGCGTGATGGAATTGGTGGCAACAAACGCGGCGCTGATGCGGGTTGCCTGCATGAAATCCGCCGCCTTCTTGAACCAGCAAGCCACGAAATCCAGTTGTTTGGCGTTTTGCACCTTGCCGAACAGGGTGGCCAGTTCCTGCTTTTGTTCGTCGGATTGCATTTTGGAGCCACGAAACGGTGGGTTGCCGATGATGTGGGCGAGGGACTGGCGCGGTACGACGCTGTTCCAGTCGAGTTGCAGCGCGTTGCCGATGGTGATGTGCGCCGCCGATTTGAGCGGCAGCAGGTCAGGTTCGCGCCCGAACTGGCGGGCAAATTCGCGGTTCATCTGGTGCTGGGTCAGCCACATGGCGACTTCGGCAATCCGCGCAGGCCATTCCTCAATCTCGATGCCGTGGAAATGTTCCAGCCGGATCGCCGGTTCAATGGTGATGCCAATCCCGCCGATGTGGGTAGCGTCGAGCTTGTCGCCGTGCTGGGCTTGCAGCACCGCCAGTTCCAGCCGCCGCAGTTCGCGGTAAGTAATGATCAGGAAGTTGCCACACCCACAGGCCGGATCGAAAAATTGCAGCCCGGTCAATTTCTGCTGGAAGTCGATCAACTTTTGCTGGCGTATGTGGCGCTGCTTGAGCTGCTCAATGGCTTTGAATTCCACCCACAACGCATCCAGAAACAGCGGCCTGATCAGGCGCAGGATGTGCTTTTCGCTGGTGTAATGCGCCCCCAGATTGCGCCGTGCCTCCCGATCCATGATCGACTGGAACAGCGAGCCGAAAATCGCCGGGGAAATTTCGCTCCAGTCAAAATGGGCGCAATCCAGCAGCACTTCGCGCATGGTGGCGTCAAATGACGGCATATCCAGCCGTTCGCTGCACAAATGCCCGTTCACATACGGGAACTCACTCAATTCGCGGGTCAGGTTTTTACTGCGTTTGGTGGCTGGCGTATCCAGCACCTGAAACAGCTTGCCCAGGTGCATATCGGTGTCAGAACCATCTTCCGCCGTGAAATTTAGCAGGTAGTGGATGAACTGGTGATGCTGGAAAATCCCGGTGTCTTCCGCAAACAGGCAGAACAGGATGCGCACCAGAAAGATTTCCAGCTCATGCCCGCTGTAGCCGGAAGCCGCCAGCGCATCATGCAGGCTACCGAGCAGTTCCGCCGCCTGAATGTTGAGCGCCTTTTCCGCCTCGGCCTCGTCGACATACTGCAAGCCGGACATGAAGTCGAACAAGTGGATGCTGTCGGGCAATGCGTCAATGCTGAAGCTGTGATCCTGCTTGCGGCGCAAGTCATACAGGCGGAAGGTGGCGAAATCCGACAACAGGATGTAGTTGGGTTTCTCCTTGTCGGGTAGGCCAAGGTAATACTCGAACGCCTGTGATTGCGCCTTGTCCAGCGACTTGCCGCGTGACTTGTGCTCGACCAGCAACATGCCTTTCCAGAACAGGTCGATGAAACCGTGCCGGTTTTCCAGCTTGGCGACTGACCACTCGAACACCGCCACATCCTTGCGATCGATGCCGAACACGTTGAAAAACGCATCCCAGAACGATTTGGCTTCGGCTTCCTCACGGCTTTCATCGCGCCATTTCTGCACGAAGGCGTGGGCGCGGTTGCGGATTTCGTTGTGATGCAGGCGGATGGGCATTGGGCGTCCTGGCATGAGTAAAAAATGAATTATATCTGGTATCACAC
>JAHJJD010000055.1 GCA_018822845.1 Gammaproteobacteria bacterium | reverse complement strand
CGCCTTGGCGTCGAAATTCAGGCCGCTGAAATTACGTGCGTTGGTGTTGTCCCTGAGGCCGAGGTAAACCCCGTCCGCGCCGTGGTCTACCGCAGCCTTGAGGGCGGGCAGGCTGCCTGCGGGGCAGATCAGTTCGAGCAAGGGTTTGGGCATGGGCAGATACCTGTTGCGGTTGGCAGGGTATCTTCATACGCTGCTGGCAACCTGCCCACATTGACCTATGTCAACTATTGTCTTGATCCAGGTCAAAGCGGCCTGCACATCTTTTCCCTATTGTTTTGCTCAGGTATGTACACGAGCAATCATGGGAGCAACACCATGCAACATTATCGCACGCTGGCGCGGCTGGCTTTTTTCCTGCTGTTCATGCTGGCTCCGCCGCTGGATTTGTTCCGCTTTGACCTGACCGTCAACCACTTGTTTTTCCTCGGTGAACCATGGCGGCTGGGGTTCACGGCGCAAAGCGGCAGTCTGGAAATGGTCAGCAGCATTTTCTATCGCATTTTCCTGCCCATCTTTCTGGTGATCAGCGTGGGTGGCTGGGTGGCGTGGAAATATGGCCGCCTGTATTGCGGCTGGTTGTGCCCACACTTCGCGGTGGTGGAAATCATCAACGCCCTGATGCGGCGCAGCTCCGGCAAACCCAGCCTGTGGGAAAAGCAGCGCCTGCCGGAACATCAATCTGATGGTAGACATATTCCGCACAACCGTTGGTACTGGTTAGTGACAGCAGTGGTAGTGGTCATGGTTTCCTTGCTATGGGCGGTGGTGCTGCTGACCTACCTGCTGCCGCCCAAAGACATCTACACCAATCTGCTGACATTTTCCCTGACCCGCAATCAGGCGCTGTTCATCGGCGTGGGAACCTTGCTGCTTATCATTGAATTCACCCTGGCGCGCCACCTGTTCTGCCGCTTCGGTTGTGCCCTGGGGGTCATGCAAAGTGTCATCTGGATGGGTAACCGTGAAGCGCTGGTGGTCGGTTTTGACAGCCCACGCGCCAAACTGTGTGCGGATTGCGACGCCTCCTGCGAGCATGCCTGTCCGATGCGCCTGAAACCACGCACCATCAAGCGCAAGATGTTCACCTGTACCCAGTGCCATAGCTGCATCGACGCCTGCGGGAAAGTGCAGGAACACGCCAGTGGGGTCTCCCTGCTGCATTGGGTGCAAGGGGAGCAAGCCAAAGCGGTGGCAAAAGGCGCAGGCCAACCGCCCCGGCTGCTTGACTCAAGTCAAGGCGACCAACCCTCCTGAACCAGCAGCATATTGCGTGAAATCACACACCACCACGTGTGAAATGGCACATCAATATCCAGGCAGGTTCCAAGGAGTTTCCATGAAAATCATACGTAAAACCATGCTGGCTTCCTGCGTTGCCTCGCTGGCCGTGCTTGCTCCCCTACAGCAAGCATGGGCAGAAGGCAATTTGCAGGATGTCATGAAAGCACGTGGTCTGACTGAGAAAGATATTCTCGCCGCAGCCAAGACCTATACCCCGACAGGCGGGCGTGACGAATACCTGGCGTTCAGTTCCGGTGGGCAAAGCGGGCAGGTGATTGTGTACGGCATCCCCTCCATGCGCATCCTCAAGTACATCGGGGTATTCACCCCCGAACCGTGGCAAGGCTACGGTTTCGATGACGAATCCAAGGAAATCCTTGCCCAGGGCAAGATCAATGGCAAGGACATCACCTACGGCGACACCCACCACCCGGCCTTTTCCGAAACCAACGGCGATTACGACGGGCGTTACCTGTTCATCAATGACAAGGCCAACCCACGCATTGCCGTCATTGACCTGAAAGACTTCGAGACCAAGCAGATTGTGGTCAACCCCTTCATGAAATCGGCACACGGTGGCGCATTCGTCACCACCAACACCGAATACGTGATGGAAGCCAGCCAGTATGCCGCACCCTACAGTAAGGATTTCGTCCCCTTAAGCAAGTTTAACGACGAATACCGGGGGGCATTGACCTACTGGAAATTCGACAAGGAAAAGGGGCGGATCGACCAAGAGAAATCATTTACATTTGAACTTGCCCCTTACAGCCAGGATTTGTCCGACGCGGGTAAAGGCCCATCGGAAGGCTGGGGCTTCACCAACTCGTTCTGTTCCGAGCGCTATGTCGGCGGTATCGAGAAAGGCCGTCCGCCGTATGAAGCGGGTTGCTCCGCCAAGGACACCGACTTCCTGCACGTCACCAACTGGAAAAAAGCTGAGGAACTGGTAGCTGCGGGCAAAGTCCCCAAAGTCAACGGTGCTTACCTGATCACCATGACGCAGGCGATTGAGGAAGGCTTGCTGTACCTGATCCCCGAACCCAAAAGCCCGCACGGGGTGGATGTGACCCCCAAAGGGGACAAAATTGTGGTCGGCGGCAAACTCGACAGCAACACCTGGGTGTATGACTGGGCAAAAATTCAGGATGCCATCGCCAACAAGAAATTTGAAGGCAAGGACGAGTACGGCGTGCCGATCATTTCCCTGCAAGACACGCTGCACAAGTCCGTACCTGTAGGTTTGGGGCCATTGCATACCCAGTTCGATTCCAAGGATTGCGTCGCCTACACCTCCATCTACGTCGATTCCATGATCACCAAATGGGACTACTGTGAAGGCAAGGTGCTGGATCAATTGGCCATCCACTACAACGTCGGTCACTTGATGACCATGGAAGGCGATTCTGTTTCACCGGATGGCAAGTACCTGGTTGCCATGAACAAACTGGCGATTGACCGCTTCAACCCGGTCGGGCCGCTGCACCCGCAAAACCACCAGTTGATCGACATCAGCGGCGACAAGATGCAACTGCTGTACGACATGCCGCTGCCTTTGGGTGAACCGCACTACGTGGCTGCGATCAAGGCCGACAAGCTCAAGCCTGAAATCCGTTACAAGTCCGGCTGGAACTCGCGTCAGGATGCGGAATCACCCTACAAGACCCGCGCTGGTCAGGAAAAGACCGTGCGTGAAGGTAATGATGTGCATGTTTACGGTACCACCATCCGCTCCCACATCACCCCTGAGACCATTGAGGTGCAGGAAGGCGACACCGTGCATATCCACCTGACCAACCTGGAGCGGGCGGAAGACGAAACCCACGGTTTTGCCATGTATGGGCAGAACGTCCAGCTTTCCATCGAACCGGGCAAAACCTCCTCTGTTACGTTCACGGCTGAAAAGGCGGGCGTTTACCCTTACTACTGCACCGAGTTCTGTTCTGCACTGCACCTGGAAATGCAGGGCTACCTGTTAGTCCAGCCCAAGGGTTACGTCGCTCCTGCGGGTGAAGGTGAAGTGGTTGAAGGGACCCAGTACACCCAGGCCGACTACGACAAGCAAACCAAGACCAACGTCGAAACCCAGGCGGTCATCGACTCGGTGGTGGGCTTCATTACCAGCCGCAACTACAAGGACTTCCCTGAAGTGGTGGCACTGGTTGAAGACGCTACCGACCAGTTAGGGTTCGCCAAGGATGCCAAAGCCAAGGGCGAAGAGTTCGCGGCAAAAGGCGACTGGAACAAGGCAATGGGTTGGGCCAACCAGTGGTGGCAGTATCAGGTGAAGACCGCTGACCTTGGGTTACGTGCCAAGACTTTCCTTGAGGAACATGGCGCGAAAGTCGTTGACCCGGCGGCGGCACCTGCTCCAGCAGCAGAGCCTGCACCGGCAGCCAAGTAGGGAAATCCCCCCTTGATGTGAGTCAAGGCGGGAATATAAGGCATAAGTGATAAAGGGGGCAGTCAACCTGCCCCTTATTTTTGGGCTAACCCAATTCGAGGAGAACCCTTCATGTTCAAGTTTCCAAAAGCCGGTTTGTTTGCAGCCGTAACACTGGCAGCCCTTTCTGTCGGTGCTGCTCATGCAGCCGATGGCGCGGCGCTGTACACCGCCAAAACCTGCGTGGCCTGCCACGGTGCTGATGCCAAAACGCCCATCCTGCCTGCTTATCCCAAAATTGCCGGGCAGAATGAAACTTACCTCCTGCAACAGTTGCAAGACATCAAGTCCGGGGCGCGCAGCAACGCTATGTCAGCCGTGATGAAAGCGGTCATGACCAGCGTTTCCGATGAGGAAATGGCAGCACTGGCCACTTACGTCGCTGGCCTGAAGTAATACAGGAGAATACCATGTCAGGAATTAATAAAATCACCCTCGCACTGTTGGCCATGTTTGCCAGCACAGCGGGCAGCCATGCACTTGCCGCCGATCTGGATGGCGCAAAACTGTTTGCCGACAAGACTTGCGCCACTTGCCACGGCAAGGATGCCAACACCCCGATCATGGCAGGCTACCCTGCGATTGGCGGGCAAAGCGCCGAATACGCCCTCCAGCAAATGAAGGACATCAAAAGCGGGGCGCGTAACAACGGTCAGGCCGAAGCCATGAAAGTGGTCATGCAACTGGTCAGTGACGAGGAAATGGCAGCCTTGGCGACATACGTTTCCACCCTGGAATACAAGCCGGGGATGGCGGTTTCCAGGCTGGATAAAACCGACGCCGAACCTGCCGCCACCGACGCACCCATGGCAGAAGCCAAACCCGTCGACAGCATGGAAGAGCAATTGAGAAAGATTGCCGCAGCGGGCAAAACCGATGCGTCTGTGGCGGCACCTGTAGCCGCCGTACTGCCTGCGGCGGCAACCACCACTCCGGCAGCAGCCCCCGCCACGGGTGAAAAACCCGCCGCTGCCATGACCGGCAAAAGCGGTGAAGGCAAAAACGTGTGGATGGCGGAAGGCTCTGAGCGCGAAGCGGTCATGGACTTGAAACCCAACCTTGAAAATGGCCTTGAAGTCTACGAAGTGTGTTCCGGCTGCCATCTGGGCGAAGGCTGGGGCAAACCGGACGGCACTTTCCCGCAACTGTCCGGGCAACACAAGGAAGTGCTGATCAAGCAACTGGCGGATATCCGCGCCAAAAACCGTGACAACCCAACCATGTACCCGTTTGCCCTGCCTGAAGCCATTGGCGATGAACAGGCATTGGCGGATGTGGTCGGTTACATCGAAAGCCTGCCCATGAACCCCGACAATGGCAAAGGTGAATGGGCGGAAGGTACACCAGAATTTGAAAAGGGCAAGCAACTCTACGCCGACAACTGTGTGAAGTGCCACGGCGAAGACGGCATGGGCAAAGCCGACAAGTTCTACCCGCGCATTGACGGGCAACATTACAACTACATGCTGCGCCAGTTTGAATGGATCCGTGACGGCAAACGCCGCAACGCCAACCCGGAAATGGTGGATCAGATCAAAGTGTTCACTGACATGGACATGAAGATGGTGGTCAACTATGCCTCGCGCCTGCCAGTTCCCAAGGAAGACGTAGCCCCCTCGAAGGACTGGAAAAACCCCGATTTTGAGTAGGGATGGAACATCATGAACATTGGCAAAAACCGGGCGCTGTTCGCCAACCTGTTGATCATCGGAGCGATTGTCACGCTGGTGGCAATCTATTTCACCCCGGTGTGGTGGGTATCGCTGACTGCGCCCAATTACCCGGAAGAGGCATTCCCTGACGGGGTGCGCATCCACTTCGGCATGAGCGGCGTGACCAACGGCTGCCAAAAGGTGGAAAAGGCCGAGATCAGTGAAGGCGAGGCACTGGATTGTGTGCATGAGATGGATACCATCAACCACTATGTGGGCATGTACCCGATTGCCGCAGGCGGGGTGGTGGAAAAAGCCTTTTCCCCGTTCCTGACTGGCTTGCTGATCGTGATGTTGCTGGGCTTTTTGTTCTCCAACCCGAAAGCACGGGCGGGAGTCATGGCGCTCGGCTTTGGCGGCATTGTGGTGTGGATGGCGATGACATGGTACGGGGCAGATGGCTTGAAATACCAAAGCACGGCCTATGTCTACGCCCTCGTCACCTCGCTGGATCAGGACACCTCCAGGGATGAAGGTGCGGCGGATGCGGAATCGGATTCAGGCATCGTGGCCCGCCTCAAGGCTTCGATGGCAAAAAGTACCGGAACTGCTGCCCCGGATGCTGCCGCCGCACCCCCGGCAACCCCGGCGAAAGGGGCAGAAAAGGATGGTTACATCCAGCATTTGCAGGTGATGTTCGAGAAGGCGCAGGAACGCAAGCCAGCCGCTGAGCGCCAGACGTGGAATGGCAGTGGTTCACAGGTGATGTCGTGGCATTACGGGCAGAGTCTGGGGCGTTACTTCAACAACCCGGCGGAAATCCTGCCGATGGTGCGCAATATGTCGTTTGCTGCCCAGGTGGTATTCTGGGGCATCCCGCTGGCCATGCTGCTGTTGCTGTGGGGGGCCTGGAAAAGTATCCGCCCACTGTACTGGTTGCTGATTCTGGTGCCGTTGGCATTGCCGCTGTTTTTCATCATCGAGTATTCCGGCTGGTTGTGGTGGTACGGGCATAGCCTGAATGCAATGGGTGCGTTTACGGTCAAGCCGTTCATGCCGACGGTGTTTGGGCAGGGCAAGGTGGCGCAATTCACCACCCATTCCTACCCCTACATCGGCTTCTTCCTGATGCTGTTATCGACGGGGATGCTGAGCTTGGCGGCCTTGCTGCGGCGCAAGCAACTGCAAGCGGGGGAGTGATGAAGAATACCCCTCACCCCCCAGCCCCCTCTCCCTCAAGGGGCGAGGGGGAGCAAGAAAAGAACCTCTTAGCCCCTCTCCCCTTGAGGGAGAGGGGTTGGGGTGAGGGGTTCTTCTTGCTCCTGCTGCTACTCTCCCCCCTGCCCGCACTGGCAGCCTTCCCCCCCCTCCAACCCTTAGTCGATGCCGCCAAGGAAGGCAGCACTTTATTCCCCCCCGCCGGAACGTATGCAGGCCCAGTAATCATCAACAAACCCCTACAAATCGACGGGCGCAATGAAGTCACCATTGACGGCGGCGGCAAAGGCACGGTGGTGGTGCTGGACACCGACAATGCCACCCTGAAAAACCTGCACCTGACCAACTCCGGTGTTTCCCACAATGACATTGATTCGGGCGTGCAAGTGCGCGGCAAAAACAATGTGGTCAAGGACAATGTGATCGACGATTGCCTGTTCGGGGTGGACTTGCAGCAGTCGGAAAGCAATGTGGTGCGCCGTAACCGGATCAGCTCCAAGCCGTTTGAACTGGGTTTGCGCGGCGATTCGGTGCGCCTCTGGTACAGTTTCTACAACAAGGTCACCGATAATATTGTGGATGACAGCCGCGACATGGTGGTGTGGTATTCCGCCAATAATGAAATCAAACACAACAAGGTGACAGACAGCCGCTATTCGCTGCATTTCATGTACTCCAAAACCAATCTGGTGGAGGATAACGAGTACTACAACAATGCGGTCGGCATTTTCCTGATGTACAGCGACGGGGTGGTGGTGCGTAACAATTCGATCACCCATGCGGCAGGGCCAACGGGGGTAGGGATTGGTTTCAAGGAAACCTCCGACCTGACCATCGAAAACAACAAGGTGTTGTATTGCGCCAGCGGATTGTATGTTGACATGTCGCCGTTCCAGCCAGACACCACCAACCAGTTCAGGAACAACCTGCTGGCGTATAACGACATCGGGGTGCGCTTCCTGAATGACTGGCGCGGCAATAACTTCCAGCAAAACCAGTTTGTAGACAATATGACCCCGGTGGTGGTGTCCGGGCGCGGCACGGCCAACAACAATGTCTGGGATGGCAATTACTGGAGCGACTACCAAGGCTTTGACCGTGATGCCAATGGGGTCGGCGATACCCCGCATGAAATCTACGCCTATGCCGACCGGCTGTGGCAGAACGTGGCGGATGCGCAGTTTTTCAAAGGCTCGCCCCTGCTGGAAACGCTGGATTTTCTGGAACGCCTCGCACCGTTTTCCAAACCTACCCTGCTGATCCGCGACCAAACCCCACGCATGGCGATGCTGCAAGCGATGCCTGAGGCAGCCGCCAAACCGCAGAAAAAAGATGCACTGGAAATGTTACTGGAGGCGCAACAATGAGTGTCCTGAATCCGCTGATCAAGCAAAAGCAACGCCGCCAGTTCCTGCGTTCTGCCTTGCTGATGGCAGGCGTAGTGGGAGTGTCCCTGCTGGGGGCAATACCCGTGCTGGGGCAATGGGTCAAACGCCTGCGTCCGCCCGGTGCATTGAAGGAGCAGGAATTCCTGGCCTCCTGCATCAAGTGCGGGCAATGCGTACAAGTGTGCCCGGTGAATGCCATCAAACTGGCAGAACTGGATGAGGGCTTCGGAGTCGGTTCGCCGTACATTGATGCCCGCGCTCAAGCCTGCGATTTTTCCTGTGACGGCTTGCAATGTGTGTTGGCCTGCCCGGCGGGGGCATTGACCCACCACATCAATTACCCGCACGAAGCCGAAATGGCGGTTGCCAAGGTCGTATCCCCGCAAACCTGCCTTGCAATGCAGGGCAAAGGCTTCAAAGGGCTGGCGCGGGGTGCGGAGTACACGGGGAAACTGCGCTTTGAGGAAATCGACCGCTGGAACCCCATCCCGCTGGCAGAACACCCGTTCGACCTTGAAATCTGTGACCTGTGTGTGCGCCTATGCCCGATTGAAATCCGCGCTAGCCAGTGTGACGCAGGCAAGCCACCTTCCGGCGACCCCGGTCAATGCCCGCCAAATCGCGCCATCCGCTTGGTGGAAATCGGCAGCGATGGCAACACCCAAAAGATGCGTCCCGAAATACTCGACGGTTGTGTCGGCTGCGGGGTATGCGAAATGGTTTGCCCGGCAGAACCCGCCGTCATTGTGATGGACAGTACTGCCAGCCGGGGGGTATCCGTATGAAACTGAAAGACTCATTACTGGAACTGCTAGGGCGTAACCCGCTAAAGCCTGCCCCGGCGGACATTTCCCCGCCCGCGCAAGTGATCCACAAGCTGCAACGTGAGGACAAAAGCCGCATCACCCAACTCCGTGCCGAACTGGAACACAAAGCCATACATGATGCGCCCCAGAAATGGCGGCGGCGGCGCTGGGCAGTGCTGATCGTAGTCAACCTGCTGTTCGTGCTGTCCTACTGGCTGGACATCCAGATGCTGGAAGGCGCATTGACCGCTTCGCGCTTCGTCGGTTTCCACATGGCGGACTTGAATTCTGCCCTGCAAGTGATGCTGGCGTTCAAGGAGGTGGTCATCAACCTGCTGATCGGCATTGTCACCGTGGCACTGATGTGGTGGTTGCTGGGGGGGCGTACTTTCTGTTCGTGGGTTTGCCCTTACCACCTGCTGGCGGAATGGGCGGAAATCCTGCATCTGAAGCTGGCGGATAAAAAGCTGGTCAAAGACCACCCCTTCGACCGCCGTACCCGCACAGCTTTCTGGCTGGTGTTTGCGCTGCTGGCGCTGGTTACGGGCTATACCGTGTTTGAAACCATTTCACCTGTGGGCATTTTGAGCCGGGCGCTGATTTATGGCCCCGGCGTGGCGCTGGCATGGGTGGTCACGCTACTGCTGTTTGAGATTTTCTATTCGCGCCGTGCATGGTGCCGTTACGCCTGCCCGATTGGGCTGACTTACGGGCTGGTCGGCGCTACCTCACCGCTGGTGGTCACCTACAAGCTGGACAAGTGCTTTCACGAAGGTGAGTGCCGCAAGGTTTGCCTCGTCCCGCATGTGCTGGATACGGTAATCAAGGGGCGGGCGAAAGATGTGCAGGTTGAAATCGGCGCGGATTGCACCCGCTGCGGGCGTTGCGTGGACGCTTGCCCCACCCACTCACTGACCTTCAAATTCAAGGGTATCGGGAAACACTTATGATGAACCCAATTTCCATCCAGTTTGACAAGGTGTCGAAAACCTTCCGGGGCAATAAAGTGCTGGACGACATCAGCCTTGGCATCCAGCAGGGCGACCGGGTGGCCTTTGTCGGCTCCAATGGCGCTGGCAAGACTACCTTGTTCCGCTGCTTGCTGGGCGAATACCTGCATGGCGGCACGGTCAGCGTCAACGGCAAAGCACCGCGCAATCACCGTCAGGAAGTGCTGAAACAGATCGGTTTCGTGCCGCAATTGCCGCCACCGCTGAAAATGCCAGTCGGGCAGTTGATCCAGTTTGCCGCCGGGGTGTGTGACAGCGATGCCGAACGCATGTTTGCGGTTGCCACCCAACTGGGGCTGGATGCCCACGCGATCCGCCGCCAACCTTTCGTCAAATTGTCCGGTGGGCAAAAACAGAAATTGCTGATCAGCATTGCACTGGGGCGTGACGCTGATTTGCTGGTACTGGACGAACCCGCCGCCAACCTTGACCCCGCCGCACGCCATATCTTTTTCCAGTTGTTGGCGCAAAAGCAGCGCGAGGTGGCGATGATCATTTCCAGCCACCGTCTGGATGAGGTTGCCGCGCTGGTGAACCGGGTGGTGGAACTGGATCAGGGGCGCATTGTGCTGGATGACCACGTTGCCGACCAAGTGGCGATGGACAGCTTGCTGGATTGCCGCATTACCTTAAGCCGGGCAGACAGTGCTTTTGCCGAAACTGTGCGCGAATGGGGTTTCCAGGCATCGCCAAAGGGCAGTGTGTGGACAGGCAAGGTGGCAGGGCCAGACCGGCTGCGGTTTTTGGGGGTGCTGTCACGTTATGCGGGGCTATTGAAAGGGATCAGCATGGAGGAGGAGATATGAATAAAGAAAAGAGGGCGTATGCAATACGCCCCTACGAAGATGACAACGGTAGGGGCGTATTGCATACGCCCATTCTTCTATTGGTGTTGCTGCTATTCCTCACCGCCTGTTCCGGCAAACCCGACACGGGGCCAGAGAAAGTCCGTTGGGATAGCGATACCTGTGTGCGTTGTGCCATGGCGGTCAGTGACCGGCATTATTCGGCGCAAATACGCGGCGGTGTGCCGGGGGAAAAGACCAAGGTTTATAAATTTGACGACATTGGTTGCGCCGTCATCTGGCTGGATGAGCAGCCGTGGAAGGATAACCCGGCGGTGGAAATCTGGGTGACAGATTTCAACAGCGGTGAGTGGATTGATGCCCGCAAAGCGTGGTATGCCCCGAACAAGATTACCCCGATGGCCTACGGGCTGGGTGCGCAAGTTGAGCAACAGCCGGGTACGCTGGATTTCACCCAAGCCAAGGCACACGTCTATAAAGTTGAAGAAAAATACAATATCCACGGAGGGGCTGCGCACCCTCCACCCGCTGAGGAACCCGCCCGATGAAAGCCTTAAACCTTCCTGCGCGTCCCTCGCTGACTGCGCTGAACCTGCGTTTCCCTAAATGGCCGGACAGTGGGCAGTTGCATCATCTGCGGTTGACGGCGATGGCGGACATTAATGAATCGCTGCGTTCGCGCTGGTTCATTGTTTACAGCCTGATCTTTGGTGGCATTGTGGTGGCGCTGTTCATGACGGGGCTGACGGAATCGCGGGTGATGGGTTTCACCGGGTTGTCACGTCTGTTGGTGACTTACCTGCAAATCACGATGGCGATTTTGCCGATTTTTGTGTTGCTGACCACGGTGCGTTCGGTGGCGGGCGACCGGGAAGCGGGGATTTTTGAATACCTGCTGTCGCTGCCCGTGTCCTTGTCTGCGTGGTATTGGGGCAAGATGGCGGGGCGTTTTTTGGTGGTGTTCCTGCCGGTGGTGTTGGCGATGCTGGTGGCGGTTGTCTGGGCAGCACTCAAGGGGGCTGATATTCCGTGGACGCAAGTGTTGTTCTATACCGGGTTTTTGCTGTCGCTGGCGTGGTGTTTTCTGGGCATCGGCATGTTGATTTCTACCCTGGTGCGGGCGGCGGATGTGGCGCAGGGTGTGGCTTTTATCCTGTGGCTGGTGTTGTTGCTGTTCCTGGATTTGATCCTGCTGGGGGCATTGGTCAATGGTGGGATGGAACCTGATAACGTGATTGCGCTTGCGCTGGCGAACCCGCTGCAAGTGTTCCGTACTGCGTCAATGATGTTGTTTGACCCGCAACTGGTGATGCTGGGGCCTTCGGCTTACCTGATCCTGGATATTTTTGGTAATACCGCTTATTTGCTGTGGGCACTGTTATACCCGGTTGTGTTGGGGATGGGGTGTGCGGGTCTGGGGTATTTCCTGTTCCAGCGTGGGGATTTGCCTTGAAGATGCTGCCGGAAATGCCGTTGCTGGCGTGGTTGCGGCGGCGGTTGGTTGACGAAGGTGTTGAAGAGGGCGTATGCAATACGCCCCTACGGGAGGGGCTGTTCAGTGTTACGCTGGTGGTGCCGCAGGGATTGTGTCCACTGCCTGTCTTGCGTACCGATTTCCCCCAACCCTGTTTTTATTGGCATCGGCCTGAGCAACAGCATCGGGTGGTAGGCTTGGGTGAAGCTGCCCGCTGTGTGGCGACAGGGGAAAACCGCTTTGCCGAGCTGAAACAGCAGCTTGCCCAACTGGATGGCAACTGGCACAAGGTCGGGGAAGCCATGCCCATTGCTGCCATGACGGGCTATGCGTTTGATGCCACGGATGGGGATGAGGCAAGTGAATGGCAGGGTTTTCCCAATGCCCTGCTGACCGTGCCGGAACTGGTGCTGGAGCAGCGGGAGCAGCGCACAACACTGACATTGACGGCGCGGCTTGGCGGCAAGGCATGGCAGGAGGTGTGGGTACGGTGGCAGGAATTGGCGGTGGGGTTGGTAGCGGAACCTAGCGGTTCTTACCCCTCACCCCAACCCCGCACCCAGCCGCTTTCAGCGTCGTCCCTCAAGGGGAGAGGGGCTAAAGATGAAGAACCTCTTGCGCCCCCTCTCCCCTTGAGGGAGAGGGGGTTGGGGGGTGAGGGGTTCCCCCCGTGGTCAACCCTGGTCAACCAGGCCAAAGCCACCCTCCACCACGGTGAACTGCGCAAGCTGGTAGTCGCCCGCAGCACCTGCCAGCCGCTTACCCCCGGTGTTGACGCCGCCCTGCTGATGCGCCGGATGCAGCAGCATTACCGTTCCTGTACCCTGCTGGCAGTTTCCTTTGGCAGCGGCTGGTTACTGGCAGCTACTCCCGAACGGCTGGTATCGCTGCGTGATGGCAGGGTGAGCTGCGATGCGCTGGCTGGAACCATTGCCCGCAAGCACGGTAGGGCGAATTTCCCCGCCCGGATGCGCGAAGCGGAACACCCGCCCGTGGTCGCAGCTATCCGTCAGGCACTCACCAAGGTGTGTAGCGAAGTCAGCGTCGGCCAGCAGATGCTGACCCTTTCCCTGCCACATTTGCAACATTTGTGGACGCAAGTCAGCGGCAAGGCACTGCCCAACATCCACGTACTGGACTTGCTGGAATGCCTGCACCCCACCCCCGCCATCAACGGTTTCCCCGCCACCCCGGCGCGGCAATGGCTGCGCACACATGGCAACCATCGGCGTGGCTGGTACAGCGGCGGGGTCGGCTGGTTACGCCATGACGGGGAGGGCGAACTCTCGGTGCTATTGCGTTGCGCCCTGCTGCACGACGGGGAAGCCCACCTGTTTGCCGGGGCGGGTATCGTGGCGGATTCCGACCCCCAGCAGGAATGGGATGAAACCGAACTGAAACTGGATACACTGCGGAGGCTGCTGGATGCAGGCAATTGATACCGGAACCGTCAACCTGCGCTGGTGCGCCGCCTTGCTGGCAGGGCTAGTGGAGGCAGGGGTGGAAGAAATCGTCATTTCGCCCGGTTCGCGCAATACCCCGCTGACACTGGCAGCCGACCTCAACCCCGACTTGCGTTGCTGGGTACAGATTGATGAACGCAGTGCCGCCTTCTTCGCCCTTGGCATGGCAAAAGCCAGTGGGAAACCTGTCGCTTTGCAATGTACCTCCGGCACGGCTGCCGCCAACTGGTTTCCTGCCGTGGTCGAAGCCAGCCAGACCGGCATTCCGCTGATCCTGCTGACGGCTGACCGCCCGTGGGAATTGCAGCAATGCGGCGCAAACCAGACCATTGACCAGATCAAGCTGTTCGGGTCGCAGGTGCGGGCATTCCACCAACTTTCCGAGGCTGACGGTGCGGACAATGCATTGCGGCGTGTGCACCAACTGGCAGTGCAAGTGGCGCAGGAAAGCCTGTGGCTGAAGCCGGGGCCGGTGCAAGTGAATGTGCCGTTGCGCGAACCGTTGCTGCCTGAAGAAACCCCTCCCAGCCTCCCCTTATCAGGGGAGGAGCGAAGAGGTGCGGCACATTCTTGTCCCTCCCCTGACAAGGGGAGGTTAGGAGGGGTTTCTTTCCCCCCACCCGCCCAACTAGCCCAGATATGTGATGCCATCAGCGGCAAACCGGGACTGATCGTGTGCGGCGAAGGCGATTACGCCGACGCTTTCCCATCCGCCCTGATGGCCTTGGCGCAAACACTGGCTGCCCCGGTGTTTGCTGACCCCCTGTCCAACCTGCGTTTCGGGGAGCATGTCAGTGGACACCTGCTGTCCCGTTACGATGCTTTCCTGCGGGATGTCACCTTTACAGGTAGCCACACCCCGCAATGGGTGCTGCGTTTTGGCACGATGCCCGTATCCCGTGCCTTGCAGCAATACTTGTCGGGCAGCCAGTCTCCTTTGCATATTGTGGTGGATATGCAGGGGGGCTGGTCTGACCCGCTTTTCCAACAGGCACTGATGGTCAGGGCTTCCCCGGAGGCTTTTTGCCAACAGCTTGCCACACTCAATCCGCAACCTGCCGCACGGTCGTGGCTGGAAAATTTCATGCAGGCGGAACGGGAAAACGGGGCAGTACTGGATGCTGACCCGCGAGCCGAAGCGCTCATTATCCGCCAGATGCTCAGCATTTTGCCGGAGGGTTCACTGCTGTTTTCCGGTAACTCCATGCCCATCCGTCACCTCGACCATTATTCCGGCAATGGGATGAAGGGCTTGAAGATTGCTGCCAACCGTGGGGCGAGCGGGATTGACGGCAATATCTCGACCCTGCTGGGAATGGCGGCGGTACATCCCGGCAAAACCGTGGCCTTGCTCGGTGATTTGACCTTTTTCCACGACATGAATGGCTTGCTGCTGGCAAAACAGGCCAATGCGGTCATTGTGTTGCTGAACAATGCGGGTGGCGGGATATTCCGCCAGCTTTCGCAGGCCAGGCTGGAGCATGCGCAATTTGAACGTTATTGGCTGACCCCGACCGGGCTGGATTTTTCGCTGGTGGCGCAACTGTACGGGCTGGGGTTTGAGCGCATCCATGGCGCGGACGGTTTTGCGGCGGCATTCGACCATGCGCTGGAGCAAGAGCGGACGTGTGTGATTGAAGTCATGCTTTAAAGGAAATGGTTATGGACTGGACACCCGTTACAGGTCAGGCATTCGAGGACATCCTCTACCATCACAGTGGCGATGGCATCGCCAAAATCACCATCAACCGCCCGCAGGTGCGCAATGCCTTCCGCCCGGAAACCGTGCAGGAACTGATGCGGGCGTTCCACCATGCGCATGTGTCGCCGGAGATTGGCGTCATCATCCTCACCGGGCAGGGCAATGAGGCGTTCTGTTCCGGCGGCGACCAGAAAGTGCGCGGCGAACACGGTGGCTACTGCGATGGGCAGGGGGTGCAAAGCCTGAATGTGCTGGATTTGCAGCGCCAGATACGCACCCTACCCAAGCCGGTGGTGGCAATGGTGGCAGGCTACGCCATCGGTGGCGGGCATGTGCTGCATCTGGTCTGCGACCTGAGCCTTGCTGCGGATAATGCCCGTTTCGGGCAAACTGGCCCCAAGGTCGGCAGTTTCGACGCCGGATTGGGGGCAGGTTTGCTGGCGCGTACCGTCGGCATGAAAAAGGCCAAGGAAATCTGGTTCCTGTGCCGCCAATACGGTGCGGAGGAAGCGTTGCAGATGGGGCTGGTGAACACAGTCGTGCCACTGGCGGAACTGGAGGCGGAAACCGTGCGCTGGTGCAGGCAGATATTGCAGCATTCGCCGACGGCCTTGCGGATGCTGAAAGCCGGTTTCAACGCCGACACTGATGGGCTATCTGGAATCCAGGAACTGGCGGGCAATGCCACTGCGCTGTTTTATATGTCGGCGGAGGCGCAGGAAGGGCGTAATGCCTTTGTGGAAAAGCGTCCGCCGGATTTTTCAACTTTCCCGCGCCGTCCCTGATGCCGCAGTTACAGGCGTGGTTGCTGGCAGTGCGCCCCAAGACTCTGGGGATGGCGGTGATCCCGGTGGTGGTAGGGAGCGCGTTGGCGTTTGCCCAGACTCATGTGTTGCATGTCCTGCCTGCGCTGGCGGCTTTGCTGGCAGCGATGCTGATCCAGATAGGGACTAACCTGCACAATGATGCCGCCGATCATGCCAATGGGGTGGATACAGCCAATCGGCTGGGGCCATTACGGGTGACGGCTGCGGGGCTGTTGACAGCGGCACAGGTGATGCAGGGGGTGAAACTTTGTTTTCTGCTGGCTTTTTGCCTTGGCGTTTATCTGGTGGCGGTGGGCGGCTGGGTGATACTGGTAGCGGGCTTGCTGTCACTGGCGGCTGGGGCTGCTTATTCAGGTGGAAAATACCCCATTTCCCATTCACCGTTCGGGGAAGTTTTTGTGCTGGTATTTTTTGGCGTGGTGGCAGTGGCGGGCAGTTATTACTTGCAAACCTTGCGGGTGGATGCCTCGGCATTGCTGGCGGGCTGTGTTATGGGTTTGCCCGCAGCGGCGGTGCTGGTGGTCAATAATACCCGCGACCGGGAATCCGACCGGCTGGCAGGGCGGCGCACGCTGGCAGTGCTGCTGGGCGAAGGCTTTTCCCGTGCGGAATATGCCGGGTTGCTGCTGTTGCCGTTCCTCATCGTTGCGGCTAGCGGGCTGGGGAAATATTTACCCTTGCTGGCTTTACCGTGGGTTGTGTTTCTGCTCAGGGCTTTTTGCCGGGTGCAACAGCCGGGGGAATTTAATCCCTTATTGCCACTGACGGCGCAGTTCCAGTTGGTGCTGGGGCTGTTGCTCGCCATTGGGGAGGTCTGCTGCCAATGACGCTGAAACGCATCATGCTACGCCCTTACGCCCTGCCATTACGGATGCCGTGGCGCAGCAGCCAAGGCAGCATGGCTTGCCGCCGGGGCTGGTTGGTGTGCCTGAAAACAGCGGATGGCAATGTAGCTTACGGCGATTGCCCACCCATGCCAGAGGCGGGGACAGAAACAGCCACACAGGCGTGGGTAAGCCTGCAACACTTACAACGGCACACGCGGGGCTTGCCGATAGTGACGGCGTTGGAAGCTCTGGGGCATGTCACGCCTGCGGCCCGTTACGCTTTTGAAACGGCACTGCTGGCACTGTGTCCCCGCCATCCGCCCGCCCTGAATGCTATTCCGGTCAACGCCATGCTGGGCAACCTGATGCAAACCGATGCACAGCAGGTAGCCCAAGCGGTTGCAGAAGGATTCAGCATCCTCAAGCTCAAGGTCGGTTTGCGTAGTGTGCGGCAGGAACTGGGCAAGCTGCACCTGTTGGTGGATTCCCTGCCTGCTGGTGTACGCCTGCGGCTGGATGCCAACCGGGCATGGCCTTTCCCGCTGGCTCGCCAGTTCCTGCGGGAAGTGGCTGACCTGCCCATCGAATCCGTGGAGGAACCCTTGCAACAGGCCGGGGCAGACGAATGGCTGGCTTTGCAGGCGCTAGTCCCGTTCCCGTTGGCGCTGGATGAATCCCTGCCCCACTGGCGGCATGGCATTGCCGCCCATCCGGCACAGCGGCTGGTACTGAAACCGGCAGTGCTGGGCGGGTTTGTCCCTACTTTGCGGCTGGCACAGCGGGCGATGGCAGCAGGCAAAGAATGCGTGGTGACGACAGTGGTGGAAAGTGCTGTGGGGGTGCGGGCAACCGCGCATCTGGCAGCAGTGTTGGGGAACGGTTTGACGCACGGGTTGGCGACCTCCGTCTGGCTGGCCAAGGATGTGACCGAAGCTCCCCGGATTGTAGGCGGGATGCTACAGTTAAACCATGATGCAGGCTAAACCTTTCATTTATTGTTTCCGCGTCCCGTTCCATCAGGTTGACCGGGCGGGCATCCTGTTTTTTGCCCATGTGTTCACCCATGCCCACGATGCCTATGAAATGTTTATGCAGGAAAAGGGGCTGGAACTTGGCGGGATAGTTGAAGTGGGGGAGCGTATTCCGCTGGTACATGCGGAAGCGGACTACCACCATCCCCTGCAGCATGGGGATGAGGTCAGGGTGGAACTGGCAGTCAAGGCAACCGGGCGGTCTTCCATGACGCTGGAATACCGGTTTTTCAATACGGCAGAGACTCATTGTGTCACCGTCAACACCGTGCATGTGTTTGTCAGGAAAACAGCAAGCGATAATCCGGCTTGTGGTTGGCAGTAAGGGGTAGCCTGTCCAGCTTGATGAAATGACGCGGGCGGAATGCGCCATGCAGGTGTTGCCTGCACCAGCTTTCCAGTTCGACTTCCCCCACCTCCCCGGTGAAGGCAGCCACCAGTACATTCCCCCACTGCTCATCTGGCTTGCCACCCACCATGACGCCCGTGACAGCGGGATGTTGCAATAGGCATTCTTCCACTTGCCGGGGGTGGACGTTTTCCCCACCGCTGATAATGACGTCATCCAGCCTGCCTTCCACTACCAGTTGCCCGCTGGCATCCAGATGACCAGCATCCCCGGTTTCCAGCCATACGCCTGAGGGGTGGGGGGTGAAGGGTTGTTCCGGGTAAGCATACCCTACCATGATACTGCTGCCACGTACCCGGATGCGTTGCCCTTCCCCGAAACCGACCTCCAGATGCCCCAGCACTTGCCCGGCCTGACCGGGCTGCCAGCTTGCCGGAGGAGGGTAGCAAACGGATACCATGGAACAGGTTTCGGTCATGCCGTAAGTGGGGCAGATAGGCCAACCGGACTGGATGGCCTGTTCCGCCAGCCTGGCTGACAAGGGTGCTCCGCCTATCAGGGCAAAGCGCAAGGATTTGGGCGGAGGGAAAGCATCCTGTCCTGCCAGCAAACGCTGCAACATACTGGGGACCAGGGAGATGCCGCTGACACGGTAATGCTGGATTTCCCGCAATACCTGTTCAGGGTCGAACCAGTCATGCAACAGCAGGGCAGCCCCGCTGACCGCGCAACGGTGCAGGATGGCCAGCCCGCCGCTGTGGGTCAGCGGCAGGCAACATAGCCATACGTCGCGGGCTGACACTTCCAGTTGCTGGCAAACCGCAACGGCATTGCTATGCAGGTTGCCAGCCGTCAGCAATACGGCCTTGGGTTGCCCGCTGCTGCCGCTGGTTGCCAGCACCAGCCGGGTGTCAGGGGGAATCTGTGGGCTACGGGTGCGGGCAGCACGGATAAAACCTTCCCGTAGTGTCTCAGGCCAGGTGGGGTCGAAACTGGTGAGGCGGCAACCCAGCCGTTCGGCAGCGTGGGTCAGCAGCAGTGCAGGCAGGGGCGAACCATCCGTAATCAGGGTATCCCCCGGCTTGATCCCGTCCTGTTGCAAATCCACGCAGAGTGTATCCACCCGCCGTTCCAGCCAGGTAGGGCTTAAGGATACATGTCGGTAGATGGTGCGGTGGTGGATACCCATCACGCCTTACCCGGCTTTACTCCGCTGTGGATGCAGGCAATGCCGAAACTCAGGTTGCGGTAACTGACCTGTTCCAGCCCCGCCTGCTGCATGATGCGGCACAATTCCTGCTGGTCGGGGAAACGGCGGATGGATTCCACCAGATAGGTGTAAGCGGCAGGCTGGTGGCTGATCCAGGCTCCCAGGCGCGGGATGATGTGGAAGGAATGGAAGTCGTAGAATGGTTTGAGCAGCCAGTGCGGGCGGGAAAATTCCAGGCAGAAATAGTATCCACCCGGTTTCAGTACCCGCACGATTTCAGACAGCGCCGTTTCCATGCGCGTCATGTTGCGGATGCCGAAGGCAATGGTCAGCACGTCTACGGAATTGTCCCGCAAGGGCAGGTTTTCACCCGTAGCGGCAAGGTAGCGGATATTGGCGGCGGGTTTGGCGGCATGACCTGCCTGCATCATCGGCAGGCTGGGGTCTACCAGCAGGGTATGATGCCCGTCACCAGCCAGTTGGCGGGCAATGTCGCCCGTGCCACCCGCGAGATCGACCAGCACCTGCCCGGCCTGCGGTTTTGCCATGCTTCGGCTCCGCTCAGTAACCATGCTGGCGAAGGTGTGTTTCCACAAGCGGTGGATGCCGAAACTCATCACATCATTCATCAGGTCGTAACGTGATGCCACCCGGTTGAACACGTCACGGATACGCCGTTCCCGCTCCTGATTGTCCACCTGCTGGTAGCCGAAGGAGTTCTCCAGCCGGGATGGTTTGCTCATTTGCTGGCCCAGAAGCGGTAAGGGGCGACAATGATGCCGTCAGGCGTATGCAGCAGCACTTTGGCTTCCCACTCCATGCCGTTGCGGATGCAGACCGGGATGGTGACCATGCCGTTGAACTTGCCTTCACCTGCTGCTGGCAGGTCGGCATGGTTCTGACCCATGTTCATGTCCACACCATTGAAACTGGCTTCAACCCGGCGGGTTTTGATCCCTTTGACGTTGACGCTGAGGGCAAGGGGTTTCAGTACTGGCAGGGTGCGGGGTTCGATGCCGAATGTGACCTTGCCGCCTTGCGGCAGGATGCTGGTGCAACTGCCCTGACGCAAATCACAATCGGGGTCATGCGGCAGTTCGAGGATGGTTTCTGCTTGCAAGCGCCCGGACAGCCAGTGTCCTGCCACCACCAGCAGGAAACTGCCCGCCATTATTATGCTGTAAACCCACCGTGATGAAATTCCGCTCATAGCCATAACCTCAAGTTACTTTGTTGCCACTCCGGGCATGGAAACATGCGCCTTACCAGGTTGCCTTGACCGAGGTCAACCCCAGTGTCTGACTGATTTTTGCGCTTGACTCAAGTCAAGGTGGGCACTTTGCGATTTCTCTAACCTCGGCCTAAATCCTTGCCTTACATATGGTTTTAGGCAGGAGCAGCAGGATCGGATTGAACAAACAACGGATTCCGTGGAATCGAGGAGACATGGCATGAAATACAGACCCATCAAGGCAACCGCCCTGAGTCTGGCAGTTGGTTTGGCGCTTTCCTTCACCAGTCTGGCAGGGCTGGCGGATGAGGCCAAAAAGGAGGACAAGACAGATGCAAAGGCAGAGAAGCCAACCCTGTCAGAAGCGGACTTTGAAAAAGCCAAGACCATCTATTTCCAGCACTGCGCAGGCTGCCACGGTGTACTGCGCAAAGGTGCTACCGGTAAAAACCTGGAGCCGATAGCTACCAAGAAAAACAAGGATGGCAAGGAAGAAAAAATCGGTACCCTCAAGCTCGGCCAGAAACGTCTGGAAAAGATCATCACCGAAGGCACCGAAGGCGGGATGAACAACTTCAGCGACATCCTCGCCAAGGATGAAATCTCCCTGTTGGCCACCTACATCCAGATGGACCCACCGATCCCGCCGGAAATGAGTCTGGCGCAGATGAAGGAAAACACCAAGGTTTACGTCGACCCCAAGGATTACCCTGTCAAGCCGCTACATGAGCGCAACTGGGAAAACTTCTTCGTCGCCATTGAACGCGATGTGGGCAAGGTCGCCATCATCGACGGTGACAAGCATGAAGTCGTGACCCACATCGACACCGGCTACGCTGTACACGTCATCAAGGCGCAGGAAAACCACCATACGGACAAGCCGGAAGACCCCAACGCTGTACCGGGCCGCTTCTGGTACACCATGGGCCGTGACGGCAAGATGAACAAGATCGACCTGTGGCAGACCCCCGACAAGATGCTGGTGGCGGAAACCAAGATCGCCTATGACGCGCGTGACGTGGCCATTTCCGGTGACGGCAAATACGTCATCGGTGGTGGCTACTGGCCACCGCATTTCGTCATCGCCGACGCCAAGACCATGGAGCCGCTGAAAGTCGTTTCCACCCGTGGCGTGAACATCGATGGCGATTACGTCAACGAATCCCGCGTCGCCGCCATTTACACCACCCCCAACAAGCCCAACTTCCTGGTCGCGGCCAAGGAACTGGGGCAGATGTGGCAGGTAGACTATAGCGACCTGGACAACCTGCAAATCAGCAAGATGGACACCGCCAAGTTCCTGCATGACGGTTTCTTTGACCCGACCGGGCGCTACTTCCAGATTGCCGCCAACGCTTCCGACAAGATGGTGGTGGTGGATACTGAAGAGGAGAAAAAGGAAGCCATCATTGACGTAGCCAAAATGCCTCACCCTGGCCCCGGTGCCAACTGGGAAGACAAGGAATGCGGCCCGGTTGCAGGCACTACCCACATCGGTGAAGGCATCGTCACCGTCTGGGGCAATGACCCTGCTGGTCATGCCGACCAGGCATGGAAGACCTGTTACACCGTGGAAACCGACGGCCCTGGCCTGTTCATCCGCACCCATCCGAACAGCAAGTACGTATGGGCTGACCAGACCAAGCATCCCGAGCCTGAAATCCAGCAATCCATCAAGGTCATCGACAAGGAAACCCGCGAAGTGGTCAAGACTATCCGCCTGACCGACAAGCCGGGGCAACTGGCGGTGCACTTTGAATTCAACAAGGATGGCACCGAAGTCTGGGCATCCGTCTGGAACAGCAAGGACAGCAAGGAAGCCAACGGTGAAATCGTGGTGTTCGACGCCGACACGCTGGAGGAAAAGACCCGCATCAAGGGCCTTTACGCCCCCACCGGCAAGTTCAACGTCTTTAACCGTAGCAACCATATAACCTGATCTCGAAAGCCTCCTCCGGGCAAGGCGGCGGGTTTCGGCCTGCCGCCCTTTTTACCCCGATACACACCTGTAGCGTGAGGACATTACATGGCAACGGCTCAACCCCAAAAACCCCCATTCTGGAAACGGCGCACCGTGCTGGGTGCAACTATCGGTTCCGCACTGGCCTTTTTCATCGTCGGTATCCTGTTCTGGGGTGGTTTCAATACCGGCATGGAAGCCACCAACACCCTGGATTTCTGTATTTCCTGCCATGAGATGGAAGAAAACGTCTACAAGGAATACCAGCCCACCATTCATTATTCCAACCGTACTGGTGTGCGCGCCACCTGCCCCGACTGCCATGTGCCGAAGGACTGGACGCACAAGATGATCCGCAAGATCCAGGCCAGCAATGAACTGTTGCACAAGGCGCTGGGAACTGTGGATACCCCGGAAAAATTCGACGAACATCGTCTGACCATGGCCAAACGGGTATGGACGACGATGAAGGAAACCGATTCAAGGGAATGCCGCAACTGCCACAACTTTGAATCCATGAACCCTGCTTACCAGAAACCCCGCGCCCGTAAACAACACCTGAACGCTTTCGAGACCGGGCAAACCTGCATCGACTGCCACAAGGGCATCGCCCACAAGGATGTCCGCGAGCAGTTGTCGGAAGAAGAAATTGAGGCGCTGGAAAAACCCAACCCGGCTTTCATCCGCCCGGTTCCACAGATGTACGCAGACGGCATGAAAGCCGCCGAAACAGCAGAAGCTGAGGAAAAAGCCAAAAAGGCTGAAGCCGACAAGTCCGCCAAGGCTGCTACTGACAAAGCGGTGGCAGATGCTCTGGCCAAGGCCGCCAAAGCTGCCCCCGTTGTTGCTGCTGCCCCCGCTGCCGACGATGCAGCCAAGAGCAGCGGCCCCTGCGTGGACTGCGACCCGGTCACGGAAGCTGCCGCTGAAGCCAACCAGGCCGCCAAAGCCGAACAACTGGCGGATAACGCAGGCAGCACTGACAATGCCTGGGCAGGCTGGGACTGGGGCAGCGCCCCGGAACGTGAAATCACCCTGTTCTACCCTGGCCAGTCCTCCCTTGAGTGGGTGCTGACCGGCAAGGATCACGGTGGCGCACGCCCGGTCAAGAAAGGCGACCGTTGTTTCGACTGCCACGACCAAGAGGCATCTGACATGGGTTCCAGAATCGTTTCCGGCGAAAAACTGGAACCTGAAGCCACCCTGATTCCCGGCAAGCGCGGCAGCATCCCGGTCAAGGTGCAGGCCAGCCACGACGATGACTACCTGTATATGCGCTTCGAGTGGGACGACACTGAACATACCCCGGTTCCATTCGTGGACGGCGGCAAGATGGACGCCGACAACCCGATGAAACTGGCGATGATGTTCGCCACCGACGACGTGCAATACGCCGGGCAAGCCGGATGCTGGGGAACCTGCCACCACGACGCCAACGGTATGCCGGATGCGCCAGAAGGCCAGGAAGTCCACAAATACATCACGGAAAGCCGCAGCGAAATCGAGATCGAGGGCAAGGGTGGCAAAAAGCGCGGCGGCTGGGACAAAACCAAGCCGGAAGGCGACCTGCAAGCCGAAATGGATGCCAGGCACTACATGGACATTGTGCGCTTCAAGTCCGGCGCGAATGCTGCCGAAGACGGCCACATCCTCGCTGACCGCATCATGGAAGGCGGGCAGGGTGCTGATTTTGACGCCAAACTGGATGGTGGCAAGTGGGTGGTGCAAGTGCGCCGCAAGCTGCAATCCGACCTGCCCGGTGATGTCAGCCTGGCGGCGGATCAGGTTTACAACTTCGGTTTCGCCATCCATGACGACCACACCAGCGGACGCTTCCACCATGTCTCCCTCGGCTACAAGCTGGGCTTCGACAAGGAAGAGGAAGGCATCGAAATCAACGCGGTGAAACGCTGATGGCTATTTCCGGTAAACGTTTCCTCCTGGGTTCCCCTCTCTTCGCTCTCTCCACTCTGGGGAGGGGAACTTCTTCAGGCGGCTGTTTCCGCCCTTACTGATAACGCAAGGAGTCCAACTCATGCTTAAAGAAATGAAAATGCTGGGGACTGTCCTGCTACTGGGTATCCTGCTGGTGGCGGCCATCCTGACCTTCGTGGCGCTGGGGCCGCTGAACCCGGTGCCGTGGCTGTTCACCATCACTTTGGTGGGTTTACCATTCTACAGCCGCTGGCGGGAACAGCACCATTTCGTGGCCTGGAAGGATGAATACAGCGTCGGTGTGGAAGCAATGGACAATGAGCACCGCAAGTTGCTGACCCTGATCAACCACTTGCAGACCGCCATCCATTACCAGACCGGCGGCAACTTTGAACAGGAAGCCCTGAACGAGCTGATGGATTACACCCGCTACCACTTCCAGCATGAAGAGGAACTGATGCAGCAATACGGCTACCCCGGTCTGGCGGCCCACCAGAAACTGCATCGCGAAATGGTCGCCGATGCTGAAGCCTTTGTGGAGGATTACCGCAATAAAGGCCACAAGGCATTGGCTGGTGTCGCCGATTTCCTGAAAAACTGGCTGGTAAACCACATCAACGGCACCGACAAGGAATACGGGGCGTTCATCCAGCAGAAAAGCAACCGATAATACAACCGACAATATAACTAACCACCCCGCACGTTTTTTGAACCACAGTTAACGAGAGGTGTCCTGATGTCAACAGGCTTGGCGATAGCCATTTTATGCGCGTTTGCCGCACTGGCTTACGGTTTTATCAGTATCCGCTGGGTGTTGGCGCGCCCAGAAGGCGATGAGAGGATGCGCAGCATTGCGCAAGCGGTGCAGGAAGGGGCGCAAGCCTACCTGAACCGGCAATACACCACCATTGCGGTGGTTGGTATTTTGCTGTTCGCGGTCATGTTCATTGCCCTCGGCTGGGAAACAGCCATCGGTTTTGCCTTGGGTGCGGTGTTGTCGGGCGCGACCGGCTATATCGGCATGAATGTATCGGTGCGTTCCAACGTGCGCACTGCCGAAGCCGCTAAAAACGGCCTGAATGCGGCGCTGGAAGTGGCCTTCAAGGGCGGTGCAATCACTGGGATGCTGGTGGTGGGTCTAGGGCTGCTGGGTGTGGCAGGCTATTTTGCCTTCCTGCTGATGCTGGGGACACCGGTCGGGGAGGCCACCCATGCGCTGGTCGGTCTGGCGTTTGGTGGCTCGCTGATTTCCATTTTCGCGCGTCTGGGTGGTGGTATCTTCACCAAGGGTGCAGATGTCGGCGCTGATCTGGTCGGCAAGGTGGAAGCGGGTATCCCGGAAGACGACCCGCGCAACCCGGCGGTGATCGCCGACAACGTGGGTGATAACGTCGGCGACTGCGCCGGGATGGCGGCAGACCTGTTTGAAACCTACGCCGTCACCATCATCGCCACCATGCTGCTGGGCGGCCTGATGATGGGCGGGGATAGCAACGCCGTGGTGTATCCGCTGGTACTGGGTGGTTTCTCCATCCTGGCTTCCATCCTGGGAACGCTGTTTGTCAAGGCGCGGGAAGGCGGCAAGATCATGAATGCGCTGTACCGGGGTTTGGCAGTGGCGGGTGGCGCGGCGCTGGTGCTGTTCCTGCCGATCACCTACATCATGATGGGGGATAACGGGCAATATTCGGTGGGCGCATTATACGGTTCTGCCGTGATCGGCCTGCTGATGACCGCTGCAATGGTATGGATCACCGAATATTATACCGCGACTGAATTCAAGCCGGTGCGGCATATTGCCGAAGCATCCACCACCGGGCATGGCACCAATGTGATTGCCGGGCTGGGTGTTTCGATGAAATCCACCGCCGCGCCGGTACTGGCCGTGTGCCTGGCCATCTGGGGCGCATATTCGCTGGCTGGCCTGTACGGGATTGCGGTGGCGGCCACCTCCATGCTGTCGATGGCGGGGATCATCGTGGCGCTGGACGCCTACGGCCCGATCACCGATAACGCAGGCGGCATCGCGGAAATGGCGGAATTGCCGGAAGAAATCCGCAATATCACCGACCCGCTGGATGCAGTGGGCAACACCACCAAAGCAGTCACCAAAGGCTATGCGATCGGCTCGGCAGGGCTGGCGGCGTTGGTGTTGTTCGCCGATTACACCCATGCCCTGTCTGCCCATCAGGCGGGCATTACCTTTGACCTTTCCAACCACATGGTCATCATCGGCCTGTTCATCGGCGGCATGGTTCCCTACCTGTTCGCAGCGATGGGCATGGAAGCGGTCGGGCGGGCAGCGGGTTCCGTGGTTATCGAAGTGCGCCGCCAGTTCCGTGACATTCCCGGTATTATGGAAGGCACTGCCAAGCCCGAATACGGCACTTGTGTGGATATGCTGACCAAAGCGGCGATCAAGGAAATGATCCTGCCCTCGCTGCTGCCAGTTGCGGTTCCGGTGATTGTCGGTTTGACGCTGGGCGCGCAAGCACTGGGTGGGGTGTTGGTTGGCACGATTGTGACCGGTATTTTCGTCGCCATTTCCATGACCACTGGCGGTGGTGCCTGGGATAACGCCAAGAAATATATTGAGGAAGGCAATTTTGGCGGCAAGGGTTCTGAAGCGCACAAGGCAGCAGTCACCGGCGACACCGTAGGCGACCCGTACAAGGATACGGCAGGCCCGGCGGTCAACCCTCTGATCAAGATCATCAATATTGTGGCTTTGTTGATCGTGCCATTACTGGCTTAATCCGCTTGACATCTCCTGTAGGAATATTAGGGTGGGGTTGTCCTCACCCTCGTTTTTACAGAGATAGAGAAGGAGACGACACCATGACAACACAAGGTTTGTTACTCCGCAGTATCCTGTTGCTCACGCTGCTTCCTGCCAGCAGTTTGGCGGAAGATGCCAGTAAGGAAGACGACAAGGAATCCCAATCCCTGCAACATTTCACCCCCACCCTGACGGAAGAATTCAAGGAACTGCTGCGCAATGCCGATATGGAAGCGGGCGCTGCATTCTTTGACAAGAAGTGCTCCACCTGCCACGACATTGCAGAAGATGGCATCAACCAGAAAGGGCCATTGCTGTGGAATGTGTTCGGGCGCAAGGCAGGCACTGCCGAAGGCTTTGAATATTCTGAAGCGATGAAAAATTCCGGGCATAGCTGGGATTTTGCCACCCTGAACTATTACCTGACCCGCACTGACCGGGCAGTACCGGGGCGTATCATGAATTTCCGTGGCATTCCTGAAGATGAGATCCGCGCCAACCTGCTGGCGTACATCATGAAGTTCAACACCGAACCACCTGAACTGCCCTAGCTCCCCTTGACGCAGGTCAAGGCTGCCATCATGCCTTGTTCCCTAGCATGGTCTTGTTCCCATAACCAAGAGATGACAGCATGAAAAGCCTGTTAACGGTAACGACCGTGTTGCTGTGTATGGCGCTGCCAGCCAAGGCTGAAACCGGCGCGGTGGCGGACATCCCCCTCTCCAGGCAGGCGGAAATCCGCTATCTGCTCAAACAGGACTGTGGTTCCTGCCACGGCATGCAACTGACAGGTGGCTTGGGGCCTGCACTCACCGCTGAACGCCTCAAACCACTGCCCGAATCCCTGCTAACGGCAACCATCCTCAAAGGTCGCGCCGGTACGCCGATGCCCCCCTGGGAAACCTTCCTGAGTGAAGTGGAAGCCACATGGCTGGCGCAACAACTGCGGGCGGGGACAGCCTTGCAGGAGGAAACACCATGAACATACGCAAACTGCTGCTGCCGTTGCTCCTGCTGCTGGCCTTGCCCATCCACGCCGAAGAAGCCTGCCAGCCACGCGGGACGGGCGACCTTGGCATCATCATCGAACGTGAAACTGGCAGCCTGCAAGTGGTGAACACTACCCAGCGCAAGTCCCTGGCGCGGCTGGAAGGGCTGGGCGACCTGTCCCATGCCTCTGCGGTATTTTCCCGCGATGCCCGCCATGCCTACATTTTTGGCAGGGATGGCGGACTTACCAAGGTGGACGTGCTGTGCGGCAAGCTGGTCAAGCGCATCATGCAGGGCGGCAACAGCATCGGCGGGGCGATTTCACAGGATGGCAGTTTGATTGCCGTTTCCAACTATGAACCGGGCGGGGTGAAAATCTTTTCTGCTGAAGATTTGAGCCTGGTTGCCGACATCCCCGCCACCCCGATAGCGGAGGGCAAGAATTCCAAGACGGTCGGGCTGGTGGATGCGCCGGGGCAGCGTTTCGTGTTCAGCCTGTACGACACGGGTGAAATATGGCTGGCTGACCTGCGTCAGCCGGACAAGCCCGCCATCCAGAAATTCACCGACATTGGGGTGCAGCCTTACGATGCGCTGATTACCCCGGATGGGCGTTATTATATCGCCGGGTTGTTCGGGGAAGACGGTCTGGCGCTGCTTGATCTGTGGCATACGGACAACAAACCGCAACGCATCCTTGACCATTACGGCAAAGGTGAGGAAGCTTTGCCCGTCTACAAAATGCCCCATCTGGAAGGCTGGGCCGTGGCGGGAGGGCGCGCTTTCCTGCCAGCCGTTGGCCACCATGAGGTGCTGGTCGCCGACGCCAGGGATTGGCAGCAACAGGCTAAAATCAAGGTTCACGGGCAGCCGGTGTTCGTGATGGCCAGGCCTGACGGTCGGCAGCTATGGGTCAATTTTGCCTTCCCGGACAATGACGCCATCCAGGTCATTGACGCTGAAACCCTGCAAATCATCAAGACGCTCAAACCGGGCAAAGGCGCGTTGCACATGGAATTCACCCCACGGGGCGAGCATGTGTGGGTGTCCGTCAGGGATGAGGACAAGGTGCTGGTCTACGATACCGAAACCCTGGAGCCGCTCACGGAACTGCCAGTCAAGAAGCCCAGCGGAATCTTCTTCACCTCACGGGCGCATCAGACGGGGTTGTGAAACATGAACACGGAACGGAACATCAGCCCACTGGAAGCGCGCCTGCTCAACGATTACCAGCGGGATTTCCCCCTCACCCCGCAACCGTTCGCCCGTATTGCAGAGCAACTGGAAACCCAGGCGGCCACGGTCATCACCTGCCTGCAAAAACTCCAGCAACAGGGGGCGGTCAGCCGCGTGGGGCCGGTGTTCCGCCCCAACCGGATCGGGGCCAGCACCCTGGCGGCGCTGTCAGCGCCTGGCGCAGAACTGGAACGGGTGGCGGGGATCGTCAGCGCCCGCCCGGAAGTCAACCACAATTACGAGCGCGAACACACCTTTAACCTGTGGTTCGTGGTCACGGCGGAGGATCAGGAACGCTTGCAGGCGGTGCTGGACAGCATCGGGCGCGACACAGGCTACAAGCCCATTTCATTGCCGCTGGTGAAGGAATACCACATTGATCTGGGGTTTGGGCTGGGGGGGAATGCCGGAAGAGGGCGTATGCAATACGCCCCTACGTCAGATATTTCAGGTAGGGGCGTATTGCATACGCCCTCTTTGGATGACCCCCTAATCGAAGCCATCCAGTCTGGCCTGCCCCTAGTTGAGCGCCCCTACCTGGAAATCGGCAAACAGGTGGGGATGGCGGAACAGGAAGTGATCCAGTGCATTGCCGAGATGCAGGCGGCAGGCGTCATCAAACGTCTGGGGGTGGTGGTGCGCCACCACGAACTGGGCTACCGCGCCAACGCCATGCTGGTGTGGGATGTGCCGGATGCGTTGGTGGATGAGGTGGGGCAACGGCTGTCTGGCGTGGATTGCGTCACCCTCTGTTACCAGCGCCCGCGCGTATTGCCGGTATGGCCTTATAACCTGTTCACCATGATCCACGGCAAAGACCGCCATGAGGTGCTGGCCTGCATCGACGACATCGCCGCAAAACTGGAGCTTGGCGACATTCCCCGCCATGTGCTGTTTTCCACCCGCCGTTTCAAGCAATGCGGCGCAAGATACCGGGGAGATTGAACATGGATACGTTAGACCGGGACATCATCAACACCCTGCAACGCGGCTTCCCGCTCAGCGACCGCCCGTATGCCGAAGCAGCGGCGGGGCTGGGGACGACCGAGGAAATCCTGCTGCAACGCCTGCAACGCTTGCTGGACAACGGCCTCCTGACCCGCTTCGGCCCGCTGTACGATGCCGGGCGCATGGGTGGCAGCCTGTCGCTGTGTGCCATGCAAGTCCCGGAAGACTGCTTTGAAACCGTGGCGGAACAGGTCAATGCCCTGCCACAGGTGGCGCACAATTACCAGCGCAGCCATGCGCTGAACATGTGGTTTGTGCTGGCGACTGAAACGCCAGCCGAACAGCAGCAGGTACTGCAACACATTGCCCAGACCACAGGTTGCCGGGTGTACGACATGCCCAAGGAAAAAGAATATTACGTGGGGCTATACCTCAATGTGTGAAGCCAGTGAAACCCTTGACGGGCTTGACCGCCGCATTATCCTGGCGACCCAGGAGGGGCTGCCGCTGGATCCGCAGCCTTACCAGCGCATTGCCGACAAACTGGGCGTCCCCACCGGGCTAATACAGGCGCGGCTGGGGCAAATGCTGGCGGATGGGCGGCTGCGCCGTATCGCCGCAGTCCCCAACCATTACCGGCTGGGCTATACCGCCAATGGTATGTCGGTATGGGACATCCCGGACGAGGTGGTGGACAGCATCGGGGAACAGGTCGGTGGGCTGGATTTCGTCAGTCATTGTTACCGCCGCCCGCGTTACCTGCCGGAATGGCCCTACAACTTCTTCGCCATGGTGCATGGGCGCAGCCGGGAAGAGGTGGAGGCGCTGGTCGCACAGATTGCCGCCCTGCTCGGTGATGCCAGCCGTGGGCACGAAGTCCTGTTCAGCACCCGCATCCTGAAAAAAACCGGGATGCGCTTCAGCCCCAAGGAATAAAGCATGTTCCGTATCAGCCAATACCTGAAAGCTTTGCATGAAGATACCCCGCTCACACCCCGGCGCGAACCCTCTGGCCCGGTGGTGATCTGGAACCTGATCCGGCGCTGCAACCTGCTGTGCAAGCATTGCTATTCGATTTCTGCCGATACCGATTTCCCCAACGAGCTGGGTCGGGAACAAATCTCCACTGTCATGGAAGACCTGCGCCAGTTCGGTGTGCCGGTGCTGATATTGTCGGGCGGGGAACCCCTGTTGCACCCGGATATTTTTGCCATTTCCCGTGAAGCCAAGACCAAGGGTTTTTATGTCGGCCTGTCCACCAACGGGACGAAAATTACTCAGGAAAATATTGGGCAGATTGCTGATGCCCATTACAACTATGTCGGCATCAGCATCGACGGGATGCGGGCTACCCATGACCAGTTCCGCCGTCAGCAAGGTTCCTACGATGCCGCCCTCAACGGCATCCGCCTGTGCCGTGAGCATGGCATCAAGGTTGGGCTGCGTTTCACCATGACCGAAGGCAATGCCGCCGAATTGCCCGACCTGCTGAAACTGATGGATGATGAGGACATTAGCAAGTTCTACTTTTCCCACCTGAACTATGCCGGGCGTGGCAACAAGAACCGCCTGCAAGACGCCAGCTTCAATCGCACCCGCATGGCGATGGACTTGCTGTTTGACACCTGTTGGGATTCGCTCACACGGGGCAAGGACAAGGAATTCGTCACCGGTAACAACGACGCCGATGGCGTTTACCTGCTGCATTGGGTACGCCAGCATTTCCCCGAGCAGGCGGAAAAGATGCGCCAGCGGCTGGAACAGTGGGGGGGCAACAGTTCCGGCGTGAATATTGCCAATATCGACAACCAGGGCAATGTACACCCCGACACCATGTGGTGGGATTACACCCTCGGCAATGTGAAAGACCGCCCGTTTTCAGCCATCTGGCAGGATACCTCAGACCCGCTGATGGCTGGCCTGAAAACCTTTCCCCGCCCGGTCAAGGGGCGTTGCGCCGTCTGCGCTTACCTGAAAATCTGCGGTGGCAACACCCGCACCCGCGCCCACCGGGTCAGCAACGACTTCTGGGCGGAAGACCCCGGTTGCTATCTGGACGACCGCGAGATTGGCCTCAGCTAATGGCTGGTGCCGCTGGAACGGTTGATCTTGTTGTAAACATTGTATTTCCCGACCGGCTTTTTCATCGGGATGCGTTTGACTTCTTCCAGGGTCTTGCTGTCATAGACCACGATGGCACCATCCATTTCCCAGATACTGACCAGCGCATGGCTGCCGTCACGGGTGAATTCCACATGGGATGAGGTTTTGCCGGGCGCGGGGCGCAGGCTTTTGACGATTTCCAGGGATTGTTTGTCGATGACGTGCATGACATCCTTGTGTTCGCCGAAGAAGACATCCGTCCAGGCGTAAGGGGTATTTTCATGGCTACGCATGAAAAAGCCGGGGCCGTCGGTTTTGATCTTTTTGATGATGGCCCAGGTGGACATGTCCAGGATGTTGATGACGCCTTCCTTGAGGTCGGGAGTCGCCAGCACGTTGGTGTCCCGGTACTTCCAGATAATGCCGGAACTCAGGTGCGGCATACCGGAGAGTTCCGGTTTCGCCACCACCTTCCCCTGATTGAGGTCGATGACCTGCGCCTGGCCCTTGCGCGATGCGCCCAGCAGGAGCGCATAATCCTGGTCAAAGAAAAAGTCATCCAGCACGGTTTCGAGCCTGATACGGCGTATCGGGAAGCCAGCAGAAGCGGTATCCCCATAGCTGATTTCCCAGACTTCAGGCGAGTCCTTCAAGGCAGCAATGAAGCTCTTGCGGGGTTGTGCATCATACACGGCGGAAATGCGGGAGCTTTTACCCAGCCCATCAGTGGCGTCAATAATCTTGACCAGACTCAAATCCTGCGCATCCAGCACGACCAGATTATTGGGCAGGTAATTGCCAACCATGAGGTATTTGCCGTCGCTGGAAATGGCGGCGTTACGGGCGTTAATACCGGCGCGGACTTCGGCGACCGTTTCCAGCCGGTACAGGTCGAACTTGCTGATCCAGCCATCGCGGGAGGTGAAATAGACGAAGCGCCCGGTGGAGTCATACTTGGGGCCGCCATGCAAGCTGAAACGGGAAGGGAAACGATGGATGACGGCAAAACTGTCGCCATCCAGCACCGATACGTGGTGGTCGCCTGCCTCAACAACCAGGAACAGGTTCAGCGGGTCAGCCTTGAACACAGGCGTGTCCTGGCCGGGATGCTGGGAGGGGTAGGTAATGCGGCTGGCACGGATGTCGGCTTCACCCCAGTCCGGCTGTTTGTCTGGCTGGGTGAATACATAATCGGCCAGGCTTTGTATCTGCGCATCATCCAGCTTGCCCGCGAAGCCCTGCATCTGGGTGGCGACCCTGCCGTTGCGGATAAGCTTGAAAGCCTCTTCCTTTTTCAGTTTGCCCAGATTGTCGGGCAACAGGGCGGGGCCGGTGAGGCCCAGGCGTTCCTGGCCGTGACAGCTTGCGCAATGGGTCTGGTACAGGGATTCGGGAAGGGAGGCGTCAGCCGCCATGGCAGTGGTGTAACAAGCTGCCAGCAGGATGGATACCGGCATGATTTTTTTCAGCATCATTGCAACTCCTGGCTCAGGTCATAAGCGATGCGGTGGGTTCCGTGGCAGCGCGCACAATTGTGGACAGCGACAGCCCCCAGATTTTCCCCGATCTTGTCGGGTTGCCGGTCTTGCAGGCTTTGTCGCAGGTTTTCCAGCAGTGCCTGGGACTTTTTACCCAGATAGTATTCCTGCGCCTCCGGCTCCTTGTGGCAGCCGGAACAGCTTTCCCCCATCTGGCCGATACCGGTTTCCAGATCGGCAAGCGCATCCAGTGCCTCGGGAAAGCGTTCGTCGTCGGCAGCTATTTTGATCCGGTTCATGCTGTGCATCAGTTTCTGCATGAAGTCGTGGTAGCTGTATTGCTTGCCTTGTTCATCCAGGATTTCCAGTTCCGAAAAATCGGGGGCGCGGTACAAGGCCGCGCTCACGGCACGGTAATCGGTATGGCAGGATTTGCAGGTTTCTTTCAGTTTATCCAGCGCCTGTTGCATCTCCGGCTGTTTGCCGTCGGTGCTGGCTTGTTCCAGCCGTGTGGCGGCTTCCAGATCGAGTTCCGGTTCCCATTCGGGGACCATTTCGGCAATTTTCCGGTAATGCGCGCTCAGCTCGGCTGCCCACTTTCCGGCGCGGGCTGTGTCACCCGCTTCGAGGTACTCTTCAACGGCCTGGGTTTCCCGGCGCAGGCTGAACATATTGTGCTGCCAGACATTGCGTTTGTTGGCGGGCTTGTACCATTGCGCCAGGGATTCGGGTGGCTGTTTAAGGGTAATCCCGCCGTCGGCATGAGACAGTGTTGCCGCCAACCATAACGCAAGGAACATTGCGCCCAACTTTGCGGCTTTCACAGTTTGCTCCAGATGGCGACAGTTTCCGGGTGGCTGCCCCACAAGCCTTTTTGGGCTTCTTGCGCAGCCTGCTGGTGTTGTAGGAGGGCTTCCTTGCGGGCATCGTCCATAGGCTGTTTGGTGAGGACGATGGCGTAACCGTCGGCGATCATGGCGGCATTGATGGATTGCCCATTCTGGTCAAATGCTTCGGCGCTGATGCGGCCATATTTGTCGGTTACAGTCATGTCTGCCAGCAGGAGGATTTCCCCGCCAACCGGCAGCAGCGTTTGCAAGTGCCCGGTGGCGGCCTTGCCCATGCCGGTCAGGGTTTGCTTGTCCAGACCGCTTTTTTTCATGTCCAGTTGCAGTTTGGCGTTTTCGGTGTCTTCCGGGGCGTCAATGGCGGCTAGCTGGATGCGCTTGACACCCTCTTGCGTGTTGACGCTAAAGGTGTCGCCATCCTCAATGGCCTCCACCACGAAGGCAACGGGTTGGGGAGCAGCCACGGTTTCTGCTGCTGCGTATGGGGTCAGCAGCATGGCGCAGGACAAGGCGAGTGTAGCTAAATGGCTGGTTTTGTTCATGGTTCCGACCTGGAAATTAATGTCCGCTTCCTGCCGCTTTGGCTAGGGGCAGGGTTTCTGTTGCAGTTTGCTGTTGCTGTGTTGTTTCCGTATTGAACCAATGCAGTTCGTTGGCCAGGGTGGCAACCTCACCAATCACGATCATGACCGGGGATTGAAAGCCTCCCTGTACGGCAGCCTGGGTGGCCTGTGCAAGGGTGGTGACAAGCTGCCGCTGCCTGCTGGTTGTGCCGTTTTCAATGATGGCGATGGGCGTATCGGCATGGCGGCCTGCTGCGATCAGTCCGGCGACAATCTGCGGCAGGTTCGCCAGCCCCATGTAGACCGCAATGGTCAGGTTGGGGTCAGCCAGCCCCTGCCAGTCCAGTTCCAGCGGCTGGTCTGCCTGGCAATGCCCTGTGATGAACTGCACCCGGTTGGCTACCCCCCGGTGGATCAGCGGAATCCCGGCATAGGTGGCGCAGGCCGAGGCTGAGGTGATGCCGGGGACGATTTCAAAGCGTATGCCGTGCCGGGCGAGGAACAGCGCTTCCTCCCCGCCGCGCCCATACAAGAAAGGGTCGCCACCTTTCAGGCGCACCACCCGATGCCCCTTTCTTGCCAGATTGACGAGAAGCTGGTTGGTCTGATCCTGTGGCAGGGAATGCATCCCGGCTTCCTTGCCGACGTAAACCCTGGCCACCCCCTTGGGGATCAAGGCAAGGATTTCATCTGAAACCAACCGGTCATAAACAACCGCATCGGCTTGCTGGATCAGCCGTAACGCCCTGATGGTCAACAGTTCAGGGTCGCCAGGCCCTGCGCCGACGAGATAGACACATGCAGTCATAAAGTCTCTCACTGTTTATGGGTATCTAAAACACATACCCTGCCTTTTGGGCGGGAATGCCATGCTGGCAGTAAAACAAGGATGGAACGCCCTTTGCCTTGACTTAGGTTAAGGACGCCTGCCGCGCATACCCCTACTTGATGTAGGTCAACGAACAGGCTGGCAAGGCGGCAGTAAATTGCCGGATGGACTACCTTGATGATCAACTGATCAAAAACAATAAACAGGGCACGTCCGTTGCCCCCACCATAATGGAGAAAGCGCATGAAGCCGATCGAAATTGCCAACGTACTGCAAATCCACCGCCCGGAAGAAGGCGAATTTGTCGGCGTTGGCCTGTATCGCCTGCTGCGGTTAGTAGCAATGGAGGACATCCTCGGCACGGGCGCTTCCGCCGTCAGCTACTATGCGGGCAAGAAGCTGGGCAAAGGCTTGCAGATCAAACAGCTTGATGATTTTCTGGCGTTATGTGAGCAAATGAAGATCGGCAAGGTCAGCGTCCCCGTCATGACCAACCACCGTATCCATGTCGACGTATGCGAATGCGTGACCTGCTCTGGCCTGTCGCCAGTGGGGCGTACCCTGTGCCATTTCGAGGGCGGGCTGATTGCCGGGGTGGTGGAAAATATTCTCGGCAAGAGGGTGCAGGCCAGGGAAATCACCTGCATCGGTGGCCTTGGGCATGAAGCCTGTGGTTTCGACCTGGAAATTCATTCGGGCGCGGCCTCATGCCGATGATGCGCAGCCACTGGGATACGGCACTGGGCAAGTTCACCCGTGGTCTGATCGGCACCAAAAACTACGATGGCAACACCACCCGGTGACAGCATCCAAAATTTGCGGCATCGACGAAGACACCATCATACATGCTTGACCTGCATCAAGGAGGCCATGACCGCAGTTCACGTAGCCTACCCCCATGAAAGCTGCAAGCCTTACACCGCTTACCTCCGAATCCCGTCGCCATGATCCCTTGCCGGGGGACTTGGCGATGTGGATCTTTATCCTGGCGGAACTGCTGGTGTTCGCCATTTTCTTTGCCTCCTATGCGTTTGCCCGCAGCTATAACGTCGAGCTGTTCAACGAATACCAGCAAACCCTCAACCGCGACATTGGCGCGGCCAACACCGTCATCCTGATTACCGGCAGCCTGTTCGTGGTGCTGGCGGTGCGCGCCATCCGCGACGGCAAGGTCATGCTGTGCCGCAACTGGCTACTGGCGGCGTTAGGGATGGGGTCACTGTTCCTGACCCTGAAAATCATCGAGTTTGCCGACAAGTTCGGGCAGGGCATCAGCCTCAGCACCAATAGCTTCTACATGTTTTACCTGTCGCTGACATTTTTCCATTTCATGCATGTCATCCTCGGCATGGTGATACTGGCGGCAGTGGCGTGGAAAGCCCAACAGGGGGCTTATTGCATGATCAATTACACTGGCGTGGAAACCGGCGCATCCTACTGGCACATGGTTGACCTGGTGTGGATCGTACTGTTTCCGCTGGTCTACGTGATACGGTGACAACGATGAGGGTGTATCTGGTCTGGCTGCTGCTCGTTATGCTCACCCTGTTGACCTGGTGGGCGGGCAAGGCAGGTTTCAGCGGTGAAGGGTTGGTAGCCGCGCTGCTGGCTTCGATTTTTATCAAGGGACATTTTGTGATTGCCGATTTCATGGTGCTGCGTGACGTGGCATTTTTGTGGCGGGTGCTGGTGCATGGCTGGCTGATACTGGTATCGTGCCTGATTTTTCTGGCTTATTGGGTAGGGATGTAACATGACAGTCCTTAAAGAAACTTTCGCTGATTATCTGGCCTTGCCTGAAGTGGCAATGCCCTTCATGAATACTGTGCATCAGGCAGAAGTAGCGTTGGTGACGGATTTGCTCACCCAGGTAGAAAATCACGCCGCCCCTGACGCCATCGACAAGTTGCTGGCAGCATGGGTGGAGCACACCAGGGCGCACTTTGCCCGCGAAGAACGCCTGATGACGGAATACAACTTTTTTGCCACCCCCTGCCACCAGGGGGAACACGAGCGGGCGCTGCTGGAGTTGTTGGGTGTGCAACAGCAATGGCTGCGCGAACGCGATTACACTCTGCTGCCTGCCTACATCCAGCACTGGCGTGAGTGGCTGCAACAGCACATCAGCAGCATGGATTTCGTTACGGCGCAATTCCTCAGCCAGTTCAAGATTGAGGTGGAGCTTTGAGCGCAGGCATTCCCCACTACCAGGCGCAGGGGCAGGAAACCATCCTGTTTGAGCACGCCTTCCGCCGTCAGTTGCCGGTGTTGCTGAAAGGGCCAACCGGTTGCGGCAAGACCCGCTTCGTCGAACACATGGCGGCCAAGCTGGGGAGACCGCTTTACACAGTCGCCTGTCATGATGACCTGAGTGCTGCCGATCTGGTCGGGCGGCACCTGATCGGCGATGGCGAAACCTACTGGAATGATGGCCCGCTAACCCGTGCCGTGCGCGAAGGCGCAATCTGCTATCTGGACGAAGTGGTGGAAGCGCGCAAGGACACCACCGTGATCCTGCACCCGCTGTCCGATAACCGCCGCATCCTGCCGATTGAGCGCACTGGCGAAATCCTGCACGCTCCGTCCGAATTCATGCTGGTGGTTTCCTACAACCCCGGCTACCAGAACATCCTCAAGGGCATGAAACCGTCGACCCGCCAGCGCTTCGTCGCCATGCGCTTCGACTACCCCGAACCGGAACTGGAAACCCGCATCCTGGCGCAGGAAACCGGCGTTGATACTGCCTTGGCGAGCCAGCTGGTGAAACTGGCGACAGCCCTGCGCGCCCTGAAGGAACACGATCTGGAAGAATCCGCCTCCACCCGCCTGTTGGTTTACACCGCCACCCTGATCCAGGACGGTTTCAACCCGCTGGCAGCCTGCCGTGCCGCCCTGGCTGAGCCGCTAACGGACGACCCGGAGACGGTGGATGCCTTGATGGAGGTGGCGGGAACATTCTTCGGGCATTAAATCTCGGTGCGGACAATGGTTTCCAGCCCGGCCTCGTCCAGCAACTCGATATACTGGTCGTGGACGGAAATCAGTTTCTGGTCGCTCAGGCGCTTGAGGATGCGGGAAAAGGTTTCCGGCTTGATCGACAGGCGCGAAGCGATGACATGCTTGGGTGCATTCAGGCAGACGCGATGCTCATCTTTGTTGCAGTCGCGCATTTCCAGCAGATAGGAAGCCAGCCGGAAGGTGGCGTTGTGCAGGGTCAGGCGGTCAACTTCGTTAAGCAGCCAGTGCATCCGGCGGCTCATCAGCCCCATCATGTTGATGCACAGCTCAGAAGAGGAGCGCAACATGTCCAGATACTGGGCTGCATTGATACCCACCACAAAGGTGGGGCGCAAGGCGACAGCATACACCGGGTAACGCTGCCCACCCATGAACATGACGGCTTCGGCAAAACTGTTACCTGGGGGAATGATGTCGATGATTTTTTCGTCGCCATTGGGCGTCAGACGGAACAGCTTGATGCTGCCTTCGACGCAAAAATACACTTCTTCCAGCGGATCGCTTTGCCGGAACAGGAATTCGCCCTCATCCAGAAAATGCGGTTTGGAACTGTCGATCAGCTCATTGAACTGGGAAGGCGCAATGGCGCGGAACAATGGCGAACGGTGTAACAGGGTCAGGGTCTTGTTATCCAGTTTCATAGCGGCTGATGTCATGCTCTTTTGTGGTGCGTCATCGCAAGATTCCTGAGTTTATTCCACAACAATTGTCGCGTAAACGACAATCTGAACAGGTGTGCGGATGGAAGAATTTGTCGGTAAAGTCTGGCACAAACTGGTTACTCGCAGCGCCAGCCGCGAATACCCGCAGGCGCGCGTGCATCTGGACGGGATGCGCAAGAAGCTGGGCATCCTGTTGCGCGCGCTGGGCGGAGACGCCAGCCTGGAAATCCGCCGCAGCGCCGAAGTCAGCAGCCATGCTCGCCGTAACCTGTTACAGCGCCTCGCCGGAACCGGCCTGAAAACCAGCCCGGTGTGGCGTGACGCAGAAGCTTTGAACCTGCCGGACAGCATTGCCGTTTTCCCGCAGCGCGAACTCAACCGGGATTTGTATTTGTGGCTGGCGGCGTTGGGGAGCACCCCTCCCGACACAACCCATCCTATCCAAATCATCCTGCAACGCTACCCCCACCTGCAACCCCGCTACCAACGCCTGCTGGACAACTGGCAAGCGCTATACCCTGACGATGAACCCCTGCCCTTGCAGCTCACGCCACCACCCGAAGGCAGGCAGGAACCGGTTGCGGCTCCGTTTGCGGAACCCGCCCCACCCGATGAATCCCCCGACAGCCAGCCCTCCGCCGCCAGTAAAAAGCGCCACCGCGCCGAGCGCACCGACATGCCCGATGGCAAAAGTGGCCTGATGATGTTCCGGCTGGAAAGCCTGTTTTCGTGGACGGAATACATCCCCGTTGACCGCACCAGCGACGATGAGCCGGACAATGATGCCGCCCGTTCCGCCGACGATATGGACGTGATCACCGTCGCCCGCGACCGCAAGGCCAGCTCCCACAAGATCAAACTGGATCTGGATTTGCCCGCCGCCGAATACGACGACATTCCGCAGGGTGAAGGCATTCCGCTGCCCGAGTGGGATTTCCGCAAGCAGCACCTGCTGCCGGATCATTGCCGCTTGCAGGTAATGCTGCCGCGCGGGGCGGAAGAACTGGCGCTGCCCACCCGCTTGCAGCCTGCTGCCCGCAAGCTGCGCCGCCGTTTCGAGGCATTACAGCCGCGCCGCGAATGGCTCAGCCACCAGCAGGAAGGCTCCGAACTCGACACCGACAGCTACATTCTGCATCTGGCTGACCGGCGGCGCGGGCGGGCGGATATTCCCGCCGTCTACCGCGAATACCGCGAACGAGGGCGCGACCTGTCCTGCCTGTTGCTGGCGGATTTTTCCATGTCCACCGATAGTTGGGTGAGCAATGAGGCACGGGTGGTGGACATTGTGCAGGATTCGTTGCTGCTGTTTGCGGAAGCACTGGGTGCGACCCGCGACCGTTTCGCCCTGTACGGATTTTCCTCCCTCAACCGCCAGCAGGTGCGTTTCTACCAGTTGAAAAGCTTTGCGGAACGTTTCGATAACCGGGCGCGCGGGCGCATCGTGGCGACCAAACCGGGGTATTACACTCGCATGGGGGCTGCCATCCGTTATGCCAGCCAGCTACTGGCGAAGGAAGCTTCGCAGCAAAAACTGCTGTTGTTATTGACGGACGGCAAACCCAACGACCTCGATATTTACGAAGGCCGTTACGGGCTGGAAGACACCCGCATGGCCTTGCAGGAAGCCCGCCAGCAGGGGCTGAAACCGTTCTGCGTCACCATCGATGACAAGGCTGAAGACTATTTGCCGCGCCTGTTCGGCCATCAGGGCTGGGCGCTGGTGCGCAAGGCGGAAGAATTGCCGCAGAAACTGCCGCAGTTGTATGCGCTATTGACCGGGCGTTAAGTTGCCGTGCTTTCTCGACGAAACCACGTATTCTGCCCCCCCCCCCCAACAAATCCCTTTCCTTGCCGGATGCGGTTGGCAACGATAACAAGACTGGGTTGAGCTGGGTGAGGCGGGTATCAAGGCCAACCTGGGCAGACTTATCACCTTGCGTAATTGCCTTCTGGTACCACTTGATGGCTTCAGCATAGTTTTGCTCTACGCCCTGACCAAGTTCGTATCGGCTCCCGAGGTTGTTTGGGGCCACACCATCATCCCCGCTATAAGGGCCGATCCATGACAGCAGGGCATGCCTCTGCTGCGTTCCGCAGGATCCGCGAGCAAACGGGCATTGACATCAATGCGCACCGCTTCCGGCATACGTTTGCTTCAAAACTTGCCAAGGAACGTGCACGAAACAACTTCCCTAGGTTAAGCGATTGCAGAGGAAGGAACAGCGGTGTAGTTCCATTTGGGTAGATGGCAGTCAAAGATGATGGGGATGTTTGCCTTGAAACTGTCAGCGTACTTGCGTCCTGTCTG
>JAHJJD010000054.1 GCA_018822845.1 Gammaproteobacteria bacterium | reverse complement strand
CGGTGTTTGTGCGAAGCGAGACCCGAGGGCTGAGCGGAGTCGAAGCCCGGTGGAGCTTGGCACGGCGTTCCCGGCTTCAAGTTGCCTTCGACGCCGCTCAGGCAACGGTTTGGTGGGTTTGTTCTGGGTTTGTGCGAAGCGAGACCCGAGGGCTGAGCGGAGTCGAAGCCCGGTGGAGCTTGGCACGGCTTCCCCATATTCAAAGGGCATTTGGCTGTGGACTATTGCCTCTCGCCAGCGCATAGAATCCTTGCTAACGTTGGCTGTATGACGAATTGGCTATTGAGGTATGACAAGATGAGCGAGCTAAGAATCAACGCCCGCCTGGATGAGCAAACTTCAGAAGACTTGCAGTTTCTCCGCGATGTGCTTGGGGCGAAATCCATTACCGAGGTACTGAAATATTCCCTGCAACAAGTCGCACAAGACTTTCGTGACAAAGCCAGAGCCAAACGCCAGAAGCAGCTTTGGAAAGAAAGTGGTTTGATTGGTTGTATTGAAGATGGCCCGCAAGACCTGTCGGTCAATTACAAGAAATACCTTACCGAATATCTGGATGAAAAGTACCCCTCTCCACCGACCAACGTGATTTCAACGCATACCGTTGGAAAAATCATGAGCCTTTTGAAAACTTATTGATTCCCGATGCCTGAAGCCCCGCCCCCTTCCTTCCCCTCAACAACCTGGCCGGTAGAGTCCGGCACGGCCTTAGTCACACAATTTTCCGGGAAATTACCCGATCCAGCGCACCAGTAACATAGTGTGCATACCCCTTCCATTTCCAATCACAAAACAGGAGAACGATGATGAATACGAAATTTGTTGCCATAGCGTTTACTGCTGCGATGATGGCTGCGGGTGCGGCGTTTGCCGCAGATGAAACGGATATGGGTAAATTATCCATTATGGCTGAGGATCAGGATGTTTCCGCTGGTGCCGTGACAGCCAGCAAAGTCATGTCAGATGGGAACGGCTGGATGGTGGTTCACCGCACGGATGAAAAGCTGGCACCGGGTTCCGTAATCGGTTATGCGCCGCTGAAAACCGGTGAAAACAACGAAGTCACCGCGCTCCTGACCGAAGCGGTCGAGAAAGGGCAAATGTTGATGCTGATGCTGCATACCGAGAAAGATGGCATGAAACCCGGCATCTATGAGTTTGGTGAGGGCAAAGGTGCGGATAGCCCGGTGATGCAGGATGGCGATATGGTGACGACCACCGTTACCGCCAAGTAAACAGCAACCCTCTCGCTGTCCACAGGTTTTGCCAGGGTAGGGCAGGCTGGTGCGGGATTGTAACGGCTAGTCGCTATTGAGGAATTCACCACTCTGGTGCTGCCACATGTCGTAATAACGGCCTTGCAGCGCCAGCAGTTCCGCGTGCGTACCCTGCTCAATGATCTGGCCGTTTTCCAGCACGATGATGCGATCCATGCGCAGGATGGTGGAAAGCCGGTGTGCAATCACCATCGCAGTCTTGCTTTCGATCAGCTCGAAAATGGCCACCTGAATCTGCTGTTCGGTGAGGGAATCCAGTGCGCTGGTGGCTTCGTCCAGCACTACGATGGGTGCGTCTTCGAGGAAGGCTCTTGCCAGTGCCACCCGCTGCTTTTCCCCGCCGGAAAGTTTCACACCACGTTCCCCCACCAGCGTGTCGAAACCTTTGGGCAGCTTGTCGATGAAATCCAGCGCGCGTGCCTTGCGGGCGACCTCACGCAATTGTTCCTCGCTGACAGCCTTGCCCAGCGCGATATTGTCGCGGATGCTGCGGTGGAACAGTTCCGGCTGTTGCGGCACCAGCGAGATCTGCTGGCGCAGCGAACGCAGGCTGAAATCCTGCGCATCCACCCCATCGAACAGGATTCTGCCTGACTGCGGGTCGACAAAACGGAACAGCAGCTTGGTCAGCGAAGTCTTGCCGGAACCGGAATGCCCTACCAGTGCCACCTTTTCCCCCGGCTTGATGTGCAGGTTGAAACCCTCAAACAAGCCTGGAAGAAACCCCTCCCGGCCTCCCCTTGTCAGGGGAGGAGTCTCCTCGCTCCCTTCCCTGACAAGGGAAGGGCTGGGGATGGGGTTCTTTCCTCCGCCATAAGCAAACCTCACTTGCTCGAAACGGATGTCCCCCTGCCGGATGATATGCGCCTGCATCCCCTCCCGATCCCGATCCAGATCGGTCTGGCGGAATACATCGGCCATTTCCTGCGCATCCGCCAGCACGTTGAAAAAGCGCCGGAAATTCATGCCGAATTCCCACAGGTGCTTGATCAGGATCAGCAGCACGGTCTGGAACAGCACGAATTCGCCGATTTCAAATGCACCCTGTTTCCATTCGCCGATCATCCAGTAGATCAGCAGCAGTTCGATGCCGAACACCAGCGTGCTTTGCACTGCAAACGAGACGAAGGTCAGCAGCCAGGCCACATTGCGCTTCTGGTAGGATTCGTCAGCAATGCCGCCGATATTGGCGTTTTCCTGCGTTTCCAGCGCGAAGCTTTTGATGATGGCAATATTGCTGACGCCATCGGCATACGCGCCGCCGAGTTTGGAGTCCATCGCTGCCACGCGCTTGTCGTATTTCAGTTTCCACACCAGATAGCCGCCGCTCCAGCCGAGGAAAATCACCACCCAGACCAGGAAGTACAGGGCGAAGCGCGGTTGCTGCTGGAAGAAGATGAAGAAAGCCAGCGTGATTTGCAGCAGGTTGCCGTAAAACTGGAAAATCAGCCAGTCGATGACGGTTTCAAACGCCTTGATGAAGCGGTATGCCTGCTTGACCAGACTGCCTGCGAAATTATTCTCGAAAAAGTGCTGGCGCTGTTGGGTCAGCACGTCGAAACAGCGCTTGTCGAGCCTGTTCAGCCCCCAGCTCTGGAACATGATCATGCCCAGTTCCAGCACCCGCCAGCTCAGCCAGATCGCGCCGTAGGTGAGGGCGATGGCGAACAGGCTTTCCAGCAGCAACTGGTAGGTTGCATCGCTGAAAGGTTTGACCAGGTTGTTGGCAATATCCTTGTAAAACAGTGGAACCAGCACTTCCAGCCCCGCACCACCCGAAATGCCGAGCATGACCAGCAGGAACCAGCCCCATTTCTGGCGGATGATGCTTCCGTATTCGCGCATTATGATTTCCATGCGCGGATGTTAGCAGAGCGTTTTGCAAAGGTGGCCGTTAATCGGCAAAATAAGCCATCTTTCATCCACTGACAGGGCTTGAGATGGCTAACTTCCCCGGAATGTACCCCTACACCCGCATGCGCCGCATGCGCCGCGACGATTTCTCCCGCCGTTTGATGCGTGAAAACGTGCTGACCACTAATGACCTGATCTGGCCGGTATTCGTGCTGGAAGGTGAAAACCAGCGCGAATCCATCAGTTCCATGCCCGGCGTGGAGCGCGTCAGCATCGACTTGCTGGTGCAGGAAGCACAACAGGCCGCGCAACTGGGGATTCCGATGATAGCGATTTTCCCGGTCACGCCGCAGGAAGCCAAATCCGACAAGGCGGAAGAGGCATGGAACCCGGATGGCTTGGCACAGCGTGCAGTGCGTGCGGTTAAGGCTGCTGTACCGGAACTCGGTGTAATGACTGATGTGGCACTCGACCCGTTCACCTCCCACGGGCAGGATGGCCTGATGGATGAGGGCGGTTACATCCTGAATGACGAAACGGTTGCGGCGCTGGTCAAGCAGGCGCTATCCCATGCGGAAGCGGGCGCGGATGTGGTGGCACCTTCCGACATGATGGATGGGCGTATCGGTGAAATCCGCGATGTGCTGGAACAGCATGGGCATGTGAATGTGCGCATCATGGCCTATTCCGCCAAATATGCTTCCAGTTTCTACGGCCCGTTCCGCGATGCGGTGGGTTCTGCCGCCAACCTCAAGGGTGGCAACAAGTACAGCTACCAGATGGATCCGGCCAATTCCGATGAAGCCTTGTGGGAAGTCGCGCTCGATTTGCAGGAAGGCGCGGACATGGTGATGGTGAAACCGGGCATGCCGTATCTGGACATCGTGCGCCGGGTCAAGGATGAGTTCAAAGCCCCAACCTACGTCTACCACGTCAGCGGCGAATACGCGATGCTGAAAGCGGCAGGCATGAATGGCTGGATCAACGAAAAAGCCTGCGTGCTGGAAGCCTTGCTGGGCATGAAGCGCGCGGGTGCGGATGGCATCCTGACCTATTACGCCAAGCAGGTGGCGGAGTGGTTGCGGAATGACTGAGCGTTACGCCGTATTCGGCAATCCCGTTGCGCACAGCAAATCGCCGCGCATCCACACGCTGTTCGCGGCACAAACGGGCGAACCGGTGGAATACAGCGCCTTGCTGTCGGAACCGGAAGAATTCGCGCAGGATGTGATGATGTTCCTGGTTACGGGTGGCAAGGGTTGCAACATCACCGTGCCTTTCAAGCAGGAAGCGTGGGAGCTGGCCGACGAGCTGTCTGATTACGCCGCCCGTGCCAAAGCTGTCAATACGCTGGCTTTCCGCGCAGACGGCAGCATGTATGGTGCCAACACCGACGGCATCGGCATTGTGCGCGACCTCCAGCAAAATCACGGCATTGCCCTGCAAGGCAAACGCATCCTGTTGCTGGGTGCGGGTGGTGCTGTGCGCGGCGTGTTGCAGCCTTTACTGGAAACGCAGCCTGCCAGCCTGTTCATCGCCAACCGTACTGCCAGCAAGGCGCTGGAACTGGCGCAGGATTTCGCAGAATTCGGCAGTGTTTCCGCTGGCGGTTACGACGACATCAGCGGGCAATTCGACCTGATCATCAACGGTACGGCAGCGAGTCTGCAAGGTGAGTTGCCACCGATTCCGGTTGACTGTCTGGCAGCAGGTGGCTGCACTTACGACATGATGTACGGCGCAAAACCAACCGCCTTTGTGCAATGGGGTAGGGCGCAAGGTGCTACCCATGCATTGGATGGCTTGGGAATGCTGGTTGAACAGGCAGCGGAAGCTTTTTTCATCTGGCGTAACGTGCGTCCGGATACTGCGCCGGTATTGGCACAGTTGCGGGCAGAATTGGGTGGCTAATATCGCTATTTTTCTTGTGGGAATGTACTAGACTGGGGATAGAAGGTTTCTTGATACGCTGTCTATTAACTGCAAGGAGTAGCAGTATGAAAAGGCTGATGGTTTCTACCCTGTTCGCCGCACTTTCCCTTAGCACATGGAGTGCTGTAGCTGAAGACAAACCGCTTGATCCGGTTGCGGGCAAAAGCTTATATGAAACCTATTGTTTCATGTGCCATGATCGGGGTCTGGGCAATGCCCCGCGTCCTGCTGACAAGGCTGATTGGGCCAAACGTTTGCCGCTGGGGGAGGATACCTTGTTCAAGGGGGTGATTGACGGCCCCAGTCACATGTATTCAAAAGGTATCAGTCCGGTCTGGTCTGAGTGGGAACTGCGCAGCATGATCAGCTATATGATGGGCACAGTAACGGATGCGGACAGCCAAAAACAGGTCAATACCGCCAGTGCAGCAGACAAGGAACGTCATTTGAATCTGTTGCACGGTCGCAAGCTGTATGAGCAGGTTTGTTTCAAGTGTCATGATTATGGCGATCTGGGAGCACCCAAGCTGGGTAGTCCGGAAACTTGGGAAGAACGCAAGGACAAGGATATTGACGCGCTGGCAAGAAGCGTGATTGATGGCAAAGGTCACATGTACGCACACGGTGGTAGCAACAGCCGTTCCATCAGTGAATTCAAGTCCATGATTGAATACATGTTGAGCAGTCTGGAAAAGGGTTGGGTTTCACCACAAAAAGACTGCAAATGATGGTATGTAACTCCGCTTATCCCAGCAAATCCAGCCCTGCCTGTTGGAACATCTGGCTCAGACGGATCAGTGGCAGCCCCATCAGTGCGGTGGGGTCGTCGCCATGCATACGTTTAAACAGGGTAATTCCCAGACTTTCCGAGCGGAAGCTGCCTGCACAGTTATAAGGCTGATCCTTGCGCAGGTAGCGGTCGATTTCCCCATCCGTCAGTTGGCGGAAGTCTACCTGAAAGGGCACGACATCCAGTTGGTAGCTGCCATCGCGGCTGTCATACAGACACAGACCTGTCAGGAAATAGACCGTTTCGCCGGATGAATTCTGCAACTGCTTCACCGCATTTTCGTGCGAGCCGGGTTTGCCGATAATTTGTTCGTGCAGCACGGCACACTGGTCGGAGCCGATGATCAGGGCATCAGGGTGCTGTTCCGCCACCTTCCGGGCTTTTTCCAGCGACAGGCGCAGTACCATGTCGCGGGCGCTTTCACCCTCAAGACGGGTTTCGTCGATGTCGGGGGCGGCAGTTTCAAACGGGGTGTGCAGGCGTTGCATCAGTTCGCGGCGGTAGGGGGAAGTGGAGCCGAGGATCAGTTTACGTTGTGCGCTCATGTGGTCTATTGTGGCGTATCTGGTAGAAAAGCGCGAAATGATACGCAAGATATATGTAATCCCCAAGTAAAAAAGCCAGAAATTTCTTTACACTAGCGGGTATGGATTCTTATAATCGCGCGCTTATGTTGAACAGGTTACCCGTAGACGTTAATCCCTTCCGATTGGTTGAGCAGAAAAAATGCATGACCGGTTTGGTGCTGCTTAAACAAATGCCGCGTTTAGCGGAAGTTGCGCTGGCAGAAACCGGGGATTTTGAGGTGGAACTGGAGTTTACCCGGAGTATTTCCCGCTTGCCCATGATCAAAGGGCATGTGCGTGGGATTGTAGTGCAGGAATGCCAGCATTGTCTGCAACCGGTTGAAATCGCCATTGACAACCCGATACAGGTAGCCTTGACGACGTTTGAGTCGGATGAACGTCCCGAACAGGAAGGTCTTGAAGCCTGGCTGGTGGAGGATGACCGGCTGTTCATACAGGATTTTATTGAAGATGAAATTCTCCTTGCCTTGCCTTTGGTGGCTCGGCATGAGCAGTGTGAACCGGTGCGGGAACTGATTGAAGCATTGCCGTCGGAGATAGCTGCAACACAGGCTTCGCAAGAGGATGATGCGCCGGAAGGCAAAAAAAATCCCTTTGCGGTTTTGAAAGATTGGAAAACAACGGAGTAACTAACGATGGCAGTCGGTCAAGCCCGAATGACACGTTCTAAGCGTGGTATGCGTCGTTCACACGATGCGCTGAAAAACCCAACCCTGTCGGTTGATCCGGTATCCGGTGAAACTCACCTGCGTCATCACATGACTGCGGATGGTTTCTACCGTGGCCGTCAGATCATCAAGAATGCAGTGGAAGTGGAAGACGACGAAGACTAAGCCACTAATGCTTGGTACTTCTACAACCAGATGATATAGAATCGCGGGCTTGACCCGCGATTTTTTTTCAGGAGAAGGGGAGAACATGAGTGAACAGTATCGCATCGCGCTGGATGCGATGGGGGGAGATCATGGATTGTCAGTGGTGGTTCCGGCTGCCCTGAAAGCCCTGCAACAATACAACGATATTGCGCTGACCCTGGTTGGTGATGAAACACAAATCACTGAAGCCCTGCAACAGCACAAAGCCGCACCCGGTAACAGATTACAAATCAGGCACGCTACACAGGTTGTGGCGATGGATGAATCTCCAGCTATCGCGATGAAGAACAAAAAAGATTCTTCCATGCGCATCGCCATTAATATGGTCAAGGCTGGCGAAGCCGATGCCGCAGTCAGTGCCGGGAATACCGGTGCACTGATGGCGACAGCGCGTTTCGTGCTGAAAACCTTGCCCGGTATCGACCGTCCAGCCATTTGCACGGTGCTTCCTTCCACCAATGGGCATACCCACATGCTTGATCTGGGGGCGAATGTCGATTCCGAAGCGGAACACCTTTACCAGTTTGCCCTGATGGGTTCCGAGCTGGCCAAGGCCATCGACAATAATTCCAATCCCAGGGTTGGTTTGCTCAATATCGGGCAGGAAGCGATCAAGGGCAACGAGCAGGTCAAGGCCGCCAATGCCTTGTTGCAGGATTGCCCACTCAATTACATCGGCTATGTGGAAGGTGATGACATCTACCACGGCAACGTTGATGTAGTGGTGTGTGATGGTTTCGTCGGTAATGTGGCGCTCAAGACCAGTGAGGGTTTGGCGAAAATGGTGTCTTCCCAGCTCAAGGCAGAATACACGGCCAACCTGTTTACCCGCCTGGCGGCACTGATTTCCCTGCCGGTACTGAAATCATTCCGGCGCAAGTTTGACCCCAGACGCTATAATGGGGCAAGCTTGTTGGGCTTGCAGGGTATTGTTGTCAAAAGTCATGGTGGAGCGGACAGTCTCGCTTACGCCAACGCCATCGGCATCGCCCGCACGGAAGTTATCGCAAAAGTCCCCCAACGCATTCATAAACAACTTGAAAGTTTGCTCGCACAGAGGCAGAACGCATGATCTATTCGCGCATTACAGGAACCGGCAGTTACCTGCCAGAGAAAGTGCTTACCAACAAGGATCTGGAAAAAATCGTCGATACCACGGATGAGTGGATTTTCGAACGTACCGGTATTCGTGAACGTCACATCGTGGAAATGGAAAGCGCTTCCGACATGGCGGAACACGCCGCACGCCGGGCACTGGAAATGGCGGGCAAGAATCCTGAAGATGTCGACCTGATCGTGGTCGGCACTTCCACCCCTGATCTGGTGTTTCCGAGTACGGCCTGTCTGTTGCAGAACAACCTGGGTATCCGCAATGGCGGAGCGGCGATGGATGTGCAGGCAGCCTGTTCGGGTTTCGTTTATGCCCTGAGTGTGGCCGACAATTTCATCCGTGCCGGTTCAGCCAAATGTGCCCTGGTGGTGGGTACCGAAGCCATGTCGAAGATTCTCGACTGGACTGACCGGGGCACCTGCATCCTGTTCGGCGACGGCGCAGGGGCGGTACTGCTGGAAGCAACGGAAGAACCGGGTATCCTGTCCACCCACATCCATTCCGACGGTGCGTATGAGCATCTGCTGAGTGTGAACGCGGGGATTTCGCGCAACCAGGAGTTGCTGCGGGCGGAAGGTGCCTTGATCCAGATGCGTGGCAATGAAGTGTTCCGGGTGGCGGTCAATACCCTGGGGCGCATTGTGGATGAAACGCTTGAAAAAAATGGCATGACCAAATCCGATGTGAAATGGCTGGTTCCGCATCAGGCCAATATCCGCATCATCCAGGCTACGGCGAAAAAGCTCGATATGTCGATGGATAACGTGGTGGTGACCGTCGACAAGCACGGCAACACCTCATCGGCGTCGGTTCCTTTGGCGCTGGATACTGCCGTGCGCGATGGGCGCATCCAGCGTGGCGACATTATCCTGCTGGAAGCCTTCGGTGGCGGCTTTACCTGGGGGTCGGCACTGATCCGTTTCTGATGGCTACCGAGATTGAACGAAAATTTTTATTGGTGTCTGATGAGTGGCGGCAATTAATTATCCGCTCCGAATCTTTCCGCCAGGGTTATCTGAGTAACAACAAACGCGCCTCCGTCAGGGTGCGGATTGCAGATAACAAGGCCACCCTCAATATCAAGGGTATGACGCTGGGCGTGGAACGCCCTGAGTATGAATACGAAATTCCGCTGCATGATGCAGCAGAACTGCTTGATCAGTTGTGCGAACGCCCATTGATTGAGAAAACCCGCCATTTTGTCGAGTTTGGCGGAAAACTGTGGGAAATAGATGAATTCCACGGTGACAACGCAGGCCTGCTGGTCGCGGAAGTCGAACTCGATTCCAAGGATGAAGTAATAACCATGCCCAGCTGGGCAGGAAAAGACGTTTCGCATCTGGAACGTTATTACAACGTCTGCCTTACCCAATACCCCTACAGTCGCTGGACGGCTGAGGAACGAGGTTAATTTTACAATGTTATTTACTGAACTCGGCCTGGCCGAGCCGTTGCTGCGCGCAATCGCAGAGCAGGGCTATGCAACGCCCACCCCTATCCAGCAACAAGGCATTCCTGCTGTATTGTCTGGCCGCGACCTGATGGCTGCGGCACAAACCGGCACTGGCAAGACCGCTGGTTTTACCCTGCCGATGCTGCAAATCCTGATGGATGGCAAGCGTCCTGCTGCCAACCACATCCGTGCACTGGTGCTGACCCCGACCCGCGAACTGGCGGCACAGGTTGGCGAAAGTGTGCGTGATTATGGTGTCCACCTGCCGCTGACTTCCTCAGTCGTGTTTGGCGGCGTGAGCATCAATCCGCAAATGATGACCCTGCGTAAAGGGGTTGATGTGCTGGTGGCAACACCGGGCCGTTTGCTGGACTTGTACAACCAGAATGCGGTGAAGTTTTCCCAGGTGGAAATGCTGGTGCTGGATGAAGCCGACCGGATGCTTGATATGGGTTTCATCCGCGATATCCGCAAGATTCTGGCGCTGCTGCCGAAACGCCGTCAGAACCTGTTGTTTTCCGCCACCTTTTCCGACGACATTACCGGTCTGGCGAAAGGCTTGCTGCACGATCCGCAGCAAATATCGGTCAGCCCGCGCAATGCAGCGGCGAATACCGTCAAGCAATCCGTGTACATGATCGACAAGGCACGCAAGACTGCGCTGCTGAGCCATCTGGTGCGTGATAACCAGTGGGAGCAGGTGTTGGTGTTTACCCGCACCAAGCATGGCGCAAACCGCTTGGCTGAGAAGCTGGAACGCGATGGTGTTACCGCTGCTGCGATCCATGGCAACAAGAGTCAGGGTGCACGCACTCGGGCGCTGGCGGATTTCAAACAAAGCAATATCCGCGTACTGGTCGCGACTGACATTGCCGCGCGTGGCATCGACATTGACCAATTGCCACACGTGATCAATTTTGAGTTGCCGAACGTGTCGGAAGATTACGTCCACCGCATTGGCCGTACCGGGCGTGCGGGTTCCACGGGTGAAGCGATTTCACTGGTAGAGCCGGAAGAGTACAAATTCCTGCAAGGCATTGAGCGCTTGATCAAGCAGAAATTGCCACGTGAAGAAGTGCCTGTGATCAGTGTGGCACCAGAATGCCCACGTCCTGAAAAAGCAGCGAACATTGAAGCCGACAGGCCCGCCAAAGCGCAACATCGCCCGAAAAAACGCCCTAGCCGTTCGCAGAAGAATGAGGCACGGGTAGCTTCCGGATTACCACCGGTCAAGCGCACGGATGGCAATGCTGCCAGCAAGCCACGCCGTCGCCGCCCCAGTAAGCCGCAAGCGGTAGCGTAGTAAAGGCCCCCATCCTAACCTTCCCCCGCGTGGGGGGAAGGGACAGGAAATCCCGCTTCCCGGATTTTCTTCAGGCGGCCTTGTCGCTGCTGCCTTCCTTGTTCATCAGTATCTGCGCATGAGCTGCTGCCAGCCGTGCAATTGGCACCCGTGGCCCGGAGCAGGATACATAGTTCAAGCCGATTTCATCGCAGAAACGGATCGAAGCCGGATGTCCGCCGTGCTCCCCGCAGATACCGACCTTGAGATCCGGATGGGAGCTACGGCCCCATTCGACCGCCAGTTTCATCAGTCGCCCAACGCCTTTCACATCCAGTACCTCGAACGGGTTGTCCTGCAAAATGCCGCGATCGTTGTACATTGGCAGGAATTTGTTCTCGGCGTCTTCGCGTGAGAACGAAAAGCTGGCCTGGGTCAGATCGTTGGTGCCGAAGGAGAAGAATTGTGCTTCTTCCGCCAGGCTTTCCGCCCGCATACAGGCGCGCACCACTTCCATCATGCTGCCGAAATGGTAGTCGACCTTGACGCCGAAAGTGGCTTCGACCTGTTGGTGAACGGCTTGCGCCAAGCGTTTGACATACTTGAGTTCCTGCACGGTGCAGACTTGCGGCACCATGATTTCCGGCGCGACCGGGATGCCCGACTTGACGCAATCGGCGGCGGCTTCCAGCACCGCGCGGATTTGCATGGTGTAGATTTCGGGGAAAGTGATGCCCAGACGCACGCCACGATGTCCCAGCATCGGGTTGACTTCGCGCAGTGTGCGTACCTTTTGCAGGATTTGGGTCTTGCGGGTGATGATGCTGTCGACCAGCCGGGTGTCGCCCAGTTCATGCACGCTGGCAGGCAGTGGTTCGCCGTGGCTGCTGGCCAGTACGCGGGCGGTTTCCACTACCACTTCCATGCCTTGTACGGACAGGCGCAGGTGGCGCAGTTGTTCCAGTTCATCTATCAGTTGCTGTTCACTGGGCAGGAATTCGTGGATCGGCGGGTCGAGCAGGCGTACCGTGACCGGGCGCGGCGACATGGTTTTGAACACTTCCTTGAAGTCGGCGCGCTGGATTGGCAGTAACAGGTCGAGGGCGGCCTGGCGCTGTTCGGGGGTGTCGGCCACGATCATGTCGATCACCAGTGGCAGGCGGTCAACGGCGTTGAACATGCGTTCGGTGCGGCACAGGCCGATGCCCATCGCGCCGTACTTGAGGGCGCGCGCGGCGTCGACCGGGGTGTCGGCGTTGGCCATGACTTTCAGGCGCGCTACCTTGTCCGCCCAGCTCAGCAGGGTGACCAGTTCTTCGGAGAAATCCGGTTCAACCTTGGGGATTTCGCCCAGATAAATGTCGCCACGGGTGCCGTCGAGGGTGATGACATCGCCTTCCTTGATGATGGTATTGCCGACGAACGCCTTGCGCAGTTGCACGTCAACGTGGATGCCTTCCGCGCCCGCTACACAGGGTTTGCCCATGCCGCGTGCAACCACTGCGGCGTGTGAGGTCTTGCCGCCCCGGCTGGTGAGGATGCCGCGTGCGGCGAAGAAGCCGTGGATGTCTTCAGGTTTGGTTTCTTCGCGCACCAGAATGACCTTGATGCCCTGGTTGCCCAGTTGTTCGGCGCGGTCGGCGTCGAATACGGCTTGGCCGCTGGCAGCACCGGGGGAGGCAGGCAGGCCGGTGGCGAGTGCGTCGCCCTTGAAGGACGGGTCAAGCCGTGGGTAGAGCATCTGTTCCAGGTGTTGCGGGTTGATGCGTAGCAGGGCTTCCTGCTCGCTGATCAAGCCTTCGTGCACCATTTCCACCGAGGTGCGCACCATGGCGCTGGCGTTCATCTTGCCGTTGCGGGTTTGCAGGCAGTAGAGCACGCCTTTTTCGATGGTGAATTCGAAGTCCTGGATTTCGCAGTAATGGCGTTCCAGCCGGTTGCGCAGATCCAGCAACTGGGTGTAGAGGGCGGGCATTTCACGCGCCATTTCCTGCAAGGCTTTGGGGGTGCGGATGCCTGCTACCACGTCTTCGCCCTGCGCATTGGTGAGGTATTCGCCGTAGAGTATGTTTTCGCCAGTGGCCGGGTTGCGGGTGAAGCCGACCCCGGTGGCGCAATCATTGCCCATGTTGCCGAACACCATGGTGACGACGTTGACCGCAGTGCCGTTGGCCATTTCGGGTGTGATGTGGAATTCACGCCGATAGTCGACTGCCCGCTTGCCTGACCAACTGTTGAATACCGCCTTGATGGCGATTTCGAGCTGTTCGTAAGGGTCTTCAGGGAAGGGTTTGCCGGTGTGGTTACGCACCACGCTGAGGAAGCGCTGGCTGATTTCCTTGAGGTCGGCAGCTTGCAGGCCGATGTCGGCTTGTACGCCTGCGTCCTTTTTCACCGCTTCAAACTGTGCGTCGAACAATTCGTCCGGCACGCCCAGTGCGACCTTGCCGAACAACTGGATGAAACGGCGGTAGGAGTCGTAGCCGAAACGCTCGTTTCTGGTTTGCGCAATCAGTCCTTCCAGCGTGTGGGTGTTGAGGCCGAGGTTGAGGATGGTGTCCATCATGCCGGGCATCGACATGGCGGAACCGGAACGCACCGAAACCAGCAGCGGGTTGCTGGCACTGCCGAACTGTTTGCCCGTGGCTTTTTCCAGCGCGGCCATCTGCTCGCGGGTTTGCTGCATGACGCCATCCGGTAACTGGTGTTCTGGCTGGTCGAGGTAGCTCAGGCAGGCTTCGGTGCTGATGACGAAGCCGGGGGGGACATTGAGGCCGATCTGGGTGATTTCGCACAGGTTTGCACCTTTGCCGCCCAGCAGTTGTTTATTTTTGCCATCGCCTTCGTGATAGGAATATACCCATTTGTTTTTCATGTGGTGTCACCCTGAGAATAATATTTAGATTGTTGGAATGACTTTTGCTTTCTACATGTGGAAGAAAGGTTCACTGCATAGGGTAGCGCAAGCCAGTGGATATTTCAGTTCCCATTGCCGACAATTTGCCAAAACCATGATGTTTCTTAAGGTTTGGCCGGTAATTTCATCGAGCTGCGGGATAGCAAGCAAAAGCATTGTTGGGCTAAGCATCATTCTGTTTTGTGTAAGTATTGCTGCGCTGTGGCAAAATACCCACATGCAAGCCCCAACCCCGATTTTCGACCCGCAGGATTTCCTCAAGACCGTGCCGCACAAGCCCGGCGTGTACCGTATGCTGGGCAAAGAGAGCGAAATCCTCTACGTCGGCAAGGCCAGGGATCTGCGTAACCGGCTGTCGAGCTATTTCCGGGGAACCATCGCCAACTCGCGCACCTTTGCGATGGTCAAACAAATCTGCAATGTGGAAATTGCCATCACTGGCACTGAGGCGGAAGCCCTGCTGCTGGAAAGCAACCTGATCAAGAAACATGCGCCGCGCTACAACATCCTGCTCAAGGACGGCAAAGGTTACCCCTACATCTACATAACCAGCAAACAGGAATACCCGCGCATCCAGTTTTACCGGGGTTCGCGCAAGCTGCCAGGGCAATTTTTCGGCCCATATCCCAGTGCGGGGGCGGTACGCCAGACCCTGCACCTGATGAAAAAACTGTTCAAGGTACGCCAGTGCGAAGACAGTTTTTTCGCCAACCGTTCGCGCCCGTGCCTGGAATACCAGATCAAGCGTTGCAGCGGCCCCTGCGTCGGTTTGGTGAGCAAGGAAGATTACGACCAGAGCGTGCGCCACGCCATCCAGTTTCTGCAAGGCCGCACCCAGGATGTGGTCGGGGAACTGGTGCAGAAAATGGAGGCTGCTGCTTCCACCCTCAATTTCGAGAAAGCGGCTGAATTCCGCGACCAGATCGAAAGTCTGCGGCACATTTCCCAGCAACAATACGTCAGCGGTGGCAATGGCAACGTCGATGTGGTCGCCATCCATCTGGATTCAGGGATTGCCAGCGTGCAGGTATTCACCGTGCGCAATGGCAATAACCTCGGCAACCGCAATTTTTTCCCCCAGTTGCCGGATGAAGATGCGGAACCGGCGGAGATCCTCGGCTATTTCCTCGCCCAGTATTACCTGAACCATGATGTGCCCAGCGATATTCTGGTATCGGTCATGCCCGATGAGCCGGAAGTGCTGGAAGAAATGCTCACCCTGAAACAGGGGCGCAAGGTTGCCATCCGCCAGCCGCAGCGCGGCGAACGTAGCAAGTGGGTGGAAATGGCGCAGCGTAACGCCGAGCAGGCGCTGCAAATGCAGTTGCTGTCCAAATCCGGCATGCAACAACGCCTGTTCGCCTTGCAGGAGGTTCTGGGGCTGGATGAACTTCCTTCCCGCATGGAATGTTTCGACATCAGCCACACCATGGGCGAGGCGACTGTTGCGTCATGCGTGGTGTTCGACATGAATGGCCCGGCGAAGTCCGAATACCGGCGGTATAATATCGACGGTATCCAGCCGGGTGATGATTACGCAGCCATGCATCAGGCGCTGACCCGGCGGTTTCGTCGGGCAAGTGCGAGCGATGGCAAGCTACCTGATATTCTTTTCATCGATGGCGGCAAGGGACAGGTTTCCCAGGCGCTTGATGTGCTTGCGGAATTGCAGGTCAGCGGAGTGGAGATTGTTGGCATTGCCAAAGGCGAAGGGCGCAAACCGGGACTGGAAACGCTCATTATCGAACAGGGTAATGGTAGACTCGCCCTGCCGGAATATTCCAAGGCATTGCACCTGATCCAGCAGATACGTGACGAAGCGCACCGTTTCGCCATTACCGGGCATCGGGCGCGGCGGCAGAAGGCGCGCACCCAGTCACCGCTGGAGCAGATCGAAGGTCTGGGCGCAAAACGGCGGCAGGTTCTGTTGAAACAGTTTGGCGGCTTGCGGGCAGTGGAGCGCGCTAGCGCCGAAGAACTGGCAAAAGTACCCGGCATCAGTCTGGAACTGGCGCGGCGGATTTACGATTTTTTTAACGGGGAAGATAAGTAATGGTGTTCAACCTGCCGGTAATGCTTACATGGCTGCGGATCATATTCATTCCATTGTTGGTGTACCTGTTCTATCTGGACAAGCCATGGGCTCCGCTGGCGGCTGCGACCGTGTTCGGCATTGCGGGGCTGACTGACTGGGCGGATGGCTATCTGGCTCGCCTGTGGCAGCAGGAATCACGTTTCGGTGCGTTCCTCGACCCGGTGGCCGACAAGCTGATCGTGGCGGTGGCGATGATCCTGCTGGTGGAGCGTGAAGCCAGCGTGTGGATAACACTGGCTGCAATCATTATCATCGGGCGGGAAATCACCATTTCAGCCCTGCGCGAATGGATGGCGGAAGTCGGTGCGCGTGGCAAGGTGGCAGTAGCTTTTATCGGTAAGGTGAAAACCACGGCGCAAATCATTGCGCTGATTTTCCTGCTGTACAATCAGGATCTGTTTGGTGTGCTACCGTTGCGGGAATGGGGGATGGTGGCGCTGGCGATTGCTACCGTATTGACGGTTGTTTCGATGGTGCAATATCTCAAGAGCGCGTTTTCTTCCATGACCTGAAATGAACAAAGCCCTTTGCCTGATGGGTAAAGGGCTTTGTTGCAGAACGGGAGTCTGGGGGCTGGATTACTCGTGGCCACCAATCAGCAGGTTCTGGTATTCCTGCAAGCGTTCCCATTCACCTTTTGCTGCGAGTTCAGCCTGGTAGGGCCAGCTCTTGGGGTCATGCATCCTGAATTGGCTGCCAGCCGCTTCCAGCAACGGCTTGATGGCGTCTGGCGTCATTGCGGCCAGTTGCTCATAGTTCTGGATGCCAGCGCTATTCAGCACTTTTTCCAGCTTGGGGCCAATACCTTCCAGTTTTTTCAGGTCATCCTTGCGGCCACCACCGATACCGGCAATGCTGGCGGCAACGCCAGTCGCTGCGGCTGCCATGCCGGAGACTTCGTGGGTGGCTCCGCTCGGGATTTTGGATGTCAGCGGGCGGGACATGTCATGACTGGAGACTGAGCCTTCGCGGGAGCGCAACAGGGAGTTGATGTCGGCGGTATAACCTCCTCCGTTGCTGATCTTTCTTTCGTCATACGCATAGCCGTCATCAGGCTCACGAGCGACGCAGCACAGGCCCATTTTGCGCAACAGCCAGCACAGCAACATGCCGAGCAGGAATGACAGCAGCAGCAGCAGGATGATTTCCAGACTGGCTATGCCGAAAGTGTAATCGGGGTTCTGGTTCATCGCTTAGTCCTCCTGACTGGCTTTGTTGCGGAAGTAACAAAACAGGAAACCCAGCAGAAAAGCGACTGCCAGCATGATGATGACATCCAGACTGGCGCTGGTCATGTCGTAACGGCTTGTTATGTCTTTAAACATGGTGAACAACTCCAATCAGCTTATTGCTCGGGGGTTACTTCGACGCGGCGGTTTTTCTTGCGGCCTTCAGGGGTCTTGTTGTCCGCCACCGGCTTGTCTTCTCCTTCGGATGAAGCGGTAATCCGGTCTGTTGGTGCACCCATGTCAGACAGCATCTGCTTGATCAGTTCAGCGCGTTTCAGGCCAAGAGCCTTGTTTTTGCCAGCATCACCCTGGTCGTCCGTGTGGCCGGTGATGGTGACTTTGGCCGATTGGTTTTCCTTGAGGAAGTTTGTGACTTTCTCGAAATAGGCTTTGGTGTCATCTGCCAGTTGCGTGTTGGCGGAGCCGGTCGGGAAGTGCAGGGTGGCAGGGTCGATGCCTGAGCCGTTACCAGCAGCGCTAGCGCTGGTTTCCATGGTTACCTTGTCAGCATCTGCCTGTTCTTGTTCGGTAGCGGCCTTTTCAGCCTCAGCTTTTTCGGCAGCGGCTTTCTCGGCAGCGGCCTTTTCAGCTTCAGCTTGTTCAGTGGCGGCTTTCTCGGCGGCGGCCTTTTCAGCTTCAACTTGTTCAGCGGCGGCTTTCTCGGCGGCGGCCTTTTCAGCTTCAACTTGTTCAGCGGCGGCTTTCTCGGCGGCGGCTTTTTCAGCTTCAGCCTGTTCAGCGGCAGCTTTCTCGGCGGCGGCTTTTTCGGCTTCAGGCTGTTCAGTAGCAGCTTCTGCCATTGCTGGTGCTTTGTCAGGATCCTCATTAGCAGACATTGCGGCTGCGCCAACTGCCGCAGTTCCGGCGGCAACCTGGGCAGTTGTTACGTCTGCACCACAGAAACCTTTGACTTTACAGGTATACCACCACCAGCCACCGACACCCCAGATGCCAGCCAGTAACAGTACGATTAACGATTTAAGTTTCATGCGGGGGAAACTCCTTTTATTGAGGGTTTAGTATCAAGCCATAAAAACATATGTTTTTATAGTATGCGATACGCTGAATTACAACCAGAGAAACTGGCAGGGAAAATAGAATAAAAGGCAGGGGCGCGCCGATGATTGCGCTTATAAATCAGAATAATGTACGAGTTCTTGGAATGAATGATTGGCGGGATGATGCTATTTCAGCACTGCTCCCACGGTAGGCCATGAAAACGCCAGCCTCCCAGGGTGCCACGATGGTGGTTCTCGTCACGTTCGCCTTCAAAACCTTCGTCGACGTGCATGACGTTCTGGAAACCGGCTGCCAGCAAGGCAGCCCCGGCTTCCTGGGAGCGCTTCCCGCTGCGGCAGATCAGTACGACGGATGCATCCTGTCTGGCGTCGCAGTCCTTGAAACGCTGTTCCAGCAGCCGCTGGACTTCGATTGAGAAATCAGGGTTTTCCTGCCAGTCCGGTTCATCGATCCAGGCAATGTGCACAGAGCCAACCGGGTGACCGACAAACAGGTATTCCATGGATGAGCGAATGTCGATCAGGACGCTGCGGGGCGTTTCCTGCAAGAAGGTGTAGGCAGTTTTGGGGGAAAGGTCATGAATTTCAGGCATGGGAATTTCCTCCGTTAGTGTCGTTGTGGGCGCGTATCTTGTCGATGATACCGCAAATGCGGGCGTCGTGTGGTTGCCGATTGCCGATCAGCCAGTCGAGAATTTCCTGATCCTTGCAGTTCAACAGGCGTTCAAATGCAAACTGTTCCCCCATGTCCAGATCGGCGAAGCAGTCCTGCAAAAAGTCTCCCAAGGGCCGATCCAGCACTTGCAGGGTGCGGCGGCAGGCCCAGCGCAGGCGTACCATCCGCTCCTTTTCCAGGTGCTCAGTCATGTGCCTTCCTCAATTTGGCAACAAGCTCAGCATATGTTCCAGGAACCGGTTCCATGTCAAGAATCATGGCAAACAGTAGAGGATCCTGTATGTCCAGCAGTTCATTCAGTTGCTGGATTTCTTCCGCGCTGGCGGATGGGTAGTGAACTTCCAGATAACGCTGGAACAACACATCCAGTTCTTTCATGCCGCGCCGACAGCGCAGTTTCAAACGGGAAAGTTCGCTCATGGTGCTGTGTCCTGTTTTTATAGGGATGCAGGGGCGAAAGATTTTTCGCCCCTGCATCACATCGGTCTTATCTACGTTCGATCATTTTCTTCTTCAGTTCTGCAATTGCCTTGGCCGGGTTCAAGCCCTTCGGACAGGTATTGGTGCAGTTCATGATGGTATGGCAACGGTACAGGCGGAATGGGTCTTCCAGATTGTCCAGACGCTCACCAGTCGCTTCGTCACGGCTGTCCACCACCCAACGGTAAGCTTGCAGCAGTACTGCCGGGCCGAGGTAACGGTCACTGTTCCACCAGTAGCTGGGGCAGGAGGTTGAGCAGCTTGCACACAGGATGCATTCATACAGGCCGTCCAGCTTCTTGCGGTCTTCCGGCGATTGCAGGCGTTCGCGATCCGGTGGAGCCGGGGTCTGGGTCTGCATCCATGGTTTGATGGAGGAGTACTGCGCGTAGAAGTGGGTCAGGTCAGGAACCAGATCCTTGACGACTTCCATGTGTGGCAGCGGGCTGATTTGCAGGTCGCCGTCAAATGCGTCAATCGCCTTGATGCAGGCCAGCGTATTGGTACCACCGATATTCATTGAGCAGGAACCGCAAATCCCTTCACGGCAGGAGCGGCGGAAGGTCAGGGAAGGATCAATCTCGTTCTTGATCTTCAGTAACGCATCCAGCACCATCGGCCCACACTGGTCGAGGTCGATCTGGTAGGTATCCCAGCGCGGGTTTTCGCCGCTATCCGGGTCGTAACGGTAGATGCGGAAGTTTTTAACACGGGTTGCACCAGCAGGTGCTGCCCAGGTTTTGCCAGTCTTGATCACCGAGTTGGCAGGCAATGTAAATTCAGCCATGGCTATGCTCCCTTAGTAAACCCGTTTCTTCGGTGCGATGTAGTCGATTTCATCCGTCAACGTGTAAGTGTGGACGGGGCGGTAGTCGATGGATACCTTGCCAGCATCATCCAGCCAGGCAATGGAGTGTTTCATCCAGGTTTCATCATTACGATCAGGGAAGTCTTCACGGGCGTGTGCACCACGGCTTTCTTCACGGTTCAAGGCGCAGTTGATGGAGGTCTGGGCGCAATCCAGCAGGTTGGCCAGCTCAAAGGTTTCCATCAGGTCAGAGTTCCACACCAGGCTGCGGTCTCTGACGGCAACATCGTTGAAGCTGGCGTAAATCTCGTTCATTTTCGCCACACCTTCCTGCATGGATTCGCCGGTACGGAATACCGCAGCGTGTTTCTGCATGGTGCGCTGCATATTGTCGCGAATTTGTGCGGTGGTCTTGCTGCCATTGGCATTATGGATGCGCTTGAAACGATCCATGGCTTTGTTTACACCGGAAACGGGCAGGTCTTGCTGGACAGCGCCCGGTGACAGGGTTTCGGCGCAACGGTTAGCCGCTGCACGACCGAATACCACGATGTCGAGCAGTGAGTTGGAACCCAGGCGGTTCGCACCGTGCACGGATACACAGGCACATTCGCCAATCGCCATCAGGCCGGGAACCGTGCTGTCAGGGTTACCGTCTTTCAGGGTGACGACTTCGCCGTGGTAGTTGGTAGGGATGCCGCCCATGTTGTAGTGGACGGTTGGCAGCACCGGAATCGGTTCTTTGGTTACGTCTACGCCCGCGAAGATTTTCGCACTTTCGGCAATACCCGGCAGACGTTCGTGGATGACTTCTGCACCCAGATGTTCCAGATGGATATGGATATGATCCTTCTCCGGGCCAACACCACGGCCTTCGTTGATTTCCACCGTCATGGCGCGGCTTACCACGTCACGCGAAGCCAGGTCTTTGGCGTTCGGCGCATAACGTTCCATGAAACGCTCGCCCTGTGAGTTGGTCAGATAACCGCCTTCACCACGCACCCCTTCGGTGATCAGGCAGCCTGAACCATAGATGCCGGTAGGGTGGAACTGGGTGAATTCCATATCCTGCAAGGGCAGGCCAGCACGTGTCACCATGCCGTTACCGTCGCCGGTACAGGTGTGGGCGGAGGTTGCCGAGAAGTAGGCACGCCCGTAACCGCCGGTTGCCAGCACCACTTTCTGGGCACGGAACAGGCGCAGGATACCATTCGCCAAATCCCAGGCCATGACCCCACGGCAAACGCCGTCTTCGTCCATGATCAGGTCAGTAGCGAAATGCTCAATGAAAAATACTGCGTTATGGCGCAAGGACTGTTGGTACAAGGTATGCAGGATGGCATGGCCGGTGCGGTCAGCCGCCGCGCAAGTACGTTGCGCAATGCCTTTGCCAAATTCGGTGGTCATGCCGCCAAACGGACGCTGGTAAATACGTCCGTCTTCCGTGCGGGAAAACGGCACGCCCTGATGTTCCAGTTCAATCACGGCAGGGCCTGCTTCACGGCACATGTATTCGATGGCATCCTGGTCACCCAGCCAGTCGGAACCTTTCACGGTATCGTACATGTGCCATTGCCACTTGTCCGGCCCCATGTTGCCGAGTGCGGCGGACATGCCGCCCTGTGCCGCCACGGTATGGCTGCGGGTCGGGAAAACCTTGGTGATGCAGGCAGTGGACAAACCTTTCACAGCCATCCCGAAAGTGGCACGCAAACCCGCGCCGCCAGCGCCTACAACCACTACGTCATAGGTATGATGTTCGATCTTGTATTCGGACATTTGTTGTGTGCTCCCTCAATCAGCCTGCAAAAGCGGTACGTAAAATGCTCAGGATGCTGCTGGTTCCCAGTAATACCAGCGCCAGTTTCATGCCGACCAGCGCGGTGACTTTCACGCCGTCATGATGGATATAATCCTCAATGACCACGGTCAGACCCTGGCTGGCGTGCAGGAACGCAGTAAACACGAACAGTGTCAGCATGGTGGTAGTGAACGGCTGGGTGAACCAGGCCGCTACTGTGGCGTAATCCGATCCAGTATGGGATGCAACTGCAAAAGCGACCCAGAATGTGAGTGGAACCAGGGCAACAGCGGTCATGCGTTGCATCCACCAGTGCTTTACCCCGTCGCTGGTGCTGCCAAGGCCGCTGGCCCGTTTGAAAGGCGTCAATAAACTCATCTGCAAAACTCCTTGAATACGGCCTTCAGGCAACAATCCACAGCAGGATGGTCAGCACGAATGAAGCGCCCACCACAATCTTGCCAGTCAGGTAAACAGTAGGAAGGTCAAAACCGAAACCGATATCCCACAACAAGTGACGGATACCATTGGAAAGGTGATAGAACAGCGCCCATGACCAACCAAACAACACCAGCTTGCCGAACCATGAGCCGAGGATGGCGTTAGCGCTGTTGAATGATTCCTCACCGCCCGCAATGGCTGCCAGCCAGTACGTTACCAGCAGTGTGCCGACCGCCAGCACTACACCCGTGCCACGATGCAGGATCGATAACATGGATGTCAGTTGCGGCTTGTACACCTGCAAGTGAGGGGAAAGGGGTCGGTTGTGCGTATTCTTCATAGCTGTTTCCCGTTGGATAAAATACTGTTTGGCCTCAGGACTGGGCTTGCGACATTGCTTCCAGCGTCTTGCGGGCATTGTCCTGTGAAGCCCGGATGTGATGGCGCATCAGGGTCTCCGCCATTTCCCCGTCGCGCCGCTCAATGGCGGACACAATCAGGTTGTGTTCCTGATAAGCCTGTTCGCTGCGGTTGAAGCCGGATTTAAGCCGGAAACGGTAAAACCGCACCAGATCGTACAAATCCTGACACAGCATGCGGATCAGGCGTGAATTCTTACTTCCCTGAATGATGCTGAAATGGAAATCCAGGTCGACATCTTGCTGGGAGTAATCCTGGTGCTTCTCAATTTGTTCGCGATGCCGATCGAGAATGCGACGCAGCCGGGTCACTTCCTCTTCAGACATGTTATCAGCGGCCAAACGCGCTGCCATGCCCTCCATGGCTTCGCGAACCTGATAGATTTCCATCATTTGTTCGGTCGAAAACCCGATGATGCGTGCGCCAATATTGGGCTTGCGCGTCACCAGATTACAGTTCTCCAGCTTGCCAATCGCTTCCCGCAACGAACCCCGGCTTACGCCATATGCGGACGCCAGTTCCGGCTCACTGATTTTTTTTCCGGCGGGGATTTCACCCTCCAGAATGGCGCGGCGCAGATCAAGAAATAACTTGTCTGCAATTGTCACCGGTTCGTGCAATTTACATGCAGTTAAAAAAGCCATGGTGCTCCTCGTTTTGTCGACATCTCGTCCTTTATGTTGACAATAATACCGTGAAAGAGGGTTTTTTCAAGTAAAACATCCTGACATTGTTGACATTATCAAGTTATAATGTCGACATCATAACAAGTACATGACGGTGTTTGACTTGGAAAACAGGCTTGCAGTGCACCATTTGACATCAAGATGTCGACAATGCACTATTTTGCTGCGCTGCGTCAAGTCAGGAGTATTTGAGATTTACCATCAATGCAGGTTCAATATATGAATAAAGGAGAAGGGCAGGCTGTGGCCTGGAATGCGGATACCCAACTGGACGGCAACAGCGTCCTGTATCTGGAAGAGATGTACGAGCGTTACTTGCAGGAACCGGCTTCCATACCGGCAAGCTGGCAGCAATACTTTGACGGTCTACCGCAAGTCAACGGCCATGATGGCGATACCCGCCACTCACTGGTAAAAGACTATTTCCGTGCTTATGCAGCCAAGCCGCAGGCCTATGCCGCTGCGGGCAACTCTGTCGATCTGGAACATGAGCGCAAGCAGGTAAAAGTGTTGCAGCTGATCAACGCTTACCGCTTTCAGGGGCACTTCCATGCCAAGACCAATCCGCTGGATGAAAACACCCCTGCTTTCGTCAAGGAATTGACCCTCGAATACCATTCCCTCGGCAAGCAGGATCTGGATACCACCTTCAATACCGGCTCCCTGTTTGGTGCAGACCAGATGAAATTGCGCGACATCATTGCCCAGTTGGAAGCAACCTACTGCGGCTCGATTGGTGCGCAATACATGCATACCACCAGTACCGAGCAGAAACGCTGGATTCAGCAACGCCTGGAAACCATCCGTTCCACGCCTTCCTTCAACAAGGAAGAGAAAATCGAAATCCTCGACCGCCTGACTGCGGCTGAAGGTCTGGAGCGTTACCTGCACACCAATTACGTCGGGCAGAAGCGTTTCTCGCTGGAAGGTGGCGAGAGCCTGATTCCCATGCTGCACACCATGATCCTGCACGCTGGCAAGCACGGTGCAGTGGAAATGGTTATCGGCATGGCGCACCGTGGCCGTCTGAACGTACTGATCAATGTGCTGGGTAAATCGCCCGCCATGCTGTTCAGCGAGTTTGAAGGCAAGTATGCCGACACTGGCCGTACTGGTGACGTGAAATACCACATGGGTTACGCTTCCGACCTGAAAACCGAAGGTGGCCCGGTGCACGTAGCGATGGCGTTCAATCCTTCGCATCTCGAAATCGTTGGCCCGGTCGTGGAAGGCGCAGTACGCGCCCGTCAGGATCGCTGGGCTGAAAACGGTTACGAGAAAATCGTGCCGGTCGTGTTGCATGGTGATGCTGCTTTCGCGGGGCAGGGTGTCAACATGGAAATGCTGCAAATGGCCGATACCCGTGGCTATCGCACCCATGGCACCATCCATATCGTCATCAATAACCAGGTTGGTTTTACCACCAGCGCTTCCATTGATGCACGTTCCACCTATTACTGTACCGACGTGGCCAAAATGGTCGACTCACCGGTATTCCATGTGAATGGTGATGACCCTGAAGCAGTGGTGCTGGTCACCCAGTTGGCGATGGATTACCGTAACCACTTCAAAAAGGATGTGGTGATCGATCTGGTTTGCTACCGCCGTCATGGTCATAACGAAGCTGACGAGCCATCCGCTACCCAGCCGGTCATGTACCGCAAGATTCGTTCCCTGCCAACTACCCGTGAGCGCTATGCGCAAAAACTGGCAGCTGAAGGAACAGTGACAGCGGAAGATGCACAAGAGCGCGTGCAGCGTTGCCGTCAGCAGTTGACGGATGGCATGCCGACAGTTCCGCACCTGCTGAACAAGGATGAGGTACAAAATCCGCATCCGGTCAACTGGAAGCGTTATGTCAAGGGAACCTGGGACATGCCGGTCGACACTACCATTGATGAGGAAACCATCCGTCATCTGGGTGAAAAGCTCACGCTTGTGCCGGAAGGTTTCAAGCTCAACTCCCGTGTGGCCCGCATCGTTGCCGACCGCAAGAAAATGGCCGCAGGTGAGCAGCCGATGGACTGGGGTTTCTGCGAAAACCTGGCTTACGCTACCTTGATTGAGGAGGGCTTCCCGATTCGTCTGTCTGGCGAAGATTGCGGGCGTGGTACCTTCTTCCACCGTCATGCAGTATTCCATGAGCAGGAAACGGGCGAAACCTTCGTGCCCCTGCAAAACCTGTCACCCGCGCAACTGCCATTCGTGGTCATTGACTCGCTGCTGTCGGAAGAGGCCGTGCTGGCGTTTGAATACGGTTACGCCACTACCGAAGCCAATACCCTGACTATCTGGGAAGCGCAATTCGGTGACTTCGCCAACTGCGCGCAGGTCGTTATCGACCAGTTCATCAGTTCCGGCGAGCAGAAATGGGGCCGTTTGTGTGGTCTGGTCATGTTGCTGCCGCACGGTTTCGAGGGGCAGGGGCCGGAGCACTCTTCCGCGCGTTTGGAACGATACTTGCAACTGTGTGCCCAGAACAATATGCAGGTATGTGTACCGAGTACGCCAGCGCAGGCTTTCCACATGTTACGCCGCCAAATGGTGCGTGATTACCGTACACCGCTGATTGTCATGACACCGAAAAGCCTGTTGCGCCACCCGATGGCGGTCAACACAATGGAAGACCTGACTGAACGCGGCTTCCAGAATGTCATTGATGAAATCGACGCTATTGATCCACACAAGGTGACACGTCTGGTCATGTGCAGCGGCAAGGTTTATTACGACCTGCTGGAAAAGCGTCGTGCTGAAAAGCTCGAACACGTCGCTGTTGTCCGGATTGAGCAACTCTACCCGTTCCCTGAAGTAGACATGGATGCGATTCTCGACCGCTATCCGAATGTTGATGTCAATGTCTGGTGTCAGGAAGAGCCGCTGAACCAGGGTGCGTGGCTGAGTATCCAGCCATCCCTGCGTCATGTGCTGGGAGGAATGGCGCGGCTGGATGTGGCCAGCCGTCCTGCTTCTGCCTCGCCTGCGGTAGGTAGTTCCAAGGTTCACGCTGCCCAGCAGCAGGCGTTGGTCAATCAGGCACTGGGAATCGTCATGTCATGAAGGAAGTAAACGTTATGCCGCTGTTGAAGCATTATCACGATGCAGTCAAGGAAGGCGCGATCCAGCAGGATCCCGCCCAAATGGAAGGTATCAAGGTTTTGCAGGATGTCTGGAATGAACTGCTCAAGCCGCGTCCCAAAGCTCAAACGCGCGGTTTGCTGTCGGTGTTTTCCGGTAACCGGCGTAACGTGGTTGAGCCAGTGCGCGGCGCTTACCTGTGGGGTGGCGTCGGGCGCGGCAAGACCTGGCTGATGGACATGTTCTATTCGCGCATTCCGCTGGCTGAAAAGCGGCGGATGCACTACCACCATTGCATGTTCTTCGTGCACGAAGAGCTGAAAAGATTTGCCAACAAGCGTAATCCGCTGGAAGCACTGGTTGCAGAGCTGGCGAAGGACGTGCGGCTGATGTGTGTCGACGAATTCCATGTAATGGATATTGTCGATGCCATGTTGCTGCATGGTTTGCTGGAAGCCATGTGCAAGCACGGCATTACGTTGGTGACCACTTCCAATCGGGTGCCGGATGATCTTTACCTGAACGGTTTGCAGCGCGAACGTTTCCTGCCCGCCATTGCCATGTTGAAAAAGCACACGCATGTAGTCGAATTGGACAATAACATCGATTACCGTATGCTCAAGCGTGTGAGCCATGACAGTTTCCTGGAAGATGATGACGCTATTCTGGTTGAGCATGAGCTGGAAAAGTGCTTTGCTGAACTGGCAACGGGCGCTATCGAAACCGGGCAGGACATCGAAGTGCAAGGGCGGATTCTGCCTGCCCACAAGGTTTCTGAAAACATTGTCTGGTTTGATTTCAGCACCCTGTGTGAAACGGCGCGTTCCACCCGTGATTACATCGAGTTGGCCGAACGGTTTGATTATATTGTCCTGTCGGGATTGCATGTCCTGAGTGAGGAACACGAGTCGGCGGCGCGGCGTTTTCTCAACCTGATCGATGAGCTGTATGACCGCAATGTGCAGTTCATATTTTCTACCACGATATCGCTGGAGAATTTGTATCAGGGGCAGAAACTGAAATTTGAATTCCAGCGCGCGTTGAGCCGCTTGAACGAAATGCAGGGTGATGACTATCAGCAGGTAAGGCTCGCTGATGCGGGTTGATTACCGGGAATGTCGACAATTTGCCAGTCAATGACTTTTAATAAAGGCTAAATACGGGTATAATGTCGACAATCAAGAGCTGGGTAGTTACTCATGCGTCTATACGCATATCCATTGTATGCTAATGGGCGCTTCGCAATAAATACAAATGAGGATGTGTATAGATGAGCAGTGAGATTTTGACGCCGGTGCTGCCGGAGTCTGTCGCCGATGCTACCGTGGTTGCATGGAGCAAAAAACCGGGTGATGCCGTCAAGCAGGATGAAGTCCTGGTTGAAATCGAAACCGACAAGGTGGTGCTGGAAGTGCCAGCTCCGTTTGATGGTGTTCTGACCGAGATTGTGGAAGATGCTGGTGCAACCGTTACCAGCAGCCAATTGCTGGGGCGCATGACGGCTGGTGCCGTCGCCGCAGCTCCTGCTCCCTCTCCGGCAGTTGAAGCGGCTCCAGCTCCTCAGGCTGAAGCACCTGCTGGTGAAGCGCAAACTGCTCCGGCTGTGCGCAAGATGATGGCCGAAAGTGATCTGTCTGCTGCTGATGTACAAGGCTCCGGCAAACAGGGTCGCATCCTGAAAGAAGATGTGCAGGCTGCTATCGCCGCTCCCCCCCATCCCGGCCTTCCCCCGCAAGGGGGGAAGGGGCAAGATGCTCCTGCTGAACCAAAACCCGCACCCGCTCCATCTTCTTCTTCACTCCCTTCCCCCCTTGCGGGGGAAGGGCCGGGGAAGGGGGGTACGGGCGCAGCCCGCATGGAACAGCGCGTACCGATGACCCGCCTGCGTGCGCGTATCGCCGAACGCCTGATGTATGCCAAGCAATCCACCGCGATGCTGACCACCTTCAACGAAATCGACATGAAGCCGTTGATGGATCTGCGTAACGAATACAAAGACGCATTCGAGAAAAAGCACAAGGCGAAACTGGGCTTTATGTCCCTGTTCGTGAAAGCAGCCGCTGTAGCGCTGCAACGTTTCCCTGAAATCAATGCCTCTATCGACGGCAATGATGTTGTTTACCACGGCTTCTGCGATATCGGGATCGCCGTGTCATCTGATCGCGGACTGGTCGTTCCGATCCTGCGTAATGCTGAAAACATGGGGTTGGCTGACATCGAATCCGGCATCGCCGGTTACGCTGCCAAAGCCCGTGAAGGCAAGCTGGATATGAACGATTTGTCCGGTGGTACGTTCACCATAACCAACGGGGGCGTTTTTGGGTCGTTGCTATCAACCCCAATTCTAAACCCTCCTCAAAGCGCGATCCTGGGGATGCACTCGATCCAGAAGCGCCCTGTCGTTGTTAATGATCAGATCGTTATTCGTCCAATGATGTACGTGGCCCTGTCTTATGACCACCGCATCGTTGATGGTCAAGGTGCTGTTACCTTCCTTAAAACCATCAAGGAACTGGTTGAAAATCCGGTTCGCCTGGTGCTGGATGTGTGAGGTAGCCAACCATGTCTGAAAAGTATGATGTCATCGTCATCGGGGGCGGCCCCGGTGGCTATGTAGCAGCAATCCGTTGCGCGCAACTGGGTCTGAAGACCGCTTGCGTGGAAGAGTGGATCAACAAGCAGCAGAAACCGGCCCTCGGCGGTACCTGCCTGAATGTCGGTTGCATTCCTTCCAAGGCGTTGCTGGAAAGCTCCGAACGTTTTGAAGAAATCGCCCACCACAATGCCGATCACGGCATTACGGTCGACGGTTTACAGATCGACGTGGCGAAGATGATTGCCCGCAAAGATAAAATCGTCCAACAACTGACTGGCGGTATCGAACAACTGTTCAAGGCCAACGGCATTACCTGGCTGCAAGGCCGGGGCAAGCTGCTGGCTGGCAAGCAGGTGGAAGTCACCGGCCACGATGGCGCAATTACCACCTGTGCGGCGGACAACATCATCGTCGCGGTCGGCTCTGTGCCGATCGAACTGCCAATTGCCAAATGGCTTGATACCCGCATTGTCGATTCTGCTGGTGCGCTGGACTGGGAAACCGTTCCGGGCAAACTCGGCGTGATCGGTGCTGGCGTGATCGGTCTGGAAATGGGTAGCGTGTGGCGTCGCCTTGGTTCCGAAGTCGTGGTGCTGGAGGCGATGGATGATTTCCTCGCCGCTGCTGACCGCGATGTGGCCAAATCTGCGCAGCTGCAATTCAAGAAGCAGGGGCTGGATATCCGCCTCAGTTCCAAGGTTGCGAAAGTCGACGCAGGCGATGACGGTGTTACCGTTACCTACAACGACGCCAAGGGCGAACAGACCCTGTTGGTCGATCGCCTGATCGTGGCGGTAGGTCGCAAGCCGAATACGGCAGGTGTGTTTGCCGACGATTCCGGCGTACAACTGGATGAACGTGGCCGCGTGGTGATCGACAGCCACCTGCAAACCGCTGTGGCGGGTGTGTACGCTATCGGCGATTGCGTGGCAGGCCCGATGCTGGCGCATAAGGCCTCTGAAGAGGGCGTCATGGTTGCTGAGCAGATTGTCGGCCAGAAACCGCACATCAACTACGATGCAATTCCATGGGTCATCTATACCCATCCGGAGATTGCCTGGGTTGGCAAGACCGAAGCCGAGCTGAAAGCGGTTGGCGTTGAATACAAGGCAGGCTCTTTCCCGTTTGCTGCCAATGGCCGCGCCAAAGCGATGGATCAGGCGGATGGTCTGGTAAAAGTCATCGCCGATGCCAAAACCGACCGTATCCTGGGCGTACATTTCGTTGGGCCGCTGGCTTCCGAACTGGTTGGCCAGGGTGTGATTGCCATTGAAACCGAGTGTTCGGCGGAAGACCTGATGCGCATGACATTTGCGCATCCAACCCTCTCGGAAGCTTTGCATGAGGCCACTTTGGCGGTTGATGGGCGGGCCTTGCATGCCGTTGGCAAAAAGCGTAAGTAAAATGCTGTGAACCCCTCACCCCCCAGCCCCCTCTCCCTCAAGGGGCGAGGGGGAGCAAGAGAAAATACCTCTTAGCCCCTCTCCCCTTGAGGGAGAGGGGTTGGGGTGAGGGGTAAACGCGCCACGATCAGCTTTAACGGCGATACGTGGCGTTTGTGCGAATATACCCCCCTGATCTGGTGGCGGGTTTAACTGTTATCAAAGGAAGACTGAGGATGAATTTACACGAATATCAGGCCAAGGTGGTTTTCAGCCAGTATGGCATGCCTGTGCCGAACGGCAAGGTGGCCACTACGGCGGCTGAAGCCGAAGCGGCTGCTGCATCCCTTGCTACTCCCAAAGTGGTTGTCAAGGCTCAGGTTCATGCGGGTGGCCGTGGTAAAGCTGGCGGCGTCAAACTGGTCAGCACGCCTGCGCAAGCTGGCGAAGTGGCAGCTAGCCTGCTGGGCACCCATTTGGTGACTTACCAGACTGACAAAAACGGCCAGCCGGTCAATTCCATTCTGGTGGAAGAAACCTGCAACATCGCCCGTGAGTTGTACCTCGGTGCAGTGCTGGACCGCTCCAGCCGTCGTATCGTGATCATGGCTTCCACCGAAGGCGGTATGGAAATCGAAAAGGTCGCGCACGAAACCCCCGAGAAAATCCTCAAGGCCACTGTTGACCCGCTGGTTGGCGTGATGCCGTATCAAGGCCGTGAACTGGCTTTCGGCCTGGGTCTGGAAGGCGCACAGATTGGTCAGTTCAGCAAACTGCTGGCTGGTCTGGGCAAAATGTTCAAGGAAAAGGATCTATCGCTGGTTGAAATCAACCCGCTGGTGGTCACCGCCGAAGGCAACCTGCTGTGCCTGGACGGCAAAGTAAACGTTGACAGCAATGCCCTGTACCGTCAACCTGAACTGGTCGCCATGCGTGACAAATCGCAGGAAGATGCACGTGAAATCGAAGCATCCGAATGGGATCTGAACTACGTCGCACTGGAAGGCAACATTGGCTGCATGGTTAACGGTGCCGGTCTGGCAATGGCAACCATGGACATCATCAAACTGTCCGGCGGCCAGCCTGCCAACTTCCTCGATGTAGGTGGTACAGCGACTGCCGAGCGTGTGGCGGCTGCTTTCAAGATCATCCTGTCTGATTCCAACGTCAAGGGTATTCTGGTCAATATCTTTGGCGGCATCGTGCGCTGCGACCTGATTGCCGAAGGCATTATCAAGGCTGTGCAGGAAGTGAATGTCAGCGTACCTGTGGTGGTGCGCCTGGAAGGCAACAATGCCGAAAAGGGTCTGGAACTGCTGGACCAAAGTGGACTGGCGGTTATCACTGCCAATGATTTGGGCGATGCTGCCCGCAAGGTTGTTGCTGCCACAGGAGAAGCCGCATGAGCGTTTTGATCAATAAAGACACCAAAGTCATTTGCCAGGGCTTTACTGGCAAGCAAGGCACTTTCCACTCCGAGCAGGCGATTGCCTACGGTACCAACATGGTTGGCGGCGTAACGCCAGGCAAGGGCGGTACTACCCATCTGGGCCTGCCGGTTTTCAATACCGTGCGCGATGCAGTAGCAGAAACCGGGGCGGATGCAAGTGTAATTTACGTGCCAGCGCCTTTCTGCAAAGATTCCATTATTGAAGCGGCTGAAGCGGGCATCAAACTGATCGTCTGCATCACGGAAGGCATTCCTGCACTGGATATGCTGGAGGCGAAAGTGGTCGTGGACAATCTCGGCGTGCGTCTGATCGGGCCAAATTGCCCAGGCGTCATTACTCCGGGCGAATGCAAGATCGGCATCATGCCGGGCCATATCCACAAGCCGGGTTCCGTCGGCATCGTTTCCCGTTCCGGTACACTGACCTATGAGGCGGTCAAACAGACCAACCCGTGGGGTCAGAGCACCTGTATTGGTATCGGTGGCGACCCGATTCCGGGCACCAACTTCATTGATGCACTGACCCTGTTCGAAGCTGACCCGCAAACCGAGGTCATCCTGATGTGTGGCGAAATCGGCGGTTCAGCCGAGGAAGAGGCTGCCGCCTTCATCAAGGCCAATGTAAGCAAGCCGGTCGTGTCCTACATCGCGGGCGTGACTGCACCAAAAGGTAAGCGCATGGGGCACGCTGGTGCGATTATTGCAGGTGGTAAAGGTACTGCGGATGAAAAATTTGCGGCACTGGAAGCAGCAGGCGTCATTACTGTACGTTCTCCAGCTGAGCTGGGGCAGGGCGTTGCCGCCGCATTCGCAAAACTTGCCAGGTAAGGTGGGCTTTGCTGCCAACAGAATAGCTGATTTACTTTTTTGATTTTTGTTTTGGAGTGCCCTCATGACCAAACAGACTGTAACCATTACTGATAACGCAACAGGCAAGCAGGTGGAGCTGGATGTGTTGAACCCGACTATCGGGCCGAAGACCATCGATATCCGCAAGCTGTACAAGGAACTGGGCTATTTCACCTATGACCCCGGATTCATGGCGACTGCCAGTTGCTCCAGTCAGATTACCTATCTGGACGGGGACGAGGGCACTTTGCTCTACCGTGGTTATCCGATTGAACAACTGGCGGAACACAGCACGTTCCTGGAAGTATGCTACCTGCTGCTGAATGGCAACTTGCCTACCCTGACTGAAATGGCTGACTTTGAGCAGATCATTACCCGCCATACCTTGCTGCATGATCAAGTGCAGGGGTTCTTCCGTGGTTTCCGCCGTGACGCGCATCCGATGGCGACCATGGTGGGCGTGGTTGGCGCATTGTCTGCGTTCTACCATGATGACCTGAACATCCATGACCCTGAGCAGCGCCAGCGTTCTGCGCATCGCCTGATTGCGAAAATGCCGACTATCGCGGCCTGGAGCTACCGTTATTCCATGGGGCTGCCGTTCAACTACCCGCAGAACCGTTTGAAATACTCGGAAGACTTCCTGCATCTGATGTTCGCCGTGCCGACCGAGCCTTACGAGGTTGACCCGTTGATGGCAAAGGCATTGGATGTGATCATGATTTTGCACGCTGACCATGAGCAGAATGCTTCCACGTCTACCGTGCGTCTGGCTGGCTCTTCCGAGGCCAATCCATTTGCGGCAGTTGCGGCAGGTATTGCGTCCCTGTGGGGGCCTGCGCACGGTGGTGCCAACGAAGCGGTTATTACCATGCTGCGCGAGATCGAGAAATCCGGTCAGCCGCTGTCCCATTGGGTGGAGCGCGCCAAGGACAAGAACGACCGTTTCCGCCTGATGGGCTTCGGGCATCGTGTGTATAAGAACTATGACCCGCGCGCCAAGATCATCCGTCAACTGGCCAACAAGATTCTGGATCGCCTGCCGCCGGGCAACCCCAACCAGAAACTGTTCGACATTGCGCGTGAACTGGAACAGGTTGCCCTGCACGATGATTACTTCAAGGAGCGTAATTTGTACCCGAACGTGGACTTCTACTCCGGTGTTATCTTCCTGAGTATGGGTATCCCGGTCAGCATGTTTACGGTCATGTTTGCGCTGGCACGTACCATTGGCTGGATTTCACAATGGAATGAAATGATGGGGGATGAAGAATCCCGCATCGGGCGTCCACGCCAGTTGTATGTAGGGGCGGAACGCCGCGATTATGTGGCGCTGGATAAAAGATAACCCCTCACCCCCCAGCCCCCTCTCCCTCAAGGGGCGAGGGGGAGCAAAGAGGGGATTCTTCAGCCCCTCTCCCCTTGAGGGAGAGGGGTTGGGGTGAGGGGTTTCTTAAAGAATTTGTTTGTTTTGAGGAGATTGATTGTAATGTTGGAAGCCTACCGTAAACACGTTGAAGAGCGCGCCGCACAGGGCGTTCCCCCCAAGCCGCTGGATGCTGCCCAAACGGCTGCGCTGGTTGAGCTGCTGAAAAACCCGCCTGCCGGTGAAGAGGCGTTTCTGGTTGATTTGCTGGAAAACCGCGTCCCTGCTGGCGTTGACGAAGCTGCTTATGTCAAAGCCGGTTTCCTTGCGGCAGTTGCCAAAGGCGAAGTGAGCTGTGGTCTGGTGAGCCAGGTTCGCGCCGTCGAAATTCTTGGCATGATGCTGGGTGGTTACAACGTACAGCCGCTGATTGCTGCGCTGGATAGCGACGTGACTGCGGCAGCCGCTGCCAGGGCGCTTTCCCACACCTTGCTGATGTTTGACGCTTTCCACGATGTGGAAGAAAAAGCCAGGGCAGGCAATGCGGCTGCCAAGCAAGTGCTGGAGTCATGGGCTGCGGGTGAATGGTTTACTTCCAAGCCTGAAGTGGCTGAAAAAATCACGGTTACTGTCTTCAAGGTTACAGGTGAAACCAACACGGATGACCTGTCTCCGGCTCCGGATGCATGGTCACGCCCTGACATCCCACTGCATGCCAACGCGATGCTGAAAATGGCGCGTGACGGTATTGAGCCTGAAGTGCAAGGCAGTGTTGGCCCGTTGCAGCAGATCGAAGCAGTGAAAGCCAAAGGCTTCCCGGTTGCTTATGTCGGTGACGTGGTTGGTACGGGTTCTTCCCGCAAGTCTGCCACCAACTCTGTACTGTGGTTCTTCGGTGACGACATGCCGGGTATCCCCAACAAGCGTGCTGGTGGTTACTGCTTCGGTGGCAAGATTGCACCAATCTTCTTCAACACTATGGAAGATGCGGGCGCACTGCCGATCGAAATGGATGTTTCCCAGATGAACATGGGTGACGTGGTTGACGTTTATCCGTATGAAGGCGTTGCCAAGCGTCATGGTACGGATGAAGTCATCGCCAACTTTGGCCTGAAAACCCAGGTATTGCTGGACGAAGCCCGTGCTGGTGGCCGTATCAACCTGATCATCGGGCGTGGTTTGACTGCGAAAGCGCGTGAATCACTGGGTCTGCCACCAGTTGACCTGTTCCGCGTTCCTGAGCAGCCTGCTGATACTGGCAAAGGCTACACACTGGCACAGAAAATGGTTGGTAAAGCCTGTGGTCTGCCGGGTGTACGCCCAGGCATGTACTGCGAACCAAAGATGACTACCGTTGGTTCACAGGATACCACTGGCCCGATGACCCGCGACGAGCTGAAAGACCTGGCTTGCCTGGGCTTCTCTGCCGACCTGACCATGCAATCTTTCTGCCACACGGCTGCTTACCCCAAGCCAGTTGATGTGGTCACTCACCACACGTTACCTGATTTCATCATGACCCGTGGCGGTGTTTCGCTGCGCCCTGGCGATGGCGTTATCCACTCCTGGTTGAACCGCATGTTGCTGCCGGATACGGTTGGTACGGGTGGTGACTCCCATACCCGTTTCCCGATCGGTATTTCCTTCCCGGCGGGTTCCGGTCTGGTGGCGTTTGCTGCGGCGACTGGTGTTATGCCGCTGGATATGCCTGAATCCGTACTGGTACGTTTCACTGGCAAAATGCAGCCGGGCATCACCTTACGTGATCTGGTTCATGCTATTCCACACAAAGCGATCCAGATGGGTCTGCTGACGGTGGAAAAGAAAGGCAAGAAGAACGTATTCAACGGCACAGTGGTGGAAATCGAAGGTCTGGATCACCTGACCGTCGAGCAGGCATTTGAACTGTCTGATGCATCTGCGGAACGTTCTGCGGCTGGCTGTACGGTTGCGCTGTCGGAAGAATCCGTGGCTGAATACCTGCGTTCCAACATCGTCATGCTGAAGTGGATGATTGCGGAAGGCTACGGTGATGCACGCACCATCGAACGCCGTATCAATGCAATGGAAGCATGGCTGGCCAACCCAAGCCTGATGCGCGCCGATGCTGATGCGGAATACTCGGCTGTGATCGAAATCAATATGGATGAGATCAAGGAGCCTATCCTGTGCGCACCGAATGACCCGGATGATGCACGTTTGCTGTCTGAAGTGGCTGGTCGCAAGATCGATGAAGTCTTCATCGGTTCCTGCATGACCAACATCGGTCACTTCCGTGCGGCGGGTAAATTGCTGGATGCTGCCAACAAGCAAATTCCAACCCGTATGTGGATCGCGCCACCGACCAAGATGGACGCTTCCCAGTTGAGCGACGAAGGTTACTACAACATCTACGGTCGTGCCGGTGCGCGCATGGAAATGCCGGGCTGCTCACTGTGCATGGGTAACCAGGCGCGGATTCAGGAAGGTTCTACTGCGGTTTCCACTTCTACCCGTAACTTCCCGAACCGTCTGGGTACAGGTGCGGACGTATTCCTGGCTTCCGCCGAACTGGCTTCCGTGGCTGCGGTCATGGGCAAACTGCCAACGGTTGAAGAGTACATGGAATACGCCAACAAGCTGGATAGCATGTCGGCTGACATTTACCGTTACCTGAACTTCGACAAGATGGAAAGCTATCAGAAGGCAGCAGCGAAAGTTGTGCCGATTCCGGTAGTGGCGGGGTAAGAGAAAGAGTTCCCCCCATCCCCGACCCTTCCCCCGCAAGGGGTGAAGGGAGGAAGAGAAAGAAGCCTCGCTGGTCGGGGCTTTTTTTATGGGCTAACTGTTTAGAGCCAAGGCATTGGCGGCAGAAAAATCTACTGTCAGCAGCATGAATGCCAAGTTGAGTGCGCAGCAGCACAAAGTGCTCGGTTTGCTGGTGCAAGGTTTCAACAATACCGAAATTGCAGGCAAACTAAATATCTCCCAACCCACCGCCCGTTATCACGTCAGCGCGATTTTGCTCAAACTGGGCGTTGCTACCCGTGTCGAAGCTGCCGCCCAAGCCATCAACCAGCGTTTGCTGGACGACCCCTCCGTTTGAATTGTCATTGAGAATTCGCAAAATACTGTACAACTGTACAGTTCTATCCTGATTGGAATGTTCTATCATTATTCATAGATATAAGTGAGTTTATGGGCTATGGCTACGCACTCCGTTTGCCTAATAGGGTATTTCTTCATCAATACGATAACGAGGGTATGTATGTTAAAGCGTTCATGGTTAGCAGCCAGTTTTGTTGGGGTACTGTTAGCTCTTCCTGTCATGTTGCAAGCAGCCCCATTGTTGCCAGTGGATGAAGCGGCAAAACAGCCCGACTTTTTCACTTTTCGTGCGCAATTGCAGATTGCCCTGGCGAAACGTGACAAGGCGGCAGTTTTGGCAGTCGTTAGCAAGAATGTCCAAAATGGCTTTGGCGACGATAACGGCATCGACAATTTCAAGAAAAATTGGGCAATCGACAAGCCTAACAGCAAACTGTGGGAAACACTCGGTGCAGTGTTGGCATTAGGTGGCGGTTTCCAAAGTGATGGCAGTTTCTCAGCACCCTATGTGGCTTCGAGCTGGCCAGATACGGCTGGGGATGGGTTTGAAAATACCGCTATTGTCGGTAACAAGGTCAATGTGCGCAAAGCACCTAAAACGGATAGTGAAGTTTTACAAACCCTTAGCTATGAAGTTGTGCCAGTGGATACAACCGATCATGGCAATGATCAGTGGGTCGCTATCAAGCTGCCAAACGGCAAAAAGGGCTATGTTTCCCGCAGTTTTGCGCGTAGTCCAGTGGATTACCGTGCATCGTTTGAGAAAGTTAACGGGCGTTGGCAGATGTCATCGCTGCTGGCTGGGGATTAGGCGAATCGAGTTGAGTTGTTACAAACCAGTTTAGTGAGGAATGGTTATGGAAATGAAATTACTGTCTGTGGCTGCATTATTAGCCGCAAGCTTATTCGGGCAAGCAACAGTTGCCCATGCCGAAGATTGGCGCAAGGAAGCGGAAGGCCGCGAAGTGGATTGCTCGCTGAAGGTCAAGGGCAAAACCTACCTCAAGGGTACATGCATATACGATGCCGACAAGGATGGTTCTTTCCGCCTGTTTGGGGACAAGTATTTTGTTTACCTGAATATGCTGGAAAAAGGCGTGGCGGGGGCTTCCTGGAATGGCACAGAGCAGGCATCCCACGCACAGGAATTGCTGGGTGAAGATTTCAAACTCAAGGGTGGTTGCTGGGTTGGCAAAAATGCTGAGATTTGCGCATGGGACAAAAAGGAAGCAAAGCCCAAGGGTAAAGCCAGTGCTGCTCCAACCCGGATCAAGTTTGCCAAGGGCGCATCCAGCGCGGTAGTTACGGGCAAGCTTGCCGATTTCGACGGTGAGCAGAACTATCTCATCGGCGTAGGTAAAGGCCAGACCATGACGGTGGAACAGCTGGACAAGAAAAGTGATGGTTCCGTTTCCATCTATATCACTGACCCCAAGGGTGAAAACGCCAATGACATGGATCTTTCCTGCCACAGCAATGCAAAGGTCAAGCCCACAATTGCAGGCGACTACAAAATTCAGGTGGTCGAGTGTAAGAAGGCTGATCCGTGGAAAGGCAAATTCGCGTTTAAGATCACGGTGAAGTGACAAGTTTATCAGTGGCAACTGGTGTGGCTGGAAAGTTACTGCCAAGTAAGCGGTTTTTGGTCATTTGAGAGCGAGGGGTTTATGAAAAAATGGTTATTGTCAGGTTTGGTATTGGGGATGTTTGGTCATGCCCAGGCAGGGACAATTTATGCCTCCTACACCGACTCACAACGCGGGGTGACGGTGCGCGATGAGAACTTAACGCAGTCGGCATTTTTACCGATGACTTTTGCACCGGGTGCGATTGGCGATGGTGAAGGCGATACGTTTTATACCTTGTCGAAAAACAATATCTACCACTACGACAAGGATGGTCAGGAGTTGGCTCATTTTGCGTGGGGTGATTCCACCATCAAATACACCGGGGTAGCTTTGCATGGTGTGAATATTTATGTGACCTACACAGGTTCACAAACGGGTATTAGCGTGCGCAATGCGGAAACCCTGGAGCAATCCGATGTGTTCCCCACACCGTTTGCGCCGAGTGCGATTGCGCTTGATGATGACGGCCTCATTTATTTGGCGGCACGTAACCATTTGTATAAATACAGTAATGATGGGCAGTTATTGGTTGATATGACTTTCCCTGAGTCAGGCATCAACTATTCCGGTATCGCTGTTAAAGGTGGCAAGGTTTATGCCGCTTACAACGGTTCGCAGCGCGGTTTCACTGTCCGTGATGCCCAGTTGGAACAAGAAAATTTCGTGGAAACGGATTTTAGCCCAACCGGTATTGCGGCAGGTGACAGCAATGATGTTTACCTTTCCACAAAAGATAATTTGTACCGCTACAGTGTTGATGGGCAACAATTGAAAAAAATGAACTTCCCGCGTATTACCTATACGGGAGTGGCGTTTGATGGTCAGTGAATTATCAGGCCCCGACAATTACACCACGATGGACAATTAACCCCTGTACCAGGGGATTCCTGGAAAAGGCTGCACCTCAGTAGGAATAATAGTTCTGTGGCGTCAGTGTAACCTTGACCGGGTTCGGCTTGAGTTCCTTGATGGCCCCTGTGGCAACATCTACCCCCGCGCCGATGATGCCAATGCCGAAGCCAGCAAAAGCGTTACTAGCCGCGCCAGCAGCGCCCGAGTCGGCAATTTGCGGCGTAACGCTGATGGTGGCGGTTTCATAGCCGGGTTTGTTGATGGTGACTACCAGCGGTTCACTCCGTTTGACGGAAAAGGTGCTGGGCGTGGTGCCGGTTTGCCCGGTGGAAAGCCTGACCTCAGCCCCTGACGGTTCTGATTCAACCAGCAGGGATACGTTGGTACCGCGCGTGACGGTTGCACATCCGGCCAGTGCCATCAGGCACACGCCAATAGCCAACCGGTTGGGAAGTTTGTTCAACATGAGTTGCCTCCATCTGTAATGCCCTGTTTGTGGCTTACATCATCGGCTCCGGCTGTTCCACAGGCCCGGCAGCCATGCCGGTAGTGGCCAGCAGGGAATAGAAACCGCTGGTGAACTGCCATTCGCGCACATCGGTGAAAGAGCCGCTCTTGCCGCCTTCGTCCAGTTCGGCGAAACGGGCTGTGCGCAGTTGGTGATGGTTGTCTGCCTTGTCTGTTTCCACCCAGAACATTTGCCCGGCATGTTCCAGCACAATGCGGTAGATGCCCTTGCCCTGAAACTGGATTACCCAGAAATAGGGTGGTGCGGCTTCTTCAGGGGATGTCTGGTACACCAGCCATTCTTCGGTACGGTCGTCATCGTCCAGTTGCAGGGGCAGGGCCTGCAAGCCGCTAACCGTGTCGTGGTCAATAACAGGGATGCTGACGCCCTCGGCTACCGGGTATTGCTCGCGGAACGGGTTTTTGACCTTGCCTTGCAGCAGGCGTTGTTGCAGGTCTTCCGGCAACGGGATGGGCAGGCTGGCTGTCGGCAGGTTGAGGCAGTGTTGAGTAAGTGTTGCAGACATTCCGTTTTCCCCGTTCAAGTAACAGATTTGACCTGATTTTCCCGCATTTGTTTCAGTAATGTGACAATATGCTGTACAAGCGGCTTCAGGCTCTGCCCGAGCGGTAGTTCCTGCGGCCAGCGACACGGCTAGTAGCAGGGGTAGGGTAATAACGGTTTTCAACATCCTGATCCTTCCGATCCTTTACGCGACAAGTGTTCCAAATTCCGGAGCAAGCTGCGCAGCCAGCCGGGCGCGTTCACCGCCGGGCATACTGGTGTTTGCAGCCTGCTCGTTATAAGCCGCCAGAAAGGCGTCCATACGAAAATTATAGTAGTGTTTTGCGTTCCATACGCTGGTGCGTTTTTGCTGGCGCTTGTCAGAGCTGGCGGCAATACCCGCAATCGGGCGGTACTGGTAGCTTGAAGACGGGTGGAACGACAGCACGAATACATTTTCCCCACCGCCAATGCGCATCGGCAGCAACTCGATATTGTTGAGTGCGCTGCCTTGCAGGGTCTTGTTGTTGCGGATTTCGCCGCTCAACATTCCGGCAATGGTGATCTGGTGGGCACTGGGTGTGCCTATCCGGTTGTTGTTGATGCGCAGGTTGTGGAATGCGCCATCCGAAGCAAACACGCCTTGCAACTGGGCGCTCGACACGATGCTGTTATCGCTGATTTCCACGTTGCTGAGCGCGCCGCCTGCGTAATTGCTTGTCCAGTGCGGAATCAACTGGAAGGCGTCACGGTGCGGCAGTTTGTCAAAGGTGTTCAGCAAGGCAAACGGGCGGGAAGCGTTCTGGTTGCGGGTGCGGATCAGTGCATTCGCCTGCCCGATCAGCGTATTGAAATCGCGCGCGAAAGGCGTGCCCGGCATATTGTCCTGCACTTCAAAGCCCTGGATTTGCAGACCATCACGCATGATCTTGAAAGCATCGTGAATGTAAGCCTGTTTGATGGCTCCGGGTGCTGGCGGGTGCGTGTTGGCGCTGTTCAGGGCGTAAAGCGTATCCGGGTAGTCCGGGTAACGGGTCATCAGGTAGGATACGATGCTGTTATAGATACCTTCCGCATTGGCCGGGTTGCTCATAACCATTGCCTTGATATTGTCGGGCAACGGCAGGGTGTTGGTAGTAGTGGTGGTACTACCGCCTTGCTCGCGTAATCTTCTGGCTGCTTCCTCATGCCCGGCGGCGCGCTCATTGCATGCCTGCATGTTGGCCCGTTGCGTGGCTGCACGTTCCTTCCAGAGTACAATCAGCCGGTCACACTCGACAATGCGTGCATTGCTGGCGGCAATGCGGGTGTCGCAATAAGCCGCATCCGAACGCAACCGGTTGGCTTCCGCCGTTGAAGATGCCCGCTGGGCAGCTTGCAGGGCGGCAAATTTTCGCCGGTTGAATTCATTGCGGTTGTTGATTTCTGTCTTTTTTTCTTCCAGCCGTTCCTGTACCAACCGGGTTGATTCGATCGCCAGTTGTTGCTGCCGGATAGCTTCCTGTCGTTCACGCTTGGCGGCGTTTAAATGATCAGTAATTGTAGCCATGATGTAGATCCCCTGTATTTTATGCCCATTTATCTTAAATTGTAGCCCATATATCGGTATTTGAGACAGGCTTGCTGTATTTTGTTCCAATGACACCGGGAAATAAGTCATTTTTGTTAGATAACCGAATGGGGCTTGAGACGCCGGGGCAGGTTGGCTAGACTCAATGCGGCCATAAAGATGAGGAATAAAATGAAAGATCCGGTGGTTATCATAGGTATTGGCGAAATAGGTGCTGTTTTTGCGCGGGGCATGTTGCGTACCGGCCACCCCGTCTATCCCATTACCCGTGACATGGATATTGCCCTGGAGTTGCGGCGTATTCCTGAGCCTGCGCTGGTCATACTGGCGGTGGGTGAGGCAGACCTGCATGCTACCCTGGCGGAGTTGCCTGATCCCTGGAAGCAGCGGCTGGCCCTGATCCAGAATGAATTGCTGCCCGCCGACTGGGAACGTTACGCCGTAGCCGACCCGAGCGTGATTTCGGTCTGGTTCGAGAAAAAGCAAGGGCAGGATGTGAAAGTCGTGGTTCCATCCCCCATTTACGGTGCCCACGCAGGTTTGTTGGCAGCCAGTCTGGATGTGCTGGATATACCTAATTATCTGGTGCATGATCGTGACCAGCTTTTATTCGAGCTGGTGCGCAAAAATTACTATATTCTGGTCAGCAACATTGCCGGGCTGGAAACAGGCGGCAATGTGCGTGAATTGTGGGACAATCACGAGTCTCTGGCACGGGCGGTTGCGCTGGATGTGCATGCCTTGCAGGAGCATCTGACCGGCATCAGGCTGGAACATGAGGAACTGTTGCAGGCCATGCTGGTCGCATTTGAGGGCGACCCGGAACATAAATGCATGGGACGCAGTGCTCCGGCACGTTTGCAGCGCGCCTTGCAGATGGCGGATGAGGCAGGGTTGGCCGTACCTACCCTGCGTGGAATTGCGGCTGCCCGAACAGCCAAAAAATAACAGGTTTTCAATGAAATCATATAACAAACGTTGCAGGTCGTTACTCCCCAGTCTGACGCTGGCGTGTTCCCTGATGTTGCTGGTTGCGCCAGCAGGGCTGCATGCGGAAGACACCCCGCGCATCAACCTTCAGGATGTGGAAATCCGTACCCTGGTCGACATCGTGGCGAAAAATACCGGCAGGAACTTTATCGTCGACCCGCAGGTGCGCGGCAAGGTGACTTTCGTTTCCGGTAGCGGGCTGGACAAGGATGACCTTTACGAAGCCTTTCTGTCGGTGTTGCAGGTACATGGTTTCGATGCAGTGGAGTCAGGCAACCTGACCAAGGTCGTACCCGTTGGCAAGGCTCGTTCGCAGGTGGCACCACTGGTTACCGATGCTGGTGAAAGCGATGTGGATGAAACCGTCACCGAAGTCGTCAAGCTGGATTACATTCCGGTGGCTACTGCCATGCAGACCCTGATTCCGCTCAGTGGCCAGGGCGAAACCCGCATCCAGCCCAATCAGGCGAGTAATTCCGTGGTCATCACCGGGCGGGCGCAAAACGTGCAGCGGCTGCGTAATGTGGTGGAAAACATCGACAACCCCAACAATGATGATTTTGAGCTGGTGGCGCTGGATTTCGCCGTGGCTTCACAGGTTGCGGCTACCCTGCAAGGCTTGATGTCTGCCGGTGGGGCTGAAGGTGGTGCGGCACTGCCAGCCGGTGGGCGCGTATCGGCGGATGAACGCACCAACAGCGTACTGATTTCCGGTGACCGGCAGACCCGCGAACGGATGAAAAAGGCCATTGCCCGGCTGGATGTGCAGCGTGCTACCGAAGGTGATACCAAGGTCATTCCCCTGCGCTATTCCAAGGCGGAAGACGTGGTGGCGGTATTGAACGGTGTTTCGCCCGCGCTTCAGCAGCAGTCGGGTGCGGTTCCGGCGGGCGGCGCAGCCCCGGCAGCCAGCAGCGCCAGTTCGGGCGGCGTGACGGTACTGGCGGACAAAGCCAGCAATTCCATCATCATCAGCGGCCCGCCGACCCTGCAAAAGAACATGATGAAAGTGATTGCGCAACTGGATCGCCGCCGTGCACAGGTGCTGGTGGAGGCGGTTATCGCCGAGGTTTCCACCGACCTGACCAACCAGCTTGGCACGACGCTGTTGTCCAATGGCGCGGCCAATGGCGGTTCCGGTGCAGTCGGTTACAGCAATTTCGGTAATGGCAGCCTGAATACCATCATTGGTCTGGCAGCGGGAACGACAACGACAGTACCCGGCGGTTTCCTGATGGGTGGGGGCAACCAGAGTTTCGGTGCGATCGTCGATGCGTTGAAAGGTGATGCTGCTACCAACATCCTTTCCACCCCGACCCTGGTTACACTGGATAACGAGGAAGCGGAAATCACGGTCGGTCAGGAAGTGCCGTTCATTACCGGCCAATCCACCAGTGCAGCCAATGACACTACCAACCCGTTCACTACTATCGAACGCAAGGATGTCGGCCTGACCTTCAAGATTACGCCGCAGATCAACCGGGGCGAAACAGTTAACCTGAAGATTGAGCAGGAAACCTCCAATGTGGCTTCCAGCAGCACTGGCGCTGCCGACCTGATAACCAACAAGCGCCGCATTGCCACCAACGTAATGGTGGAAGACGGGCAGATTCTGGTGTTGGGTGGCCTGATTGAAGACAACTACCGCGACTCCGAGAACAAGGTACCGGTGCTGGGCGATGTGCCATTACTGGGTGGCCTGTTCCGCAACAACACGACCAACAAGACCAAGCAGAACCTGATGGTCTTTATCCATCCCATCATCCTGCCGGATGGCCAGTCAGCCGATGCTTACACGCGGCGCAAATACCATACCCTCCAGCAACAGCAGCAACGCACCAATCTGGATAAGCGCGGTCGCCTGACGGAAAAGGCATCGGTGCTGCCTGCCGACATGGGCAAGGTCGAGCGTGGGTCGGCTGACGACCTGCACCTTCCGCCGCCGGTTCCGCGCAAACCGGTCAGAACGACTAATTCCTGCAATGTAGCGGATCCATTCTGCACCGGGGCGTTATGAGCGAGGCGGTATCCAGCGTTGAATTGACCCCGGTTCCCATCAGGGAACTGCCGTACAGTTTCGCCAAACGGCACGGCGTTTTGTTGCAGGAAGGGGCGCACGGTGCAGTCAACGTGCTGTGCCGTACCGGGCTGACGCCGCTGGCGCTGGCTGAGGTACAGCGTTTCATACCGGGTACGCTGCATGTCCAGGCAGTGGATGCAGAAAACTTCGACCGCATGCTGGCTGCCCACTACGACCGTAGCCAGGTTGGCGCAGCCATGATCCAGGACATCGGCGACGATGCCGACTTGCAGGACATTGCCGGTTCCCTGCCCGAGCCGGAAGACTTGCTGGAATCGGAAGATGATGCGCCCATCATCCGCCTGATCAATGCGCTTTTGACCCAGGCGGTCAAGGCGAATGCTTCCGACATCCACATCGAAACCTTTGAAACCCGCATGTCGGTGCGGATGCGCGTCGATGGGGTACTGAGCGAGGTCATTGAGCCGCCACGCAAGCTGGCCCCGCTGCTGATTTCCCGCATCAAGGTCATGGCGCGCATGGACATCGCCGAGAAACGCTTGCCGCAGGATGGCCGCATCTCGTTGCGCATCGCGGGGCGCGCGGTGGACGTGCGTGTTTCCACCCTGCCTTCCGGCCACAATGAGCGGGTGGTGCTGCGTCTGCTCGACAAGCAGGCCGGGCGGCTGAACCTGTCGCATCTGGGTATGGACCCCGGCATTTATGCCCGCCTGCAAGTCCTGATCGAAAAGCCGCACGGCATCATTCTGGTCACAGGCCCGACCGGTTCGGGGAAAACCACCACCCTGTACGCCGCGCTTACCCATTTGAACGACAGCCGCCGCAATATCCTGACGGTAGAAGACCCGATCGAATACTATATCGACGGCATCGGCCAGACCCAGGTCAACAGCAAGGTCGACATGACTTTCGCGCGTGGTTTGCGCGCCATTTTGCGGCAAGACCCGGACGTGGTGATGGTGGGTGAAATCCGCGACCTCGAAACCGCCGAAATCGCCGTGCAGGCCAGTCTGACCGGGCATCTGGTGTTTTCCACCCTGCATACCAACACTGCCGTGGGTGCGGTCACGCGCTTGCAGGACATGGGGGTGGAACCCTACCTGCTGGCTTCCAGTATGCTGGGCGTGGTGGCGCAACGGCTGGTGCGTACCTTGTGCCCGGAATGCAAGCATCCGGTCGAAGCCACTGACCAGGAAATGCAAATCCTTAACCTCAATACGCAACTGGCGCAACACCCGCTGCTGTACAAGGCGACCGGTTGCCCGGCCTGCAATTTCAACGGCTTCTCGGGCCGTACCGGTATCTATGAACTGATTGCGCTGGATGATGAGCTGCGCCAGATGATCCACGACCGCCGCAGTGAAATGCAACTGGAAGTTGCGGCGCGCAAGTCCAGCCCCAGCATCCGCGATGACGGCATCCGGCTGGTGCTGAAAGGGCTTACCTCGCTGGACGAAGTGCTGCGCGTCACCCGTGAGGATGTCCGCTAGTGCCCGCTTTTGAATACCGCGCCCTGAATACGGCGGGCAAGGAAGAACGCGGCATCATGGAGGCGGATACGCCCCGCCAGGTGCGCCAGTTGTTACGCAATGGCGAGCTGATTCCGCTGGAAGTCAACGAGGTTGAGCAGAAACAGAAGAAGTCCGAAAGTGGCGGTTTGTTTCGCGGCGGGCGTTTGCGTCCTGCTGATCTGGCCTTGATGACCCGTCAGTTGGCGACGCTGGTGCGCGCTGGTTCGCCAGTGGAAGAAGCGCTCGGCGCGGTGGTGCGCCAGACTGAGCGCAATTCCGCCCGCCGGGTATTTTCCGCCATCCGCGCACGGGTGACGGAAGGGCATTCGCTGGCCAATTCACTGGGGCTGTTTCCAGGCGCATTCCCTGTCCTGTACCGCGCTACGGTGGGGGCGGGCGAGCAATCGGGGCATTTGCCCCAGGTGCTGGAGCGGCTGGCCGATTACACCGAAAACAGCCAACACAGCCAGCAGAAGATTACGGCGGCGCTGGTGTACCCGATTGTGCTGTTGTTGGTCGCCGTTGGCGTGGTGAGCGCCCTGTTACGTTTCGTCGTGCCAAAAGTGGTGGAAGCTTTCGCCACGCTGGAAATCGAGCTGCCCCTGCTGACGCGGATGCTGATTGCTTCCAGCGATTTCCTGCGTGATTACGGGCTGGCTTTACTGGTTGGCATCGGTTTGCTGGTCGCCGGAATTGTCTGGCTGCTGAAACGGCCCGTGTGGAAACACCGCTACCATCGCCTGCTGTTGCGCTTGCCGATTATCGGGCGGATTGTGCGCGGGGTGAATACGGAACATTTTGCCCGTACTTTCAGCATCCTCGCCAGCAGTGGCGTACCGGTGCTGGATGCAATGAAGATTTCTGCCGAAGTCGTCATCAATATCCCCATGCGCGAATCGGTGCTGCAAGCTGCCGACCGGGTGCGGGAAGGGATGCCGATCAACCGGGCGCTGGAACGTTCAGGGTATTTTCCGCCAATGATGGTCTACCTGATCGCCAGCGGCGAAGGCAGCGGCAAACTCGATGAAATGCTGGAGCGCGCCGCCATCCAGCAGGAGCGCGAAACCCAGGCGCGGGTGTCAACCCTGCTCAGCCTGCTGGAACCTGGCCTTATTTTGCTCATGGGTGGCATCGTTACCCTGATTGTCCTTTCCATCATGCTGCCGGTCATGGGTGGCATGTCACAGATCATGCATTAGTGTGAAAAATACTGATTAACTACACTTCGTCAGCTAAACAGGGACGGTTGTGAATTGTCCAATTGATGGTTGACCACTCCAGTTGCATAGTATCGGCAAGCTTAATAGTAAAAATTATCTGCCGATCAGGATTTCATGGAGTGTAAATCATGTCTGATAACAGTTTGGCATTCCGGTTGAGTGCTGCTTCATTTTTTCAGGAACAAAAGCATTCAGGTTTTTTTGCTGGAAACAAAGTCGATGAGCGTCTGATTTATATCTATGCGCCGGAGAAAGATGTGGCACATGTTGGGGATGTCCTGCGCCGCGCCAATATTCCTCACGCCATAAACCAATATGATGTGTCTGATTTTGCCGGTAAAACCCTGTGCTTTTTCAAACGTACCGAACTGAGCGTCCCGCAGGTCGAGTTTCTGGTGAATGCTGCCAGCGCTGGCGGTCAGGTGGAGGCCCTGCTGGATTATCTTGACCGGCGTCTGAACTTCGTTGAAGTGGAATTGCTGCACGGCGATTACCTGCTCGACAACAACATTATGCGCGCAGTCAATAATCATGGTGGGCAGTGGAAAAAGCGCCTGCTGGATATTTTTCTGTCTGGCCTGTTGCTGCTGATGACCTTGCCGGTATGGTTACTCACCGCGCTGGCCATCAAGCTGGAATCACCAGGGCCGGTATTCTTCCGTCAGCGCCGTACTGGCCTGTTCAATCAGGAATTCGACATCATCAAGTTCCGCTCCATGCGGCTGGATGCGGAAAAGGATGGCGCGCGCTGGGCGTCGAAGAATGACAGCCGCATTACCAGGGTTGGTTCCTTCATCCGCAAGACCCGTATTGATGAACTGCCGCAACTGATCAATGTGCTGAAAGGCGAAATGTCGCTGATCGGGCCGCGCCCGGAGCGTGAAGTGTTCATCCGCGACCTGGAAAAGCAGGTGCCGTTTTACCGTTTCCGCCACATGGTCAAGCCGGGCATAACCGGTCTGGCGCAGGTCAAATATACCTATGGTTCTTCGGTGGAAGATGCCATGTACAAGCACCGCCACGACATTTACTACATCAAGCACCAAAGCGGCTGGATGGATTTCCATATCCTGCTGCAAACCCTGCGGATCGTGGTGACCGGGCAGGGTGTGTAACAGCGTAACAGCGGGCCTTGTCGCGCCCTGACAGGCTTTCAGGTATGATTCCACGCTTTGTTTCGTTTGGTATCAGCCTGTATGCAAACCCCTGTCCGCATGACCGAATACAGCCACGGCTCCGGTTGTGGTTGCAAGATTGCCCCCTCCGTGCTTGATGTGATCCTGCACAGCCAGTTGCCCCCCGATGTTTGTGACGCCCTGCTGGTGGGCAACAGTTCGCGCGACGATGCCGCTGTCTACGATCTGGGTAATGGCACTGCCGTTATCAGCACCACCGATTTCTTCATGCCGATAGTCGATGACCCGTTCACCTTCGGGCGCATCGCAGCCACCAATGCCATCAGCGACATTTACGCCATGGGCGGCAAACCGATCATGGCAATTGCGATTTTCGGCTGGCCGCTGGACAAACTGCCGCCGGAAGTGGGCCGCGAAGTGGTCGAAGGTGGGCGCAAAGCCTGTCAGGATGCCGGTATTCCGCTGGCTGGCGGGCACAGCATCGACGCGCCCGAACCGATTTTCGGCCTGGCTGTCACCGGTATCGTCGACACCGCCAACCTCAAGCAGAACAGCACCGCCAAACCCGGCGACAAACTCTATCTGAGCAAGCCGCTGGGCATTGGCATCCTCACCACTGCACAAAAGCGCAAGGTGCTATTGCCGGAACACAGCAACCTCGCGGTGGATGTGATGTGCCAATTGAACGCGCTCGGTGCGGAACTGGGCAAGCTGGCTTGCGTCAACGCACTGACGGATGTCACCGGCTTTGGCCTGGGCGGGCATTTGCGCGAAATGTGTGAAGGCAGCGGCGTACAGGCGGTCATTCAGTTCGATCAAGTGCCAGTGTTGCCGCATATTCCGCAGTATCTGCAACTCGATTGCTCACCGGGCGGGGCCAAGCGTAATTTCGACAGTTACGGCTATGCGCTGGGTGAAATGAGCGAACGGCAACGGCAGATCGTTTGCGACCCGCAGACCAGCGGTGGTTTGCTGGTAGCGGTCGACCCGGCGGGCGAAGCCGATTTCCTGCGGGTGTGCTGCGCTGCCGGTTTTGATTTGCAGCCCATGGGCTATTTGCGCGAACCAGTGGCTGGTGCTGCGCTGATTACGGTGGAATAGTATGTCGCTTAAGGACGCAGGCAAGGATTTACCCCTCATCGAAGACTTGCGGGAACTGTTCCTGCAAGACCGCCCGATGCTGGATGTGCGCGCACCGGTCGAGTTCCGCGAAGGCGCTTTTCCGTGCAGTACCAACCTGCCCTTGATGGATGATGCCGACCGGGAAAACATTGGCAAGCGTTACAAGGATCAGGGGCAGGATGCAGCCATTGAACTGGGCTTGACGCGGGTCAGCGGTGCGGTCAAGGCGGCGCGGGTGGCGGCATGGGCCGAGTTCGTGCGGCAACACCCGCAAGGCTTGTTGTATTGCTTCCGGGGTGGTTTGCGCTCACGCATTTCGCAGCAATGGCTGTTTGAGCAGACCGGTATCCGCTATCCGCGCGTCGCGGGTGGCTACAAGGCCATGCGCCGCTTCCTGCTGGAGCAACTGGGAACGCTGCCGGAAGGCTTCCGCCCGGTGGTGCTGAGCGGGCGTACCGGTTCGGGCAAGACCCGTTTCCTGCGTACCTTTGAGCGGCAGATTGATCTGGAAGCGCTGGCCAATCACCGGGGGTCGGCGTTTGGCAACCAGCCTACGCCGCAGCCGCCGCAAATCAGTTTTGAGAACACACTCGCCATCCAGTTGCTGCGCAAGTTCCATCAGGGCGATGTTGCCCTGCTGTTTGAGGATGAGAGCCGCATGATTGGCTCGCTGCATTTGCCGGAACATTTCTTTGCCCAGTTGCAGCAAGCGCCGTTGGTGCTGATGCAGGTCTCTGATGAGGAGCGGGTGGAGATCAGTTATCAGGAATACGTGGTGGATACCTGCGCTGCGTTTACCGAGTTGCATGGCGGCGATGGCGAGGCTGGTTTTGCTGCTTTCAGTGCCTATTTGCTGGGTAGTCTGGACAAGATTCAGCGGCGGCTGGGCGGCGTGCGCTACCAGCAGGTGCGCAAACAGATGCAGGATGCACTGGCGCTACAGCAAGCCAGTGGGCAGACGCAGGCGCATTACGCCTGGGTGCGTTTCATCCTGCTGGATTATTACGACCCGATGTATGATTACCAGATCAGCAAAAAGCAGGATCGGCTGGTATTTACCGGGTCGCCGCAAGAGGTGCGGGAATACCTTGCCGGGCAGGGAATTCGTTAGGCATATCCTACCTTTGTGGTATGGTATTTGTGTCAATGGTAGGATAGTTTCACCACTTTCATGGCTTTAGCAGGATCAGATATGTCTGAAGAACATTTCTCCCAGGAAAAGCGCATCCTGATGGCGATGCGCAAAACACTCGCCAAAATCGTGCGCGACCTTACCCCGTCGGACTCGGCAACGCGCTACCCGCTGTCGGATGAAACGGTGACGGATGTGAAAATGTGCTTCGACCTGATTTCTGCCCGTGAGCGTGAACTGGCGCAGGAAGCGGGTCTGGAGAACCGGGATCGCCCGCGTTTTACCGATGAGCCGCGCATTAGCAAAATTGTCCCCATCCAGGGGCTGAAAAAGAAGGATTGAGGCCATGCAACAGTTTACGCCAGAGGAAATGACTGCGCTGACCCAGGCGGTGGTGCATCATATGGATGAATGGAATATCAGTTCCGAGGAAATGATTGCGGTGCTGGGGCTTGGCGAGGAAGTGCGCCCGCGCAACCTGCAACAGTACCGGATGGGGATGAAGGCGTTCCCGCAGACCGGGGAAACGATGAACCGCATTGAGCATATCGTCGGTATTGCTGACGCCTTGCGTACTACTTTCCCGTTCAGCAGCCAGATGCGCGTGCTGTGGCTGCGCAAGCCGCACCGCCGTTTCCAGCGCCGTGCGCCACTGGCGGTGATGCTGGATGAGGGGGCGGAAGGCTTGATGCGGGTGAGGATTGAGGTGGATTGCGCCTACGGTTACGCGATTAATGATGCCTTGCATGCGGCGCAGCAGCAGAAGATTGCGACGGCTTGAAGACCCCCATCCCCGGCCCTTCCCCCGCAAGGGGGGAAGGGAGTAAGCATTTGGCAAGCTTGTGAAGGTTGGTATTCATGGTGGTGTGGCTTACACTCGGTTGATCTGATTAGCAAGCCGGGTATCCATGAATTTCCAGTTGCCTGTCGCCCGTTACCGTTTCAGGTTGCGGGCTGAAACCCTGATCCATTTTCCTGCCTACGCTGGTTCTACCTGGCGGGGGGCGTTTGGTCATGCCTTGCGCCGTACTGTTTGCATTACCCGCGAGCCGGAGTGCGGGCAGTGTTTGTTGTGGCGTTCGTGCGTTTACAGCCAGATTTTCGAGACGCCTGCGGGCAAGGGGCCGTTGCTGGAAAAGGTTAATGCCGCACCACACCCGTACATTTTGCATCCGCTGGCGACTTCGGGCAGGCAGTATGCGCGCGGGGAGGATTTCAGCCTGTACCTGACCCTGATGGGCAAGGCGGTGGAACATTTGCCGTATCTGATCCATGCGCTGCAACAGGTGGGGGAGCGTGGCGTCGGCAAGCAGGATGGGCGCTTTGCATTGCAGGCGGTGGAGCAGGAAACAGCGCCGGGTAGCGGGGAATGGCGCACGATCCATCAGCCGGGTGGCAGTTTGCAGGCGTTGCCGGGGTGTGTGCCGGATATTCCACCGCTGCCGGAACAGGTACGTTTGCAGTTTCACACGCCTTACCGGGCGCTGCACGAGGGCAAGCTGGTGCATGCGGGGCGGTTTGATTTCCAGCCGTTCATGATGGGGGTGATCCGGCGGATTTCGTTGCTGCATGTGCATCATGCCGGGGTGGAGCTGGATGCGGATTTCAAGGCGCTGAGTGATGCGGCGGAACAGCTTGCGGTGCTGGACAAAGCGCTGCGCTGGTATGAGTGGTCGCGCTATTCCAGCCGCCAGCACACCAAGGTGCAGATGGGCGGGCTGCTGGGCAGTTTCCGTCTGCCGGTTGAGGCGCTGGAAGCCTATTGGCCGTGGTTGTGGCTGGGGCAGTGGGTGCATGTGGGCAAGGGGGCTGTGATGGGCATGGGCGAGTATTCGCTGGATGTGCTTTGATGACCTAAGTTGCCTTCGACTCCGCTCAGGCAACGGGTTGTGCCAGTTCTTTTGTGCGGAGTGAGATTCGAGGGCTGAGCGCGCTGTGCTGAGCCTGTCGAAGTAGAGTCGAAGCCCGGTGCAGGCTGTGAACTTGTCGGCTATAATTTCCTCATGAGCCAACCCGACCCCACCCAACCGCACACTTACCCGCGCCGCATCCTGGTCGCGGTCGAAGCCTATTCCCCGCAGACCATCACCGAAGCGCTCTTCGCCCTCAGCCAGACCACGCAACCGCCGTGGATTCCCACCGAGGTGCATGTCATCACTACCGAACGCGGGCGCGACCAGATTCAGCAATCCCTGCTGCACGAAGGCTGGCTGGCGCGGCTATGCGCTGATTACGGTTTGCCGGATGCTTGCGCCAGCCCGGTTTTCCACCTGATAACTGACCCGCAAGGCAAGGTGCTGTGGGATGTGCGTTCGGAACAGGATAACGAGCACACGGCGGATTTCATCAGCCAGCAATTGCAGGCATATACCGCCGACCCGACCTCAAGCGTCTATGCCTTGCTCTCGGGTGGACGCCGCACCATGACCTATTACATTGGTTACGCGCTGTCGCTGTTCGGCAGGCCGCAAGACCGCCTCAAGCATGTGCTGGTGGACGACTGTTACTTTTTCCTCAAGGATTTTTACTACCCTGCACCGCAAACGTGCTGGCAAACAGACCGTGATGGCAGCGAGTTTGACACTGCCAACGTTGAAGTCACGCTGGCTGACATCCCCTTCCTGCGCCTGCGTGATGGCCTGCCGGGGGAATTGCTGGCGGGCAGCAGCAGTTTCAGCGAAACCATTGCTGCTGCCCAGCGCCGTTTCGTTCCGCCCGTCGTGCATCTGGACTGGCATACCGCCACCCTGACCTGTGGTGGCAAGCAGGTGAAAATGCCGCCCGTGCAACTGACATTCTACGCATGGATGCTGGAGCGTCGCGTTAAAAACCTTCCACCGCTCCACTGGACGGATGAGGAAACCACCCCACTGGCGGCGCAATTCCTCAATGTTTACCAACGCCTGTACGGCATAACCGGAGGCTACGAGCAAGCCGCCAAAGCGCTGGAACGTGATGGCATGGGCAAATCTTATTTCGAAGAGCGCAAGTCCAGCGTGCATAAATGCCTGAAAAAAGCGTTGGGGGTGCACGCGGCGAAGACATATTGCCTGCATTCGCACGGTAGCAGGCCGGTAACGCGGTTTGGGCTGGTACTGCCGGTGGAGGTGGTGGCATTTGTTCAATAAATTGCTTTCTTTGATGTTTTATTGATCCATTCAGATGTAAACTCAACCCCACGAGTGAAACCGTTCCAGGGGTAGGGCATGGAAATTTTCATACTGTTGGGTGTTGCCGGGATACTTGTCTGGTCAGGCTGGAGCCTTGGTCATGATAATGGGATGGAGAAGGGGCGGCGCGCTGGTGAAACAAGCGGCTTCAGGGCTGGCGTCAGGGAATATATGCGCAAGCAACTGATCGAATCCAATACCATTGCCGGAACGTATAACAACCAGCGATTGACTCCCCAATTGTTGCAGGAAATCCGCACGGAACTGACCAACAACATTAACCGCTAATAAAATCGCCTCTGTTTCAAACTGCGGTGTTTGTCACGCAATACAGCTTTCTGACGCATAAAGTTGTCGATGACAAGCTTGTCATCCGTGACAAGTGGTGCTTACTGGCTGATAATCGGTTCAATAAACCCACTTATTGAAGCAGAAGGGACTGTTTATGTCTTTAAAGTTTACAGAGCCACACGTCATCCGGGCAACATACCGAATTGTCACTCCGATGTTCATCGGGGACGCGGAACAAAAAGCATCGGGCATATCACCCGCTTCGGTCAAAGGTGCGCTGCGCTTTTGGTGGCGGGCGTTGATGTGGGGCAAGATTCGAGCTGACTTCCCTGATGACGCTTCTGCTTTGAAATGTTTGCATTGCCAAGAAGGCTCGTTGTTTGGCTCATCAGCGGATAAAGGCAACGCAGCAGCGTTTACATTACGTGTTACATCGAACGCAAAAGCTGCGACTCTATCATCTCCCCAACCGGGCATCATATATTTGTTGGGACAAGGGCTATATCGCAATGTCTATTTACGCCCTGCCTTAGCCTTGGATGCAACTCTCAAGGTTGAATTGCATATTAATTCAAAAACTGAAAAGCAAACTCAAGCCGATTACGATGTTCAAAATGAACAACTGGTTCAAGCATTGTTTGCATTGGGCTTACTGGGCGGCTTGGGTAGTCGTGCAAGAAAGGGTTTTGGATCGCTATCTATTGAGTCATTAACTAATGGTAAAGATGCAGTAGCTATTCCTAAAAATGTTACCGAACTAACAACTGCTCTAAGTAGTTGGAAATGCACCGTGGGGTTACCTCCTTTTACTGCGATTTCTAGTCAAGCTCGTATTGATGTTGCAACTCAAGGTACAAAGCCATTGGATGTTTTAAATAAGGTTGGTGAGGAGCAGCAACTTTATCGTTCTTATGGTCAAAAAGGAAAAGTTGGGAAAAAAGATGCAGAACAAAATTTCAGAGCAGATCATGACTTGGTTGCTAAAATTATAGACGATAAAAAATCACCATCCAATATACCTGATCGTTCTGTTTTTGGCTTACCTCATAATTATTTCTTTTCATCAACTAAGAAAAAAGCTGATTTTGCTCCCGCAGCAAAAGAACGTACACGTCGTGCGTCTCCGCTATTTATCCACACCCACCAGTTCCCAGATAAAAAAGTGGCTGTTATTCAAACCTTGCTGCCAGCAACTTTTCTGCCTCAAGGAGATAATCTGGAGTTTAAAGTGGGGAGCAGTGTGAAGGTGCTTTTTAATGAGAAAACCATGATTGATTGGCAAGTAATTCACACCTACATGGATCGTTTCGCAGAAAAGGTGCGCGTACTATGAGTAACAACACCCACTATTTCCACTTCACCCTTGGTCCGGTACAAGGCTTTGTGTCACAAGCTCGCCGTACCCGTGATTTCTGGGCGGGGTCATTTATCCTGTCGTGGCTGGCAGCCGTAGCGATTCAAGCTGTGAAACATCAAAATGGCAAGGTGGAATTTCCACAGCCGGATGATAATTATATGGCCTGGCTAGTCGGTGACGGCAAAAAAGGTACTGAGCCAACCCAAGGCAGCATTCCTAACCGTTTCAAAGGATTAGTTGCAGCAGTTGACCCCACGTTTAAACCCGAAGCCGTCGTAAATGCTGTGCAAGAAGCATGGAAAGCCCTCGCCGAAAAAGTCTGGGAAGCCGATTTGGCAGCGGTCAGCAATGGCGTGCAGCGCAATATCTGGGATCGGCAGGTCAGCAACTTTTGGGATATGAGCTGGGTCATTACCGAAGACGAGAAAGACAGTTCCGCGCTGGACAAACGCAAGAACTGGCGTACTTACGCCCCGCCCGAAGAACCCGGTGTAAAATGTGCCATGATGGACGGCTGGCAAGAGCTTTCGGGTGAAAAACGCCCTAACCGCAAAGCCATGAATGAAAATTTCTGGGACAAAGTGCGTGACAGTGGCAAAGGAAGCATGAAAAGTGATCTTCGTAAAAATGAAGCCCTGTGTGCCATTGCTTTTGTCAAACGCCGCTTCAGTCATCACTTCAAGAATCTTGATCATAAAATGACACAAGGTTGGCAATTGAAAGGCTGGAAAGTATCCAGTGCTGTGCCATCCGTAACCTACATGGCAGCAGTGCATTGGCTGGAAAAAGCCTTGAATACCGCTGACGAACTCACCTTAAACACTTTCTTTACCCAAGCTCGCACCTTGGCAGGTGAATACGGAGAATGGGATACACAACTTAAATGCTTAACCGAAGTATGGGGCAAGCGTGAGTGGAAAGCATTGGATGGCAATGTATTCTTTGAAAGTGCTCTTGAAAACCCAAATATCGTTGAAGATCAAAAACAAGCTGAAAAGGTGTTGAAGGCATTGAATGCCGTGCGTGACAGTACCTACCCTAAATTGCCTAAACCTTCGCCATTTTACGCAGTTCTGATGATGGATGGTGATTCGCTTGGCTCACACATGAGTGACACCTTCAAGCAATGCGCTATTACTGAAGGCTTAGCTGATTTTACTAAAGGTGTACAGCCGATTGTCTACCAGTGCAATGGTTTTCTGATATATGCAGGCGGTGATGACGTACTGGCAATTTTGCCGCTGGAAGATGCCATTCCTTGCGCTGCCGAACTTCGTAGTCACTACATGAATTGCTTTGACTATAACGATATTCCCACCACACTTTCCGGCGCGATTGAGTTTGTGCATATCAAAACACCGCTGACCAAAGTGCTGCATGATGCCCATAAACTATTGGATGAAGTAGCTAAAGATGGCCGTGGACGCGATGCTCTCGCTATTCGGGTGTGGAAACCGGGCGGCTTGCAACTCGAATGGTCACAGCCGTGGGATATTGCGCTGATACCAGAAACAAATAAAACGTATCTGGAGGAAATTGCTGAGTCTTTCCAAAATATCCAAGAGGATAAAGAGCAGTTCTCCAGCAAATTTTTCTACAAAATCCGCGAGCGTTTTGACTTGCTGAACCCGGATCTTGCCAAGAAACAAGAGCGAGTTTTAAAGGATGAAGATGCCCTGGCATTGATGGCGATGGAATATCTAAACTCCGGTAAATCTGACTTAAAGACAATGGATCAAGCCAAAGACCGGATAGAGCCTTTATTAAAACAATGTCGCCCTGTCATCCGCGATAAAGATCAAGCAGACAGTACAAAATGGGAACGTAGTGAGCGATTGGAAGCTGATGGCGCGTTACTGGTGCGTTTCCTGGCACAAAAGGGGATGGAAAATGAGTAAACCTAACAAGCACAAACCGCCATACAAACCTGTGCGTTACGGTAAAAAATCAGAACAGTCACTGACTAAGCCTGCTACCTCAAAATCGCCGCCACCACAGGAACAAGCGTTTGAAAAAATAGCAGTGCAGCACACGGTCAATGGTAAAGCCACCTTGGTATTCAATGCCACTGACACGCTGTTTTTCCGTGAGTCGCGCCCAATGGAAGCACTCGGTGAAGCCCAAAGCGTATTCCCGCCTCCCGTGCGTACCTTGGCTGGGGCGGTGCGCACCCTGATTGGTGAACATTTGCACGTTAAATGGGATGAGTTTGATCAGAAAAAAGGCGAACATCCCCTCGCTACTCACATCGGTTTCGGCGAATCGCTGGGCAACCTACGCTTTGAAGGCCCGTGGCTGGCATGGGGTGAAGATGACAAGCGTGAGCGTTTCTATCCCGCACCCCTGCATTTAATGCGTAAAGGCGAGAAATTATTCCAACTTACCTTAGATGTGGTTGAAAACGTAGTGCGCTGCGATTGGGGTGAAAACGTGCGCTTGCCAAAACTCCCTGACGGCGACGAACCCAAAGGTAGCAAGCCTCTAGAAAACGCATGGCTTAACCAGGCAGGTTGGAAAGCGGTATTACAGGGCGACAAGCCAACATCTGAACAAATCCACGATGCAAAAAATTTGTTTGAGCAAGAATCACGCCTTGGCATTGCCCGCGATAACGCCACGCGCAGCGTACAAAAAGGCTTGTTGTACCAAACCCAACACATTCGCCCCAAAGCTGGCATGTCGATTGAATTGGATGTAGAAGGCTTACCCGCTGCCATGCCGAATAACGCCATCATCCGTTTGGGCGGTGAGGGACGCACAGCCAGCCTTAGCGTGAAATCAACAGGTAACACTCTACCCAAGGTAAGCATCAGTGGTACGACGTTTGCCCTTTATCTGCTCACGCCTTTATACGGCTCGCCCTGCCTTGATTTTCATCGCAAAGCATGCAACCCGACCGTATGGCGCGGCACACTCAACGGTATTGCCCTCACCTTGCATGGTGCAATCACGGGCAAAGTCCAGCGTGTCGGTGGCTGGGACATGGCAGCCAACAAACCGCGCCCCGTGAAAAGTCTCGTTCCTGCTGGCAGCGTATTCTTTTGCAGCGTGGACGATGGCGACATTCAAGCGGCAATCAACGCATTACACGACCAACGCATTGGCGATTTCACCGAATACGGCTACGGACACCTCGCCGTCGGCGTTTGGGATGACAACGACAACACTTCAGGACATTCAGCATGACTCAAGCAAACGCAATTTTGGGCTTATTGGCACAAACCTCCATCCACGCGGGTACAGGCTCAACGACGGGTGTTATCGACCTGCCGATTCAGCGTGAAGGGCATAATGGCTACCCGTGCATTTTCGGATCAAGCATGAAAGGTGCTTTGCGCACCCGTGCCGAAAGCCAATACGGCGAAGACAATGACAGCGTAAAATTTGTTTTTGGCCCTGATACCAACAATGCCAGTGATCATGCAGGTGCGATTATGGTCAGCGATGCGCGGTTACTGTTGTTGCCTATCCGCTCCCTTACCTCGCAATTCAAATGGGTGACATGCCCTGCTGTACTGAAGCGCTATCAAAATGATGCGCAACGGTTTGGTATGAATTTAACATTCGCAATACCAACAGTGACAGATACGGCAACTACAACCCCTGCACTTGTGCCACAACAACCCGCTAACGCTAAATTATTTTTGGAAGAATATCGTTTCGATACGAATTTGCGGGATTTAACGGACATCATCGACGCAATAGCAAGCCTGATGAGAGTCGACGACGCGAAACCGGTATTGCAAGAACAGTTGGTGATTGTCAGCAATGATATGTTCGCGCACCTTTGCCAACATGCCACGCCCGTGAATGCGCACATTGCAATTGATTCCGAAAAGAAAACCGTCCTTAAAGGTCAATTATGGTACGAAGAAACCTTGCCACCGGAAACCTTACTATATGTTGGTTTATCCGCTAATTCGGTTAGAAAACCAAAAACAGAAACAGTGGATTTATCCAAGGATGAATCTGCACAATGGGTTTTGAATGCAGTGACAGGTTTGTTTGCTGATAAGCCGTGGCTGCAAGTCGGTGGCAATGAAACTGTTGGCATGGGCTGGTGTGCAGTTACAACTGTAGCAGGGGGTAAATAATGCAAACCATGCAACAAAAGCGGGCGAAGTATGCATTAGATCAAGTGAATGCCGCTATTACTAATGGCGTAAATCAAAAAGAATACCGTGCTCATGCTTCCAACTTGCCTGCCATGATTCACATGAATGGCTTGGGGCAAGCCGCCGCATTCTTCAAGTCTAAAGGCGGCACACATGGTGAGTTGTATAACTTGCTATCAGGTTGGTTGTGCCAGCAAGATCAACCGTATGCAGGCTGTGCCAACTTACTAGCTGGCATTACTAGCGAAGATATGCACAAATACCGCCTTGCACAAGCCGAAGCCCAAATGCTGATGGATTGGGTGAAAAAATTTGCCAAAGCATTCATGACCGATGGTGATAGTGGGGGGCAGCAGCAATGACAACACCATTATATGTTGAATTACAAGCAGTGCCACCTGAGATAACCAATAAAGGTAATCGCGGACTTTGGTTTGAACGATTTTTTAACCAATACAAAGATCAACAACAATGGGCAAATCCCAAGCCTGAGAGTGCTGCTAATGCAGCATGGCTAAAGAATCATTTCAATAACAATACTAATGGAGTAGTAGGGAATAACAAACAACTTGCCGCCCATGCACAAGCCCAAATGCAGTTAGCCGCCAGTCTGCAAGGGCAAAGCCATATATTCAAAGCTAATTGGCATTTTGTTACAGGCATGGGCAATCCGCACCCGGTAGAAAACGGTTTTGCGTGGCATCCAACTTTGGGTGTGCCGTACTTGACAGGAGCGGCGGTTAAAGGTTTGGTGCGGAGTTACATTGAAAATAATCTGGATACTGATAATCCAGAAAACCCCGACAAGGAAAAATTACTGTTTGATTGGTTCGGCAGTGACCACAAAAAACCTGAAGATCAAACCTATGATAGCCAAGCGGGCAATCTGATTTTCTTTGATGCACTGCCTACCAAACCCGTGACACTCGGCGTGGACATTATGACTCCGCACATGGGTAAGTGGTACGAAAAAGGCGGAACAGATCAGGCAGCAGGAACAGCCGAAGCTGTGCCAGCCGATTGGCATGACCCTGTGCCGGTTTCATTTCTGGTGGCAAAAGAGATCACTTTGCTGTTCAGCTTTGCTCTGCGCCAATACCCAGATGCTGACAGTAAACGCCCTGCGATTGATTTAGCCGATGTTGCGGATGTATTGAATCGCGCCTTGGAACAAGCGGGTGCAGGTGGCAAAACGGCAACGGGTTACGGTGGAATGCAGCTAGAATCTGATGGCAAGGGCAATACAGGCACTTTCCAACAACAGGATGAACGCTGGGAAAAGTCCACTTTCCAATACCAGAAAGGCAGTGGCGAAATCACCGCAACAGGTAACAAAAAGCGGGCAACAGTACGCGGTGACGATGCCAAGGCATTGTTCGCAAAGCTACCGGATGACAAACGTAAACTGTTGGAAAAACAACGTTTAGTGGCAACGGCTGTGGTTAAGAGCCAAGGCAATATGAATGTGCTGTTTGATATAGTATGATGCGCCTTAAACCCTATATGGCTTTACAAACCCTACATAAATGACGCATCATGCCAGAATCGAAAGCAAAGCTCCTCCACAAGTTCCGCCAAGCCTACGGTGACGGAATTATTGAAGGCGTGGTATGGGAAGTTCCAACTCCCGTGCCGCCTTCTGAACACCCGTACAAATACCGTCTGGTTTATATCGTTGAGGGTAAACGTGTCATCGGTTACGACAACGAACGCGGCAAAGGCGACCATAAACATATGGGGGTACTGGAAGTGGTTTATGTTTTCAAAGATGTACCAACACTACTGGCAGACTTCAAACGTGACCTAGAAGGTGCAACATCATGAGCCATGTACTACACGTCGAAATTCAACCCGCCACTGCTGCCCTCGACACCTTCGGTGCAACCCTGCAAGCCCTCGAAGCAGGTCAAGCCGTCGCGCCGCATTTCAGCATCGGCTTTGAAACCGTGCCGCAGTTCGCCAAGGTCTTCACCCCCAAACGCTGGGAGTTGATCAGCGAACTCAAAAAGTTCGGCGCGGTTTCCATTTACGAGCTGGCAAAGCGGCTGGATCGCCACTACCGCAATGTGCATCAGGATGTCGCCCTGCTTACGGAATGGCTGGTGATCGAGAAAGACGAACACGGCAAGGTCTTCGTGCCTTGGGATGAAATTGATGTGCGGTTGCCGCTTGCTGCCGCTGCCTGACAACCGCTAACACAACGGATAACCCATGCGCCTAATCACCTTCCTCGGCACAGGCAACTACGCCGAAACCTGTTACACCTTCAACGGGCAGGAATGCCAAACCCGTTACGTCGCCGCAGCCTTGGCAACCTTTCTGCAAGCCGATGAAATCACCGTGCTGGCAACCGGGCAGGCATATGCTTCCCACGCGCAAGGGCTGAGTGAGGAGCTGGAGCGTTTGCAACTGCCGTGCCCGACCATTCTCAGTATTCCTTCTGGTGGTAACACTGAGGAGCTGTGGCAACAATTTGAGGTCATTAGTGATGCGGTAACGGTGGGCAATGCTGCCCATGTCAGTTTCGACATTACCCACGGTTTCCGCGCCCAGCCGTTCTTTGCCGCTGCGGTGATCAACTACCTGCGCTCGACACTGGATAGCGTGCCAGCGATGCAGGCTTTTTACGGTGAATGGCGCAAGGATGCAGTCACTTCGCCTGTTTGGGACATCAGCACTTTCATCGGTTTGCTGAATTGGTCGAGCAGCCTGCAAAGCTTCATGAAAACCGGGCATGGTGCTGATTTGGCAACGCTGGCACGTCAGGAAAATGCGGCTATCCAAAAGGCGGGGCAGGGTGAACGCCCCAGAACTTTGGCGAGTTTGGCGGAGTCCATCCGTGCTTTTTCGGATAATATTTCTACCGTGCGTGTGCCACAAATCATCACGGGTAAAGAACGTGGCAGTGCCAGCGATGTACTCGCCAAGATTGCGCAAAGCGAAGCCGAAGTGCGTACCCATTTCATGCCGTTGTTCCCGGTGTTGGAGCAGTTGAAAGCCAAGCTGCAAGGTATTCCTGCTGATTCGTTGTTTAACCATCAAGGGCATCATGCAATGCTGGAACTGGCAAAGCTGTATGTCAGTTACGAACGTTACCCTGAAGCGGCTATCGTGTTGCGCGAGGGTTGGATTTCGCTGTACGCACAGACACAAGGCGCAGATGAGCAACAATTGAAATCCGATGTTCGCAGCACTATGGAAAGCCGCTGGAATGAAGCCGAAGGCAAAAACTCACCAGAACGGATTGCCGACCAGATACGCAATGTCAGAAATGACATTCAACACGGGGGCTTTAAGGAAAAAGATGCGCGTAACCCTGCGACCAGTCTGATCCGGGACTTACAAGCACTCATCGACAAATTTGAAGCAAAACTTAAGGCGTAATCTCACTTTCGTGCAAACTGGCTGGTAGCATCCAGAGCAAAACATCGGTGGCGTATGCAATATATGTCTGAACCGGGATTACGCTGATTTTTCAGATTAACTGTGATTTTTGGGCGTGCCACCATCAAAATCACAGTTAATCATACCAATCACATAAATCCAGGTTCAGACAATTGCGCATGTTCGGTGCAGAGTGCAGCCTGTCTCCTTCCCCCAAATCGCTGATATTCATTTTGTTGAGGCCAGAACAGCTTGATTTGTCTCGTCTTAAGGGTAGCCCATTGTTCCATTAGCACGGATGGTTCCAGTCAGGGATCAACTTTGGAGCTAATAGTAGCGAAACTGCCGGATAATTCTTCCATTTTTCAAAAAATATCTGTAAAATCATCGCATTAACACGAAAATACCTGAGCGTGTCGCCTGTTTAACAATCTATTATGTTCATTTTTTACGCAAGGTAACTTTTTATACAGTGAGTTTCCTGCTAAGGGTCTCTGTAACCGATTGATTTAAAAGGCTGATTAGACACGAGCCTTCTGAACACTGCCCTGATTTAAAAGGGATTAAGACCCGGCTTGCACCGGGAGAGGTAAGTGTTTTATCCGTTCTGAACACTGCCCTGATTTAAAAGGGATTAAGACTTTTCTTGTCCTGATAAGCCGTATTTTCTGCTGTTCTGAACACTGCCCTGATTTAAAAGGGATTAAGACACCCAATAACGCACGCATTCGGTGTGGGCTAGACTTCTGAACACTGCCCTGATTTAAAAGGGATTAAGACTCGTAGTGCTTTGCCATATCACGGTATATTTGTTCTGAACACTGCCCTGATTTAAAAGGGATTAAGACGTTCAGCCGCAATTGCATCTGCATCATTTTTGCTTCTGAACACTGCCCTGATTTAAAAGGGATTAAGACTCAGCGCGATTTCTGCATTCTTAGCGGCGAAAACTTCTGAACACTGCCCTGATTTAAAAGGGATTAAGACATATTGCCTTTGTCATGCTATTCCCCTGCCACGTTCTGAACACT